>NZ_JBFAKP010000032.1:0-67620 GCF_040655795.1 Nonomuraea sp. NPDC050310 | reverse complement strand
GCTGGTAGTCAACAGGTGTGATTCCCCCACCCCCCCCCGCCCGGGCGGGGCGGCCCGCGCCGCCGGGCTGGGCGGCTACCAGGGGCGGGCCCCCCACCGCGCCCACGAGCGCGCAGACGAGTCGACGGATCATGATGATGGTGCCCCCTGACGTAGACATCCTCGATTTACGCCCAATAGTCGCACTCGGTCAACGTCACGACGCCCAGGCGAGCAGATCGCGACGTTCCCGCAACCGTTTGAGCGCCTGCTTCTCCAACTGGCGGATCCGCTCCCGGGTCAGCCCCAGGCACTCGGCGATCTCCCGGTAGGTCTGCGTCTCCCGCCCCGCCAGCCCGTAGCGGGCCCGCAGGATGAACGACTCCCGCGGCGGCAGCAGCTCGATCATCCGGCGGAGCTGGTCGCCGAAGACCTGCCGCTCCAGGAACTCCTGCACCCGCAGGCCCTCGTCCTCGACGATCAGGTCGCCGATCCGGCCCTCGCCGTTCGCCCCGACGGGCAGGTCGAGGCTGATCGTCTCCTGGCCCACCGCCCGCAGGTCGGCGATCTGCTCGACGGTACGGCCGGCCGCCTCGGCGAGTTCCTCGACCTCGGGCTCGCGTCCCAGGTCCACCAGCAGCCGCCGCTCCAGCCGGGTGAGCCGGGCGACCTCCTCGGCCACGTGCACCGGCAGCCGCACGGTCCGGGCCTTGTCGTTGACCCCGCGCTCGATGGCCTGCCGGATCCACCACATCGCGTAGGTCGAGAACTTGTAGCCGCGGGCGTAGTCGAACTTCTCCACCGCCCGCATGAGCCCCAGGTTGCCTTCCTGGATCAGGTCCAGCAGGGGCAGCCCGCGGTGCACGTATCGTTTGGCGGCCGCGACGACCAGCCGCAGGTTGGCGCGGATGAGCTGCTCCTTGGCCTCTGCTCCGTCGAGCGCCACGCGGTGCAGTTCGGCGCTCTGCTTCCCGGCGGCCAGCAGATGCCGGGCGTAGAGCCCGGCCTCGATCCGGCGGGCGAGGTCGACCTCGTCGCCGGCGGTGAGCAGGCGCGTCCGGCCGATCTCCCGGAGGTAGGCACCCAGCGCGTCGGACATGCCTCGCCGCTACCCGGCAAATGGCGGAGAATGCCCCGAATCGCTAAGTTCTGCGATCGCCAGTTCGGCGGTCGGCCGCAGGTCGAAGAAACGGTCGAGCGCGGTCAGCTCGAACAGGTGCTTGACCCGTCCGTGCAGCCCGGCCAGCAGCAGCCGCCCGCCCGAGGCGGTGACGGCCTTGTGCAGGTAGACCAGCACGGACAGGCCCGAGGAGTCGCAGACGTCGACGGCCTGCAGGTCGACGACGAGCAGCGGCGGCTGGGTGAGGTCGAGCGCCTGGGTGACGCGCTCACGCACTTCCGCGGCCGAGGTGAAGTCGAAGTCTCCGGAGAGTCTGACGATCACGCTGGGTCCCTGCAGACCCAGACTGATCGACAAGGTCTGTTGCTCCGAAGTCACCGGCCCCTCCAGGAAAACGTCGGTCAGGCGAAGTAGCGTCTCGGGGTGGCCACCAGCATCTGCTCGATCTGCGCGTCGCTCACGCCCGCGACGCGAAGTGCGGGTAGCACGTCGTCGTGTATGTGATCGTAGCGCCAGTTCGGCGCCGCGGTCTGGACTGCCTGGTCCCAGGCGCCACCGAAGTAGTCCATGAAGCAGGCCGAGTCATGACTCAGCACCATACGGTCTGCGTACCCGCGCTCGCAAAGGGCGGCGACGGTCTCGACCCGCTGCGCCATGGGGTTGTAGAGGTCCAGGCCGAAGCGGTCCATGCCCAGGATCGCGCCCTGGTCGGCCAGTCGCATCAGGTAGTCGAGATCGTTGCTGTCCCCGGCGTGTCCCACCACGACCTTGGTCAGATCGACGCCCTCCTTGGCGAACAGGTCGAGCGCGAGCAGCCCGCTGCGGGTGCCGGAGTTGGTGTGCACGGTGATCGGCGCGCCGGTGAGCACGTGCGCGCGGGCCGCCGCGCGGCAGATGCGCTCGACGCCCGGCGTCAGGCCCTTCTGCTCGACGACGCACTTGATGAACGCGGCCTTGACCCCGGTGTCGGCGATGCCCTCGGTCAGGTCGCGCACGAAGTCGTCCACGATCGGGTCGGGGATGTCGAAGAGCAGGCCGGGGCCGCGGTGCTCGTACTGGTGCGGGATCTCGTCGTAGCTGTAGAGCCCGGTGGCGGGGATGATGTTCAGCCCGGGCACCTGCTCGGCGATCCGCTGGATGCGCGGGATGTAGCGGCCCAGGCCCCAGACGGTCGGGTCGGCGATCGTGCTCACCCCCTTGGCCACCAGCGCGTTCAGCTTGGTGATCGCGTCGGCGACCCGGTGCTCCTCGTCCCACCAGGAGCCCCGGCCGTAGTTGTCCAGGTGCTCGGTGGCCAGGACGAAGACGTGTTCGTGCATCAGGGTCTGGCCCAGGTCCTCGACGTCCACGGGGCCGCGGATGGTGTTCACGGTGGGCATGGCAACCTCCATACCGGCTGGTCGGCTCGTCACACCGTACGCCCGCCGACCAGCCTCGGGAAGAGCGGTTCGGGCCGCGCCAGCCGTACCCCGTGCACCTGAGCGGCCACCCGCGCCGCCGCGCCCGGCAGGAACGGCGCCAACTGCTCGGCGAGCGTACGGCAGGCGTGCAGCAGGGTCCCGAGCGAGGCGGCCGGGTCGGCCTGCTTCCACGGCTGCGTCCGCTCGATGTAGGCGTTGGCCTCGGTCACGATCTCCCAGACCGCCCCCGCCGCCCGCCGGAAGTCGAAGGCGTCCAGCGCCTCCCCCACCCGCTCGGCGACCGTCAGGCAGGCCGGCAGCACCTCGGCCGGTTCGGGCGCGTGCCCGTCGAGCCGGCGGCCGATCAGCGTGAGCACGCGGCTGACCAGGTTGCCCAGCCCGTTGGCGAGGTCCTCGTCGTGCCGCGCGGCCAGCCGTTCCTCGGTGAAGTCCACGTCGCCCACCCGCGGCACCTCGCGCAGCAGCCACCAGCGCAGCGCGTCGCCGCCGTAGACCGCGGCCAGCTCGGCGGGGTCGGCCGTGGCGCCGCCCGACTTGCTGATCTTGCGCCCGCCGATGGTGAGGTAGTCGTGCACGAACAGCTCGGTGGGCAGCGGCCGGCCCGCCGACAGCAGCATGGCCGGCCAGTAGACGGCGTGGAAGCGGATGACGCCCTTGCCCAGCAGGTGCGTGCGGCGGGGCTCGCGCACCCACCAGCGCTCGTAGTCCTCCAGCGCGGTGACGTAGTTGGCCAGCGCGTCCCACCACACGTAGATCACCTGCGTGGGGTCGCCGGGCACCGGGATGCCCCAGCCCCTGGCCCGCTCGGCGCTGCGCGAGATCGAGATGTCCTCGACGCCCGCGCGCAGGAAGGCGAGCACCTCGTTGCGCCGGGCGGCCGGTTCGATCCGCAGCTCGCCGCGCTCGATGAGCTCGATCAGCCGGTCCTGGTAGCGCGAGAGCCGGAAGAACCAGTTGCGCTCGGCGACCCGCTGGAGCGGCCCCGCGTGCCCGTCGGGACAGTGGTCGTCGGGGTAGAACTGCTCGCAGCCCACGCAGTACAGGCCCTCGTAGTGCTTCTGGTAGACGTCGTGCGCGGTCGCCGCCCACAGCTCCTCGACCCCGGCGCGGTGGCCCGGGTCGGCGCTGGTGCGCACGAAGGCGTCGAAGGACAGCTCCAGCGGCCCGCGCAGGGCGTGGAAGGCCTCGGAGTTGCGGGCCACCAGGTCGCGCACCGGCACCCCGGCGGCCTCGGCGGCCAGCACGTTCTTCAGCGAGTTGTCGTCGGTCCCGGTCTGGAAGCGCACCTGCTCGCCGAGCCGCCGGTGGTGGCGGGCCAGCACGTCGGCCTGCACGATCTCCAGCGCGAAGCCGAGGTGCGGGCGCGCGTTGACGTAGGGGATGGTGGTGGTGATGTACATCGGGTGCCTCCCGTGGGGCCCCGGACATGACAAGAGGCCCCGGTTCGCAGGGCCTCTTCAGCGGACGACGCGGTGAGCCCCTAGAGGGCCATCATCACCACGGTCGTCGTCATGGGAGAAACATACCTCACGACTCGGGGCCGGGCACCACCAGCACCGGCCGCTTGGCGTGGTGCAGCACGCGGTCGGAGGTGCTGCCCAGCAGCAGCGAGCGCATCCCGCCCAGGCCGCGGGTCCCGGTGACGATCAGCTCGGCGTCGATCTCCTCGGCCACGTCCACGATCGTCGACCAGACCGCCACCGAGTTGTCGTCGTAGCGCGCGCTCGCCTCCAGCCCGGCCTGCCGGGCCAGCTCCGCGCCCCGCTCCGCCAGCTCGCGCATCGCCTCCCGCACCGCCTCGTCCTCGACGGTGGTGTCGGGCATCGGCATCATCCCGATCGCGGTGCGCATCGAGGCGGCCGACAACCGCTCCCACACCGTCAGGACCACCACCGAGCTGCCCTTGGCCAATCGGCCGAGAAAGGTAATGGCCGCCTGGGAATCTTCTGAACCGTCATAAGCCACGAGGATCGTCATAGCCCTCCCCTACCCGGGCAGGAACCCGGCATGACTGTCGTTCCGTTTCAAGATCTACCCTTGGCCGACCGCGACCGCGCCTGGGACCGCGACGAGGCCGACCGCCGGGTCCGCGAGTGGGCGGGCACCGACGGCCGGCCGAACACCAAGTACAAGGAGGCCCACGTCTGGTACGACTCCGACGAGGGCGACGAGTGGGGCGCCTACAAGCTCCCCATCGCCGACGTCGTCGACGGCAGGCTGATGGCCGTGCCGCACGCGATCTTCGCGGCCGGCGGGGTCATGGACGGCGCCAGGGGCGGGGTCAAGATCCCCGACGACGAGCGTGAGCGGGTCAAGAAGCACCTGGCCAAGTACTACGCCAAGCTCGGCGAGACGCCGCCCTGGGAGCGCTGAGAGCCGCGCAGCAGGGACAGGCCGGCCAGCGCCAGCACGCCGATCTCGGTCACCACGACCACCCGCTGGGTCACCCCGGCCGGGATGTCGGCGTTGGTGAGCGGCACCCCGAACATCCTGATCACGTACGGGAGCACGACCGCCACCAGTGCGACCAGGGCCACCGTGCTCAGCAGGCGTACGGCTCGCGCGTACCGGATGCGCGCCCGGGCGAGCAGGAATCCGGCCACCGGCATCACCAGGAAGGCCACGAAGGCCGCGTAGCGGTGGATGCCGCCGGACAACGACAGCGGCACGCCCGGGCGGTCGGTCGGGAAGGCGCCGATGAGGAACATCGACACGCCCCACGCCACCACCAGCAGCACCACCCGCCGGTCGGCGCCGGCCCGCCCCAATGCCCCCGCGATCAGGGCGGAACCGACGGCGAACAGCGTGAGGGAGGCCGGCAACAACCATCCGACCGACTGGAAGGCGTACTCACTGATGACGCTGTGCACGGGGTCGAGCCCCGCCCCCGCGTGCAGGGCGAGCATCGCGCCGCTTCCGAGACCGATGGTGGTGAATCCGCTGACGAGCAATCCCTTCATGCTTCAAAGCTCGGGCAAACCGGGCTTCGGCAGTATCGGAGATCAGCCCTGAAAGTCCCCGGTCGAACCCCTACGACCTTCGTCGGACGCACCGCCATGACCTGCGCGAAGACCGACCCTGGTAGGGCGCTCCCCCTCAGGGTCGGGGGGCCTCCAGGGGACGGCCGGCCCCACCGTCGGCGCGCTCGATTCCGGCGGGCAGCAGGCCCAGCGGGAGGTCGAAGTAGGTGCGGATGGTGGTCAGGCCCTCACGGGTGTGGATGCGGACCAGGTCGCTCAGCAGGTTCACGATCAGCAGGCCGCGCGAGCCCGCCTTGCGCGGGTCCACGGGCCGGCGGCCGGCCAGCGGGTCGCTGATGTGGCCGGTGTCGGCGATCTCGCAGACCAGCCGGCCGTCCTCGGTCCAGACGCGCAGCTCGCCCGAGCCGCCGCCGTGGTCGATGCTGTTGGCGCCCAGCTCGGTGACGACCAGCCGCAGGTCGTCGAGGCGCGCGGCGGCGAAGCCGAACCCCGCGGCCTGCTCGGAGGCCAGCACGCGCACCTCGCCGAGGTTCGTGCGGTCGAAGCGCAGGCGGACGGCGTGCGCCGGGATGTCCAGCGGGCGGTTGTGCCCGCTGACCACCTCCCCGGGGGCGTAGGCGTGCGTCCGGTCGCGGCCCTGCAGCACTGGGTGGGTGCGTTCGGCCTCGGCCAGCACCTCCGGGGTCAGCGCCTCGGCGTCGTAGGGGCACAGGATGGTGACCCGGCGGCCGTCGAAGGCGAAGTTGATCAGCGCTTCGTGCTGGGCGCAGGCCGGGTACTCCGACGCGCTGCGCCCGGCCCAGATGGGTTCGCCGATGATGCGCACGTGCCGGTCGGGGTGCCGGTCGGCGAAATCGCGCAGCACCGCCGGGATGATCCGGCCGGGATTGCGCCCGGCCAGCGTCATGTCCAGCATGTGCACCGCGTCGGCGTCCGCGCCCAGCTCGGCGCGGATCAGCTTGAGGTTGCCCGGCGGCACCGCGACGGCGACCGGCTCGCCGGCTTCCAGCCCGTCCCGGAGGAACCGGGTCATGGCAAGCGCGTAGTCCCGGTCGTCTCGGTAGAAGTACGCCGGGTGAACAAACGGATTCGCCGCCATCACTGCCACGTTACCCGTCCTGACCGTTGGAAAGGGTGTGACATTCATCGAATGTGCCCGGGTATACAGGTCTTAGTCCCTCGAGCGGATCCACCAGAAAGGATCCAAGCGTGAAAAAAGTTCAGGTCGTCCAGCGCCCCCGCCCTCCGCGGCGGCCGGTACCGCTCGACTTGCGCACCCCCTCGGGGAAAGCACTTCCCTTCTAGCCCGCCAGCCGTTCGCCGACCCACCGATGGAAGGCCGAGATGTGGTGCTCGCTCGGCACCAGCACGCCTCCGCCGTCGTAGGCGCGTGAGGACATGCCGGGCTGCGTGCGTTCGCAGGCCTCGAAGTCCTGTTCGTTGACCAGGTGGAAGAGCTCCACCGACTTGGAGATGTCCGCCCCGCCCGCGACCACGTCCGGGTGGTACAACCAGTCGCACTCCACCACGGTGCGATCCGCGGCCAGCGGGAACATGCGGTGCAGGATCACGTGGTCGGGCACCAGGTTGATGAAGACCTGCGGCTTGACGGTGATCGCGTAGTAGCGCCGGTCCTGCTCGGCCGAGACGTCCGGCAGCTTGGCGAAGCCCTTCGACCCGTCCACCGTGAACCCCTCCGCCCGCTCGGCGAACAGCGCCCCGTGGCCCACGTAGTACTGCGCCGCGTATCCCCCGGCGAACTCCGGCAGCACGGCCGTGAGCTCGGGGTGGATGGTCGCGCAGTGGTAGCACTCCATGAAGTTCTCGACGATCAGCTTCCAGTTCGCCCGGACGTCGTAGACGATGCGCCGGCCGAGGGCGAGCTTGTCCACGTGGTAGCGGTCGATCGAGGCCAGGTCGCCCAGCCGCTCGGTCGCCGCGCCCATCACCGTCTCCTCGAAGCTGGGCGGCTCCCGTTCCAGGCACAACCACGCGTATCCCAGCCATTCCCGCAGGTGTACGGCCAGCATGCCGTACTCCTCGCGGTCCACGTCGGGCATCTTGACCAGGTTCGGCGCGGCGGCCAGCCGCCCGTCCAGGTCGTAGGCCCACGCGTGGTAGGAGCACTTGATCGTGCGCTTGACCCGCCCCTCCGGCTCGACGCACAGCCGCGCGCCGCGATGCCGGCAGACGTTGAGGAAGGCGCGCAGCACCCCGTCGCGCCCGCGCACGACGATCACGCTCTCGCGGCCGATCTGGACGGTCTTGAAGGCTCCCGGCTCGGCCAGCTCGTCGCTGCGGACGGCACAGTGCCACAGGGATTCGAAGATCTTGCGTTGTTCCTCGGCGAAGATCGCGGGGTCGGTGTAGGAGCGGCCAGGGAGGGTGGGGATCAGGCTCGGCACAGGCACCCCAAGCGTCAGTTTGTTGCGCAATGCGCATTGTGTTGCTCTATATGCGACTTTCTGGAACGTTGCCCAATATGCGGCGCTGCTCCGGCGTCGTCAAGAGGTAGCCGCTGAACGCCCGCAGCAGCCGGGCGAACAGGCCGGTCACCAGCGCGCTCGGCATCGGCGGCTGCGGGCGGCTGGTCATCTCGAACCCGGCCAGCACCGCCGGCCGGCGCACGACCTTGGCCCTGCCGCGCTCGTAGGCCCGCAGGTCCTCCAGCGAGCCCCGCAGCGCCCAGGCGTCCTCGATCCCCTGGTTGGCGCCCTGGGCCAGCGCCGGAGGCATGGTGTGCGCGGAGTCCCCGGCCAGCGTGACCGCGCCCCGGCCCCAGACCTCGGGCACCGCGTGCCGGTAGTGCGGGAAGAACTGGACGTCGCCGAGCTGGGGCCACAACCACTGCAGGGGCCCCGCCCGCCAGCTCCCGAACCGCTCACGCAACGCCGCGACGGGGTCGGGCTCGTCCTCCCAGAGCCGGCTGCCGGGCGCGGCGCGCGTGTCGAACCACCACAACAGCCGGTCGCCGCCGGCGGGGGCGAGGCTGAACAGGCCCTGGCGGCCGGTGGCCATCCGGATGACGCCGGAATCGGGCTCGGAGACGAAGCCCTGCCAGGTCACCCAGCCGCTGAGCCGGGCCGGGTCCTGCTCCCACAGCGCGCCCCGCACGACCGAGCGGCGGCCGTCGGCGCCCACCAGCACGTCGCCGCCGATCGTCCGGCCGTCGGCGAGCGTGGCCTCCGCCCGGTCGGGATCGACCGCGGCCACCTCGGCGCCGTAGGTGATCGGGACGCCCTCGGCGAGCAGTTCCACCAGGTCGCGGCGGACGATGTGCACCGACGGCCGGCCGAGGCGGCGCTCGATGTCGGCCAGGTCCACGGTGAACAGCCGGCGCCCTCGCGTCGTGTAGGACTCCATCGCGCTCAGCCGGCTGCCGCGGGCGGCCGGGTCGACGCCCAGCTCCCGCAGGATCCCGGTGGCGCCGGGCCAGAGGGTGACCGAACCGCCCGTGGCGCGCAGCTCGGGGGCCGCCTCGTAGACCTCGACCTCGTGGCCGTCGGCGAGCAGGGCCCGCGCCGTGGCGAGTCCCGCGATTCCGGCGCCGATGACGACTACCCTCTTCTTTCTGATACGCATGGTATCTGATACTAGGAGTCTCACATCGTGCCCCGTCCTCCGGACCCCACCGTCGACCTCCGCATCCGGGAGGCGACCACGTCCTTGCTGCTCACCAAGGGCTTCGACTTCACGATGGACGAGGTCGCCGCCGCAGCGGGGGTCGGGCGGGCCAGCGTCTTCCGCCGCCACGCCAGCAAGCGCGAGCTCCTGCTCGACACGCTGGCCACCTTCATCGACGCCGGCGTCGCCATCCCCGACACCGGCTCGCTCCGCGGCGACCTTCAGGTCGTCGTCACCGAGACGATCGGCTTCTGGACGCACATGCGGCTGATCGCCAAGCAGACCTTCGCCGAGGCGGGGCGCGACCCCGGCCTCGGCGAGATCATCAGGACCGCGATGCGCAAGCGCATCGACCGCTCGTGGGCCATCTTCGACCGCGCCGTCGCCCGGGGCGAACTGCGCGCCGACCGCGACCCGCGGCTGCTCGCCGACCTGCTCAGCGGCCTGGTCACCTATCGCGGGCTGCTGGACCTCGACTTCCCGCCCGCCGAGGAGATCGTCGAGGTGCTCCTGCACGGCTACGCGCCCCGCTGAGGCATCAGTCCGTGATCCGGGTCGGGTCGATCTTGGTGACCTTGCCGACGAAGAACCAGTTGATCAGCCACAACACCACCCCGACGCCGACCAGGATGGCCGCCCGCAGGTAGACGTCGGCCGAGCGGCCGGTGATCGGCAGGGCCAGGAACAGGCAGACCACCACGCCCAGCACCGGAGCCCAGGTCGGCGCCCGGTAGTGCTCCTGCTCGACCCGCTCCCGGCGCAGCACCAGCACGCAGACGTTGACCAGCGCGAACACGCACAGCAGGAGCAGCACCGTGGTGTCGGCCAGCGGGGCGATGTCGTCGGTCGTCGAGACCAGCACCGCCGCGATGCCGATGGTGAACAGGATCGCGATCCACGGCGTGGAGCGGGTGGGATGCACCGCGCCGAAGACCGGCGGGATGATCTTCTGGCGGGCCATGCCGTACACCAGCCTGGAGGCCATCAACATGTTGATCAGGGCGGTGTTGCCGACGGCGAGCAGCGCGATGGCGGCGAAGATCTTGGGCGGGAAGGCCAGGCCCGCCACCTTGACCACCTCCAGCAGCGGGCCGGTGGAACTGACCAGCGTCTTGGTGTCGACCAGCATCGTGGCGGTGAAGGCGACCGCCATGTAGATCAGCGCGGCGACGATCAGGCCGCCGAACAGCGCCCGGGGGTAGTCGCGCTGCGGGTCCTTGGCCTCCTCGGCGAGGTTGACCGAGTCCTCGAAACCGAGCAGCGCGTAGAAGGCCAGCGCGGTGCCGCCCAGCACGCCCATGAAGGCGCCGGTGGCCGGGTTGAACTCGATCGCGCGGGCCGGCTCGCCGTCGCCGGTGATCAGCGCCCAGATCCCGATGGCGACGATGACCAGCAGGCCGAACGCCTCGATGACGGTCAGCACCACGTTGACCTTGACCGACTCGGAGATGCCGAGGAAGTTCACCAGGGTCACCAGGCCGAGGAAGATGAACGCGCCGACCAGCACCGGCAGCGTCACGAACTCGGCGAGGTAGCGGCCGCCGAAGGCACGGGCGGCGGCCGAGGCGGAGGTGATCCCGCTCATCATGACGGTGAACGCCACGATAAAGGTAAGAAATGGGATGTTGAACGCTTTATTCGTATAAAGCGCAGCACCCGCGGCGTGGGGGTATTTACCGACCAGTTCGGCGTAGGAGGTCGCGGTGAGCGCGGCCAGCACGAAAGCCACCAGGAAGGGCAGCCACAACATGCCGCCCACATGCCCGGCCACCTTGCCCACCAGCGCGTAGATACCGGCTCCGAGGATGTCGCCGACCACGAAGAGGAGCAGCACCCTCCGGCCGATGACCCGCTTCAATGACGGCTGCTGTGTCTGCTCATGTACCATGCCCCGCTTGTACCCATCAGGGTCATGGCCAATGTTGGTGAGGTGAAAGCGGGCATCAAGTGATGCTCCATACTGTCCATTCGACACAAATCACTACCAAGGACTCACTCCCTATGAGAACCAAGATCGGCTTCGGCTTCGCCACCCTGGCCCTCATCGGCGCCACCGCCGCCTGTGGCGCCGTCGGCCAGGCCGTCGACTGCAACGCGGTGGGCAACGAGGTCACCCAGATCATGACCACGTACTCCAACTCCCTCACCGGCGCGATGAGCAAGCCGGAGGAGATCGCCGCCACCATGGAGAAGAGCGGCCAGGAGGCCGCCGGCAAGCTCAAGGCGCTCGCCGCCAAGCACGACGGCGACCTCGCGGCGGCCGTCAACGACCTGGCCGGCGCGATGGAGTCGATGAAGGTCGACGCCGCCAACCCGACCGCCATGACCGACGGCATGACCAAGATGCAGAGCTTCCAGACGAAGATCGTGAGCGCCTGCTCTTAATGAGCCTGCGGCCGTCGTACCGCCTGCGGGGGGCAGTGCGGTGCGGCGGCCGTGCACTTCGGGGGAAGACCCGGGCACGGAAGCCCTGCCTGACAGGGGGCTGTACGGCGGGGCAGCCGTGCTCGCGGGGGAACCAGGCGCGGTGGCCGCGTCCTTCGGGGGATGAAGGACGCGGCCACCACGCCTCGCCCCGGTCGAAACGCCGGGTGAAGGCCAGGCCCGTATACCCTTGCTGCCCGTGGCAGTGGACACGATGGTGACAGCGCCCAGGACCGCCCCCTCCACCCGGCACCGTTACTGGGTCGCGGCGATCGGCCTGCTGGCCGCCTCCGCCTACGCCCTGCTCGGCCTGGTCCGGCTGGCCACCTACCGGGCGACCACCTTCGACCTGGTGATCGTCGACCAGGCGGTCCGCAACTACGCCAAGTTCCTGCCCGGCTACATCCCCTCGATCGGCGCCTGGCACGGCCGCGGGCTCGACTACCCGCAGATCGCCGACCACTTCTCCCCGATCTACGCGCTGCTGGCGCCCTTCTACTGGGTGCACGACGGCCCCGCCTCGCTGATCGTCGCGCAGGCGCTGCTGTTCGCGGCCGCGATCCCGTTCGTCTGGCTGTTCACCCGCCGCGTGCTCGGGACGACGCCCGCCTACCTCGTCTCGATCGCCTACGCGCTGGCCTGGCCCATCGCCCAGGCGGCCAACTTCGACGTGCACGAAGTGATGTTCGTGCCGCTGCTGACCGCCGTCGCGATCGAGCGCTACACCGCGGGGAGACACCTGCCCGCCTACCTGGCGCTGTTCGGCCTGCTCCTGGTCAAGGAGGACATGGGGCTGATGGTGGCCGGTTTCGGCGCCTTCGCCTTCGTCACCGGGGACCGGCTGCGCGGCGGCTGCATCGCGGCGGCGGGGCTGGTCGCGGCGGTGCTGACGCGCGGTTTCATCATGCCCGCGGTCGGGGGTGACCTCGGCGACTTCTGGGCCTACGGGCACTTCGGGCCGGATCCGGCCAGCGCGCTGATCAGCATGATCACCGATCCGGTGACCACGCTGCTGACCCCGCTCGACTCCGCGGTGAAGGTCGACACGCTGGCCTTCCTGTTCTGGCCGGCGTTGCTGCTCTCCCTGTTGTCGCCGCTGACCCTGATGGCTCTGCCGCACCTGGCCGTGCGGTTCCTGTCGAGCTGGTCGCAGTGGTGGATGACCGACTACCAGTACAACGCCTTCACCGTGGTCATCCTGCTGCTGGCCGGGGTGGACGGGCTGGCGCGGCTGCTGCGCTGGACCCGGCGTTCCGACGACCGGGCGCTCAAGCTCGCCTGGTCGGCCGCCGTGCTGGCGGTCGCGGTGACGCTCGTGCCGCGCTTCGCGTTCGATCAGCTCATCACGCCCGAGTTCTACCGGGGTGACCCGGTCAAGACGGCCGCGGCGGCCGAGGCGGCGGCCAAGGTGCCGGACGGGGCCTTGGTGGAGACGGTCAACTACCTCGGGCCTGCGCTCACCGACCGGACGACCGTCATCCTGTGGCGGCCCCGGGCCAACTATCCGGCGCCGTGGGTCGTGGCGGACACGCAGCGGTGGGAGTTCCCGTTCGGGTCGCTGGAGGAGCAGGGCGAGACCGTGGACAACCTGCTCGCCAACGGCTACCAGCAGGTCTTCGAGCGCGACGGCATCGTCGTCCTCCACAAACCCTGACCCGCGCGGCGGCCCCGCCGTACCGCACGACCACCGAGCGGCGCGGCGGCCCCGCCGTACCGCGGGAGCCTTGGGACCTCAGCCCTCTATCGCCTGGTGGTAGCAGCGGTCGAAGCCGGCCAGCACGACCGGCCACGAGCCGGCCGCCGGATCGACCGCGCGGTTGTGCGCGGCGATGGTCCGGCGCAGCTCCGGGTCGCGGGCCAGCCGTACGACACCGTCCACGAGCTCGTCGAACGTGCGCCCGAGCAGCCCCTCCTCGCCGTGCCGGACGAAGTCGGCCACCCCGCTCTGCGAGCGCGCGACGACCGGCAGCCCGGCCGCCCGGGCCTCCAGCGCGGCGATGCCGAACGACTCGCGGGGCGCGGGGGCGACGAAGATGTCCGCCTCGGCCAGCACCTTGGCGATCTGCTCGCGGCTGTAGCGGCCGGGCAGCTCGACCCAGCCGCTCATGCCGTGCTTGGCGAGGTAGCGGGCCATCTGGCCGCGGGCCGGGCCGTCCCCGATGACGGTGGCGCGCAGCCGTACCGACGCAGGAACTCGTGCCCGCGCCTCGCGCAGCAGCCGCAGCAGCCGGACCGGCTGCTTGCGCGGCGCGAGCCGCCCGACGGCGACGATGTGCACGTCAGGGCCCTCGTGCGGGTCGAGCGTGCGCCAGCCGGACAGGTCGAGCCCGTTGGAGACGACGTGCACCGGCACCCCGCGCCCGGCGACCGAGCGGATCGGCGCGGCGGCGGCGGCGCTGACCGTGGTGGCCACCAGCCCCCAGCGGTGCCACTCGAAGCCCAGCCGCAGCGCCCGGTAGAGGGCGCGGGTGACCGGGTCCCACATGCTGTGCACGGTCACCACGGCCGGCAATCCGGCCCGTACGGCGGCGCGGACCCCCATCCAGGCGAACGGCGAGACGGCCCCGGTGTGCACGTGCACCACGTCGGGCCGCCGAGCGGTCATGAGCCGGGTGAGATGCCCCACACCGAACGGATGGACCGGCAGGTCGAACGGCATCCGCGCGACGATCCGCCGCACCCCGGGCAGCGCCTCGCCGCGGGTCGCGGTGGCCACCTCGACCTCGTGCCCGGCCTCGCGCTGCATCCTGACGAGATCGGCCACCTGCACCTCGATGCCGCCGAGCCTGGGCAGGTAACAGTCGCTCACGTGAAGGATCCGCACCCGTCCCACACTAATCTGGGGCTTGTGCCTCCACGTACCGCCGTGTTCTTCCATGCTCATCCCGACGACGAGGCCCTGTTGACCGCGGGCACCATGGCCCGGCTGGCCGCCGAAGGCCACCGCGTGGTCCTGGTGGTCGCCACCGCGGGCGAGCGCGGCCTGGCCGATCTCGCGCCAGGCGAGGAGTTGGGCAAGCAGCGCCTGGCGGAGTTGTACGAGTCGGCCGCGGTGCTCGGCTGCGCGCGCGTCGAGTGTCTCGGTTACGGCGACTCCGGGCTGAGCCCGTCGGGCGGCCTGGCCGAGGACCGGCCGGACAACGCCTTCATCGACGCCGACTCCGAGGCGGCCGCGGCCAGGCTCGCCGCCATCCTGGAGGAGGAGAAGGCCGATCTCGTGGCCATCTACGACCCGGCGGGCGGGTACGGCCATCCCGACCACGTGCAGGTGCACCGGGTGGGTCGGCGGGCCGCCGAGCTCGCCGGGACGCCGATCGTGCTGGAGGCGACGGTCAACCGCGATCCCCTGGTCAAGGCGCTGCGCCTGGCCGGCAAGGTCTACCGCTTCCCGCCCGAGTTCGACCCGCGCACTTTCGAGAGCGCCTACACCGCGGGCGAGGCGATCACCCACCGGGTGAACGTGCGCCGCTACACCCGGCAGAAACGCGCCTCGATGGCCGCGCACGCCTCGCAGGCCTCCGGCGGCGAGAGCGACCGCACGCTCGCGGTGATGCTCAAGATCCCGGGCCCGCTCTACCGGCTGGTCTTCGGCACCGAGTGGTTCGTCCGGCGCGACGTGCCGCCCGGCACCCGGCTCAGCCACCCCTTCGACGAGGTTTAGCCGTACGCACCTGCGTACGCTGTACCCTAGGCTGGGCTCATGGCCACCGACAAGCAGCCCGTCCCGTCCCTCTCGGTCTGGACCCGCCCGCGCGGCAAGCGTGAGCAGCCCGCGCTCAGCCAGGACCGCATCGTCGCCGAAGCGATCAAGCTGCTCGACGAGGCCGGCATCGACGCGCTCAGCATGCGCAGCCTCGGCACCCGGCTCGGCGCCGGCGCCACCTCGCTGTACCGGCACGTCACCAACAAGGACGAGCTCATCGAGCTGGTCGTGGACGAGATCTACGGCGAGATGCGCGTCCCGGCCCCCGGCGAGCTCGGCTGGCGCGAGGCGCTGGCCGAGTCGGCGCGCAGCCTGCGGGCGGTCATCCTGCGCCACCCCTGGGTCGCCTCGGTCCTGGGCCAGGTCGGCCTGGTGCAGCTCGGCCCCAACCTGATGCGCCAGTCCAAGGCCATGCTCGACGTCCTGCGGGGCGCGGGTTTCCCGGAGACCGAGTACCACCAGGCGGTCAGCACCCTCACGGCCTACGTGATCGGCATCGCGACCAGCGAGGCGGCCTACCTGTCGCTGCTGGCCCGCTCCGGCATGAGCGAGGAGGCGCTGGCCCGCGCGATCCACTCGGCCGCCGCCCAGGCCTCGCTGGAGGCCCAGGAGCTGCACGGAAGCATCCGCGAGGGGCTCGACGACCCGCGGCGGCTCCGCGAGGAGCAGTTCACCTACGGCCTGGAGCGCCTGCTCGACGGCCTGGAGTCCCGCCTGGCCTGACCGGCTGCCCTGACCGGGCGAAGTCCGGCGGCGCGCACCGGATCGGTGGCCGGAGGGGGCAGACTAGTGCGCGATGAAGAAGCCCTGGGCCAGAGTCGCCCTCTCCGTGCTGTCGCTCGCCCTGGCGGTGACGCTGGTGCTGTTCCTGCCGCAGATCGTGGGGACGCTCACCGGCAAGACCGTGTCGTGGGCGGAGATCGGCCACGAGTTCGCCGGGCTGGGCCCGGCGACGATCGGGCTCATGGCGGCGACGTGGCTGGCGAGCCTGCTGGCCTACACCTTCGTGCTGACCAACTCGCTGCCCGGACTGACGCACACCCAGGCGCTGACGCTCAACGCGGCCGGCTCGGCGGTGAGCAACGTGCTGCCCTTCGGCGGGGCCGCGGGCGTGGCGCTGACCTTCGCGATGACCAGGGGCTGGGGCTTCGCCAACCGGCCGATCGTGGTGATGACGCTGGTCAGCGGGATCTGGAACACCTTGTTCCGGTTCATCCTGCCCGCCGTCGGAATCATCGCGCTGCTGATGGCCGGCAAGGTGCCCGACCAGCGGGTGGCCAACGCCGGCTGGGTGGGCGCGCTGTCCATCCTGGCGATCGTGGCCGTGCTGGCCGTCGCGCTCTACTGGGACCGCGCGGCCCGGGTCGTCGGCCGGTTCCTGGACAAGGTGACCCCGAAGCGGCTGCACGCCGGCGAGGCCTTCCACAACCTGCGGCGCGACACCGCCGGCATCGTGAAGACCCGCTCGCTCGGCCTCTCGATCGGCATGGTCGCGTTCCTCGGGCTGCAGTGGGTGATCATGGTCGAGTGCATGCACGCGACCGGCTCCTACCCGGGCCTGGCGCAGTCGATCGCGGTCTTCGCGCTGTCCAGGGTGCTCACCAGCGCGGTCATCACGCCCAGCGGGGCCGGGATCATGGAGGCCGGGACCGCCGCCTTCCTGGTCTCCTTCGGCGTCGCGGACGCCTCCGCGGCGGCGACCGCGCTGCTGTTCGGCTTCTGGACCTACACTATCGAGATCCCATTCGGTGGGCTGGCGCTGGGCGCCTGGGCATTCCTGCGCAGGCGTGACGGACGCGGCAGCCGTACCGAAGCCAGTGAAGCGGTGAAGGCCGAATCGTGAACGCGAACCCGAACAGAACAAAGACCTTGTGCGTGATTCGGAAGCGCGCATAGCGTGGCGGGCGACATGGTGGCTTTCCGGGTTCTGGGGCCGGTCGAGGCGTACGACAGCGAGAGTGGCGACGAGCTCGACCTAGGCGGGTTGCGGCAACGGGCCGTCCTCGCCCGCTTGCTCGTGGCCAGAGGTCAGGTCGTCCCGGTCGACACCCTGCTGTACGACCTGTGGGCGGACGACACCGCCAAGGGCGCGCAGTCGGGCCTGCAGGTGTACATCTCGCGGCTGCGCCGCGTCCTGGAGCCGGGCCGGCCGCGTGGCGGGCCCAACCGGCTGCTGGTGACGGTCGCCAGCGGGTACGCGTTGCGCAACGCCCTCGACCAGGTCGACGCGCTGCGGTTCGAGCAGCTCGTGCGCGCCGCGGGCGAGCACCTCGACGGCGACGACCCGCAGTCGGCCCGTGCCCGGCTGGGCAAGGCGCTGGGCCTGTGGCGCGGCACCCCCTACTCCGACTTCGCCGACCAGCCCTGGGCCGAGGCCGAGGTCAACCGGCTCACCGAGCTGCGCCTGGTGGCCCGCGAGCGGCACGCCGACACCGGGCTGCGCCTGGGCATGCACGCCGAGACCGTGCCCGACCTGGAGGCGATGACCACCGAGCACCCGCTGCGCGAGGAGGGCTGGCGCCTGCTGGGGCTGGGCCTCTACCGCTGCGGCCGGCAGGGCGACGCGCTGGCGGCGCTGCGCCGCGCGCGCACGATCCTGGCCGACGAGCTCGGCATCGACCCCGGGCCCGCGCTGCGCAAGCTGGAGTCCGACATCCTGGCGCAGTCGCCGGAGCTCGACCTGGTGATGCCGCAGCGCGTGCCGGTCCGCCCGCAGGTCTCCGACACCTGGCCGCCCCGGCCCACCGCGCCGGTCGAGCCGCCGCCGCTGGAGCCCGAGCCCTTCGTCGGCCGCGACGCCGAGCTGACCCGGCTGACCACCGCCGCCGCCCGCACCGGGCGCTTCCAGGTGGCGATCGTCTCCGGCGACGCGGGCGCGGGCAAGACCACGCTGCTGCGCCAGCTCGAGAGCAAGCTGACCGGCGACGGCTGGCGGGTCGCCTCCGGGGCCTGCCCCGACTCCAGCGCGACCCCGCCCGGCTGGGCGTGGGTACAGATCCTGCGCAACCTGATCGAGGTCACCGGCCCCGGCGAGTACGGCCCGCTGCTGGCCCCGCTGCTCGACGACGCCGACCCCGACCCGGAGGACGACGAGGTCTCCGGCGGCTTCCGGCTGCACCGCGCGGTCGGCGGCTACCTGGCCGGCGTCGCCAAGAACGTCCCGGTGCTGCTGATCCTGGAGGATCTCCACTGGGCCGACGACCAGACGCTCGCCCTGCTGCGCGCGCTGCCCAGCCTGCTGGCCACCAGCCGCGTCTTCCTCGTGGTGACCTGCCGCGACAGCGAGCTCGACGACCGCCAGGCCGACGTGCTGGCGGCGCTGGCCCGGCTCGGGCCGGTCCGGGTGGGGCTGAGCGGGCTCGACCCGAAGGCCGCCGCCGAACTGGTCCGGGCGACCTGCCTGCGCGAGATCGACAGCCAGGCGATCGAGTCGATCGTGGAGCGCACCGGCGGCAACCCGTTCTTCGTCCGCGAGACCGTGCGGCTGCTCGACTCCGAGCCGGCCGACCCGGCCGAGGTGCTCTCGCAGGTGCCCTCCGGCGTGCGTGACGTGCTGCGCCGGCGCATCTCGCGGCTGCCGCAGGACGCCCAGCAGATCCTGCTCCAGGCCGCGGTGATCGGCCGCGACGTGGACGTCGACATCCTGGTCGGCATCTCCGGCGGCAACGAGGACGCGGTGGTCGACGCGGTCGAGGCGGCGCTGCTGGCCGGGCTGGTCACCGAGCCGGGGCCGGGGCTGCTGCGCTTCGACCACGACCTGGTGCGCGACACCATGTACTCCGACGCCTCGCGGCTGCGCCGTACCAGGCTGCACATGATGGTGGCGCGCGAGATCGAGCAGCGAAACCCCGGCGACGTGGCGGCGCTGGCCCACCACTACTTCGCCGCCGACGCCACCGAGAAGGCGGTGCACTACGCCAAGCTCGCCGCCGAGCAGGCCGAGCGGCGCTTCGCGCACCGCGAGGCGGCCCAGCTCTGGGAGCAGGCGCTGGCCGCCTTCGACCGCTCCAGCGGCGACACCCGCGAGCGGCTGCTGCTCATGCTGCGCCAGATCCGGGCGCTGGCGCTGTGCGGCGACATGAGCGCGGCGCGGCTGCTGCGCCGGGCGGCGATGGACCTCGCGCTGCCGCTCCAGGACCTGGAGATCACCGCGCGGGTGGCGGCCTCGCTCGCCGTCCCGCACAAGGGCGTGGCCCGCGACTTCACCCGCACCGCGTGGGAGATCGTCGACGTCACCGAGAAGGCGCTCATGGAGCTGCCGGCCGGCGAGCAGACGCTGCGCGCGAGCCTGCTGACCACGCTGGCGCTGGAGCTGGAGGGCTCCTCCTCGCCCGAGCGCGGCCGCCAGGCGTCGCTGGAGGCGCTGGAGCTGGCCCGGGAGAGCGGCGACCCGGCCGTGCTGGCCGCGGCGCTCAGCGGGCGGCTGCGCCAGTCCTACGACATCCCCGCGGTGGACATGCGCGAGAGCATCGGCCGCGAGATGCTGGAGGTGGCGCGCAGCTCCGGGCAGATGGCCGTGCAGGCGCTGGCGCACCTGGTGCTGCTGGAGTGCGCCGCGGCGCGCGGGCAGTTCGCCGAGTCCGACGAGCACGCCGCCGCCGCCGACCGGCTGGCCAAGCAGTACGACCTGCACGCGCCCGCCGCCGTGGTGGCCTGGTACGCCGGGCAGAAGCTGATGATCGCCGGAGACTACGCGGCCGCCGAGCGCGCCTACCGCGAGGCGGCCCAGATGACCGCCCGCGCGGGCATGCTGGAGGGCCGCCAGGACCTGCCGCTGGTCACCACGTTCTGCCTCAACCTGGTCGAGGGCCGGGCCGCCGAGACGGTCGACCTGCTGGCCGAGGCGCACCAGCGCGGCGCGAAGTGGACGCTCGACGCCTACGCGCTGGCGCTGGCCAGCTCCGGGCACCTGAAGGACGCGCGCGCGGTGGCCGCCACCCGACCGCCGGTGCGACCCGACTACCTCTACGAGCTGGCGATGACCTGGCGGGCGCTGGCCGGCATGCTGCTGGAGGACCGCGAGCGGATGGTCGACTGCTACGACAAGCTCGTGCCGTTCGCCGACCGCATCGCCGGCGCGGGCACCGGGGTGGTGGCCCTGTGGCCGGTCGCGCTGACCCTCGGCGACCTGGCGGTACGGCTCGGCCAGCCGGACGAGGCGTTGCGGCACTACGAGAAGGCTCTGGAGGTGGCCGAGCGGGTCGGCGTGACCCGCTGGGTCGAGGCGGCCCAGCGAGCGCTCAGCAGCTCCCCGGGCGCCTAGCGCGGGTGGTTCAGCAGCTCACCTGGAAGCGCTCGCTCCTGACCGTCTCGCCGCCCTCGACGGCCAGCTCGAAGCGGTACCAGCCGGGGTTGTCGGCCACGCGGGTCTCCCACTGGAGCGTCTTGCGGGCGGCGTAGAAGCCGCCGTGCTCGACCAGGTGGGTGCGCCACTGCTTGGCGGTGGCGCTCCAGCGCTGCAGCCGCCAGCCGTACAGGACGGTGTCACTGGGGTCGGGGCTGATCACGACGGTCTCGGCGCGCAGGGCCTTGGCGCAGGCGCCGGCGGACCGGGTGGCGACGGTGATGGTGCCGGGCTCGGCCGTCGCGGCGGTGGTGACCTGGACCGCCTGGGCGACCAGGGCGACCGGCTGCGGCTTGGGGGCCGAGTTGGCGGTGTCGTAGGCCGAGAAGCCCACGTACGCGCCAGTGAAGGCGAGCGCGGCCACGAACAGCTTGGCGGTGTGCGCGGTGCCGGTGGCGAGGACGGTGGCGGTTCTCGAGGTCATGCATAAGGTGTAAACCGCCCCGGTTGCCCGGGGCTTTCCCGGCGCTTGCAAGCGGGTCCGCGAGACTTGCAACCTGGTGTGACACCCTGGACCGGGATCACCTAAGGTAAGGCTGACCTAATGTTCGCTTTGGGCAGGTGATGTACGGAATGCCGAGCTTTGTGGTCATCCCTGATCCTTCGCGGCCGTTCTGGCTCGGCCTGCCGTACTGGCTGGTGGGGGCGATCCTCATCCTGGCCCTCTTCGGTGCGTTCCAGGCGTACTACTGGATCGGGCGCCGGCTCGGCGAGAAGCTCTACGACTCGAAGATCGGCGTCCGGCTCGGCCGCGAACGGATCGGGAAGATCGAGCGGATCGTGGAGAAGTGGGGCGCCCTGGCGGTCTACGGGTGCTTCTGGGTGCCGATGTTGCGGCACACCCTGCCCTGGGTCGCGGGCGCGCTGCGGGTCTCCTACCCCTGGTACGTCGTCGCCAGCGCGCTGGGCTGCCTGACCTGGGCGCCGATGTGGTGGTTCGGGCTGACCGCGCTGGTGTGGGGCTGGCTCAGCCTCGCCGCGACCTCGCCGCTGACCGCCGGGCTCGTGCTGGTCGCCGTGGCCGCCGCCGGAGCGTGGTGGTGGCATCGCCGCCGCGCCAGGAAGCAGGCCCTCGCCACGGTCGACGAGGGCCCCTGACCGGGTTCAGACGGCCGTGAGCGTCTCGCCGGCGCTCTCGTCGACGACGGTCGCCTCCGCCGCGCTCCTGCGCACCGACTCCACGCCGTTGACGCAGGCGGTCTTGCTCGCGTAGCCCTCGCTCACCGCGATGGTCTGGCCGTTGGCGGCCAGCAGCTTGAAGCGGAACTCGCCGCGCTTGTCCTTGGTGATGACGAACTTCCCTGCCATGGTGATCTCCCCCGGTTTACTGGCGATAGCGATCATTTACCCAGGTCATCCGGCGATCTCCCGGAAACGAAGTCAAGTTCCTGCCATGCTGGCGCGCATGCGCATCATGGGGGTGTTGAGCACAGTTGTCCTGGTGATGTCCGGTGTGGCCGCCGCGCCATCGGAGATCACCACCCGCCCGGCCGGGGCCGCGACCCGGACGCCAGGGCCCCAGGCCCCGGCGGTCGCCGCCCGGTCGGCCTACCTGATCGACTCGGCGGGAACGGTCCATTACGCCAAGCGCCCGGCCCGGCGCGCGGCGGTGGCCAGCCTGGTCAAGATCATGACCACCTACGTGGTCCTGCGCGAGACCGCGCGGACCGAGGCCGAACTGACCGACCTGATCACCGTCACCAAGTCCGACGTACGGCACGCCGCCGCCAACGGCGCGACCAGCGCGGCCCTGCGCAAGGGCGAGCGGCTGAGCGTACTCGACCTGCTCCACGGCGTCATGCTGCCCTCCGGGGCGGACGCCTCGCACGCGCTGGCCCGCAGGTACGGCCCCGGGCAGAGCGCCTTCGTCGCCAAGATGAACGCCGCCGCCCGCACGCTCGGCCTGGCCGACACGCGCTACACCAACGCCGACGGCCTGCCGTACAGCGGGTATTCGACCGCGGCCGACCAGGCCAGGCTCACCCAGGCCGCGCTCGGCGACGCGGCCTTCCGCGCCATCGCGGCCAAGCGGGTGCACCGGACCGGCAAGCACACCTGGCGTACCACCAACCGGCTGTTCGCCAGGACGGACGGGGTGATCGGGGTCAAGACCGGCTTCACCAACGCGGCCGGCTTCTGCCTCGCCTTCGCCGCCGACCGGGCCGGCCGCCGCCTGGTCGGCGTGCTGCTGGGCGACCAGGACGAGCGCCGCTTCAGGACGGCCGCCGCGCTGCTCGACTACGCCGAGGACCGCCTCAACGGCTGACCCGGGCCCTTGGCGCGGCAAAGACTGGCAAAACCCGCGAAAACCCGAATCCGGCGTCGAGCCAGCGGGTAATGGACCCCTCGTCACAGATCGGGGAGAGAACATGATCCGCACGCTGCACAAGATGGGCGTCAAGTCGACGCTCATGTACACCGCAGGCTTCGCCTCCATCGGCCTTTCGATCGCCTCCTGGGTGGCGTCGAAGAACGCCGAACCGGCCGGCATCGACCGCGCCGACCGCTGGGGGATCTTCGTCGGCCAGTGGGCGCCCACCTTCTTCGCGCTCGGCGTCGCGCTGCGGATGGAGGAGACCCACGAGGACGGGAGCGCCGCCCACGACGAGAAGCTGTCGACCACCTCGCAGGTCTCGGACAGGACCCGGATGCCGGCCGGCCTCTGAGTCCTCCGCCCGGGTGACCACGTCGAGGCCACCCGGGCCCACCGCCGCTCCCCCGCGACTCAGCCGGGCGGGCCGCTCCGCATCAGGCCGTGGCAGGCGATGGCCGCCGCGGCCACCACGTTGAGCGAGTCGACACCCGCGGCCATCGCCGCCGGGCTCATCCGGATGCACACCCGCTCGTCGGCCGCACGCAGCCACCGCTCGCTCAGCCCGTGCCCCTCCGAGCCGAGCAGCAGCGCCACCCGCTCCCCCAGCGCGACCTCGTCCAGCGGCGTCACCGCCTGGTCGGGCGTGAGCGCCAGCGTCTGGAACCCCTTCAGCGCCGCCAGCCCGTCGAACCAGTCCTCCAGCCGCGCGTACGGCACGGCGAACACCGCTCCCATCGACACCTTGACCGCCCGCCGGTAGAGCGGGTCGGCACACCGCGGCGAGAGCACGACCGCCTCCACCCCGAGCGCCGCCGCACTGCGGAAGATCGCGCCGACGTTGGTGTGGTCGACGATGTCCTCCAGCACCACGATCCGCGACGCGCCCTCGATGATCTCGGCCACCGACGGCAGCGGCAGCCGCTCCAGCGAGGCCAGTGCCCCGCGGTGCACCTGGAAGCCGGCGATGCCGGACATGACGTCGTCGCTCACCACGTAGACGGTGGCCTCGGCGGGCAGGTCGAGGGTGCGCAGCCAGCGTTCGGTGGTCAGAACCGAGCGGATCGGGTGGCCCGCGGCGACGGCCCGCCTGATCACCTTCTCGCCCTCGGCGAGGAACAGGCCGAGTTCGGCCTCCAGGCTCTTGCGCAGTTCGACGTCCCGCAGCCCGGTGTAGTCGAGCAGGCGGGGATCGTCGAGGTCAGTCACGTACTCCAGCACGTCTTGAATACTGCCAGTGCCACACCGCGGCATGGACGGCCAGCACCGCGGCGAGGCCGATGACGGTGCCCGCGCCGGCCTTGGTGACCCAGGCGCGCAGGCCCAGCGCCGGGTCGGGCACCTTGATCAGCGGCCAGACGAGGGCGCCGGCGACGATCCCGGCGGCGCAGGCGGCGAAGACGGTCAGCCGGGTGCGGGCGCCGGCCGCGAGCCGCGCGGGGAGGGTCTCGGGGGCCAGCCGGAGCAGGCCGCGGCGGCTCCACCACAGGATGAGCGCGAGCCCGGCCACCGAGCTGAGGTACTGCAGCAGCCCGTACATCCGGACCGAGCCGTAGACGGGCTCGCCGAGCCACGACCAGCCCCAGATGGACAGGCTGCGCTCGTGCGTGAAGGAGTCCCAGAAGACGTGCGTCAGCCCGCCGACGATCGCCCCGGCCACCACGGGCAGCGGGCGGAAGGACGGCCGGAGCCCGGCGGCGCGGGCGGCGAAGGCGGGCGGCAGGAGCGAGACCAGCGGCTCCCAGAACACCTGCTGGAGCAGCCCGAGCAGGATCACGACCGAGACCACGCCGTAGGTGAGCACGCCGCGCGCGTCGTGCCAGCTGATGTACTCCGGCAGGAACGGGATGAAGAGCGGCAGGTCCGGCACCATGGCTCCGGCCGCGAGCGCCCACGGGTCGAGGACCCGGCGTAACCGCGCCGAGGAGGCGAACGGGAGGACGGCTGCGACGTGGGCGGGAGTGAAGGGCACAGATCAATCTTGGCCGCTTTTCCCCATCCCGGGCGATTGTCACGCTACGCGCCCGCTAGCGTACGTAGAGTGCTTGAACAGCGAGAATCGCATCAGGCGTGGCTCCGCGACGCGCGCCGCGCCCGCACCCTGTCTGTGCTCACCCTCGCCTGGCTCGGCGTGGAGAGCGTGCTCGGCCTGGCCGCCGGGCTGTCGGCGCACTCGGTGGCGCTCATCGGCTGGGGCCTGTCGGCCCTCGTGGAGGCGCTGGCCAGCCTCATCGTCGTCTGGCGCTTCTCCGGCGGGCGGCTGCTCAGCGAGCAGGCCGAGCACCGGGCGCAGCGCGCGGTCGCGGTGAGCTTCTGGCTGCTGGCGCCCTATCTGGTGCTGCACGTCTGGCACGACCTGGAGGCCGGCCACCGGGCGGCGACGTCCGTGCTCGGCATCGCGGTGACCGTGGTCAGCCTCGTCAGCATGCCGGGGCTCGGCCTGGCCAAGCGGCGGCTGGGCCGGCGGCTCGGCTCGCCGGCCACCTCGGGCGAGGGCACCCAGAACCTGATCTGCGCCGCCGCGGCCGCGGGCGTCCTGGCCGGTCAGGCCGCCGGGGCGGCCGGCTGGTGGTGGGTGGACCCGGCGGTCGCCCTGGCGCTGGCGGTGGTGGCCGTGCGCGAGGGGAGGCGGGCGTGGCAGGGCCACGGATGTTGCCACTGACGGCGAGCCGGCGGCGACTGATCGTTATCGTCCCAGCAAAACGGTGGTTTTGCCGCATAAAGCCCAGCGAGTATCGTTCCTCAAAGTTTCGGAGCACGTCGGAGGAGCATCTCCCGCCAGGGTCTCCGGTCCCGGCAGGACAGGCGAAGAGGACACCGTGGGGCGACACCGTACAGACGATCACGACGACGGGTACCGCGGGTACCAACCGGGCCACCAGCCGGCTCCGAGCCGACGGCGCAGCCGGAGCGGGCGGGGACGGGTGCTGGTGCCGCTGGCCGGCGCCGTGGCCCTCGCCGTGCTGCTGGGCGTCGCCGCCTTCGTGATCTTCAACAAGGAGCAGGGCTGCTCCGGCGAGAAGATCGCGCTGCGCGTGGTCGCCGCCCCCGACATCCACCCGGTCGTCGACAAGATCGCCCAGACGTACAACAAGGCCGCCCACGACGTGGACGGCCGGTGCGTGGCGGTCACCGTCGCCAAGGAGAGCCCGGCCAAGACCGCCGCCGCCGTCTCGGCCGGCAAGTTCCCCGGCGAGGTGTGGATCGCCGACTCCAGCCTGTGGCTCGGCCAGCTCCGCACCGGGGACGGCGTCAGCCCGCCCGAGGCCGCCGCCCGCATCGCGAGCTCCCCCATCGTCCTGGCCACCTCCGCCGCCTCCGCCGAGAAGCTCAAGGGCCAGCTCGAACCGAGCTGGGCCGGCATGATCAGCGCGGCCAACGTGGTCAGCCAGGAGGGCCTGGCCGGCAAGATCCGGGTGCTCGCGCTCGACCCCAAGAAGAACTCCGCCGGGCTCGGCGCGCTGCTGGCCGCCTCCGGCGCCGCCGAGGCCGCGGGCACCGACCAGAAGGCGGTCGTCGGCGCGCTGAAGGAGCTCTCCCGCGGCGTCGTCGGCGAGCAGGCGCCGCTGCTGGCCAGCCTGACCGTGCGCTCCGGCAAGAAGATGCCCATCGGCGTCGCCTCCGAGCAGGGCATCTGGGCGCACAACACCAAGAAGCCCGACGCCCCGGTCGTCCCGCTCTACCCCGCCGAGGGCACGCTCAGCCTCGACTACCCGTTCATCCCGATCACGCCGGACGCCACCTCGCGCAAGGCCGCCGAGAGCTTCGCCAAGGAACTCGGCGGCGAGGCGGCCCGCAAGGCGCTGCGCGACAACGGCTTCCGCACCCCCGACGGCAAGGCCGGGGCGGTGCTCGCCGCCGACAAGGGCTTCACCGCCAAGGCGCCGCAGGCCCTGGCCGCGCCCGACCCCAAGACCGTCGGGAGCATGGCCCAGTCGTGGAGCCGGCTCAACCTCGGCACCCGCCTGCTGGCGCTGCTCGACGTCTCCGGCACCATGGCCTACCCCGTGCCCGGCACCAACCCGCCGATGACCCGCATGCAGGTCATCTCCAAGACCGCGCTCGGCGGCCTGGGCATCTACGACGCCAAGGACGAGATCGGCGCCTGGGCCTTCTCCACCCACCTCGACGGCCAGGGCAAGGACTACAAGGAACTGGTCCCGGTCGGCCCGCTCGGCGAGCCGATCAACGGCGTGCTCCGCAAGGACCTGCTCGCCCAGACGGTCAGCGCCGCCCAGGCCACCCCCGGCGACACCGGGCTCAACGACACCCTCAAGGCCGCCTACGGGCAGATGAGCGAGGGGTACCAGGACGACAAGATCAACGTGCTCCTGGTGCTCACCGACGGCGCCGGCAACGACGACCCGCAGGGCGGCGTGAGCGACGAGGAGATCCTGAGCTACCTCAAGGAGACCTACGACCCGGACAAGCCGGTCAACCTCCTGCTGATCGCGTTCGGGCCGGACGCGCCCAAGGGCAAGGCCCGGATGGACGCGCTGGCCGAGGCGACCGGCGGCGAGGCCTTCATCGTGAAGGACCCGCTCGGGGTGCGCGAGGTCTTCCTCAAGGGCATGGCGCGGCGCCTGTGCGCGCCGCAGTGCGACGGCTGACCGGCCCCGCCCACCGCGCCTTGGTCGCCTGCCGTACGGCGGGCAGACCCGCACGCGCTCCGCTCGCGGTACGGCGGGCAGAGCGCACGCGCTCCGCTTGCCGTACGGCGGGCAGAGCCGGGGCGGGCGATGCCCGCTGGTTATGAGCGGCCATCCGGATGGCACGGACCCACGTCCTCCCTGCGTGTAGCGCACGTTTCCGCGGGGAGGAGCTTCCGTGCCCGGATGGCCGACTGTCGATCGCGCCGACGACCACCAGCTCATGGAGGCGCTCCGGCGTGCCGACGGCCAGGCCTCCGCCACCCTGTACGACGCCTATGCCGAGCGCCTGCACGACTACGCCTGCTCGCTGCTGGGCGACCGTGACAGCGCGGCCGACGCGGTGCACGACGCGCTGATCACCGCGCAGGGCTGCGCCGAGCAGCTCAAGGAGGTCGCCAAGCTGCGGGCGTGGCTGTACGCGCTGACCCGCTTCCAGGCGGTGGCCCGGGTCAAGACCCGGCCGGCCGAGCTCACCCCGCCCCCGGTGCTGGACGACCCGGAGGACCCCGAACTGGCCGAACTGGTGCACGAGGCGCTCGGCGAGCTGAGCCGCAACGAGCGCGAGGTGCTGGAGCTGTCGCTGCGGCACGGGCTGACCCCGGCGGAGGTGGGCTCGGTGCTCGGCCTGACCTCCCGGCAGGCCACCGGCCGGCTCACCCGCGCCCGCGACCACATGGAGAACGCCGCCGCGGCCGTGGTCCTGGCCCGCAACGGCCGCGCGCACTGCCCCGACCTGTCGGCGATGCTCGACTCCTGGGAGGGGCCGCTCACCCCGCTGCTGCGCCGGCGGCTGTCCGGGCACATCGCCGGGTGCGAGGTCTGCACCGAGGGCAAGCACCGCCAGGTCGCCGCGGGACGGCTCCTGGAGCTGATGCCGATCGCCTTCCCGCCGATCTCGTTGCGCCGCCGCGTGATCGACACCTCGGCCGGGCCGGAGTACGACCAGACCCGCACGCTGATCACCGAGCGGACCGAGAGCTTCGACAAGACCGGCTTCCCGGTCGCCGCCGAGCCGCGCCGCTCGCGCCGCCGGCCGCGCCGGCTCGCCCCGGTGATCGTCGCCGCCGCCTGCGTGCTGCTCGGCACGGGCGCGGTGGCCTACCTCGGGCAGGACGGCGGGCCGCAGCGGACCGCCATGAGCCTCTCCCCGACCGGGGCCGCCACCGGCGACCCCTCGCTGCCCGCCCCGGACGAGTTCCCGACCGAGGAGGACGAGGCGCCCGCCGAGACCGAGGAGCCCGAGCCCACCCCCGAGCCCGGCACCTCCCGGCCGGTCACCCCGACGCCGCGCCGCCCGCAGGCCGATCCGCCGGCCACGACCCGGCCGGCGGCCGGGCCGCGCACCCGCCGTCCCAACCCGCCCGCCGCGCGCCTCACGGTCGGCTGCCCGGGCGCGATCGACGGTTCCGGTTCGGTACGGCTTAGCGCCCGCAACGGGGCGGTCACCTGGAGCGCCAAGGTCACCGGCGGGCTCAGCCTGGGGCAGAGCGGCGGGCGGCTCGGCATGGGGCAGAGCGCGTCGGTCACCGTGATCGTGGAGGACCCGACCTCGTCCGGCCTCGGCACGGTGACGGTCAGCTCCACCGGGGGCGGGGGGACGTGCTCGATCTCCTGGCGGGGCGACGAGCCTCCGCCCAGCGGGGGGCCCGGCACCGACCGGCCTTCTCCCGGGCCCGGGCCGAGCGAGTCGCCGCAGAGCACGCAGACCGACCCGCCGGCCGAACCCGAGGGCTTCGACACCACCGGCTGACCGCCCCGGCCGGACCGCCGGGAAGGTCGGGGGCGGGGGCTGCCGGGAGTTGCGGGGCCGGGGTTGCCGGGAGGGCCGGGGTTGCCCAGGTTGCGGGGCCAGGGTTGCCCAGGTTGCGGGGCCAGGGTTGCCCGAGGCCGCGGGGCCGGGGTTGCCCGAAGGTTGCGGGGCCGGGGTTGCCGGTGGGTCGGTGGACTCCGGATGACCTGCTGATCTTCAGGTCTCCTCAGCCCCGCTTCAGCAGATCGTCGCTAGATTTCCCCTAAGCATCACATAAATGTGACAAATGACCACAAACCGGACCTTGGGTCGAAGTGTCGGGGTGGGATAGGGCATCCTGGTGTGCTGAGACCGACTCGGGGGCACGGCGGATCACGACTCTGTGGCGAAGGCCACAGAGATTTCTCGCTTTCCACGTAAACCTTCGGCGCTCGCCAAGCGTCGGCATTGACGTGCCCAAGTCCGGATTGGTCCCATGACAATGGATCTACCCCGCCATGACTCAGGAGAAAGCGAGCAGATGCGTAACCATCGGAGAGTGCTGACCTGGATCGTCGCCGCGGCCTGCCTGGCCGGCGCGGCGATCTCACTCGCCGACATACAGACGCCCCTGCGCCCGCTATTGATCTCCATGTTCCTTCTGGTCGTTCCCGGGGCCGCCGTAGTCGGACTGTTGCGCGATCGTGACCCGCTCGCCGCACTATCAGTAGGCGCCGCGGCAAGTCTCGTCCTTAACGTTCTCCTTGCCGAGGCGATGCTTCTCTTCGACGCGTGGTCTCCGCGAGCCGGGGTGCTGACCGTGGCGATCCTCGGCGGGTTCCTGTGGGTCCTGCGCGTGCTTTACCGGGGGAAGAGCTCTTTGACCGAAGAGGGGGCCCAGTAATGGGAGGGGCGAGGACGGCGATCCGGGTCACCCGGCCCGGTCTGCTCGGCGAGAGCGAGGTCGCGCGCTGGCGCGAGCTGCAGAAAGCCGACCCGAGCCTGGACAACCCCTTCCTGTCGGTGGAGTTCGCGCTGGCCATGGACGCGCTGCGCGACTACGTCCGCGTCGCGGTGATCAACGATGGCGAGGCCTTCTTCCCCTACGAGCGGCACGCCTTCGGCATCGGCAAGCCGCTCGGCGGCTTCCTCACCACCTGCCACGGCCTGATCTCCACGCCCGGCTTCAAGCTCGACGCCAAGGCGCTGCTGCGCGCCTGCCGGCTCAACGTGTTCGAGTTCGACCACATGGTCGCCGGCCAGCCGAGCTTCGCGCCGTTCGAGAACGACGTGCGCCCGGCGCCGGTGATGGACTTCACCTCGGGCTTCGACGCCTGGCTGGAGCAGGTGAAGGAGAACTCCCCCAAGAACCTCAAGACCGTCCGCTACAAGGAGCGCAAGTTCGGCCGCGAGCAGGGCGAACTGCGCCTGGAGTGGGACTCCAAGGACCCCGAGGTCCTGCGCACGCTGCTGCAGTGGAAGTCGGACCAGTACCGCCGCACCGGCCGGGTGGACCGCTTCGCGCAGCCGTGGATCGTCGAGCTGACCGAGCGCATGCACGCGCTGGGCACGCCCGACTTCGGCGGCGTCCTCACCATGCTCTACGCGGGTGACGTGCCGGTGGCCGGCCACTTCGGCCTGCGCACCGCCACCACCCTGGTCGGCTGGTTCCCCGCCTACGACACCGAGTACGCCCGCTACTCCCCCGGCATCGTGCACCACATGCAGATGGCCGAGCACGCCGCGCGTGCCGGAATCCAGCAGGTGGACATGGGCAAGGGCGGCAAGGAGTACAAGGACTGGCTCAAGAGCGGGACCCTCTACGTCAGCGAGGGACGGATCTCCCGGCCCTCCGCGACCGCCGCCGTGCACTGGGCGGGACGAACTCCTTTCAACAAAGCACGAACAATCGTCCTCGATCGACCGTCTCTCTATAGAGCAGCCGATCGAGTGCTCAAGGGTTTCGGCCGGGTGCGTACCCATCTGCGACCCGAACCGCAAGAACCCTCGGGGGCGCGCTGAGCGATTCCCCCACTCACCCCGGCACCCAGAGCACCAAGCACACCCTCAGTCCCACAGGCTCCGTCAATGGCCCGCCTCCGGCCCAGGCGACGCCGCGGAACCGGAAGGAACGTCCGCACCATGAGTCCCGAGCACACCAAGATCAATGGCAAGATCCAGGTCGCGCCCCTGCGATCCATGCCGCCCCTTGAGCGTTTCACGCCGATCACGCCGCACCTGGCGATCGCGCCCACGGTCAGCGTGGTCGTCCCGGCGATGAACGAGGCGCAGAACCTCCCGCACGTCTTCGCGACCCTGCCCCAGTGGATCGACGAGATCGTGCTGGTCGACGGCAACTCCGTCGACGACACGGTGGAGGTCGCCCGGCGGCTGCGCCCGAACGTGAAGATCGTAACGCAGACCGGACGCGGCAAGGGCGACGCCCTGGCCGCCGGTTTCAACGCCGCGACCGGCGACATCATCGTGATGATCGACGCCGACGGCTCGACCGACGGGCACGAGATCATCACCTTCGTCGGCGCGCTGGTCACCGGCGCCGACTTCGTGAAGGGCTCGCGCTACGCCTCCGGCGGAAACAGCGACGACCTGACGTTCAGCCGTCGTTTTGGCAACTTGATTCTGACAAAGCTCGTCAACCTCTTCTACGGGACGCAGTACACCGACCTGTGCTATGGCTACAACGCCTTCTGGTCCCGCCACCTGAGCGTTCTCGACCTCGACTGCGACGGTTTCGAAGTCGAGACGTTGATGAACGTCCGCGCCGCCAAGGCCGGGCTCAAGGTGGTCGAGGTGCCGAGCCACGAGCGGTGCCGCATCCACGGCGAGAGCAACCTGCGCGCGATCCGCGACGGGATGCGCGTGCTGCGCACCATCCTGCGGGAGAAGCGCCGCCAGCCGGCCGCACCGCTGCCCGAGCCCGCCACCACCCGAGCCGCCGACCGAGGGGTCGCATAACCCTCCGAGCCGGGTTAGAACGAAGGTTTGTCCGTGCGTACGTCAGTCGTCATCTGCGTCTACACCGAGGAGCGCTGGGAGGACATCAGGCAGGCAGTCGAGTCGATCGGCGAGCAGCGGCGCCAGCCGTACGAGCTGCTGCTGGTCGTCGACCACAACCCCGACCTGCACGTCAAGCTCAAGCGCGCCTACCCGCAGGCCATCGTGGTGGAGAACCGCCACGAGCAGGGCCTGTCGGGCGGCAAGAACACCGGGGCCGAACTCGCCACCGGTGACATCGTCGCCTACCTCGACGACGACGCCGTCGCCGATCCGGGCTGGCTGGAAGCGCTGGAGGAGGGCTTCCAGGACCCGGCGGTCGTCGGCGTCGGCGGCCGGACCGACCCCCTGTGGGCGTCGGGCCGGCGGCCGAAGTGGTTCCCGCACGAGTTCGACTGGACGGTCGGCTGCACCTACCGCGGCATCCCGCCGGTCAAGGCGCCGATCCGCAACGTCATGGGCGGCAACGCCGCCTTCCTCCGCACCGCGGTGCTGGAGGTGGGCGGCTTCCGCACGGGCATCGGGCGCAGCGTCCAGGGGCGCAAGAGCCGGCCGCTGGGCTGCGAGGAGACCGAGTTCTGCATCCGGCTGGCGCAGCGCAAGCCCGGCGCGATCATGATCTACCAGCCCGCCGCGATGATCGGGCACAAGGTCTCGCGGGTGCGTGAGCGCTTCGCCTACTTCCGCTCGCGCTGCTTCGCCGAAGGCCTGTCCAAGGCCACGGTGACGCAGTTCGTGGGCACCGAGGACGGGCTGTCCAGCGAGCGGGCGCACGCGATGAAGACCCTGCCGCTCGGCGTCCTGCGCAACCTCGGCGAGGTGGCCAAGGGCGACGCCGGCGGACTCGGCCGCGCGTTCGCGATCGTGATCGGGCTGGCCTGGACGACGTGGGGCTACGTGCTCGGGAGATGGAGGGTTCGCTCGTGATCCGGGTACCGATCCTGATGTACCACTCGATCTCCGACCGGCCGGCGGCGGAGACCGCTCCGCTGGCCGTACGGACCGGAGACTTCGCCGAGCAGCTCGCCTACCTGAGCGAGTCCGGCTTCACCCCGATGACCGCCTCCGACCTGGTCGCGGCCTTCAACAAGAACCAGATCCCGGCCAAGCCGGTCGTGGTCACCTTCGACGACGGCTACGCCGACTTCCACAGCAACGCGCTGCCCGTCCTGGAGCGGCTCGGCTTCCCGGCCACGGTCTTCCTGACCAGCGGCTGGGTGGCCGACGCCGGCAAGGACGCGGCCGGCCGGCCGCTGGACGAGATGCTGAGCTGGACCCAGGCGCGCGAGTGCGCCCAGACCGGCATCGAGATCGGCGGCCACAGCCACAGCCACCCGCAGCTCGACCAGCTTCCCGACGTCGAGCTCCGGGCGGAGCTGCGCAAGAACAAGGCGCTGCTGGAGGAGAAGATCGGCGCGCCGGTGGCGACCATGGCCTACCCGTACGGCTACAGCAGCGCCCGCGTGCGCCGCGAGGTGTACAAGGCCGGCTACTTCGCCGGATACGCGGTCAACAACGCCATCGCCGCCGACAAGCACGACATGCTGGCCATCCCCCGGCTGACCGTCGCCCGGCACACCACCCTGAGCATGTTCAAGCGAGCCGTGGAGGGCAACGCCGTACCTCTCATCTACCTGCGCGAACGCGTCCTGACCAAGGGCTACGCGGTCGTGCGGCGGACGAGGTACGGCATGCAGCGGGTCATGCGCAATGTCTAACCTGTGGCGGAAGATCGTCCGCGATCTCCGCAACCCGTTGCTCCGCAACGGCTACGCCCTCATGGTCAACACCGGGATCACCGCCGTGCTCGGCATGGGGTACTGGCTGCTGGCCGAGGAGTTCTACACGGCCGAGGAGTTCGGCCGCGGCCAGGCGATGATCACGGTGATGCGGCTGTTCGCCTCGCTCACCGCGCTCGGCCTGGCCGGGGCCCTGGCCAAGTTCATCCCGATCGCGGGCCGCCGCACGCCGGAACTGATCCTGCGCGGGTACAGCCTGGCCGCGGCGACCGGCGGCGCGGCGGCGGTGGGCTTCCTGCTCACCGTGCCGCTGTGGGGCGAGACCTACTCCTGGCTCGGCGGGCTCGGGCCCGACCTGTTCTTCCTGGGCGCGGTGCTGGTCTGGGCGGTCTTCACGCTGCAGGACGTCGTGCTCACCGGGCTACGGCAGGCGGTGTGGGTCCCGGTCAACAGCCTGATCTTCGGGCTGGTCAAGATGGGACTGCTCATCGCGCTGGCCGGGGCGCTGCCGCACGGCGGCATCTTCGTGTCGTGGGTCGTGCCGACCGCGCTGGCGCTGATCCCGATCAACTGGTTCATCTTCGGCTACGTCGTGCCGAAGCACCAGAAGGCCAACCCGATCGAGGGCCGGCCGCCGCGGCTCAAGGAGATCGGCCGCTTCCTGGCCGGCGACTACCCCGGCACGCTCTCGATCCTGGCGATCATCTACCTGGTGCCGACCATCGTCTCCACCCAGGTCGGACCGGCCACCTTCGGGCGCTTCTCCATGGCGCACACGCTGGGGTGCCTGATCGAGCTGCTGGCGATGAACATGGCGGTCTCGCTGACCGTCGAGGGCTCCTTCGACCCGGCCCAGCTCGCGGCAAACTGCCGGCGGGCGTTGCGGCGGGCTTTCATGATCATCGTGCCCATCATCGCGGTCACGCTGGTGGGGGCGCCGTTCATCCTGCTGATCTTCGGGACGGAGTTCGCCGAGGAGGGCACGACCCTGTTGCGGCTGATGGCCGTCGCGGTGGTGCCCCGGGTGTTGATCGAGGTCTACCTGAGCTCGCTGCGGGCCCGGGGAGAGGCTCGGCGGCTGGCGTTCGTGCAGATCGGGCTGGCTGGGCTGATCCTGGTGTCGATCTTCGCGCTCTTTCCGTTCGCGCATGTCAACGCGGTCGGGTGGGGGATCCTGCTCAGCGAGTTGCTCGTTGCGGGACTGATTTATCGGGATCTTCGCAAGACGCTCAATTTTGCCAAAACTGGACAGCGCAGCGTCGTGGAGCGGTCTTCGGAGACCGCATGATTGGTAATCGTGAGGCAACGGGCAGGCGATGAGATGACAGCGGGAACCACCGGCTCCTCCTCTTCCGAGGTGGAGTTCGACCCCGACGCCACGGGGGTGATCCCTCGGATCACCGACGCGGACGCTCCTGCTCGGGACACCACCTCTTCCGTGGATGCGGCCGCCGATGTGGACCCCGCCGACGGTGGGGAGACCGCCGACGGTGGCGCCTCCGCCGAGGGTGGGGACTCTGCTGGTGGCGCGGATTCCGCTGCCGAGGATTCCGGTGACGGGGACGTCGCCGAGGCTGAGGACGAGGCCGCGGGGACCATCCCGCGCGCCGTCATCGAGGCCGAGGAGGACGAGGGGTCCAGCACCCAGGAGGGCCGGTTGCCCGCCCGCCCCCTGAGCACCAAGCCCCCGACCGACGGCCCCACCTCGGACACCCCGGCCCCCGATGCCCCGGCCGCCGATGCCCCGGCCGCCGGCCGCCCGGCCACCGACGACTCGGCCGCCGATGCCGCAGCCGGTGACGAGGGTGACGGCGGTGAGGGCGACGGTGGCGCAGAGGTGGAGGCTGGCGGCGACCCGGACGCCACCGCAGCCGTGGTCATCCGCCCTGCCCGCTCCACCGCCGCTTCCCCCGCCAACCCGGCCACCACCGCCAACCCAGCCACCGCCGCCAACCCAAGCACCGCCGCCAGTTCGGCGGTCACCGGCTCCCCGGCGTCCCCTGCCAGTGCGGCCGGCTTGGCTGCTTCCGCGGGGGACACGGACTCCACGGTGACGCACAGGATTCGGCCGGCCGCGCAGGTGCGGGTGGGGTCGGGGCCTCAGGCGCCGCACGCCATCCCCGGAGGCGCGGCCACCACGCCGGGGGGCGCGCCCGCCGTACCGCACAGCACGCCTGCCGTACCTCAAGGCACGCCTGCCGTACCGAGTGGGCCTGAAGACACGCAGGTGGTGCCCAGGAGGCCCGCGCAGGCGAGCCTGGGGACCAGGGTGGCGCCCAGGGAGACGGGGCAGCCCAAGGCCGGCCGCATGGCCAAGATCATGGCGGCGGCGCCGCACTGGTTGCCGGCGCTGCTGATGATCGAGGGCGTAGTGATGTACGTCCTGGCCCTGAAGCTCCCCCCGGGCCCCCTGCGCGGCGTCCGGCCGGAGGACATCGACGGGCTGGGGCTGATCTCGGCCCTCCCGCTGAGCGCGTTCGCCGCGATCCTGATCATGATCGTGTCGTTCTTCATCACGGTGAACCAGTCCGTCGACCGCAAGTTCCTGCTGCTGTTCCAGATCGCCGCGATCACCTTCGCCCTGCACGGCGCGGGTGCGCTGGTGGGTGACGAGCCGCGCTTCCCGACGGCCTACGTGCACGCCGGTTTCGTGGACTTCATCAACCGCACCGGCGAGGCGTCGATCAACATCGACGCGCGGATGGGGTGGCCGGGCTTCTTCACGCTGTTCGCGTTCGTGACCAGGACCGCCGGGATCACCGACCTGACGACGATCCTGCAGTGGACACCGCTGGTGATGAACCTGCTGTACCTGCTGCCGTTCGTGCTGATCCTGCGCCAGGTGGTGGCGACGACGCGGGCCCGCTGGTACGCGGCGCTGCTGTTCGTGATCGTGCAGTGGATCGGCCAGGACTACTTCTCCCCGCAGGGCTTCACCTTCGCCATCTACCTGGTGTTCGTGGCGATCCTGCTGCGCTGGTTCGGCCGGGTGGAGCCGCGGGTCAAGCCGCTGCCGGAGAAGGGCCGGCTGCGCCGGCTGCTGGCCAAGCTGGACACGATGACGCCGGGCGAGATCGCCGAGACCGGCACGTACCGCGCCGACCGGCTGCTGATGTTGCTGCTGCTGGTGTTGCTGTTCGTCGCCGCGACCGCCTCGCACCAGATCACCCCGTTCATGATGCTCGGCGTGCTGACCGCGTTCCTGCTGGTCAAGCGGACCAAGCTGACCTGGGGCCTGCCGTTCTTCTTCGGCCTGATGGTGCTGGGCTGGATCAGCTACCAGACGGTCGGGTTCTGGGCGGGCAACATCGACTCGATCTTCGGCGGCCTGGGCAGGATCCTGACGAACCTGCAGCGCAACACCGGCGACCGGATCGCCGGCAGCGATCCCGAGCACGCCCTGGTCCTGCAGGTACGGCTCGGCATCTGCGCCGCGATCCTGGGCCTGGCCGCGGTCGGCCTGCTGCGGCGGCTGCGCCGCGGGGTGTTCGACCGGGCGGCGCTGATCCTGCTGTGCGTGCCGGTGCTGGCGCTGGGCCTGCAGAGCTACGGCGGCGAGATCGGCCTGCGCATCTACATGTTCGCGCTGCCGGGCGCCTGCCTGCTGGCCGCCTACGCGTTCTTCCCGAACCTGCCGGCCGACAGCGAGGACGCGCGGGACGAGACGATCCCGATCCGCAAGCGCGCGCCGCGCTTCAACCCGAAGATCACCCGGATGATCTCGCTCGGCCTCGCGCTGGTGCTGGCGATGGTGTTCTCCATGGCCTTCCTCGTCGCGCGGTACGGCAACGAGAAGTTCGAGCGGGTGACGACGGGCGAGGTCGAGGCGATGCGCTACATCTACGCCCACGACAAGCCGAGCGCCCGGGTGATCTACCTGGTGCCCAAGGTGGGGCCGGAGAGCACGCCGATCCTGCCGTGGGCGGAGAAGGACCTGGAGTACATCAACTGGACCCTGCAGGGCCTGGTGCACAAGGATCCGACGCAGATCGCCGACGTGGTGGCCAAGCTCAAGGAGAGCCCGCGCAACACCTTCCTGGTGGCGACCACGGGCCAGTACAACTACCTGCAGCTCAACGAGGGCTTCGCGCCCGACTGGGGTCAGCGGTTCGTGGCGGCGCTCGACGCCTCCAAGGACGTGAAGAAGGTCTTCACCAGCAAGGACGCGGCCGTCTACGTGTGGGGCAAGTTCGCCAAGGGCACGGAGATCCCGCCGCCCCAGCCGTACGCGGGCCGGGGCGACCCGACCTCGCCGTGGACCCCGCTGGGTCTGGGGGCGATGGCGGTCACCTGGATGGCGTTGTTCGGCTACGAGGTGATCCGGCTCGGCGGGCCCGACCGGGCGCCCCGGGCGCGGCGGCGGTTGTTGTGGATCGGCATCCCGGCCTTCGTGGTGTCGATCGCGGTGATCGTCGAGCGGTTCATCTCCATCGCGGCGCAGAACGGGTAGGCGCGGTCCCCCGTTCTGCGGGAGTATTGCGCCCAATGAGCAAATTGAGACTGGAGTCGACCCGCCTCGACTCGGTGGACGCGCTGCGCGGGTTCGCGCTGCTCGGCATCCTGCTCGTGAACATCGCCTACCTGGCGTCGGGGTACCGGATGGCCGGGCTGCCCGAGCCCGGCTTCTCCTCGCCGGCCGACTGGGGTGTGCGCTGGGGCGTCACCCTGCTGGTGGAGAACAAGTTCTATCTGTTGTTCTCGTTCCTGTTCGGCTACAGCTTCACGTTGCAGATGGCGTCGGCGGCCCGGCGCGGTGCCGGGTTCACGCCGATGTTCCTGCGCCGGCTGGGCGGGCTGTTCGTGCTGGGGGTCGCGCACTCGGTGCTGCTGTTCCCCGGCGACATCCTGACCACGTACGCCGTGGTCGGCCTGGCGCTGCTGGCCCTGCGCAACCTGAGCCCGCGCCGCGCGCTGTGGCTGGCGGCGGCGCTGACGATGGTGCTGGCGCTCGGGTTCCTGGTGCTGGCCGCGCTGGCCAAGATGGGTTACCCGGTCACCGGCTCGATCGCCGGCGGGGTGGCCGAGGCGAACCTCGCCGACCAGCTCCAGCAGGGCACGCCGGCGCAGGTGATCTCCGACCACGTGCGCAAGCTCTCCTTCATCGCGGTGGCGCGGGTGCTCTTCCAGGGCCCGGCCGTGCTGGCCGCCTGCCTGGTGGGCCTGGCGCTGGGCAAGATGACCGCGCTGCGCGACGTGTCCGGCGCGACCGCGCTGCTGCGCCGGCTGCAGTGGCTGGGCTTCACCGTGGGGCTCCTGGGAGCCCTGGTGTACACGCTGGCGACTTGGAACGGCGTCGGGCACAAGTTCCTAGGGCAGGCGGTCGATCTGGTCACAGCGCCGCTTCTGGCCGCCGCCTACGCCGCCACGCTGCTGCGCCTGCTGCCGCGTTTCCCGCTCCTGACCCGGGTGCTGGCCGCGCCGGGGCGGATGGCGCTGAGCAACTACCTGGCGCAGTCGCTCATCTGCTCGCTGATCTTCACCGGGTACGGCTTCGCCCTCATCGAGCGGGTGAGCCCGCCCACCGAGGTGGGCATCGCGGTCCTGATCTTCATCGCGCAGGCCGCCTGCAGCCACTGGTACCTGCGCGCGCACCGCTACGGGCCGGTCGAGTTCGTGCTGCGCTGGCTCACCTACTGGCGCCGGCCCGGCCCGAGCCGGGTCAGCGCCAGTGGGACGGACGGCTGAGCGTGCCGGGCAGCCGGGTCGTCCGGTCGCCCTTGGCGGCGTCGAGCTGCGACTGGGTGAGGAAGATCGCCCCGGTCAGGTCGGCGCCCCGCAGATCGGCCCCGCGCAGGTCGGCGCCGATGAGGTCGGCCAGCCGCAGGTCCGCTCCGCGCAGGTCGGCGCCCAGCAGGTAGGCGCCGCGCAGGCTGGCCCCGCGCAGGTCGGCCCCCTTGAGCTTGGCGCCGATCAGCATGCCGCCCCGGTGGTCCTTGCGCTTGCCCGGCGCCCCGGCGGCCACCGTCTCGCCCGCCTTGACCAGCAGCGGGTTGAGCTCGACGCGCAGGGCGTCGACGTCGAGCCGCTCCAGCTCGTCGGGCGTCGCGCCGGTCAGCGCCGCCAGCCGCTCGCGGGCCGCGCTCAGCTCGGCCGAGGGCGCCCGCTCGGCGGCCTCGTTCACGTAGTAGAGCAGCTCGTGCAGGTTGCGCATGATCGGGAAGACGGCGTCGATGCGCGGCGAGCGCTTGCCCTCGAAGGTCACCTGCGAGAGCTGCTGGCCCGCGCCGAAGCAGTCGTAGACCGTGCAGCCGGTGAAGCCGCTGTCGCGGAGCCGGGTGTGGATGCCACAGCGGAAGTCGGGCTGGAGGTTCGGGCAGGGCTGCCCGGCGGGCTTGTCGAGCGCGAAGTCCGCCGAGCGGGTGAAGGCGGGCACGACGCAGCACAACCCGAAACAACGGGAACAGTCGGCTTTGAGGACGGGCGTGCTCAAACTCGGGGACTCCACCGGATCTCGTAGGGCTTCAGGGTGACCTGCTCGCCGTCGACAGTAGCCGACAGCTCGCGCGCGGTGGTATTGACCATGACCAGCATGCGTTGCTGGGCCAGGACCTTCACCTGCGGGTCGGAGGCCTCGACCCGCTCCAGCTCGATCCCGGCGGGGAACCACTTGGTGAAGCCGCTGAGCAGCCCGGCCATCGGCAGCTCGGCGCCCGTCCCCGGCTCCCACAGGCAGCCGGGGCACTCCTGGCCCTGCTTGCGCTGCGGGTTCCAGTAGAGCGCGGTTGCCGCGCCGCTGGAGGCGAACTCCATCATCGCGGCGGCCTGCACGGCGGTGCGCCTGGTCTCGTCCCAGCCGGAGTTCTCCGGCTCGACGTACCACTCGGCCCACCAGACCGGCAGCCCGCCGCTGCGCTGGCGCAGCCAGGTGGTGATCGCGCCGAACTTGGTCACCGCGGTGAACTCGTCGGGCACCGCGCCGCCCTCGATCGCCGTCGACCAGCCGTCGACCACGACGAAGTCGGCGCCCTTCTTCCTAGCCAGCCAGTGCTCCAGGGCCTCCATCCCGCGCGGCTCGACGCTGCCCCACGGGCCGCTCAGCACCGCGCCCGGCACCTGCTTTCCGGTGCTGCCCAGCGAGATGTACGGCCCGCCTACCTGGATGGCCGGGTCGTGCTTCTTCAACGCGGTGTAGACCTTGTTGTACATCTCGGTGTAGCCCGCGGCGTCCCACTTGTCGGCCGAGGGGTCCCAGAAGCCCTTGAACTCGTTCCAGACCAGGAAGTGCTTGACCGTCGGGTACTGCTTGGCGATGCGCACGGAGAGCTTGGCGAAGTCGTCGAAGTGCTCGCGCAGCGGGGCGACGGTGGCGTTCTTCTCCCAGTCGGTACGGCCTGCCGTACCGCCCTTCATCCAGTCGGGCGCGCAGCACAGCGTGATGACCGGGATGCCGCCGGCCGAGGAGATGAAGGTGAGCCGGCTGTTGAGGTCGCGAAGGTTGTAGCGGCCCGGCGCCGGTTCGGGGTTGTCGGCGCCCCAGCCCATGATGTGCTGGTTCTGCAGCATCGGCTCGCGCCTGAGCAGCCCTCTGGCCTGGTCCTCGACCTCGGCCGGCTCGTTGTCGGCGCTGTACTGGGTGTGCGTGACGCCCCAGCGGGGCCAGTTCTCCAGCGCGGGCGGCGAGGCCAGGGTCGGCGCCGGCTCCTGGACGCCGGGCACCCGGGCCACCTCGCCGCGGGGCGAGCGGCGGCTGCCGGCGTAGACCAGGACGGCGAGGATCAGCAGCAGGGCGAGCACGCCGGCGCCGATGGCGACTCCCCACCCGGGGCGGCGAGCGTGCTGCCCGCGAGACGGGATCACGGCGGGGCCTCCACTCTGTGCGTACCGCGGCACCGAGCGGTCGACCCGGTGCCGTGCCCCAGGTTAGCCGCGCTTTCTTAGCGGTCGCTTGACTCCGGCTTGCCCTCCGGGGGCCGTTCGCCGCTCGCCGGGCCCGGCACCCCCGAGTACCGGTAGGGCACCGGCGCCCGTCCCGGCTGGACGATCAGCAGGGATCCGGGCTCCACGGCGTAGAACGCGGTCTCGACCGCGGCGGCCACGTCGTCCGCGGTGAGCAGCGGGAATCCCGCGTCCACGAAGACCTGCTTGACGTCGGCCACCAGCGGCGTGTCGGTGAAACCGGGGCAGACCGCGCTGATGCGCACCTTCATCCGCGCCAGCGGCGGGGCCATCGCCCGGACCAGCCCCACGACGGCGTGCTTGGTCATCGTGTAGATCGGGTCGCCGTCGTAGCCGACCAGGCCGGCCAGCGAGGCGGTGACCACGATCGCGCCCCCGCCCGAGCGCAGCAGCAGCGGGACGGCGGCCTCCAGGCCGAACACCACCCCGTCCACGTTGACGCCCATCGTGGTGCGGTAGCGCGCCAGGTCGAAGGCGGCGAAGTCGACGCCGCTGGAGATGCCCGCGTTGAGGTGCACCAGGTCGAGCCGGCCGTAGCGCTCCTCGGCCAGGGCGACCGCGCGCCGGGAGGTCTCGGGGTCGGCCACGTCGCCGGCCAGCGCGACGCCGCCGACCTCCTTGGCCAGCCGCTCGGCGCCGGTCTCGTCGAGGTCGACCAGGACGCAGCGGGCCCCGCCCTGGGCCAGCCGGCGGGCCACGGAGGCCCCGATCCCGCTGGCCGCGCCGGTGATCAGTGCGACAGTGCTCATGCGGAGGCCTCCTGGTCGAGCATGCGGTGGGCACGGGAGATCAGGGTGGGGACGGCCGCGCCGATGCGCTCGAAGCCTTCCCCCACGGTCTTACCCTGGCGGAAGCGGGCGTGGATACCCTCGACGATGACGGCCAGCTTGAAGTTGCCGAAGGCGATGTAGAAGGGCAGGTCGGTGACGTCGCGGCCGGAGATCTTGGCGTAGTGCGCGGCGAACTCGGCGGTGTTGAGGAAGCCGGGGGCCAGGGTGACGTCGCCGGCCACCGGGATGCCGGCCCGCTCGTCGTCGCCGGGGTCGTGCCAGTAGGTGAGGGTCAGTCCGAGGTCGGCCAGCGGGTCGCCGAGCGTGGACATCTCCCAGTCGACCACCGCGCGGATCTCGGTGTCCGGCGCGAGCCGTACCAGCGTGTTGTCCAGCCGGTAGTCGCCGTGGACCAGCGTCGCGGCGGAGACGGCGGGCATGCGCTCGCGCAGCCGCGCGACCAGCCGGGTGAACTCGGGCGTCTCGCCGTCGGAGGAGCGTTCCCACTGCTGGCACCAGCGGTCGAGCTGGCGCGGCAGGTAGCCCTCCGGCCGGCCGAAGTCGGCGAGGCCGATCTCGCGGTAGTCGAGCGCGTGGATCGCGGCGAGGATCTCCGCGAGCCGCTCGGCCAGCTTCCTGGCCTGCTCGGGCCCGGCGTGGAGCTCGTCGCGGCTGCGGACCGCGACGCCGTCCACGTGGCCCATCAGGTAGAAGGGGGCGCCGATGACGTCCTCGTCGGCGCAGAAGGCGAGGGGTTCCGGCACGGGGACGGCGGTGGGGGCCAGCGCGGAGATGACCCGCCACTCCCGGCGCATGTCGTGCGCGGTGGGCAGCACGTGGCCGAGCGGCGGGCGGCGGAGGACCACGTCGCGCTCGCGGGCCTGGATGCGGTAGGTCAGGTTCGACCTGCCGCCGGAGATCAGCGAGACCGACAGCGGCTCGCCGACCTCGGGCAGGTGCCTGCCCATCCACGCCACCAGCGCGGGCTGGTCAATCCCGGGTACGGTCATGGCATCACATTAGAACGCCGCTCGGTCCTAAAAACCAGCGTGGTGTTGGGTAACGATCTCTCGGGGTACCATCAAGCACGCTAAATCGACTTCTAACGTGATAACACCATGCGACTCACCGTTGTGCACCCGCGCGAGCTGGGCGACTCCGAGGTCGGCCGGTGGCGCGAGCTGCAGCGGGCCGACCCGGCGCTTGACAACCCCTTTCTGTCCCCCGAGTTCACGCAGGTCACCGGGGAAGTGCGACCGCAGGTCCGGGTCGCGGTCCTGGAGGAGGGGCCGCGAGTCGTGGGCTTCTTCCCCTTCGAGCGGCACGCGCTGGGCATCGGCAAGCCGGTGGCCGCCGGGCTGACCGACGCGCAGGGCCTGGTCGTGGCCAAGGACGTCGAGCTCGACCCGGTCCGGCTGATCAAGGACGCCGGGCTGGCCGTCTACGAGTTCGACCACCTGGTGGCCGGGCAGCCGCTGCTGACCGCGCGGCACGAACGCCACCCCTCCCCCGTCATCGACCTGCGCGACGGCTGGGACGCCTACACCGCGCACCTGGTGCGGGAGTCGGGCAAGACCTACAAGTCCACCCTGGCCAAGGCCCGCAAGCTGGAACGGGACCTCGGGCCGCTGCGCCACGACTACGGGGTCGCCGACGACGCGGCCCTGGGCACGCTGCTGCGCTGGAAGACCGACCAGTACCGGCGCACCGGGCGGGCCGACCGCTTCGCCCACCCCTGGATCGTCGAGCTGGTCGAGCGGCTCATGGCGGTCCGCACCGACAGCTTCGCCGGCGTCCTGGACATGGTCTACGTGGACGGCGTGCCGATGGCCGGCCACTTCGGGCTGCGCACGGCGACCACGCTCGTCGGCTGGTTCCCCGCCTACGACCCGGCCTTCGGCAAGTACTCCCCCGGCCTCATCCACCACCTGTCCATGGCCGAGCAGGCCGCCAAGCACGGCATCGAGCTGATCGACCTCGGCCGCGGCGCCAAGGAGTACAAGGACAAGCTCAAGACCGGCGAGTTCACCGTGGCCGAGGGCCGGGTGGCCACCGCCGGGCCGGGCGCGGCGGCGCACTGGATGATGCGGGTGCCGCCACGCCGGCTGCGCGCCGCCGTCCTGGCCCACCCGCGGCTGCTGCGCGTGGCCGACCGGGCGCTCAAGGCCTTCGGACGGGTACGGACTACCGTTCAGCCATGACTCCCGAGCGGCTGATCGCCGACCGCACCGGCCGCCGGTGCCTGCTGCTGCCCTCCAACCGGCTCGGCCTCTACCTGGCGCTGCGGCACTGGTGCACGCCCGGGCAGCGGCTGCTGATGTCCCCGATCTCCGCCGACGAGATCCTCTTCCTCGTGCTGGCCGCCGGGCTGCGCCCGGTGATCGCGCCGCTGTCGCGCCGCGACGGCAACCTCGACAGCTCGCGGATCGACCTCGGCTCGGTGGACGCGGTCCTGACCACCAACCTGTACGGCCTGCCGGACGACTACGCCGCGCTGGCGGGCAAGCTGGTGATCGAGGACGTCGCCCACGCCATGGAGAGCGACTTCGGCGGCCGGCCGCTGGGCAGCCTCGGGGCGGCCGGGGTGTTCAGCCTGTCCAAGCACCCCGGCGCCGGCTCGGGCGGGGTGCTGGCGGTCTCCGAGGCCGACGACCTGAAGACGCTGCGGGCCGCGCGGGACCGGCTGCTGCGGCCGGGCGCCTTCCGCGCCGAGCTGATCAGCGTGGCCAGCTCCGTCGCGCGGCGCGCGGCGGTCCGGCTCGACCTGGTGCGGCCGGCGTTGTGGCTGATGCGGCGGCTCGGGATGGAGGAGCCCCGCGAGGGCTACCGCATCCCGGTGCAGGCCCGGGAGCTGCGGGCCGCGCTGGCCGTGGCGCACGTGCCGCTCGCGGCGGGCCGGACGGCGCCTCCGGCCGAGCCGTTGCCCGCCTTCGACCCGTGGGTGCGGGCGGACCTGCACGACTACCGCTCGCGGCGCGGGGCGCTGGCGCGGTGGTACCAGACGCGGTGCACCGCGGCCGTGCCCCGGCAGCGGGAGCGGCGGCTGGCCGGGGTCGCGCGGCTGGCCGAGCTGCCGAGCGCCGCGGCGGCCGTGCGGGAGGACCCGCGGCAGGCGTTGTTCCGGGTGCCGCTCTTGGTCGAGCGGCGGGACGAGGCCATCGCGGCGCTGGAGCGGCACGGGGTGTCCACCGGCTACCTGTACGACCCGCCCTACGACGACTACGCGCCCGGGTTCACCGAGCCGTCGCCCGATCCCGAGGACGCGCGGTGGTGGGCCCGGCACGTGCTGCCGGTCGATCCGCTCCAGGCCGATCGGGCGCTTCCAGTGCTGCGCCGGCTCACCCCGGCCCGCTGACCGGCCCCGGCCCAGGTGGGCTCAGCCCAGGTCGGTGATCAGTTCCGCCACCACCCGGCAGCCGCGGCGCACGTCCGCCAGGGAGGCCGAGCCGTACCCGATGACCAGGCCGTGCACCCGCGCGGGCCCGAGGTGGTAGCGCTCCATGTCCACCGACTCCAGGCGCACCCCGCGCTCCAGCGCGCCGCGCAGGATCCGGGGCACCACCCGCGCGGGGAGCTCGGCCAGCACGTGCAGCCCGGCGGTGTCGCCGCGCAGGGCGCAGACCGGCCCGAGGATCTCCACGACGGCGGCCCGGCGGCGCGCGTACTCCAGGCGCATCCGCCGCAGGTGCCGCTCCAGGTCGCCGCGTTCCAGCAGGTTGACCACGGCCTGCTGGACCGGGCCGCTGGTGCGGTCGGAGACCTCCTCGCGGCGGCGGGCGATCTCCTGCACCAGCTCCGGCGAGCCGACCAGCCAGCCCACGCCGACGTCGGGCGCGAGCGTCTTGGACAGGGTGCCGAGCAGGATCACCCGCGAGGGGTCGAGACCGTACAGGGCGGGCAGCGGGGCGACGTCGTAGCGGAACTCCGCGTCGTAGTCGTCCTCGACGATCATCGCGCCGGTCCGGCGGGCCCAGGCCAGCAGCCGTTCGCGGCGCGTGATCGGCAGCCGGCCGCCGAGCGGGTACTGGTGCGCGGGGGTGGTGTAGAGCACGTCGAGGTCGTCGGGGAGCACCTCGACGATCACGCCGTCCTCGTCCACCGGGCACGGCACGATCTCCGCGCCGCGCGCCCGGAACACGTTGCGGGCCACCCGGTAGCCGGGCTCCTCCACGCCGGCCCGCCTGCCGTACCCGAGCAGGGCCAGGGCGATGAGGTCGAGCCCGTTGCCGGTGCCGCGGGTGACCAGCACGTTCTCCGGCACGGCCGGCACGCTCCGGGCCCGCCGCAGGTGCGCGGCCAGCAACTCGCGCAGGTACGGCAGGCCGAGCGGGTCGGGGTCGTTGCCCGGCGGCAGGTCGGCGGCCTTGCGCCAGGCCCGCTTCCAGGCGGCGTTGTCGTAGTCGTGCACCCACGGCTCGCCCGGCGTGAGGTTGATCAGGTCGCCGCGCCGCCGGCGGCCCGGGTCGGCGGGCGGCGGCGCGGGCACCGGCTCGGGCGCGGCGGCCTGCAGGTCGGCCACGAAGGTGCCGGACCCGTGCCGGCCGTCGAGCCAGCCCTCGGCGTAGAGCTGCTGGTAGGCCTCGGTGACCACGGTACGGCTGACGCCGAGCTGGCCGGCCAGCCCGCGCGAGGAGGGCAGCCGCTCGCCGGCGGCCAGGGTGCCGTCCAGCATGGCCCGGCGCAACCAGTCGCTGAGTTGCGTGGTGAGCGGGACCTCCGACTCCCGCGAGAGCAGGACGGGCAGGTCAACGACGGCGCGCACGGCAAGTGGTCCTTCGGTTTCCGAGATCGGTGGACATGTCGGGGTGTCCACTATCCCATTAGCGTGACCGCATGCTCTCCACCACACCCCGCACCCAGCTCGGCCGCGCCAAGGAGCGGGCCGCGACCGACCACTCCGAGCTCCACGAGGTGCTCGACAGCGGCCTGATCTGCCACCTGGGTGTGGTCCGCGACGGCTACCCGATGGTCGTGCCCACCTGCTACGGCCGCATCGGCGACACGCTCTACCTGCACGGCTCCACCGGCGCCCGCTCGCTGCGCCTGGGCGAGGGCACGCAGGTCTGCGTCACCGTCACGCACGTCGACGGCATCGTCTACTCCCGGTCGATCTTCGACCACTCGGTCAACTACCGCTCCGCGATGGTCTACGGCGAGGCCCGCCTGGTCACCGACGAGCAGGAGCGCGAGGACGCCCTGCGGGCGCTCTCGGAGCAGGCCGCCCCCGGCTCCTGGGACTACGCCCGCCGCCCCAGCCGCAAGGAGCTCGCGGCCACCTCGGTGCTGGCGCTGTCGCTCGCCGAGGCCTCGGTCAAGATCCGCACCGGCCCGCCGAAGGACGAACCGGAGGACTATGCCCTTCCGGTATGGGCGGGGGTGTTGCCGCTGGTCACGACCTGGGGCGAGCCCGAGGCCGACCCCCTGGTCCTGGACGGCGTGGAGCTGCCGGTTCACATCGCCACGCGAAAGTGAAAACCTGAGGCCGGGATCGCGCGTCTCACCGGGTGGGCCATCCCGATGAGGAGAGCGCCATGGACTGGAGCGCCCCCGGCTACACGGAGATCAGGCAACTCGGCACGGGCGGAAGCGGCCGGGTCGTGCTGGCGGTGCACGACGACACTGGCGTGAAGGTCGCGATCAAGTACCTCGCCGAGGACCTGCGGCGCGACCCGGTGGCGCTGGCGCGCTTCCAGACCGAGGCCCGCATCCTCACCACCCTCCAGGACACGCACATCGCCCGGCTGTGGGAGTACGTCCAGGACTCCGGCGGCGCGGCGATCGTGATGGAGCTGGTCAACGGCGTCTCGCTGCGGGCGGTCATGCGCGAGCACGGCGCCACCGGGCCGGAGGCGGCGCTGGTCGTGCTGAAGGGCTCCCTGCTGGGCCTGTCGCGCGCCCACCAGGCGGGCGTGGTGCACCGCGACTACAAGCCGGAGAACGTGATCGTCCGCGAGGACGGCGAGAGCAAGCTGGTCGACTTCGGCATCGCGGTACGGCAGGGCGCCGCCTTGCGCGCCGAGGGCACGCCGCCGTACATGGCGCCGGAGATGTGGTCGGGCGAGCTCGCCTCGCCCGCGACCGACGTCTACGCGGCGACCGTGACCTTCTTCGAGTGCCTGACCGGGCACCGGCCCTACCGCTCGACCGAGCCGAGCGTGCTCGGCTACCAGCACCTGCACGCGCCCATCCCGGTCCAGGACGCGCCCGAGGGGCTGCACGGGCTGCTGCGGCGGGGGCTGGCCAAGAGCCCGTCCGACCGGCCGCCGGGAGCGCTGACCTTCGTGCGCGAGCTGGAGGCCGCGGCGCTGGCGGCCTACGGCGAGGACTGGGAGGAGCGGGGGCGGCGGCGGCTGGCGGCGCTGGTGGCGTTACTTCCGCTCCTGCTGCCGCAGCGGGCCGAGGCGCCCGCGGTGCCGCAGACCGGCACCACCCTGTTCCGCACCGTGCTCGACGGGGCCCGGCGCAACGCCAAGCGGCTGACCGCCGGGGTGGCCACGGTGGCGGTGGCCGGCGGGGTGGCCTGGGTGGCTCTGGCGGGGCAGGAGTCGCCGCCGATCAGACCGGTCGAGGCCCTGGCCGCGGCGCCCAGCACGCCGCAACCCACGCCGGGCACACCCGCACCCTCCCTGGAACCCACACCGGCCCCGGTGGAAACCTCTCCCGAGGTGGTCGAACCGGAGGTCTCGCCCGCGATCGTGGACCCCACGGTGACCCTCACCCCGCAGAACCGCCCTTCGGCCCGCCCTTCCACGCGACCCTCGGTGCGGCCCTCGACCCGGCCCTCGGTGCGGCCCTCGGTGCGGCCTTCGGTCAAGCCGACCGTGAAACCTCCGACGAAGCCGCCCACCAAGCCCCCGACCAAGCCCCCGACCAAGCCCCCGACCAAGCCCCCGATCAAGCCCCCGACGAAGCCCCCCACCAAACCGCCCACCAAACCGCCGACCACTCCCCCGGTCACCCCGACGCCCACGCCGATCCCGAGGACCGAGCTGGCCGCGCTGTCGCTGGCCGGGCTGGCCGTGGACGAGTCCGGCCGCGCCACCCTCACCCTGTCCGCCCGCGCCACCGGCACCGCCCCGATCGCGGTCCGCCTCCGGTACGCGGTCGCCGGCCGGGTCGTGGCCACCCAGAACCTGCGCCTGCGCGGCGCCACCGCCTACACCCGCGCCCTGTCCCGCGACCTGGGCGATCACCCCTGCGGCCGCCGGGTGACGGTGACCGCCACCTCCCCTGGCTGGTCGGCCACCGCCCGGCTGATCCTGCCGAGGTGCCCGACCAGGGTGACCGGACTGCGCGCGGTCGTCACGATCGGCGAGGGCGGCGCGCTCGGCGGCACGGTCACGGTACGGACCAGCGGGACCGACGCCGTGGACCTGGCCGCCGAGCTGCGCCTGGACGGCGAGGCCATCGCCGAGCGGGCCGAGGCCCTGCGCGGCGAGACGGCCTACCGGGTCGAGCTCTCCCGGGTGCTGCGGCAGCGGCCGTGCGGGCGCGTGGTGTCGCTGGTCGCGCGGGCGGGCGGCGAGAGCGCCTCGGCCCGCGCCCAGGTGACCTGCCCGGCCGAGGTGCGCAGCGTCACGATCCTGCGGGCCGGGCTCGACGCCGAGGGCGGCTTCAGCGGCGTGGTGACCGTCTCGGCCACGACGGTCCAGCCGGTCCGGCTGATCGTCGCCTACCAGATCGGCGGGGAGACGGTCCACACCGAGGCGTTCGAGCTGGCCGGCGAGACCGCCTACAGCCGGCAGATCTCCCACCAGCGGCGTTCGGTGCCGTGCGGTTCCACCTGGGCGATCGTCGCCACCACCGATCCCGCGGCGGCCGGGGGCGCGGCCCGGGTGGACGGGAAGACCGGCGGCTGCGTCGAGTGACCCTCTCCCGCTAATAGCGGACATTTCACATCGGGATGGGTTACGGTACGGTCCGTCTGATGTGGGTGGGGGCCCAGATGACTTTGAGGAGACCGTGATGCACGGGATACCTGAGGGGCAGTGGGAGGTTCCGGGTTACTCCGCCGTGCGCGAGCTCGGTTCCGGGGCCTCCGGTCGGGTGGTGCTGGCCCGGAGGGATCACGACGGCCAGGAAGTGGCGATCAAGTACCTCTCCGACGAGCTCCGCGGCGACGTGGGTTTCGTCGCGCGCTTCCGGCACGAGGCCAAGCTGCTCACCACGGTGCGCAGCGAGCACAACGCCCGCTTCATCGACTACGTCGAGAGCGGCGCCGGCGCGGCGATCGTCATGGAGCTGGTCAACGGCGTCGCGCTGCGGGAGATCCTGGCCTCCGAGGGGCCGACCGGGCCCGAGGCGGCGCTCGTCGTGCTCAAGGGCTCGCTGCGCGGGCTCGCCGCGGCGCACGCGATCGGCGTGGTGCACCGCGACTACAAGCCGGAGAACGTGGTCGTCCAGGGGGACGGCACCAGCAAGCTGATCGACTTCGGCATCGCCGTACGGGCCGGGTCGGGGGCCAACTCGGCCGGGACGCCCGCGTACATGGCCCCCGAGCAGTGGTCGGGCGCGGCGGCCTCGCCCGCGACCGACGTCTACGCGGCGACCGCGGTGTTCTTCGAGTGCCTGACCGGCACCCGGCCTTACCGCGCGCCCAACGTGGCGGCGCTGGCGCACCAGCACCACAGCGCGCCGCCGCCGGTCGAGGAGGTGCCGCCGCCGCTGCAGGGCCTGGTGGAGCGGGGGCTGGCAAAAGCGCCCGCCGACCGGCCGCCGTCCGCGCAGGCCTTCCTGACCGAGCTGGAGGCGGTCGCCGAGGCGGCCTACGGCCCCGAGTGGGAGCAGCGCGGGCAGCGCCGCCTGGCCGCGCTGGCCGGGATCCTGCTCGTCATGTGGCCCAACGCGCCCGAGGCCGCGCCGCCGGAGACGAGCACGACGCTCGTGCGCACCAAACTCGGCGGCAAGGGCGTCCTGGGCAAGGTCGGCATGAAGGCCCTGGCCGGCCTCGTGGGCACCGCCGTGGTCGTCGGCGCGATCGCGATCGTGCTGACCGGCGGCGACGACGAGGACCCGCCCCGGATCGTGGCGCAGACCGGCCCGGCCACGACGGCTCCGCCGTCCCCCATGCCGACCCTGGAGACAGAGGACCCGGAGCCGACCGAGGAGAGCACCCCGACCGAGGAGCCGGACCCGACGGTCACGCCCACTCCGGAGCCCACGCAGGAGCAGCAGCAGCCGCCGGCGGTCAAGCCCTCCGCCACCAAGCCGCCCACCACGCCTCCGGTCAAGCCGAAGCCCAAGCCGGTCAAGCCCTCGCCGACGGCCTCGCCTACCGAGGAGGACGATCAGGGGCCGGGCAAGGCGGGCGAGCCGGGCGCGACCAAGGCCCCCGAGACCCCCAAGCCGACCCCGACTCCCCCGCCCGCCACGCAGGAGCCCCCCAGGCCGACCCCGACGCGAACCCAGTCCACCGAGGAGCCGGGCGGCGGCGAGGAGCCTGGAGGCGGCGAGACCCCGGACGACACCCCCACGAACCACCTGGAGTGAGCTCCTGACGAGGAGGAGGGCTGGTGACCGGTGTGCCGGACCCGGCACACTGGCGGGGAGAAGCCGCTCCCGTGGGCGGCATCCAGAGCGTCTTGGGGGAAACGGCGATGGCCGACCATCGAGCCCGGAGCGGGATCGCCGGCTTTCAGCTCACCGAGCGGACCAGGGTGACCGAGCTCGGCACCTGGATCGACGCGGTCGGTCCGAGCGGCGACCGCGGCGGGGCCCTGCGCTTCGACCCGGCGGTCATGGGGCTGCCCGGCGTCCGTGACCGCATCGTCGCGACCGTGCTGGCCGACCGGCAGCTCGTCCAGGCGGGGCTCGGCGGGCTGATCCCGGTGGACGACGTGGTCGCCGCCGGGGAGGACGTGTGGCTGCTGACCCGGCAGGCCACCAGCCCGTCGCTGGCCGACCTGATGTCGCGGCACGCCCTCGACCCCGCCTCGGCCGCCGCGGTGCTGATCGAGACCGCCCAGACCCTGCTCACCCTGCACGCGGCGGGGCTGGCGCACGGCTCGGTGCACCCCGGGACCGTCGTCATCGCCTCCGACGGCGCGACGTTGCTGTCCGAGCGCGGGCTGGCCGACGCCGTACGCGGGCAGGCCGGCTCACCGCAGCGGGACGTGACGGCCTGGGCGGCGCTGGCGCGCGGCATGGCGGCCATGTGGGTGACCGCCGCGCCCCGCGCGACCGAGCTGTTCGAGCGGGCCGCCGCCACCGCCGGCACGCACGGCCTGGCCGCCGCCCGCGACGTCCTGCTGGCCGGGCGCGACGCGCTCGGCCAGATCACCCGCGACCGGCTGGCCGAGGTGGCCCGCACCTGGTCCGCGCCACCCCTCAGTCCTGGTACGGCGGCGCCGCCCCAGGACGAGGGCGAGATCGTCACCCTGCTGCACGTGCCCGGCTCGGCCGCCCAGCACTTCGGCCCGGGGGTGCCCACCGAGCACGCCGGGCAGGGCGGCACGGTCGAGCGGATCTGGCGCGACGGCCGGAACTCCGGCGCCGCCGCCGACCAGCCCCGCCGCCGGCGGCGCGAGCGTGGCCGCCGGATCAGGACGATCATCGCGGCGATCGTCTTCGCGGTGATCGTCGCGGGCGCGATCCTGGCCTGGACCATGGGCGACACCGTGCTCGGCTGGTTCAGGAGCGAGCCGATCGCGGTGACCGGGGTCGAGGTGATCGTGCCCAAGAAGACGCAGAAGTGCGCCGAGCCGATCAAGGTTCAGGCCCGGATCGCCACCAACGGCAAGGCCGGGACGGTCGTCTACGAGTGGGAGCAGGGCGACTCCAAGCAGCGGCACAAGAAGCAGCAGGACATCCCCGCGGGGCAGACCTCGTGGACGGTCTCGCTGCTGTGGACGCTCGAAGGCGACGGCAAGGGCAAGCTGACCGCGACCTTCCGGGTGCTGTCGCCGAAGCCGGAGGGCAAGAAGATCGAGGACAAGGCGACGTTCAGCTTCTCCTGCTGAGCAATGCACAACAAACCGGTTCTTATTACTCTGACGTCCATGACTCCGCAGACCCCCGCAGGCTGGTACCCGGACCCGTACGGGTCACCCGTTCTCCGCTGGTGGGACGGCAACCAATGGACCGACGCCACGCATCCGACGGAGCAGCAGGCGACGGGTCCGGCCGCGTCCCAGCAGCAGGCCCCGGCGGGGCCGCAGGAGACGCCCGCCAATCCGACGCAGCAGTACGGCCAGCCCATGTACGGCCAGGGCCAGTACGGCGCGTACGGCGGCCCGGCCCCGAGCGGCCCGCAGCAGCACGAACAGCCGTGGAGCGGCCCGCAGCAGCCGCCCCATCCGTACGACCCCCACCAGCAGGCTCCCCACCAGCAGCCCGTCGGCCATCAGGCTCCGGGCCACCAGCAGCCGGGCCAGCAGCCCTGGGGCGGCCAGCAGTGGCCCGGCCAGCCGGGCGGCCAGCCGTGGGGCGGCGCCCCCGGCCAGACCCCGCCCAAGAAGGGGGGCGCGCTCCCCTGGATCCTGGCCGGCGTGGCGGCCCTGGTCGTGATCGGCCTGATCGCCACGGTCGCGATCATCTTCGTCAACCGCGAGTCGACCCCGATCGCCCAGCCCACCCCCGGCCCGGCCCAGACCGAGCAGCAGCCCGACCCCACCCCCGAGAACTCGCCCGAGAACTCCCCCGAGGCCTCCCCGGAGACCTCGCCCACGCCCGACCCGAGCCAGCCGCAGCAGGGCGCGGTCGAGCTGCCCGAGCCCGCCGACGGCCGGATCACCGACCCGCAGACCGGCCTGTCCTACGAGGTGCCCGAGGGCTGGACCGTGCCCCCGGCCGAGACCGTCAACGGCAACGACCCGCGCATGCAGCGCTGGACCAGCGCCCTGCAGGCCGTCTCGCACGCCAAGTACGACAGCGAGGAGGACTGGGTCGGCAACGTCTACACCGGACCGCTCAACCCGATCTACCCCTACACCGGCGTCGAGAGCCTGCAGAGCGCGGCCGAGACGGTCTTCACCGATTTCGCCCGCTTCTACGAGTCCGTGCCGCACCCCGCGCCCAAGATCCTCGCCAGCGAGGCGACGAAGGTCGGCGAGCGGAGCGCGTGGATCGTGGAGTTCCAGTTCGACTTCTCCGCCGAGTCCAAGGCCAAGGGCTACAAGTGGCAGAAGGAGAACGGCGCGGTCCTGCTGATCGACCGCGGCGACCAGCCGCCCGCGCTGGTCTACATCTCCGTCCCGGACAACCTGGGCGCGGACCTGGCGACCAAGCTGGTGAACTCGGTCCGCCTCTCCTGAGCCGGGTGGAGGGCGCGGCGCCGCCGAGCCCCTACGCTTGTGCTGGAAGCAAGGAGACTTCATGAGTGACTTCCTGGTCTGGATCGACTGCGAGATGACCGGGCTCGACCTTGGGCGTGACGCGCTCATCGAGGTGGCCTGCGTGGTCACCGACAGCGAGCTGAACCGGCTGGACGAGGGCGTGGACGTCGTCATCAAGCCCCCGCCGGAGGCGCTGGAGCAGATGTCGGACGTGGTGCGCGAGATGCACACCGCCTCCGGCCTGCTGCCCGAGCTCGGCGAGGGCGTGACGCTGGCGGAGGCGGAGTCGCTCGTGCTCGACTACATCCGCGGCCACGTGGGCGAGCCGAAGAAGGCGCCGCTGTGCGGCAACTCGATCGGCACCGACCGGGCCTTCCTGGCCCGCGACATGCCCGCGGTCGACGCCTTCCTGCACTACCGGATGATCGACGTGTCCTCCGTGAAGGAGCTGGTCCGGCGCTGGTACCCGCGGGTCTACTTCGCCGCGCCGGAGAAGCAGGGCGGTCACCGCGCCCTGGCCGACATCACCGAGAGCGTCCGGGAGATGCGGTACTACCGTGCGGCGGTGTTCGTCGCCCAGCCCGGCCCCGACTCGGCGACGGCCCGGGCACTGGCCGAGGGTGTCACGCGCTAATCGATGGCGTAAAGACTCCCGAACCCCGCTACACTTTTCTCTGTGCCGCCAAGCGCGGCACGCATGGTGGGCGTAGCTCAGTTGGCAGAGCGCCAGGTTGTGGTCCTGGATGCCGGGGGTTCAAGTCCCCTCGCTCACCCCAGGTCGGAAGGCCCGGTCACCCAGGTGGCCGGGCCTTTTCGCGGATTATCCACAAATCGGGACAATGCGAGTTATGCTCGCTGTCTAGCGCGTACGCCGGAAGCACGGGGGTATCGGCGACCGAAACGTCTTCGCCGCCCCGGAGGCCGGATGAGAGTCGACGACGCAGCCTACGAGCACGTGGCCATGTCGCTGAGCAAGCGCGAGGCGGAGGTCATGGACCTCATCGCCCGCGGCGAGTCCAACGGCGAGATCGCCCAACGGCTCTTCCTCAGCGAGAAAACCGTGAAGAACCACGTGAACCGCATCTATTCCAAGTTGGGAGTGGACTCCCGCGGCACGGCGATCGGCGTCTGGCTGAGCCGTACCCATCCAGATCTCAAGACCTGATCCGCGCGGGCGCGGTGGTTCACCGCGCCCGTGCGGCTCGTACGGCGGGCGGCCGGCGCCCGCGTGTCCTAGGCCGGGGCGAGGCGGGACAGGACGCGTGCGCAGGCCGTCAGTCCGAGGTCCAGCTCCTCCTCGGTGACGTTGAGTGCCGGGCGGAGCCGGATCGAGCGAGGTCCGGAGGGCAGCACGAGCACGCCCTCCTCCTCGCGCAGCCCCGCGACCAGCGCGTCCCGCTGGCCCGGCGTGGGCAGGTCGATCGCGCACATCAGCCCGCGCCCGCGCGCGCCCGAGACCAGGCCGGGGAACTCCGCCTGGAGCTTGCCGAGCCGTTCCACGATCCACGTGCCGAGGGTGCCCGCGCGCTTGATGAGGCCGTCGCGCTCGACGATCTCCAGGATGGCCTGGGAGCGGACCATGTCGACCAGGCCGCCGCCCCAGGTGGAGTTGATCCGGCCGCTCACCCGGAAGACGTTGTCCGGCACGAGGTCCACGCGGCGGCCGGCCATGATCCCGCCGACCTGGACCTTCTTGGCGAACGCCACCACGTCGGGAGCGAGGCCGAGCTGCTGGTAGGCCCACGGGGTGCCGGTGGTTCCGCCGCCGGTCTGCACCTCGTCCAGGATGAACAGGGCGTCGTGCTCGTGGCACAGCGCCTGCATGGCCTGCAGGAACTCCGGGCGCATGTGGTTGTCGCCGCCCTCGCCCTGGATCGGCTCGGCGAGGAAGCAGGCGATGTCGTGCGGGTGGCGCTCGAAGGCGGCCCTTGCCTGGGCCAGCGCCTCGGCCTCGATCGCCTCGGTGTCCGGGAAATGCGTGGCCGGGACGGGGATGCGCGGCCAGCCGAACTTGGGGAAGCGGTCGGTCTTGTTCGGGTCGGTGTTGGTCAGCGACAGGGTGTAGCCGCTGCGCCCGTGGAAGGCCCTGGTCAGGTGCATGACCTGGGTGCCGAGGTCCGGGGAGCGGCCGGCGGCCTCGTTGCGCCGGCTCTTCCAGTCGAAGGCGGTCTTCAGGGCGTTCTCGACGGCCAGGGCGCCGCCCTCGACGAAGAACAGGTGCGGCAGGTCGGGATCGGCCAGGACGCGCGAGAAGGTGTCCACGAAGCCCGCCAGCTCCTCGGTGTACATGTCCGGGTTGGCGGGCTTGTTCAGCGCGACCCCGGCCAGGCGGGCGGGGTCGAGCGGCGGGTTCACGCCCAGCGGGGCCGAGGCGAAGAAGGTGTAGAAGTCGAGGTATCGGCGGCCGGTCCGTGCATCGACCAACCAGGAGCCCCTGCTGCGTTCGAGATCGAGAACCAGCCGGTAGCCGTCGACGAGCAGATGGCGGGAGAGCCTGTCCAGAACGTCCATGAGCGCATCGTTCCCCGCTTTTGGCGGCGTTATACGGAATTTTTGCGCCCATGACGAGCTATTTCGCGAGGCTTTTCACCTTGAAGGCCAGGACGCACAAGGTGATCCCGTAGAGGATGGCGAACACGGCGATCAGCCAGATCATCGCGAGTGCCCCGGCGCCCGGCCAGATCACCAGCAGGATGCCGAAGATCACCCCGAGCACGCCGCTCAGGATGAGCAGCCACTCGTTGGTGATGGTCTTGCGGAGCCGTACGCCCGCGACGATCTGCGTGATACCGGTGAAGATCGCCCAGAAGGCGATGACGTAGAGCAGCACCAGCGTGGTCATGCCCGGCCAGACGAAGGCCACGATGCCCGCCAGGATGCCCAGGACGCCCATCGTGATCAGCCAGGCCTTGGAGCCCTTGGGCTGCTGGAAGCCGGCGAACAACGCGAAGACGCCGTCGACGAGGGCGTAGGCGCCGAAGAAGAGCACCAGGACCCAGAGCGTGATCCCGGGCCAGATCATCGCCATGATGCCGAAGATGATCGCGATGATGCCGCGTATCAGCAGCAACCACCAATTACGCGACAGTAGTTCCATGCACCGGCTATGCCCGTACGACCGTCAAAGCAGGGTCACAGCCCGGTGATCTTTACCCCCACCGTGCCGGCCGCGCCACGGCGGATCCGGCTGCTCCACACGATCAGCCGGCCGAGCACGCCGTACTTGCGGCCCAGCAGCGTCCGCACCCGCGCGGTCTCGGCCGGGTCGAGCAGTTCCGCCTTGCCGGGCACCGGCTCGCCGCGCAGGTTCCCGCGCACGTCGCAGGGGGCGACGGTGACGTTCGGGTCGCGTCGGATGCGCTTGATCTTGCCTGACGCGGTCACGGTCCAGAAGGCCAGCGCGCCCTCGCCGTAGGGCACGACCCAGACCGGGGTCGCCATCGGCGTGCCGTCCTTGCGGAAGGTGGTGACCGACACGTACTGCTCCGTACCAAGATTCACGATCACAAGCCTCTCAGGAATCTGGCCGCGACGGGCACCGCGACCTTCGCGCCCGAGCCGCCGTGCCGGACGAAGACGCAGAAGGCCAGGTCGTCCTGGTAGCCGATGAACCACGCGTGGTCGCCGCCGCCGGGCGTCTCGGCCGTGCCCGTCTTGCCGTACACGTCCTCGGGCAGGCCGCCCTCGCTGGCCGTACCGCCGCTGACCACCGTGCCCATCATCCGCCTGAGCTGCTCGATCACCACTGGATCCAGGCGTACGGCAGGCTGCCGGGCCCCGTCGATGCGGGTGGCCTCGGCGTCGCCGAGCAGCCTCGGGGGCTGCCACGTGCCGCTCCGGACCGCCGCCGCGACCGCGGCCATGCACAGCGGCGTCGCCTCCACCGTGCCCTGGCCGATCACCGCCAGCTTGAGCTCCTCGGGATCGCCGGGCTCGGTCAGCCGGCCGCAGCGCCCGCCCATCCCGGTGGCCAGCGGGCGGTCGGTGAACCCCCAGTCGGCCGCCACCCCGGCCAGGCGCGGCCCGAGCTCCCGCTCGTAGGCCTGCTGGACGAAGCTGGTGTTGCACGACCAGGCGAAGGCGCCCTCGAAGGTGGTCAGGCCCACCTCGAAGCCGGCGGCGTTGCCGACCGGGCTGTGGAAGGGGATCTGGTACGAGGCCGGGCAGTCCACCGGCGTGTCCGGCTGCAGGCCGGTCTCCAGCAGGGCCGCGGCGCTCACCACCTTGAAGGTCGAGCCGGGCGGGAAGTAGTCGGTGAACGCGCTGGCGCGCACCAGCCGGTCGGCCACCGCGAGCACCTCGCCCGTGCTCGCCCGCAGCGCGACGATCGCCGCGTCCTCGACCTCGTCCAGCGCCCGGGCCGCCGCCGCCTGCACCGGCCTCGACAGCGTCAGCCGGACCTCGGTGGTCTTGGGCGGGATCTCCTTGACCCGCTCGCCGGCCGCCACCAGCGCCCAGCCGACGCTCGTCCCCTCGAACTCGGTACGGAGCGCGTCGAGGTAGGCGTCGTTGTAGCCGCGGCGCGGGAGCTGGGCGCCCTCGGCGGTCACCAGCGTGACCGCGGGGCCCTCGACCGGCTCGACCTCGATGGTCGCGCCGCCCTTGAGCAGCGGGTGCAGCGTCTCGGGCGTCCAGACCACCTTCCACCGCCGCTCCCGTACGGCCAGGCGCAGCGTGCTCTCGAACTCCCACGGGCCGAACCGCTTCAGCCGCATCGTGCCGGTGAAGGGCACCTCGGCGGCGTCCGCGCCGGCCTGCCGTACCGGGCGGGGGCGCAGGTCCACCCCTTCGAGCTGGAGCGCCTCGGACAGGCCCAGGTGGCGGCGGGTGAAGTCGGCCGGCGGCCGGTCCACGAGGCTGCGCATGGCGTCCACGTCGCGGCCGGTCCACGCGCGGAAGTAGGCCCTGGCGGTCTGCTCGGCGCTGCCCCGCACGCCGCCGCTGCCCATCCCCACCGCGAAGGCCGCGGCGGCGACCACGCACAGGATGCCTATCCCGAGCGCGATCAACCTGCGGCGTCGCATACGGTTTTCTCCATGAGAAGGGGCGGACGGGACCCGATGCCCGGTACGTACCAGACGACCTTCGGGGACGTCGAGCTGCTGCGTGACCTGGACCGGCAGGACGGCTGGGTGCTGTCCAAGGAAGGCGTACCTCAGTCGTACGTCGACCTTCAAGACCCCACATATCTGGATTTCGAGTATGTCCGGCTCATGGCGGACGTGATCGACCTCCTGCCGGAGGGCCCGCTGGGATGCGTCCACGTCGGCGGCGGGGCGTGCACCATCCCGCGTTACATCGCCGCGACCCGGCCCGGCTCGCGGCACATCGTCGTCGAACCCGACGCGCGGCTGGTCGATCTGGTGCGCGAGCAGCTCGACCTCAAGTCCGTGCCCAAGCTCAAGGTCCGCGTGGCGGGCGGGCGTGAGGGCACGGCCGGGCTCTGGGACGAGTCGGCCGACCTGTTCGTGCTCGACGCCTTCACCGCCGCGACCATGCCGGTGGAGCTGGCGACCCTGGAGTACATGGCCGACATCGGGCGGGTCCTGCGGCCCGGGGGGACGCTGCTGGTGAACATGGCCGACGGCAAGGGGCTGGCCTTCGCGCGCCGGCTCACCGCGACCGTGCGGGAGCGGTTCCGGCACGTGGCGCTCATGGCCGAGCCGGGGATCCTGCGCGGGCGCCGGTTCGGCAACCTCATCCTGGCCGCCTCGGCCCAGCCGCTGCCGATCGAGCTGCTCGGCCGCCGTGCGGCCGGTGGGCTCACCCAGGCCAGGCTGGTCGAGGGGGACGCGCTCACCCGCTTCCTGGGCGGCGCCGCGCCCATCCACGACGGCGAGGCGGTCCTGGCGCCGGTCCCCCCGCCCGCCGTCTTCGGCTGATCTTCCGGGAGTCCTGCGGGGAACTGTCGGACCCGCAGGGCATGCTGGGCGGCGTCACTTCCCCGACCGGCGAAGGAGCCGACCATGGCCGAGGTCCTGCTGTTCCACCACGCCTGCGGGCTGACCGCCGGCGTGCGCGAGTTCGCCGACCGGCTCCGCCGGGAGGGGCACACCGTCCACCTGCCCGACCTCTTCGAGGGCCGGGTCTTCACCGACCTGAAGGACGGCCTGGCCTACGTGCGGGAGACCGGCTTCCAGACCGTCCTGGATCGCGGCCATGACGCCGTCTCAGGGCTTCCTGACGCGCTGGTCTACGCCGGGTTCTCCCTCGGGGTGCTCCCGGCCCAGTCGCTCGCTCAGACGCGTCCTGGGGCGCGTGGGGCGCTGCTGGTGGAGTCGTGCGTGCCGGTCACCGAGTTCGGCCCCTCGTGGCCGGCGGGGGTGCCGGTGCAGGTGCACGGGATGGAGGGGGACGAGGTGTTCGCCGGGGAGGGCGACCTGGACGCCGCGCGTGCCCTGGTGGAGTCGGGGGCCGACGCCGAGCTGTTCCTCTATCCCGGTTCGTCGCACCTGTTCGCCGACCCCACCCTGCCCTCCTACGACCCGGCCGCGGCCGAGCTCCTCACCACCCGCGTCCTCGCCTTCCTGGCCCGCCTTTAGCGGGACGTGGCGGCCAGGTCGAGGAAGAGCGCCGACGACCAGCCGAAGCCGGTGGTGGCGCGCTTGGCCTTGGTCCCGGTCAGCGGGTTCCAATACTCGTAGAGCCCGCCGCCGTCCCGCACGAGCTCCAGCACCCGGGCGGTGAGATCGTCGGCGACCTGCGGGTAGCCCGAGCGGCGCAGCCCGTCGATGATCAGGTAGTTCACGTTGAGCCAGACCGGCCCCCGCCACATGGCCTCGGGGTCGAAGTCGGGGTCGTCGTAGGCCACCGACGGCACCGGCGCCCAGAACGAGGCGGAGGTGAGCTGTGCGACCAGCGTGTCCGCGATCTCCCGTGGCAGCCGCCCGGTGAACAGCGGCATGAGGTCGAGCGCCGTCCTGGTACGGGCGACCTGGTCGCCGACCAGCGTGGTGAAACGGGCGCCGTCCCAGCGCCGGGCCACCAGCAGGTCCACCAGTTCCTGGGCCCGCCCTCGCCAGCGCGCCGCGTCGCCGGCGTGCCCGAGGGCGTCGGCGATGTCGGCCAGCCGGTCGTACTGGAAGGCCAGGTAGGCGTTGAGGTCGGGCGGCTCGGCGCGGGGACCGAGGTCCCAGATCGGCGAGTCGTCCAGGCCGGAGGAGTAGGGGTGCAGGTACTCCGCCAGGCCGTCCCCGTCGGGGTCGGAGGCGGTGAACCACCACTCCTGCGAACGCACCAGGCGCTCGTAGACCTCGGCGAGGAAGCCCGGGTCGGGGGCCACCTCGTGGATCTTCCACACCGCCCACGCGGTCAGCGGGGGCTTGGTGATCGGCACCAGCTCGCGCGGCGCTCCGCCGCCGACGTGCTGGTCCATCCGGGCCAGGTCGGAGCGGGGCAGGTCGGTGGTCTCGGCCAGCACGCCGTGGTCGTGCACGACGTCCGGGATGAGGCCGTCGGGGCGCTGGTTGTCGAGCAGGATGCGGATCTGCTCGCGGGCCAGCTCGGGGTCGCCGTGGCGCAGGCCGATGGCGTGGAAGTAGGAGTCCCAGTTCCAGAGGCCGACGTAGCCGTACTTGGAGGGGATCAGCGACTCGCGGCCCTGGATGTCGATCAGGTTGACACCCAGGGTCCACCACGCCATCTCGGCCCGCTCCCGCAGGTCGTCCGGTACGGCAGGCATCCGCTCCAGCCACCCTCGCCACCGGCTCTCCGCCGCCGCGACGATCGCCTCACGATCACCGGCCGGGGCCGTGCCGACCAGGGTCAGGCACGGGGCGATCTCCGCCTCCCCGCCCTCCCAGGACGCGTTGAACCCCTCCCCCGCCTCGGGCGCGAGGAGGACCAGGGTGTCGCGGTCGGCGAAGGTCAGGACCACGCCGTCCTCGAACTCCACCCGGTACGGCAGCGCCTGCCGTACCGCCAGCTCCCGCGACCCCGCACGCACCCGCAGCCCGGTCAGGACGGTCGTGGCCGACAGCCGCGTCTCGTAGAGCGCCCGCGCGATCCACAGCGTCCCGTCCTCGGCCCCCATGACGAGCAGGCGCGAACCCCGCTCGGTGTAGGGCCGCTCGTCGAGATCGAGCACCATCAGCGTCCTCCGAGTCCGGACATGGCCATGCTGTTGAGGATGCGCCGCTGCCCGACCAGGAAGGCGATCATCATGGGGATGATCGAGATGGCGGTGGCGGCGAGGGTCAGGCCGTAGTTGATCGCGCCGTGGTCCCCGGCGAAGCGGGCGACCAGGAGCGGGACGGTGGCCAGTTCGGGCGAGTTGAGGAAGATGAGCGGGAAGAAGTACCCGTTCCACGACCCCAGGAAGGCGATGATCGCGTAGGCGCCGAGGCCGGGCTTGATGTTCGGCACGACGATGCGCCAGAAGATCGTCCAGCGGTTGGCGCCGTCGAGTCTGGCCGCCTCTTCGAGCTCGATCGGCACCGCGCGGATGAACTGCCGCAGCAGGAAGACCGCGAACGGGTTGACGATGCTCGGCACGATCAGCGACAGGTGCGAGTCCACCCAGCCCAGCTCGGAGAGCATGAGGTAGAGCGGCACGATGGTGACCTGGGAGGGCACCATCTGGGTGGCGAGGAAGAGCACGAACAGCGCGCCGGAGCCGCGGAAGCGGATCCGGGCGAAGGCGTAGGCCGCCATCGCCGAGGTGGTGAGGGTGAGCACCACGTTGAGGAAGGCGATGTAGAAGCTGTTCCAGTACGCCTGGCCGAACGGCAGCGCGGAGAGCGCGTCGGTGTAGTTCTCCGGGCGCCAGGGGGCCGGCAGCCAGTCGAGGGGCGAGTGCAACATCTGCTGCTCGCCCTTGAAGGAGGTCAGGATCATCCAGGCGAACGGGAAGAGCATGACCAGGCCGCCCAGGATGAGGGCGGTGTGCAGCAGGACCTGCCGGGCCCGGGCGCCCCGGCCGGGCCCGGCGACGGCCACGTGGCTAAGAGTCATAGTGGACGAACCGTTTCTGCGCGCCGAACTGCACGAGGGTGACCAGCAGGGTGAGCACCAGGAGGATGAGCGCGGCGGCGGAGCTGAGCCCGAACTCGAACTTGAGGAAGCCGAGCTCGTAGACCTGGAAGACGATGGTGCGGGCGCCGTCGTTGTGCTCGGGGTCGACCAGGACGTAGATCTGGTCGAAGGCCTGCAACGAGCTGATCACCGAGACGATCATGGTGAAGAAGATCGTGGGTGACACCAGCGGGAGCGTGACGCTGCGGAAGATCCGGACCGGTCCGGCGCCGTCGATCCGCGCGGCCTCGACGAGCTGCGGCGGGATGGTCTGCAGCCCGGCCAGGAAGATGACCACGTTGAGCCCGAGCGAGGACCAGATGGTGACCACCGCGATGGCGAGGAGCACCCAGTTCTTGTCGTCGAGCCAGTCGGGCAGGGTGATGCCGAACCAGTCGCGGACGGTGTTGTTGAGCACGCCGTAGTCGCCGCTGGCGAGGATGACCTGCCACATCAGCGCGACCGCGACCGAGCTGGTGATCACCGGCAGGAAGTACAGGACCCGGTAGAAGCCCTTGCCCTTGATGGTGTTGAGCGCCACCGCGATGAGCAGCGCCAGGCCGAGGCCGACCGGGATGGTCAGGACCGCCAGCTTGAGGGTGTTCCACAGCGCGGTGTGGAAGTCGGGCTCGCCGAGGATGGCGGTGAAGTTGTCGAAGCCCACCCAGCTCTTCTCGCCCAGCCCGTCCCACTTCATGAAGGCCAGGACGAAGGCGAAGCCGAGCGGGAAGAGCAGGAAGGCGAAGAGCCCGATCACCTGCGGGGCGAGGAAGAAGGCGGCCCACCAGCCGTCCCGGTGCCTGATCTTGGTAGGCGGCACCGGGAGGGCGGCTTTGGGCCGTGCCTTGGTGAGCACGGCCACGGGTCAGCCCAGCTTGCCGTCGACGAGGGCCTGCAGGTCGGTCATGCCCTGCTCGAACGGGATCTTGCCGGTCCAGACCTTCAGGAGGTGGTCGTTGATGTCCTTGGTCAGGCCCGGGACGGAGACCTCTTCGGCGTAGTTGGCGAAGCCGGTGTCACGCACGTCGAGGAAGGTCTGCGCGTGCGCGGGGTAGCCGTCGAGCACGATCGACTCGGCGCCCTTGACCGACGGCACCGCGCCGCCGCCCTTGAGCCGGATGAGCTGGCCTTCCTTGCTGACGAACTCGGTGAGGAAGGTGAAGGCCTCCTTGGGGGCCTTGCTGTCCTTGTTGATCGACAGGTAGGACGCGGCCACGGCGCCGGGCATCGGCTGGCCGGTCTCCGACGGGAAGGGCACGATGTCGTAGCTGTTGGGGTCGCCGCCCTTCTTGACCGAGTCGATCACCCAGCGGCCGCCGGCGTAGAAGCCGACCTTGTGCTTGATGAACTGGGTGCTCGGGCCGTTGCCGCTGGGCAGCACGTCGGCGGAGAGGAAGGTCTTGTCGGCGTAGCCCTTGGCCAGCGTCTCCAGGGCCTTGCGGGACTTGGGGTCGGTGGTGGCGACGAACTTGCCGCCGTCCCAGACCTTGCCGCCGAAGCCGTTGATCATGCTGTACGTGGAGCCGTACCAGTTCCAGAAGATCGAGCCGCCCTTGCCGGCCGCCTTGAGCTTGGCGTTCATGTCGAGGTACTTGGCCATCGTCCACTGGCCGGCGGCGTGCAGGGTGGCCGGGTCCTCGGTGACGCCGGCCTCGGCGAGCGCCTTCTTGTCGTACCAGAGCACTTCCGGGTTGACGTCGTTGGGCATGCCGTAGATCTGGCCGTCCTTCTTGGCCCCGCCGTACACGCCCTCGAAGAAGTCCTCGGGCTTGCTCTTGGAGTCGGGGCCGGCCAGCCGCTCGTTCAGCGGGGCGAGCACGCCGGCCGAGACGAACTTGCCGATGTTGTCGTCACCCACGAAGAAGACGTCGGGCGCGGTCTTGCTGGTGAGCTGGGTGAGCAGCTTGGGGTGGTAGTCCTCGTACTTCGGCACCGACTCCATCTTCAGCACGATGTTCGGGTGCTTCTTCATGAAGGAGTCGTTGAACTCCTTGTAGAAGGCGACGTCCTCGGCCGAGCCCCAGGTGGCCCAGCGGATGGTGACCTTGCCGTCGGCCTGCTTGACGCCGGACGCGCTGTTGCTCCCGCTGCACGCGGTGACCGCGAGGGCCAGCGCGGCCAGGGCTGCGATCTTCTTCATGGGGGGTTACCTTCCTAAGCGAGTCCGCCGCCGTCGACGACGAGGGCGGATCCGGTGATGTAGCTGGCGGCGTCGCTCGCCAGGAAGAGCACGGCCTGAGCGATCTCGTCAGGCGTGCCGGAGCGGCCCATGGGCCGGTCGGCGGCGTCCTTCTCGAAGGCCGCCCAGTCCTCGTTGAGCTGGCGGGCTTCCTCCCGCAGCATCGGGGTGTCGGTGTCGCCGGGATTGACGGAGTTCACCCGGATCCCGTCCTTGGCGTGGTCGATCGCGAGCGCCCGCGTCATGTTGACCACCGCGGCCTTGGAGGCGCAGTACGAGATCGCGTTCCCGCCGCCCTTGAGACCCCAGCCCGAGCCGGTGTTCACGATCGCGCCGCCCTGGGTCATGAGCGGGATCGCGTACTTGCACATCAGGAAGACCGAGCGCACGTTGACCGCCATGACGCGGTCCCATTCCTCGATCTCCAGGTCCACCGCGGTGAAGCGGCGGATGATGCCGGCGTTGTTGAACAGCACGTGCAGCCCGCCGTAGGTGTCCACGGCGGCGCGGACGACGCGCTCGCAGTCCCCCGGCTGGGAGACGTCGGCCGCCACGGCCAGGCCGCCGATCTCGGCGGCGACGCGCTCGGCGCCCTCGCCGTCGAGGTCGGCCACGACCACCTTCGCGCCTTCCGCGGCGAAGAGGCGGGCGGTGGCGCGCCCGATGCCGGAGGCTCCGCCGGTGACGACGGCGACCTTGCCTGCGAGTGTGTTCATGCGTTTTCCATCCGATAGATCGTGCTTTCGCGGTATCCGGTGATCACCCGGACGTGTCCGCTGAGTCGCTGGTCCGTGTCCTGGTCGCCGGTGTCCAGCAGCAGCGGCCGGCCGTGCAGGGCGGCGAGTTTCTGCTGGGTGGCCAGGACCAGGAGGTCTTGGGTACGGCGGAGCACCCGGGGCGAGATCTGCTGGTTGCCGCGGCCGAGCACGAAGCCCTGGCCGCCGATCGCCGACAGCACCACCACGGCGCCCTCCGCCAGGGGCAGGAGCCCTTCCTCCGCTACGTCGGCGGCGACGAGTTCGCCGTCGCGGACCACGTCCACGCCGAGGAGCGTGGTGGCCAGGCCGAGCCGGCGGCCCACCGCGGCGGTGGTCGCGCCCGGCCCGAGGATGTAGGTCACGCCGGGCGCCATCCGGGCGACCACCTCGCGGGCGATCGACTCGGCCGAGCCCGGCGCGGTGCCCGAGGAGCCCGCCTTGCGGCCGGACAGCTTGCGCCCGGCCGCGGGGACGCGGAGCGTGCCGTACAGCTTGGGGGTGACGGCGCCCCTGCGGTACTGCTCCTCGTCGAGGTCGACCACCTCGGCCTCGGTGGTGTCCCCGGTCCACTCGGCGGCCAGCAGGCCGGCGGCGGCGTGCCGCCGCACAGTTCGCGGGAGTAGTCGCCGATCTCGACGACGCGGACTTCCTCGCCGTACTTCTCGCCGAACATGGCCAGCGCGCCCATCGC
>NZ_JBFAKP010000031.1:0-71952 GCF_040655795.1 Nonomuraea sp. NPDC050310 | reverse complement strand
CCGACGTCGACTTCCTGGAGACCGACCTGTACGCCGCGGCGATGCGGCACGCCGACTGGGCCAGCGCCACCCGGGCGCGCCGGTTGTCGGCGGTGTGCACCTGGTACGGCTACCTGCTGCGCGCCGAGGCCGCGCAGCGCAACCCGTTCGACGGGATGGAGCCGCCAAGGTCCGCTCGAAGAGCACCTGGCATCTGACCGGCGGCCAATTGCAAGCGATGCTCAGCCACGCGCAGGCGTTCGAGAGCGTGCGACGCAGGCGCTCATCGCGACGCTCGTCGACACCGGCTGCCGCATCAGCGAACTGCTCACCCTCGCCGACTTCGGCTACAACGCGGGCGAGCGGGCGCTGAACCTGTAGGCCAACGGCGACCGGGTGCACCGGTCGTAATCGGCCGCCACACTGCTGACCTGTTGGACGCCTACCTGACCGGGCGCGGCGTCGGCCCGGGGCCCCTCTTCGGCACCCGTACCGTCCTGCCCTTGCGCCGCTCGTACATGCTGGAGCTGGTGCAGCGGCTGGCCGACGCGGCCGGCATCGAAGAGCCGCAGACACGGGACTGCACTCCATCCGACACAGCCTCGCCACCAACCTGGCCGAGCACCCGCCGCTGGAGGTCGGGCAGCGGCCTCTGGGCCAGGCCGACCCGCGCACCACCCGGCGCTACACCCCCGACGACGGCCTGCACCACGATCCAGCGCGGCACGCCGACCGGCGCATGACCGCAGCTCGGGCGAACGCCGACCAGCGCCCGGCCGCTGACGAGGATGAGCGCGTTGATCTGGCCCGGAGCAGCTGAAAACCAGCAAAGGCCATGCTCTTACGCCAGGAGGTGCTCAACGGCTCAGTGCACAACCATGACCGGACAGGGGGCACAGCGCATGAGCGTTTCGACTGCGCGGCCGAGTTCCGTAGGCCATCCGCCGCATCCGATCAGCACAAGGTCGGCATCATGCTCGGCAGCGGCATGGAGCAGCTCCGTCGCCGCCCGCACGCTCTGAAGTCCGCAGCCGGGCGACCCCCGCGGCCGTCACCCCGGCTCCCGCCAGCAGCAGCGCCCCGCCCGTGACAACCACGCTCGGCGCGTGGGCGATCCAGTACGAGCCGACCAGGGTGGCGGTGACCTCGACGGGGTCCTGTCGGCCGTCATGGTCGACGAACGAAAGCCGGGTGCGCGGGGTGGGTGCAGGGACCCAGGGCGCACCACCGGAACGGTGGGCGCGCAGCGCGTCCAGCCGGGCCCGGCGCTCATTCTCCGCGGCCGCCTTGATCTGGGCAGGGGTCATGCCGAAGCAGTGCCGTACGGTGCCGCCCTTGGCCGTACGCGTCTCGTGGCAGGAGACCCGGGTGAAGGTCTGCGTCTCCAGACCCGGCGCCCCGGTCCCGACGGCGGTCACCCCTCCTCCCGCGAGCAGCAGCAGCGCCCCTGCTCCGAGCCACAAGATCCCCGCGACCATGCTGGACCTTCCGGCCCCCTGCGCCGCCTCCATCAGGGTCACTCTGCGTCTCCCTTCAACGTGCCGTCCCCATCGTCGGGCTCGGGGCGACGTCGGGTACAAAGGCAGCCATGGAGAACGTCGTCGAGCACCGCTACGGCCCGGAGGACATGCGGCTGGTGCGAGCGTCCTTCCATACGCATCACTTCGTTCCTCATGCGCACAGCGAGTACGCCATCGCGGCGATCGAGCGTGGGGTGGAGGCTGTCCGCTACCGCGGCGCCACCGAGCACGCACCCGCGGGAAGCCTGCTGCTCCTCGACGCCGACACCATCCACGCCGGCCGTCCCGGCATCGCCGAGGGCTGGGACTACCGGGTCTTCTACCTGCCACCGGCACTGCTGTCGGAACTCGCCGGGCACCGGCCCACCTTTCCCGTACCGACTCCACACGACCCTAACCTGGCCGCTCGCCTGATCCGGCTGCACCGCCGCCCGGACCAGAACAGCCTGGCCGCGCAGGAGGAATTCGAAGCGCTGGCCACCGAGATCCTCACCCGCTACGCACGCCGCGCGATCACGGCGACGCCACCGATGACCGTCAGGAAGGTACAGCGGTACCTGGCCGCAGACCTTCAGCACACCCCGACCCTGGACGAGCTCGCGAATGTGGCGGGTCTCCCCCGGTTCCAGCTGCTGCGCGCCTTCCGCCGCGAAACCGGCGTCACTCCGCACGGCTACCTGCTCCAGCTACGACTGCGCTGCGCCCAGCAGCTCCTGACCGCCGGCTACGCCGTCACCCGCGCCGCCGCCGACAGCGGCTTTTACGACCAGGCGCATCTGCACCGCCACTTCCGCCGCACGTTCGCGGCCACCCCGGGGCGGTTCGCGCGCAACGACGTACAAGACCGGTACGGCTCGCCCCCCTAACGTCTCCGGCGTGAACGAGTACACCAGCCCCGAGTTCTCCAGCAGCGCTCTGCTCACCATCGACCTGCAACGCGACTTCGTCGCCGACATCGCCGGCACCAGCGAGGTACTGCCCGCGGTTCGGCGCTTGACGCACGCGTTTCGCCAGGCGGGGCGGCCCATCGTGCATATCGTGCGCTTGTACCTGCCCGACGGCAGCAACGCGGACCTGTGCCGGCGCACCCTGCGAGACAAGGTCAATCCGCACTCGCCGGGCTCCCAGCTCGCCGAGGGACTGGCGCCCGAAGGGAAGCTCGATCCTGAGCTGCTTCTGGCGGGACACGCGCAGGAGATCGGCCCGGACGAGCACATCCTGTACAAGCCCCGCTGGAGCGCCTTCTTCCGCACCCGGCTGCTGCAACACCTCGCCGAACGGGCGGTGAGCACGGTGGTCGTCGCCGGCTGCAACTACCCGAACTGCCCGCGTTCCACGCTCGTCGACGCCACCGAACGTGATCTACGCACCGTCGCGGTGCGCGACGCACTCTCCGGCTGGACCGCCGACGCGGATCGCGAGCTGCCCGGCATGGGCATCGCCTGCCTGGACACGAACGAGATCATTCCAGCGCTGCGGTCGCACGCGGCTTCCTCGATCGACGGGCTTGCTGCCGACCACCGGGGCAGGTGCGCTTCATAGCGAGGGGGAACGAGGTCAGCCCGCGGCTGCCCCCGCGCCACCTTGTTGGATGAGGTGCTGGGCGAGGTGTCTCTGACTTCATCCCGCATCCCGCCTTCGCGGTCGTCCCGTCCCGGGTGGGGGCAGGATCTGGCGAAGCGGCACACCCGGTTTGAGATGCCCTGGCGGCCATCTGACCGGGCAAACCGCTGAAAGAGCGCATCGAAATCGGGCGAGACAACGGATGCTGCTGAAGCGGGCCGCTACTCCGGGGATCAAGCACAACCCCCTGGTGGGGCCGGCGCGGATGAGGTTGTTAGCGCCGCCCGGCGGGGCCGCGTCGAGGACGACGGTGGTGCTTGCCCGGTAGGGGCCGGCCGCCGCCGCTGATGACGTACGGCGCACCGGGCGTTCTGTTGGCGTGGACCGTGATCACTGGGCTGGCGACGACGTGGCGGGCGCAGCACCGCCTGCTGTGGCGAGAGCCCTAGGTGCAAGCGCCACCGATCACCGCAAACTGGGTCCACCGCGGCCTCGGCCAACTGGGCGAGCAGGCGGGTGAGGGCGTCGCCGTCTCGGCGGGTGATGCGGCACGGGCGCATCGTCGAGCAGGGAACGGTCACTCCATGCTCGCCCGGCCCGCCCGCGACTAACACCAGGACGCTGCTCGTCTCCACGCTCGAGGGCGCGCCGCTCCGCCACCCTCTCGGAGCCGGCCATGAGTGACCAGGTGCTCGCCGTCCAGGACGTCTGCGTCGACTACCCCCAGCGGGGCTTCGGCAAGCCGCCCTTCCGCGCCTCACCGGCGCGAGCCTCGACATCGCCCCCGGCGATTGCTTCGGCCTGGTCGGAGAGTCCGGCTCGGGCAAGACCACCCTGGGACGCGCCATCCTCGGGCTGGTCAGGCCGACGTCGGGACGCATCCTCTTCCAGGGCGAGGAGATCGGCCACCTGAGCAAGAGCGCCCGGCGCGCGCTGAGCTCGCAGATCCAGGTGGTGTTCCAGGATCCCTACACCTCGCTCAACCCCGCGATGACGGTCGAGAGCACCCTCGGAGAGCCGCTGCTCGCCGCCGGCCGCAAACCGGCGGAGGTACGCGGCCGCATCACCCGGCTCCTCGACGACGTCGGCCTGCCCATCGGCTCCGGCGGCCGAATGCCGCGTGAGTTCAGCGGCGGCCAGCGGCAGCGGGTCGCCCGCGCCCTGGCCCTGGATCCGGCCCTGATCGTGTGCGACGAACCGGTCGGCGCGCTCGACCTGTCCACCCAGGCGACGATCCTCGACCTCCTCGTCCGGGTCCAGGAGACGAGCGGCGTGGCCTACCTGTACGTCACCCATGACCTGTCCGTGGTACGCCACGTGAGTCACCGGGTCGCGGTCATGCGCAAGGGAGAGATCATCGGTGCGCCGGATCACGGACGACCCCAGCCATCCCTGCACGCGGCAGCTTCTGCTGTCCGCTCCGGTGCCGGATCCAGTACGGCAGGCCCAGCGCCGGTCGGAGCGCGCCAGGCTCCTCAGCGAGGCGCCGTGACGACGACACCCGGCTTCTGCTCCCTCGCCCGCGACACCCCGCCCGTGCCGGTGCCCGCTCCACGACTGCGGCGTTCCGGGGTCCGCCACGAGCTGGTGACTCCAGTTCCCGATAGGCAGCGACGACCAAGAGGGCTCCCCCAGCGACGGCGAAGGCCAGGTGCGTGCGGTACGGCTGAGCGCCTTCCAGATCGACCGGTACGCGGTCAGCAACCGGCAGTTCGCCGAGTTCGTGGCGGACACCGGTTACCTCACCCAGGCCGAGACCTTCGGCTGGTCCTACGTCTTCGCTCCTTTGCTGCGCCCGGAGCTGCGCCGAGGCGTGCCCCGGCCGTCCTCCGCGCCGTGGGGGTGCGGCGTGACAGGCGCCTCCTGGCGGTCACCGGAAGGGCCGGGCAGCGACGTGCGAGACCGCGACGACCACCCCGCCGTCCACGTCTCCTGGCATGACGCCGTCGCCTACTGCACCTGGGCAGGCGGGCGGCTGCCCACCGAGGCGGAGTGGGAGTATGCGGCGCGTGGCGGGCTGGAACGAGCACGCTACCCGTGGGGCGAGCAGCTGACCCTCGGCGGCGAGCACCGGTGCACCATCTGGCAGGGCCGGTTCCCCATCTGGAACACCGGTGAAGACGGATTCTTGAGCACCGCACCCGTGCACGCTTTCCCGCCCAGCGGGTACGGGCTGCACAACATGGCCGGCAACGTGTGGGAATGGTGCAGCGACTGGTGGACCGCCGAGCATGACATCACCTTCGTGCCAACCGACCCCGCAGGTCCGGCCAGCGGTGACGCACGGGTCACCCGCGGCGGGTCCTACCTGTGCCACCGCAGCTACTGCAACCGCTACCGCGTCGCGCACCCGAAACACGCCGGATTCCTCCAGCGGCAACACCGGCTTCCGCTTCGCGCGCACGCCGCCGGCGCACGGGCCGCTGACAAGGTGAGCGGTGAGCCGCGGTAGCACCTGACGGCTGGCCCACCTCGGTTGCCGGGCCAGAGCCCTCGAGTCAGGCCCTCGACCGTGCGCAGCGCGCTGCACCCCAGTCGTATGCCATCGCCCCGCCTCTGCAGGTACTTCAGTGCGCCTTCCGCGGCTGCTACAGGCACCCCAGTGAGACCGTCTCTCTGGCCTGATGGGGCAAGCTGGCCGTCCGTTACGAGGCCAGCTTGCTCCTTGGGTGTCCTCGGCGACCGGCTATGCCCCGGTCGCCGGGTCGTCCGTCAGCCGTCGCAGGGGGCGGTCCACGGGGAGACCCAGACGGCGGAGATGACCTCGACGGGGCCGCCGCCCGGGACGACGATGTTCTTCTTCTCGCCCTGGTGGATGCACTGGACCCCGCGGTGGACCTCGCCGCCAGCCCTGTAGTCGTAGGTGAGCTTGATGTGGTCCCAGCCGCCCGGCGATCCGTTGTTGAAGATCGAACGGACGCCGCTGTGGCGGCCGAGGTTGCCCTCGGACTCCCTGGCGGGCGATCCTCCGCCGTTGGTGTTGTAGTAGGTGCAGACGTTCTTGTAACCGCAGTCACTCCATGCGGACGCCTTGGCTGCGGCCGGCAGGGAGGTGGAGAGGAGGGCGACGGCCGCTGCGGCGACGGCGACGGAGGTGGAGACCAGCATTCGCTTCATACGACCGCACGCTAGGCCGGGGCGCTTTGGATCCGCTTTTCAAAGCCTTTCGGCCAAGCCGCTTGGCGTCGCCGTACACCGAACGTCCGGTCGTGGCGGTCACCAGCCGACTGGAGCCCGCGATGAAGGGGCCGGACGCTCGGCTCCGCTCCGTGCGCGGAGTGGAGGACGTTTCTCGGGCGGAGTTTCAGGGCCAAGGGGCGGGTGTGCGACCCGCCCCACTACCCCGTTCACTGCTGGATGTGGCGCAGCTCGCGGGCCGCCCGGACGGCAGGCCGCTGCGGCGCGCACCCACGATGCCGCCTTCCCGCCCCATACCGCCTCGCCCGCGGCCGGCTCGGCCAGCACGCGTGATCCTGGCGAACCTATGCTGCCGCGCGAAATCACCCGACGAAACGCCATGAACCTGTCGCGCCGCATGGCCGGATCCCTGATCAGCGTGCGGTGGCAAGCCACCGGCTGACCGCGGCCATCGCCGTCCCCTCACTGTCCGCGTCGATGCGGGCGGCGAGGTCGGCGATCGTGACGTGGCGTAGGGCATCCGCCCAGGCCTCCTCGGCCGCGGCCATGGCGCGGGCGATCGCGCACGGCCGCTGGCATCGCTCGGCCGGAAGGGCGAGGGGGCCTCGCTGCCGGATCTCGGTGCACCGGTAGGCGGGCTCTTCGCCGTCGATGGCCCGCACCACCTCGAGCGCCGAGATCTGGTCCGCGGGCCGAGTCAGCTCATATCCGCCTACCTGTCCGGCCGTGGAGTGCACGATGCCGGCGCGCGAGAGCGCCTGCAGGTGCTTGGCCAGGTACGCGGGAGGGGTGCCGTGCAGTTCGGCGAGCCGGGCCGCAGGAACGGGCTCGCGGCTTTGGCTGAGGGTGACGCAGCTGTGCAGCGCCCACTCCACCCCGTTGGACAGCTTCATGGCCGCCAGCGTACTCAACTCGGACATCTTTTGTCCGAGCTGTGATAGAACTCGGATAGAAACTGTCCGAGATCATTGGAGTGTCATGAGGTTGATCGAGTCGCCACCCGGTAAGCAGGTGCTCGGGCTGGCAGGACTGGCGATGTTCGTGGCGGCGGCCAACCTGCGGCCGGCGATCGCCGCGGTCTCGCCCCTGGTGGACCGCATCCGCGCCGACCTGGACATGACAGCCACCGGGGTGGCTCTACTGACGACCGTTCCCACGCTGGCCATGGGGTTGTGCGCACCTCTGGCCGCCATGGCGGGCCGCCGGTTCGGGCTCCATCGCGGAGTACTGCTCGGCCTGGTCGTCATCACCGTGGCCACCGCCGCCCGCCTCGTCGGTGGATCCACCTGGCTGCAACTGAGCTGCGCGGCGGTTGTCGGGGCCGGCATCGCCATCGCGCAGACGCTGCTGCCCGCTGTCGTCAAGAGCCGCTTCGCCGACCGGGCGGGCCTGGCCACCGGCGTCTACACGGCAGGGCTCGGCGCGGGCGGCGCCGTCGCGGCCGGCGTCAGCGCGCCGCTGGCCGACTTCCTCGGCTCCTGGCCCGGGGCACTGGCTTCCTGGTCGGTGCTCGCGTTGGCCGGAGTGGCGGCGTGGACGGCGTCCCGGCGCTCCCTGGCCCTGGACCGGGCGGCCGCCCCCGCCGGCCCGCTCACCACGGGGCTGCCCTGGCGCAGCGGGGTGGCCTGGCGGGTGACCGCGCTGTCGGCGGCCAACTCCGCCCTCTACTACTGCGAGCTGGCCTGGGTCGTGCCCCTGCTCCAGGAGAGCGGGCTCGGCACCGGGGCCGGAATGCTGCTCACCGCGATGATCTGCATCCAGGTGGTCGCGATGCTCGCCGTACCGGCCCTGCTAGGCGAACGGCGCGACCTGCGCGTGGGGCTGACCCTGACGGCGGCGCTGACGGCGCTCGGCTTCACCGGCCTGGCCCTCGCGCCCGCCACGGCGACGTGGCTGTGGATCCTCGCCTTGGGCGTCGGGCACGGCGGCCTGTTCACCCTGGTTCTGACCGTGCCGGTAGCGGTCAGCCGCGACTCCGCCGAGGCGGGCAGGATCAGCGCGATGGCCTTCTTCGTCGGGTACGGCTGCGCCGCGCTGGTTCCCATGCTGGTGGGCATCCTGCGCGACGCCACGACCGATTTCCGCCTCGCCTTCCTGCTCCTGGCCGCGGCGGCCGCACTGACCATCGTGCCCGTCACGCGGCTCCGAAGAGGGGTTGCGCGCTCATGACCGCCCGGGCCAGCGGGAGGCCGGAGTGAGCCGCCCCCGCGCTCTTCACGTTCGACGGCGATCAGCGGTGTAGCGCCAGAACTTCTCCCCGAAGGACGGCACGCAGCCGTTCGTACGTCGGAGCCAATCGGCGCAGGCCGGCCGCGAGCGCCACGTCGTCGCCCGACACGAGCGGCCCCTGCAGGCCACCGACGATACGGGCCTGCTCCCCGGCAACGGCCGCGCCCGCGTCGAGGCCGAGGAGCGACAGGCAGGCCGCCAGGTCGTCGAGGCGGCGAGCGCCCACCCGCACCGCGAACGCCTGCCACAGCATCCTGACCTCCGGATCCAGCCCTTCCTCCACCAGTTCGGCCGTGCGCTCGGCGGCCTCGGCCTGCCCGAGCGTGCCGGGCGGGACCTCCACATCCGTCCGGCCGGCCAGCCAGGCCAGCCCGGCGGGCAGGGAACGCCGCAACGCCTCCTCCGAGCTGACCTGCTCGCGCCGGGTGAACCCGTACCGCATCCGGAACGGCCGCTCCAGATAAGAGATCAACTCCCCGCGCCACGCCTCGCCGAAGGCGCCGACCGGCAGCGTGGCGTAGGGGTAACCCTGCGGATCATGCACGAGCACGGTGTCGTCGCCCACTTCCAGCACCACCACGTAATGGTCGGCGCCCACCGCCTTGCCCGACCCCGGCTGGTACGACAGCAACCCAAGCTCAAGAGGCCCGGCCAGCACCGGACCGTCCTGACAGGCCCGGCGCAGCCGGTCGAGCGCCACCGCCACCGTCCCGCCATCGACGCGCTCGCATTCCCACCCGAGCAGACCGATCGCCGCGTCGAGCCCGATCTCCGGGTCCCAGCCGAACGCGTCGAACAACGGCAGACGCCCGCCGATCAGCTGCAACCCGTACGGAGAGCCCGTCAGGACCTCGATCACAGCCGGAGACGGCGCCTCACCACCGAGGATCATCGCGAGGGAGTTGGCGTAGCAGTACGGCCCGGAGCCGACATAGGTGACAGACATGCCCCGCACCGTGCCGCCTGCCACGGTGTCAGGGTCAAACCCGACTGCGTCTGCCTCGAAGTCCTCGTTTCGAGCGCCACTGCTTTTGGAGCTCCTACGCGCGCGTCATTCAGGCGACTTGAGGCTGGTCGGCCTCGCAGACCGGCAGGCGCTTCAGCAAGTCCATGATCTCCAGGATTCGCCTGTGCCAGCCGCGGAGACGACCGCCGCGCTGCTGCTGGGCGACGAGCACGGAAAGTTCTACAACGAAAGTCGCGCCCATCAAGCCCTCGACCAGGCGGCTCCGCTCCGCGCCACCCCCGAACCGATCACCGAACCAGCGCGCATCATCGACCTGAACATCCGCCGACACGACCGGCTCGGAGGGTAATCACACGCTGCTCGAACTGCCCGGACGTAATTTCCGGCAGGCGCAGAGCCCCCGCCCCCACCACTCCCCCTGCTGGTCGCCCATCGCCATCACGCTCTTGTGGCGCTGGAGGTGAAGGTTGCCCAGCCACCATGGAGCTCGGCGACCAGGCCGCGATCGTCATGCGCCGGGTCAAGGACGGCGAGCCGGTCTTCTACACCTTCGTCTGGCGACTGCGCGACGGCCGTCCGACGACGATCCTGCGCGAACTCACCTTCGGCCGCGCTCTCGGCCCCCTGCTGAGCCTGACCGGGAGCGCCTCGGTGTGGCAGGCTGGCCGCATGCGCGTACTGATCGTCGGGGGCGGCACTCGCGGGGACGTCGCGCCCTACACGGGCCTCGGCGCCCGCTTACGCGAGGCGGGCCACGAGGTGGCGATCGCGGCCCACGCACCCCAGGCCGGCCTGGTCACCGGCGCCGGTCTGGCCCACGTGCCGCTGCCCGGAGACCCACTCGCCGCCCTGACCAGCGGCTCTTTCAAAGCTTTCCGTGAGTACGGCGGGCAGCTCGTCGAGGGCCTCGCCTCCCTCACCGAGCAGAAGACCGACCTGTTCCTGCTCGGCATCGCCGGCGCCCCCGCCTTTCATGTCGCCGAGGCGATGGGCGTGCCGTCCATGGGCGTGCCGTCCATGGGCGTGCACCTGCAACCCATGGAACCGACGGGCGAGTTCCCGCCGGTCGTGAGCCCAGTGCGCCGCTCGCTCGGCCGCTGGGGCAACCGCCGGGCGGCGCGCCTGGCGTTCGAGGTTCCTGCGGCCGGGCCGCTGCTGTCCGGCTTGAGCGCCCGGATGCGAAAGCGGCTCGGGCTTCCCGCCGCCTCCGCTCGCGCTCTCTACCGGCACAGGGAGAGCACGCATTGGCCGGTCTTCCACGGCTTCAGCCCGCTCGTCGTGCCCCGGCCGAGCGACTGGCGGCCCCGGCTTGAGGTCACCGGCTACTGGTGGCCGGTCCGCCCGGGAGGCTGGCAGCCGGACCGTGTGCTCACGGACTTCCTGGACGCGGGCCCGAAGCCGGTGTTCGTCGGCTTCGGCAGTCTGGCGGGCACCGGGGCCGAGCCGTACACCGAGCTGGTCGTGGAGGCCTTGCGGCGGGCGGGGCTGCGCGGAGTGGTGCAGACCGGCAGGGAAGGGCCGATCACCGACGAGGTGCTGGGCGTCGGCGACGTCCCGCACGACTGGCTGTTCCCCCGGGTGGCGGCGGTCGCCCACCACTGCGGCGGCGGCACGACGGGCGCCGTGGCGCGGGCGGGCGTTCCGGCCGTGGCGGTGCCGGTCATGAACGACCAGCCGTTCTGGGCGTCGCGGCTCGCCGCGCTCGGGGTGGCGCCGCCGCCGATCCCGTTCCGCCGGCTGGCGCCCGCCCGGCTCGCCGACGCGCTCACCACCGCGCTCACCGAACCTCGCTTCCGTCAACGGGCCGAGGCACTGGCCGCGGGAGTCGCGGGCGAGGACGGCGCCGCGCCCGTCCTCACGGCGGTCAGCCGCCTTCGCGGCGCCCGCTGACCGCGCACCCCGAGCACCACACCCACGGCGACGAGCGGCAGCGCGGAGGGGTTCGCCGAGTGGTTCAACGCCGAGTCCGCGCTCGTGGATTCGGACGCGATGCTGGCAGCTTGTCCTGATCACTACTTCATCGGCGAAGATGATCGGGGCCGTCAGAAGGTCGTCGAGACCACCGGCGGTTCACCGTTGCCCAGCGAGTTCTTCATCGACTACAAGGACCTCTCCTCGCTGGTGACGCCCGCCTCCGTCGACTACCCGACCCAGATCGCCGGCGTGGCGCGCACCGAGGCCGGACTCCCGATCGGGGGTGTGCGCCCCCAGTTCCGGAACCTGCCGGAAGGCGGCTTCGAGGCCTGGAACACGGTGGAGCCCTGCTAACGAGACTTTCCCTGCGTATGCTCTTCCTGCCCAGTGGCGGGGGATCTTCGAGCCATCGCCGAGTTTGGCCAGCCTGCGGCGCGAGCGTGAGGTCGCGCGGGTCGAGACCCCTGTCGATCGCACAGGCGAGCACGGCGATGCGCTGATCGTGCGAGGAGCGGCCGGATCGGCAAGTCCACGCTTCTTGAGGAAGTGAACGAGACCACGGATCCACCAGGGCAGCCAGCGCCGGTAGACCGGGCCCTTGGTCTTGAACTCGTGCACCAGCTCGCGCAGCGTCTGCTCGCCACCCCGCACGGTGGGGATGACCACGTCGCGCACCGTGGCGTCCGGCGTGGCCAGCGAGGCGTCGGCGATGGTGAACCGGTGATTCTCCTCGCCTGAGACCCGCTTGAAGGCGTTGATGAGCTCCCTCGGTGACCTTGCGTTCGGCCCGAGCGCCACACCCGGTGGAGGCCCGGCGCTCGGGTCCGTGTCACCAGACGCGAAGTAGCTGTAAGTAACCGGGAGCTCCTGGGCGGGCTGACATGAGAGCCGTCAGCAAGCAACGCGACCTGGAGAAACGCGTGCCCGCCGTCGTCACCAGGACAGCGAGCGCCGGACTCATCCCCGAATGCCCGGGTCGGGAGCCGCAGCCGTCACCCGCTGTGTTCTGCGGCAACGCCCTACTCTGTCCCTGGTGGCACCGACCCGAGCACCCGGCCTCTGGGGAGGGGGGAGGACCCAGGGGTGCCGGTGTGCGGGCTGGGCGGTTAGATGGCGCGGGTGAAGGTGAAGCGGGTGAACTCGCGGTAGCCGTTCTGGGTCTGGTAGATCGCCAGCCACGAACCTCTATCAGTGATTACGTTGGTGACTTTGAAGGGGGTGTTGGCCACCCCGATGTGCCAGGTTCCGTTTGGGGCGGGGGTGAGTGTCCAGCGTGTGGAGCAGGCTCGCCAGTCGGTGAGCTTGATGTCGTTGCCGCGGACGCACCAGGCGCCGTACCCAGGCGATTGCCTGATGCGGTAGTTCTCGCCGTCCTTGTCGAACACCCAGGCTGTTCCGCTGTCGCCGGTGTTGTTTGTGAGCAGGACATAGTCCGAGCCCAGCCAGCTCTCGTAGGTGGTGCCGTGCGTTCCGTAGCGGGTGTGGGCGTGCAGGTAGTAGGAGTCGCCGGGGATGATCGGGTCGGCTGCGGCGTCGGCGGGCAGCGGCAGCGCGAGCAGGGTCAGGCAGGCCGTGGCGGCGGTGCGGCCCAGTAGCCGACGGCGCAGGGAGGGTCGTGTGGTCATGGCAGAGTGGTTCCTTTCGCTGTCACGCCCCCGGGAAGGGGGCCTGGGGACCGCTGCATGAATGATCTGGATCACCACGGTCAACACTGACAGTAGTCGTTTAGTTACTCTAAGTTACTTACGTTGTGGCGATCTATCCCCCACCGAAGCCGAAATTGAACCGTGAGCAACTGCCGCCGCACCCACTGATCATGACCGGCGCAGAAGCCCCAGGTCGCTACCGCTAATGGCGCCGAAGAGGTGATCATGACAACAGACAACACGGGCAGCCGGGCGGCGCGGATCAGGTCCGGCGGCTGGGACCGCAGGGCCGGCCGGGATTGCATCGGAGGCTTCTGACCGACATGAGCGAGCCCGTTCCGCTTCCACGTTCGGCAGCGGAGCGGGCTCTCGTCTGGATGGAGCGCGTCTTCTGCGGCTCACGGCCAGCAGGTGGCCGCTCCAGGCGGGCTCAGGCCGGGGCGCGGGCTGGTCACTCGCAGCCGCGCGCCTTCACCGAGAACGTCGGGATGTCGAGCTGGGCGACGCCGGTTGCTCCGCCGGTGACCGCCGCTTCGCCACTCTCGAAGCGCAGCTCGTACTCGCCGCTGCCGCGGCAGGCGTAGTGGTCGGTGTAGGTGCTGGTCGAGCCGGTCCACGCGATGTCGACCTTGTTCGAGCGGTCCTCGGTCCAGCGCCGGCGCCCCTCCTTGTACAGCGACAGCCGGGAGTCCATCGAGTAGTGGGCGTTGTTCCACAGGACGCCTCGGTACCAGCACTTCAGGCTGACGGTGTTGGCGGGTTCCAGGGTGGACCCTGCGGGTGCCGAAAACCCATCCGTGCAGGTCGCAGGCTCGATGGGCGCTCATACCCCTCAAATCGAGAGGTCGCGTGAGGAACGGCATGCTGATCTGTCGCGCTGCTGCGCCTGGCCTACCTAGCCACCACGAACACCTTCTCATTCATACGGCCCCTACCGATGGCCGATCGTGACAATGAGATCGAGATCCTGGCACTCTGGCATCAGCCGACGGTCCTGCAGCGGCAGGTGCCCAAACCTGGGTTCACTCCGGAGGACCGGTTCCTGCTTTCGGGCCTGCTCCACCATTTGCCGATGGACAAGCTGCGGCAGCCGGTACTGCTGGTCCGCCCGGGCACCCTCATGCGCCGGCACTCGGCAGCCGCCGATCCATCCGCGCCCTGGCGCTGCGGCTCGCACGGGAGAACCCCTCCTGGGGCTACCGGCGCATCGAGCGGGGTCGTCGTCGTGGCGAGCGCGTACGCGATGCCTCAGGCGAGCTCACCCGTGCCGATCAGGACGAGTGTGGTCTTGGACAAACGGTGAGGCTCCTGGAATTTCATTGTTCTGGGAAATGAATTCCGGCCCGGGTTCGCCGGGCCGGAAAACATTGTGATGATCCACACGAACTACTATCAAACGCCTTGAAAACGATAATTCGTAAAACGAAACATCATTTGCGTGAAGCCAGTTCTCTATCGATCAGGTCGAGACTGTCGGCGATTTCCGCGCCCGCGATCGCGTCGGGTAATTCGTCCTCCATGAGGCGCAGCGGGCGATAGGCCAGTCCCAGCGCGCCCCAGGCCACGAGCACCACTCCGGTAAGCGCCAGCAGCAGCGCGACGCCGCGCCCGTCGCCGACGCCCACCAGATCGCCCACCCAGGTGCCGTCCAGTGCCCCGCCGGGATTCAGCAGCGGCCCGAACCACGCCGACAGGGCCGGAGCCGTCAGGAACGCCAGCGGCGTCATCGACACCGCCAGCATCTGGTTGGTGGCCAGCACCCGCCCCTGCAGGTCGAGCCCCACCTTGAGCTGGATGATCGCCAGCCAGTGGGCGTTGAGCACGCTCAGGAACACCCACGAGACGAAGCCGCCGACCGCCGCCACCCAGACCGACGGCTGCAGGCCGATGAGCACGATCCCGAAGCCGAAACCGCTGACGAAGCCGACCATGCCGATCGCGCGGCGCCTGGTGCCGTTCCAGAAGACCATGACCAGGCCGCCCGCGACCGCTCCCAGGCCCTGCAGGGCGGTGACCGTGCCGACCCCGGCGACACCGCCGAAGCCCATCACCACGGGGACGGTGATGGCCAGGGCGAGCATGCCGAAGTAGTTCTCGATCGCGAAGAAGACGATCATGACCATGAGCGGGCGCCGCCGGACGAGGAAACGCCAGCCGCCCGCGATCGCCTGCCAGAACGACTCCTCCAGCCGGCGGAAGAGCCGGTCGGGGAAGCGCACCAGCAGCAGCGTGGCCAGGCCGAACAGGAAGGTCACCACGTCCACGGCGATCACGCCGTGCACCCCGACCAGGGTGATGAGCGCCGCGCCGGCCAGCGGGGCGATCAGCATGCCCAGGCCGGTGCCCAGATTGGCCAGCGCGTTGGCCTGCATCAGGTACGGCTTGGGCACCAGCTGCGCCACCGCCGCCAGGTAGGCCGGCCGGTGGAAGGCGGTGACCAGCGACAGCACCGCCGCGATCACGCCGACCTGCCAGACCTCCAGCCGTCCCAGCCACAGCAGCACCACGAGCGCCGCCGTCGCCAGCGCCGAGACGCCGTCACAGGCGAGCATGACCAGGCGCCGGTCCACCCGGTCGGCCACCGCTCCGCCGAGCGGCGAGGCGAGGACGGCCGGCAGCAGCGCCAGCATGGTGACCAGCGCGTAGTCGGAGACCCTGCCGCTGGACTGGTAGGCCCACACGCCCAGCGCGAAGGAGGTCAGCGCGTTGCCCAGCAGCGAGGCCGTCTGACCGGCCGCCACCGTGTAGAAACGGCGCAGATCCCGGCGAGCCTGCTCGCCGACCACCTCGACCGTCTCCAGCGGCTCGGGCACCCGGCCCGCCTCCCAGCTCGACAGGTGGCCGTCGATCAGCTCGGCCAGCCCCTCCGCCTGGTGCTTGATGAAGTAGTGACCCGCCTTCGGGATGGCGGCCAGCTCCACCCGGTCGGCGAAGGCGCCCCACTCCCGGTACCGCTCGGTGTACAGCTCGGTGGCGCGGTCGCGCTCGCCCACGACGCACAGCACCGGGGCGCGCAGCTTGCGCGGCGACTGGAGCTCGCGGGTGAACCAGGCCTGCGCCTGCTCCACGTCGTGGCGCAGGCCGCGCACCATCACCGAGACGTCGCCGGCGTCCTCGGCCATGCCCAGGGTGCGCAGGAAGTCGCGCTGGGCCCGGTCGTTGCTCCACCGATGGGCGGGGAAACGCCGGTTCCACCACTGCGAGAGCCGTCCGGGAAGCTGGGCGTCGGGGAAGCTGCCGCCCACGATCAGGCCGCTCACCTCGACACCCGCCGCCTCCAGGCGCAGCGCGAGCTCCGTCGCGACCGCCGAGCCGACGCAGTGGCCGTACAGCGCGACGGGCCCGCCGCCCTCCAGCTCGGCCGCCAGCCGGTCGACGACCTCGCCCAGCGGCAGCATCGCCTCCTCCGGCCTGGCCGGATCGTGGCCGGGCAGCTCGACCGCCAGCACCGCCGTGCCCTTGCCGCCGAGCTCGGCGGCCAGCGGCCCGAAGGAGGCCGCCGAGCCGCCGCCGTACGGCACGCACACGAGCGTACGGCGAGCGGTGCGCGGACCGGCCAGGCGGTGCAGCAGCCCGCTCCCGACCTGCGACCCCGCCTCCAGATGGGCGGCCAGCTCGCGCACCGTCGGCCTGGTGAACAGGTCGATCACCCGCAGCGACGGATCGATCAGCTTGATCGCCTTGATGGCGCGGAAGGAGTCGCCGCCGAGGGCGAAGAAGTCGTCGTCGATGCCGAAGTCCTGCTCGGGGAGCACCTGCGCCCACGCCGCCGCCACCCTCAGCTGCGCCTCGGTGCTCGGGGCGACGCGATCGGCGACGGAGATCTCCGGCGCGGGCAGCCGTGCCCTGTCCACCTTGCCGAGCGGGGTGAGCGGCAGCTCGTCCAGCACGACGATCGCCGCGGGCACCATGTAGTCGGGCAGGCGTTCCCGCAGGCCCGCCCGCAGGTCGGCCACGTCGACGCTCGCCGGCGCGACCCAGGCGGCCAGGCGGCGCGAGTGACCCTCGCCGACCGGCAGCACCGCCGCCTCCGCGACCCCCGGCTGCTCCTGCAGGGCGCTCTTGACCTCGCCCAGTTCGACACGGAAGCCGCGGATCTTGACCTGGTCGTCGACCCGGCCCAGGAACTCGACGAGGCCGTCGGCGTTGAGCCGTACCCGGTCTCCCGTGCGGTAGCAGCGGTCGGCGCCCGTGACCGGGTCGGGGACGAACCGTTCCGCGGTCAGCTCGGGCATGCCCAGGTAGCCGCGCGCCACCGTGGGACCGGCGATCCACAACTCGCCCGGCACCCCGGCGGGCAGCGGTCTGCCGTGCCGGTCGACGATGTAGCAGGAGATGCCGGGCAGCGGGCGGCCGAGCGGCACCGATCCGGAACCGGTCGGCGCGGAGGGCGCGGCGCCGGCCAGCACCGAGACCGTGGTCTCCGTGGGGCCACAGTGGATCTGCAGCTCCAGGTCGGGCCGAGCTGCCCTGATCCGTCCGGCGAGCTCCCACGAGGTGGCCTCGCCCGCCAGGATGAGCAGCCTGCGCGGCAGCACCTCCGCCAGCTCGCCGTGGGCGGCCAGCAACTCCAGGTGACTGGGGACCATCTTGACCACGTCCACGCCGCCGACGTCGTACAGGGCGGGGTCGGTGGCGGCGTCCTGGTCGACCAGGTGCACGGTCTTGCCGCTGATCAGCGCGCCGAACAGGCAGGTGAGGATCAGGTCGGAGGCGATCGTGGAGACCACGCCGAACGAGTCGTGCTCGGGCCCCACGTGATCGCGCACCGCGTTGAGGTAGTGCACCAGCGAGCGGTGCTCGACGCCCACGCCCTTCGGCCGGCCGGTCGAGCCCGAGGTGAACTTGACGTGCGACAGGAAGTCCGGGCGCACCGCCACCCCGGGCGGCGCCTGCGCCTCCTCCAGCAGGTCCTCCAGCACCAGCGCTCCCGGGACGCGCCCGGCGTGCTCGCGCGAGGCGATGACCAGCCGCGCGCCCGCCGTCTCGGCCATGTAGGCCAGCCGGTCGTCGGGATAGGCGGGCTCCATCGGCATGTAGGCGCCGCCCGCCTTGAGCACGCCCAGCAGGGCGGGCACCAGCGCCGTCCCGCGGCCGGTCAGCACGCCGACCGGCTCCTGGGGCAGCAGGCCCCGCGCCACCAGCCGGTGGGCGACGCCGTTGCCGAGCCGGTCGGCCTGGCGGTAGGTGAGGCTGCCGTGCGCGTCGGTGGCGGCGATCGCCTCCGGATGGCGTACGGCCTGCTCCTCGATGAGCTCGTGCACCGGGCGCGACAGGTCGAAGCCCGCCCGGCGGCCGGCGACCTGGGGGCCGTCGACCGGTTCCAGCGCGATCGAGCCCACCGGACGCTCCGGGTCGGTCAGCATGCCGTCGAGCAGCGTCAGGTACCACGACGCCATCCGCTCCGCCGTACGCGGCTCGAACAGGTCCGTGCGGTAGGCCAGCATGCCCTCGTAGCCGTCGCCGGTGTGGGTGAACGACAGGTTGAGGTCGTACTTGGCGGTCCGCACCGGCGGCTCGAAGACCTCCACCCCCAGGTCCGGGAAGGACGGTGGGGCCGGAGGGGTGTCGACGACGTTGAGCAGCACCTGGAAGATCGGCGTAGTGGCCAGGCTGCGTTCGGGGTGCAGCCGCTCGACGATGCGCTCGAACGGCACGTCACGATGGGCGAAGGCGTCCAGGGAGACCTCGCGGGTACGCGCCAGCAGCTGCGCTCCCGTCGGATCGCCTGACAGGTCGCAGCGCATGACCAGCGTGTTGACGAAGCAGCCGAGCATCGCATCGGCGTCCGAGTGCAGGCGTCCCGCCTCCGGCGCTCCCACCGGCACGTCGTCGGTGCCGCTGATCCTCGACAGCAGCGCCGACCAGGCCGCGAGGAAGACCATGAACGGGGTGCAGCCCCGCTCGGCCGCGCTCGCACGCACCTTCGCGGCCAGCTCGGGCGTCAGCCGTACCGGCACCTCGGCGCCCGTCCAGGCGGCCACGCTCGGGCGTGCCCGGTCGGTGGGCAGGTCCAGCACGCCCTCCAGGCCCGCCAGCCGCGCCTCCCACCAGGCCAGGTCACCCTCGGGGCGGGTGGCCAGCCAGGCGGCGTAGTCGCCGTAGCGCACCCGCGGTGGTGGCGGCGCCTGCCTGCCGCCCAGCCGGGCCGCGTAGAGCGCGCCGAGCTCGGCGACGGCCAGGTCGCGTGACCAGGCGTCGAAGGCGATGTGGTGGACGGTGAGCGCCAGCACGTGCTCGTCGGGTTCAACGCGGAACAGGGTGGCGCGGGCCGGGGGCTCGGTGGCCAGGTCGAAGGGCGTCTGCTGCTCGCGGCGCAGGCACTCGGCCAGCTCGTCCCCGCCCACCTCCGCCAGCCGCACCGGGATCGTGTCCGCGGGCAGAGCGGTCGTGGTCTCGCCGTCGACGGTGCTGCGCAGGACCGGATGGCGCTCGGCCAGGTCGTGCACGGCGCCGAGGAGGGCGTCGGGGTCGAGCTCGCCGGTCAGGCGGATGGCGGTGGGCACGTTGTAGGCGGCACCGTCGTCGAGTTGCGACAGGAACCAGAGCCTGGCCTGGGCGGGGCTGAGAGGCGTGGGACCCTCGGCCACGGGGATGCCCGCGGGCCGCTCGCCCAGCGCCCTGCGGCCCGCCGAGAGGCGGGCGGCGAGACGCTGCTTGACCCGCTCGTCACTCATGGTCATCGCGCGCCTCCCTCACGGAAGTCGCCCGCCTCCGCCTCGCCGTCCAGGTCGGCCAGCAGCAGCGCTTCGACGGCCGCGGCGAAGGTTCCCAGCGTCGGCCGCTCGAACAGCAGCCGCACCGGCACCTCCAGCTCCAGCACCTCACGCAGCCGCCCGGTCACCCTGGTCGCCGCCACCGAGTGCCCGCCCAGAACGAAGAAGTCGTCGAGCACGCCGAGCCCGGTACGCTCCAGCACCTCCGACCACACCTCGGCGACGAGCAGCTCGGCCTCCGTCTCCGGCGGCGGTGAATCGGCCACGGACGTGCGCACCGGCTTGGGCAGCGCCCGCCGGTCCACCTTGCCCGAGGACGTGGTCGGCATCGCCTCCATCGCCACCCACTGGCCGGGCACCATGTAGCCGGGCAGCCGCTCCCGCAGCCGGGCCTCCAGGACGGCGAGATCACCCGCGCCGACCACGTAACCCACCAGCTGGTCACCGTCCACGACGGTCACCACCGCGTCCGCCACGTGCTCGCGCAACACCGCCTCGATCTCGCCGAGCTCGATGCGATGGCCGCGCACCTTGACCTGGTGGTCGCGGCGGCCCAGGTAGTCGAGCGACCCGTCGGCCCGCCACCGGGCCAGGTCGCCCGTCCGATAGCGGCGCTCGCCCGGCACGAAGGGGTCGTCGCCGAACACCGTCGAGGGCCGTCCCCGGTATCCACGGGCGACGCCCGCGCCGCCGATCCACAACTCGCCCGTCGCCCCGCGCGGCATGAGCCTGCCCGCCTGGTCGAGCACGTAGGCGCGCTCGCCGGGCAACGGCCTGCCGATCGGCACGCCGTCGTCCATAGGTCCTTCGAGGAGGGCGAGCGTGGAGTAGATCGTGGTCTCGGTCGGGCCGTAGGCGTTCCACAGCCGCCCCACCCGCGCCGCGAGATCGCGGGCGAGTGCGGGGTCGAGCGCCTCGCCCATGCTCAGCACCTGCATCGGCGCGCCCGCCCAGCCGGCGGCCATCAGCATCCTGAGCGTCGTCGGCGTCGCGGTCATCAGGGTCGCGCCGGACGCCTCGATCCTGCTGGCGATGGCGTGGCCGTCGACCATGCTGTCGCGGTCGAGCAGTTCCACGCGCAGGCCGCAGGCCAGTCCCGCCCAGAAGTCGAAGCCGAAGACGTCGAAGGAGAACGGGGTCAGGCCCAGCATCACCTCGCCCGGCCGGATGCCGACGGTCTGGCGTACGGCGGCGACGAACGCCGCCAGGTTGGCATGCGTGACCTCCACGCCCTTGGGGCGGCCGGTCGAGCCGGAGGTGTAGAGCACGTAGGCGAGGCCGCCCGGCTCGGCGGCGACGTCCTCGGCGGTGACGTCCGGGAGGGTGTCGATGTCGATCACCTCGACGCCCAGGCCCTCGGCCACCGCCCGCGTCTGCGCCGTCGCCAGCACCACCTGGGCGCCTGAGTCGTCGACCTGGAAGCGCAGCCGTTCGGCCGGATGCTCTGGATCGAGCGGCACATAGGCGGCACCGGCCCGGGCGACGCCGAGCACGGCCACGGTGAGCCTGCGGTCACGCGGCAGGCACACGCCGACGACGACCTCGCCGCCCGGATCAGCCGGAGGACCGCCGACCAGGGCGTGGGCGACGCGGGCCGAGCTCCGGGCCAGCTCGCCGTACGTCAGCGTGCCCGTCCCGTCGTCGACGGCGATCGTGTCCGCCTGCCGTACGGCATGCGCCAGCACGGCGTGCACCGCGGTCGGCGGCACGTCGGCGGGCAGCGCCTGACCCGCGCCCAGCTCCAGCAGCGCGGCCCGCTCCTCCTCGCCGACCAGGTCGAACCCCGACACCGGCCGGTCAGGCGCGCCTGGCACCTGCTCGACGAGGCGCACGAACCGCGCGGCCAGCTCCTCTGCCGCAAGCCGCCCGAACAGGTCCTCGTCGTACTCGACCTGCACCTCCATCCCGCGCGACCCGGCGTTGACGAACACCGTGCACGGCGCCTGCGCGCCGCCGCCGCTCACCTCGCCGAGCAGCTCGACCCCGCCGACCCGCACCGGTACGGCAGGCGGCTGCAGGGAGAGCACCACCGGCGTGAGCATGGCCCCGCGGGGCCGTTCGACCCCGGACACCGCCAGCCGCTCGTGCGCGGGCAGCGCCATGTGGTCCATGGCCCGGGCTGTGGCCGCGGCCGACCGTGCGATCGCTTCGCGGACAGGCAGGTCGTGGTCGAGGCGCAGCCGTACGGGCAGGGCGTCCACCAGCGGTCCGACCAGGCTGTCGAGGCCCGGCCTGGCCCGGTCGGCGACCGCCGCCCCGAGCAGGACGTCCGCCCGGTCGGTCTGGGCGGCCACCAGCAGGCCCAGGATGGTCAGGTAGACGGAGAACGGCGTGGTGCCGCAGGCCGCGGCCAGGTCGCCGACCGCGGCGGCGGCCCGCTCGGGCAGCGGCAGCGTGACACGCCAGCCCCTGCCGCGTCCCGGACCGTCGCCGGTGGACAGCAGCTCGTACGGCGGAGCGGCTCCGGCCAGTTCGTCGGCCCAGTGGGCGCGCAGCGGCTGCAGCCCGGCGACAGCCTGCTGCTCGGCCAGCGCGACATCGCCCACCTGGAAGGCGGGGGCGCCCGTGACGGCCGCCTGCCCCGTGCCAGGGACGTGACGGGCGAGTTCGGCCATGAGCAGGCCGATCGACCAGCCGTCGAACGCCGTGTGGTCGCTCGACACCACCAGGTCGGCACTCCCGTCGCCCACCCAGAGCAGGTCGGCGCGCAGCAACGGCGTGTCCGTGGTCAGGTCGAACCCGGCCACGGGCAGGGCGGTGACGTAGTCCTCCTGCCCGGCGACGTCCATGGACCGCAGGTCGTGCACCGTGACCGGCACGGGCTGCGGCGGCAGCACCGACGCTTCTGGGGTGCCTTCCGGGCCGGTGACGATGACGCTGCGCAGCACCTCGTGCTCGGCCACGAGCCGGTCGAGTGCCCGCTGGACGGGATCGGGCGTGTCGATGCCGTGCACGCGCAGCCGTACCGCGATCGCCGTGGCCGTGGTGCTCTGGCCGACCTCGCGCAGCAGCCACATGCCGTGCTGGGCGGCGGTGAGGGGGTAGCGGGTGCGGCCGTGGTGCCGGGTGAGCGCGGTGGCGGCTTGTGCGGCTTGTCCCGCGGGTTCCGCGGGTTCCGCGGCGACGTATTCGGCCAGTTCGGCGACGGTGGGGCGGCCGAGGAAGGCGGTGAGGGACACGCGGACGCCCAGATCGGCCTCGATGCGCGCGCAGGCCTGGGCGGCGGCCATGGAATGCCCGCCGAGGTCGAGGAAGTGGTCGTGGACGCCGACGGGATCCGGGATGCCGAGCACGCCGGCGACGATGCCGGCCAGGCGTTGCTCGATCACGGTGTGGGGCGAGATGCCTGGCGCGAGCTGCTCGGCAGTCCCCGGGTCGAGGTCCATCGCGGCCAGCCGAGCGCGGTCGATCTTGCCGGTGGGGCCGAGCGGCAGCCGCTCCATGACCACGACCCGAGCGGGCACCATGTGGTCCGGTAACCGCTCCCGCATCCACCCGCGCAAGCCGGCAGGCGTGGCGTCCCCCTCCACGTACGCCACCAGCCGCCGAACCCCCGCCTGGTCGGCGCGCGCGAGCACGGCCGCGTTGCGCACCTGCGGGTGCGCCGTCAGCGCGGCCCTGACCTCGCCGAGCTCGACCCGGAACCCCGCGACCTTCACCTGGTCGTCGTCACGCCCGGCGTAGACGAAGACCCCGCCCTCGACCCGGGCCTGATCCCCGGTCCGATAGTGGCGCTCACCCTCGTGGATGACGAAACGGGACTCCGTGAGCTCGGCCCGGTCGAGGTAGCCGCGTCCGACGAGCGGCCCCGACACCCACAACTCGCCCGTCTCCCCGTCGGCCACACGGCGCCCGTCGGGGTCACGTACCGACAGCACCGACCCGGCGTGTCCGAGCCCGATCGGAGGCTCCCCGGCAGAGTCGCGGGGGACGTCGTGAGAACCGCAGGTCACGGTGCACTCGGTTGGTCCGTATACGTTTACAACGCGGCGCACGCCCGGGTTGGCGTAGATCCGCTCCACCAAGGCCCGGGTCAGCGGCTCGCCTCCGGACACGACGGTCCGCACCCCGGCGGGCAGCGGCTGGGCCAGCAGCGAGACGAGCGCCGAGGGCGCGCCGTACACGGTGGTGACCTCGTCACGCGCGGGCAGACCGGGCAGGGCGAGCAGGTTGTCGGCGAGGATCACCGTGCCCCCGCAGATCAGCGGCAGGAACAGCTGGCTGACCGACGGGTCGAAGCAGATCGAGGTGGCCGCCAGCATGCCCGTGACCTCGTCGGCGAAGAAGCCGGTCTCGGCCGTCAGCAGGGCCATGAGGTTGCGGTGCTCGATGACCACGCCCTTGGGCAGGCCGGTCGAGCCCGAGGTGTACATGATGTAGGCGGCGTCGCCGTCGGCGCCGGGCACGTCAGGGGCGTGCGGAGCGGGCGCGGAATCGTGGGCGAGCACGATGGGAGTCCCCGAACCGCGCAGGACGCCGCGTCGCGCCACGTCGGCGGAGGTGATCAGGAGCTTGGCGCCGGAATCCCGGGCGATGTAGTCGAGCCGTTCCGCGGGATAGGCGGGATCGAGCGGCACGTAGGCCGCGCCCGCCTTCCAGACGCCCAGGAGTGCCGCGAGCATCGTCGCATCGCGGTCCAGGCAGACACCCACGGCCGCCTCCCGGCCCGCCCCGTGGCGGCCCAGATCGTGGGCGATGCCGTTGGCGAGGTGGTCGAGCTCGGCGTAGGTGAGGCGGGTGGTCCCCGCCACGACGGCGGTGCGCTCTGGGGTGTGACGCACCTGCTGTGCAAAGGCCTCGTGGACCCGTAACGCCATAGAGGTCTCCTCATCGATCACATACGACGCCGGTCAGCGTGCCATGATCCCGAGAAGAAGGTGATGATTTGTCAGGTTGCATTACCGTAACGTCATCGGTCGAGTCACCCCCTGAGCACCGCCCGCAACGCCTGCCCCAGGTGTGCCGCTGCTCATCGGCCGCCTAGTGGGACGTGGCGTTCGAGGCGTGGGAGCGGGCGCACCCGCAGCGCTGATACGGCCGGCGGGTGGTCGGGTGGCGATCGTAGAGCCATCGACGAAACACCCTGAAGGAGCACACCGACATGAACACCCTTAACGAGCAGGACCAGGTCACCCTGCGGATCGCCGCCTAGTACTCCAGTGACGCTTTGAGATCATGGCGAGGACACGCTTGGTGGTGACGTCGCCAGGTGGACCAGCGCAGAAGCTTGGTGATGGAGGGTGTGGGGCTGAGCTTGAGTGCGGCCAGGAGTCGACGGATCTCGTGGATGGTTAAGGCGATGGCCTGGTCACTGCCGGGGTCGGGCTGAGTGGCGACCAGGACGGCGAGGAAGACCAGGGCGAGCATGGCGAGAGTGATGTGCCGGTGCCAGGGTGTCCACCCACGGACCTGGTAGTGGTCCAATCCGACCTGGCCCTTGGCGGCCTGGAAGGGCTCCTCGATCGCCCATCGGATCCCGGCTGTGCGGACCAGGCGCAGCAAGGGCATCGGGGTGGGGGCGTAGCAGCGGTAGAAGGCCAGCTCGCCGGTGGTCAGGTTGCGGCGAATCAGCAGCCATCGCCAGCCGGGCAGGTGGGTGTCGATGCGAGCCCAGGCCCACGCGTAGATGCGGTGGCCTTTGGCGCCTGCTCCGGCGCTGTAGCGGTGCCGGTGCCGGTGCCGGTCGGCGACGGCGTGAGCGATCTGGAGAGCGGTCGTGTCCTGCCCGTCCAGGCGGACGCGCCGGCTGCCGGCGATGGCCAGCACGTAGCCGATCTGGCGTTCCTCCAACGCGGCGCGCAGGCGCGGGTCTTGGCCGTAGACCTCATCGCCGGTCACCCACGAGGTGTCGATCCCGGCGTCGAGGGCGGCCAGGATCATTGCGGTGACCAGGGCCGGCTTGGTGGCGAAGCCGACCTCGGCGGGGACGCCGGCCCGGTGGCACCGGTCGGGGCGGCCAGCCAGGAGCGCTCCGGCAGGTAGAGGCGGCGGTCGACCAGCGCCCGTCCGCGAGCGGTGGCGTAGGCCAGGAAGACGCCGATCTGGCAGTTGTCGATCCGGCCGAGGGTGCCGGAATGCTGGCGTTGAACCCCGGCCGAGCCGGTGCCCTTCTTGTCGAATCCGGTCTCATCCACGATGAGGGCCCGCCGGGCCCGAGGTGGTCGACCGCGTAGGCGCGCACGTCATCGCGGACCTCGTCGGCGTTCCAGGAAGCGTTCCTCAGCAGGCGTTGCATCGCCTGAGGCCCTGCAAGCCCGGCATGGTGGGCCAGGTTCCAGCAGTTCTTGCGGTCCACGTCGGCCCGCAGAGCGTGGACGTAGGCGGTCGCGGTACGGCGTGGTTCGACACGGGTGAATCGGTGAGCGATCCGGCCCAGGAGATCATTGAGGGTGACGAGCCATCGGTCAGGGGTTACGAGGTCGGCCGCGGCCACTGCGCGACCTACGGTTGTTCTCACAAACTCCGCATGATCACGCAGTGGCCCTTCTCATGCGTCCCAACCTCGAAGATCGCGAAGTGTCACTGGAGTACCAGTGCTGTGACCGGAAATGATCACCGGGTTGGCGGGTAGGACCTACCGGCCGATTGGATGGGCTGGTCTTGTTCGATTGGCGCTCGGGAGGCCCGGTGACGCAACCGGTCAAGGTCCGCAGGCTCACGGACCCGGAAGGCCAGAGGCTGCAGCGGATCGTGCGGCGCGGCACGATGAGCACGGTCCGCTATCGACGGGCGATGATCCTGCTGGCCTCGGCCGGCGGCAATACGGTGCCGGTCATCGCCCGCCTGGTGCAGGCCGATGAGGACACCATGCGCGAGGTGATCCACCGGTTCAACGAGATCGGGCTGGCCTGCCGGGACCCTCAGTGAGCGGGAGGCCGTCCCCGCCTGCTCAGTCCTGATGACGAAGACTTCGTCGCGCAGACGGCCACCCGCCCGAACAAGCTCGGCCAGCCCTTCACCCGCTGCTCCATCCGCAAGCTCCTCGCCTACCTGCGCCGCCTTCCCGGCCGGGCCATCTCGATCGACCTGGAGACCTTACGTACCCTGCTGCACCAACACGGGGTCTCCTTCCAGCGCACCAAGACCTGGAAGGAGTCTCCGGATCCGGACTTCGACGCCAAGCTCGATCAGACCGAGTACGCGCTGACGCAGCGGCCGAGGCGGACCTTCGCCTTCGACGAGTTCGGCCCGCTCGGCATCCGGCCGACCGCGGGGACTGGCTGGGCCCCGCAGGGTGAGCCGGACCGGCTGCCGGCCACCTACCACCGCACCCAGGGCGCCACCTACTTCCACGGTTGCTACTCCGTCGGCGACGACCTGCTGTGGGGTGTCAACCGGGCACGCAAGGGCATCGACCACACCTGGGCCGTTCTGAAGTCGATCCGCGCCGCCCGTCCGGACGGCGCCCCGATCTACGTGATCCTGGACAACCTGTCGGCACACAAGAACTGGCGCATCCGCACCTGGGCGAAGAAGAACAAGGTCAAGCTGCTGTTCACCCCCACGTATGCCTCCTGGGCCAACCCGATCGAGGCGCACTTCGGACCGCTCCGCCAGTTCACTCTGGCCAACTCCGACCACCCGAACCACACCGTCCAGACCGCGCACTGCACGCCTATCTACGCTGGCGCAACGCGCACACTCGCCATCCCGACGTGCCGGCCGCCCAACGACGCGAACGCGCTCGCATCCGAAGTGAGAAGGGCATCCGCTGGGGCTGCCGGCCACTCACACCAGCAGCCTGAATCCCGCATTCGAGCCGGTGGAGGTTTCCGATCACAGCACTAGCTGTCAGCAGGAAGAGCCGACGAGGTGAGATGACGGCCTCGTTCCGATGGGAGCGCGCGGAACGAGGCCGTTGTCACGCGCGGAGGGAGCGGTGAACACGACGACAGACAGCATGTTGATCATGGTGTGTACAGGGTTGGTACGGGCGAGCACCGGCGGAGCACCGAACGGCTAGAGCTATGTCCCAAAGGAGGGTGCGGCCACGCGTTACCCCAGGTCAGCGCCATGATCCAAGCGCGCCCTGCAGGATTCGAACCTGCGACCGTCGGATTAGAAGGAAGATCCTTTATTGATGGGATACGTTTCGGTAAATCGTTCCACGAGCCACTGGTACTTGTCTCGTATGGCAGCCTCTGTGTCATCGAGAGTGACAGCGGCCGTTTTTCCGGGGCGGTTCTGCATGATCATGCATCACCGGAGCGCCCCGCCTCGCGGCGCAGCACCGGTAGCAGTGCGTAACTGACAATTACACTCCGTGTTCGTCTGGGGATGATCACCACCGCTGACCGCTCACGCACTCGACCACCCTGGAGGCATGCCCCATGAAATCCACGACCCGCCGACGTCTCGCCACCCTGACCCTGGCCCTGCTCGCCCTGCCCCCGCCGCCCTCAGCTTCACTACCCCCGCCTACGCCGACGCCGACGCCGACGCCTGCCTCGCCTACGTGAATGAGAACGGCTTCCAGTACCACGACCTCCAGGAGATGGCGTGCGATGAGGCCGAACAAGGCAACCGCCACGGATGCATGGACCTTCTCCTCAACACTGACACGGGCGAGGAAGCGGCCGCTGAGGCGTGCATACGGGGAATGAGATAAGTCCGACCGGCCACGACGCCCGCGACCGGACCACTCTGTGGCCCCGGCGCCGTGAGGGCCCGCCACCACGCCGGTGGCGGGCCACCACGGCATGTACCCCAACGCGCGCTACTTGGCCCTCCGCTCCCGAACGTGGCCCCAGCCCCAAAGTAGCTGTGAGTGACCGCTGGTGCGGTGTGTGATCGTTATAAATGAACGGCAGGGCCGGGCTGCGAGGAATCTGAGCGCATCGGAGGTAGCGATGATCATGGCTATCTATCGCAGATAATGATTCATTATCTGCGATAACGTGAATGCCGTCCTGGGGGAACACCCCGCTGCGGCAGGGGTGACTCCGGGCGCTTATCTGCGATAGGGCCTCGAAGGGGGTCACCTTGGCGAACGTGCACCGCCTCCATCCGGCCGCCGGCCCGGCCGGGGTGCCTGCGCTCGGCGCCGCCGCGGCGGCCTTCCTGGAGACGATCGCCGCCGCCAACACCGCCAAGGCCTACGCCATCGCACTGCGCGCCCTGACCACCGAGCTCGGCGAGCAGGTCCCGCTGACCCACCTGGAAGGCGACAGTGGCGCTGACCGGATCGCGGCCTGGTTCACCGGCCGGTGGGGCGACGCGGCCGCCGCGACGTTCAACGCCCGCCTGGACGCGCTCGGCTCAGCCTGCGGGTGGTGGCGTGATCAGGGCTGGCTGACCGGCGACCCCCTGCGCCGCATCCGCCGGCGCCCGCGCACCCTCGACCGCACCCGCGCGCTGGCCCGCGCCGAGGTCGAGGCTCTGCTCACCAGCCCGCGCCTGGCGCTGCGGGAGCGGACGCTGTTCCGGCTGCTGTATGAGAGCGCCGCCCGCGCCCAGGAGGTGCTCGCCCTCGACGCCTGCGACCTCGACCTGCGCAACCGGCGCGCCCGGGTGCGGCGCAAGGGTGGCGCCGTCGACGTCATCGTCTGGCGCACCGCCACCGCCCGCCTGCTGCCCCGCCTGCTGGACGGCCGGCGCACCGGGCCGCTGTTCCTGACCGGCCGCCGCGCCCGCGTCGAGCTGCCGCCCGGCGACCTCGACCCGGCTACCGGAGCGGCCCGGCTGTCCTACCGCCGCGCCGCAGAGTTGTTCGAGGCCGCCACCGCCGGCCTGCCCGGCGGGCCGTACACACTCCACCAGCTCCGCCACTCCGCGCTCACCCACGCAGCCGAGGACGGTGCGAACACCTCCACCCTGCTGGCCTACTCCGGCCACACCTCGGTGGCCTCGCTGGCCCGCTACGCCCGCGTCTCACCCGATGGTTCTACGCGTGAGTTCTGGTGCCGCTGACGAGTGAAGTTCGGTACCGCCGTGTAGCCGGGCGGTGACGGTTCAGCGAGTTTTGGTACCGCTCGTGGTGGTGTGGTGGGACGTTTGATGTGCCTCGGGTCGTGAGGGGGCACTGGTGGCGCGGTTGACCAAGGTGGAGAAGTTCGCGGCGATCAGGCGGGACTCCCGGGTGGAGGGCTTGTCGCAGCGGGAGTTGGCGCGCAAGTACTCGGTGTCGCGGCGGACCGTTGCTGAGGCGCTGCGGTCGGCGTGGCCGGCACCGCGGAAGCCGATGGCGCCGCGACGGTCTCGGCTGGATCCGCTGAAACCGATGATCGATGCGATGTTGCGGGCGGATCTGGGGGCTCCGCGTAAGCAGCGACACACGGTCCGGCGGATCTTCGACCGGCTGGTCGCTGAACATGAGATGGAAGGCATCTCCTATTCGACGGTGTGCAACTACGTGGCAGTACGGCGGCCGCAGATCCGGGTGGAGGCCGGCCATGCGCCGCCGGAGGTGCCGATCGATCAAGTGCACCGGCCGGGCGAGGAGGCCGAGGTCGACTTCGGGGAGGTGTGGGTCGATCTGGCCGGGCGGCGGACCAAGTGCTACATGTTCGTGTTCCGTATGTCGTACTCGGGCAAGGCCGTGCACCACGTCACGCTGTCGTGCGGGCAGGAAGCCTTTCTCGAGGGCCATGTGCACGCGTTCAGGGTGCTGGGCGGGATCCCGACCGGCAAGGTCCGCTACGACAATCTGACCTCCGCGGTCGCTCAAGTGCTCGGATTCACCCGGGCCCGAGTAGAGAACGAACGGTGGACCGCGTTCCGCTCTCACGTGGGCTTGGACGCCTTCTACTGCCGGCCCGGTAAGGACGGCGCCCATGAGAAGGGCGGGGTAGAGGGCGAAGTCGGCCGGTTCCGCCGCAACCGGCTCGTGCCGGTCCCGCAGGTTACGGCGATCGCCGAGCTGAACGCCCTCATCGACCAATGGGATATGGAGGATGATGGCCGCCGGATCGGATCTCGCGCCCACACCGTCGGCGAGTACTTCGCCCTCGAGGCGCCACTGCTCCAGTCGCTGCCCTCCGAACCGTTCGAGACCGGCAGGGTCTTCCACCCGCGGGTTGATCGCAGGTCCCAGATCTGTGTGCGCGGTAGCCGGTACTCGGTGCCGGTGCGGCTGGTCGGTCGACAGGTCCGAGTGCTGCTGCACTCCAACGAAGTGGTGGTGTTCGCCGACAAGACGAGGTTGCCCGGCATGAACGAGCGATCGCCAAGAACTCCTCTCGACTTGAGCTGGACCACTACCTGGAGGTGTTGGTCCGTAAGCCCGGCGCGCTGCCGGGAGCGACGGCGTTGGAGCAGGCCCGCTCCGCTGGGAAGTTCACTCCAGTCCACGACGCCTGGTGGGCCGCGGTGCGGCGCGTGCACGGCGACGCGGCTGGCACCCGCGCGTTGATCGAGGTATTGATGTTGCACCGCAGCATGGCCCAGGACCATGTCGTCGCCGGGATCGCCGCCGCGCTGAAGGTGGGTGCGTTGAGCAGCGATGTTGTCGCAGTTGAGGCCCGTAAAGCCGCCCAGAGCGACCAACAGCCTGCCCGACCAGCCAGACGCTCCAGTGCCCTGCCAGTCGGGCACCCGGCTGAGCTACCCGACGACATCGTCTCGCTCACTCAGCATCGGCTGGCCTCGCTGCCCGTCGACACCCGTCCGCCACCCTCGGTCGCCGCCTACGACCAACTGCTGCCCAGCCGCCGAACAGCCACCAGCAAGGGAGATGCGTCATGACCACCCACCACCAGCTCACCCACCAGCGTGGTCTCACCGAGCCAGCCGCCGAGGCCGCCGTTGACCAGGCCTGCCGGATGCTGCGCCTGCCCACCATCCGCGGCCAGTTCACCGCCACTGCTGATGCCGCCGAACGCGAACAGCTCACCTACCGCGGATTCCTGGCCGAGCTGCTGATGGCCGAATGAAGACCGGCAACGCCGCCGCTCCGAACGCCGCATCAAGGCCGCTGGGTTCCCCCGCCAGAAATGGTTGAACGACTTCGACTTCGAGGCCAACCCCAACGTCCAGCCCGCTCTCATCCACACCCTGGCCAAATGCGACTGGGTGCGCCACGGCCAACCACTGTGCCTGATCGGTGACTCAGGCACCGGCAAGTCCCATCTGCTCATCGCGCTGGGCACCGAGGCCGCCATGGCCGAATTCCGGGTCAAGTACGTCCTGGCCGCCAAACTCGTCAACGAACTCGTCGAGGCTGCCGACGAACTCGTCCTGAATAAGACCATCGCCCGCTACGGCCGCTACGACCTTTTGTGCATCGACGAACTCGGCTACCTCGAACTCGACAAACGCGGCGCCGACCTGCTCTTCCAAGTCCTCACCGACCGCGAGGAAACCGCCAGCGTCGCCATCGCCAGCAACGAATCCTTCGGCGGCTGGACCAAAACCTTCACCGACCCACGCCTATGCGCCGCCATCGTCGACCGGCTCACCTACAACGCCACCATCATCGAAACCGGCACCGACTCCTACCGGCTCGCCCACACCCGCACCCACCAAGACGCCGCAACATGACCCTAGAGGCCACCGCATCAGTCCCACCACACCATCATCGCCAGGCCACGACTGGCACCCTTCCCGAAGAAGCTGCGCAACGCCTGCAGATGACCCGCCAGATAACCGCGCGGGTCCCTCCCAAAATCGCCGCCCATCACAGCCCGGGACTCGCCCAGGTCGACCGGCAACGCTGCGAGGAAGACCTCAACGTCCAGGCCCGCCAACACTGAAGCGACCTCAACAACGCTCGGCGGCTCAAGGAACGACACCTGCGAATACAGGCCAAGACCCATACCGGCCGCTGAATCGATCGCCGCATCGCCATCCAGAGCCCGCCGCATCGCCGACTCCACCGGCTCTCCGGCCTTCTCGCTCAACCAGAGCAAGCCCGTCCTCGCCCAATCAAGATCGAGATAATCGGACGCCGCCACTGCGCCAAAGCTGACGACCCGCTCTAGCTGCGCTGATGAAACACGAGCGGCATCCAACTCAGCCAACGGCACCCGGTCTACCTGCAACGTCACAGCCATGCCTACAGTCTGACAACCTTGCATACCTCACCCCGCCAAGCCCAGAACCGGGCACGCCAGGTGGCACCAAAATTCGTTCATACGAAACGGGCCGAAGATCGGCAAGCGGCACCAGAACTCACGCGAACCTGGCTCTCAAACTCGCTCACAGAATCACCCGCCACCGCCGACCACGACCGCATCCGCCAGATCATGACCGACGGAGCCCGAGCCTTCATTCGCGCCTACGCCGCCCGCTGACCCGATCCCCCGCGCGGCGCGTCACCGGCCTGCGGACGGACGCGATGCTCGCTGTCGCGGGTGACGGCGTGGAGCACGCCAGGTCGGTGATGGAGGCGCATCCGATCAGGACGAAGTCGCAGCCGACGCCGAGGATGGCCTCTGAAAGGACTTCTCGGTGGAGGAACTCGTGGCCCTGGGCGGTCGGCCGTGCCGTACGACTCCAGCGAAGCGTTTCATAAACGAACACCTGTGAAACAGCGCCTCCGGCTGTGCACGGCCAGGGCGGCCCGAGGTCGAGGTCACCGGACAGCAGCTTGACGCTAGCACGGCGACCGGTCAGGAACAGCGGGCCGGTACGGCGGCCGTCCAGCCGGGCGGTGGCGGTGCGCCAGACGATGACGTCGGCGGCACCCTTTGGCGCGGACCCGGACGCGGCGATCACGGCGGGGGGACGCTGGAGCAGATCGGCGCCCTGTGCGGCTCGGGCCGCCGAGCGGCCTGGATGCGCCGAAACCGCCTCCGAGCACGCGCGTCTTTACGCACTTAGAGCAGCTGGCCGCCCCCTCTATGTCAAGCCGTGGGCCGCAGGTCTTGCCGAGCCCATTCCTCGAAGCTGGTGAGCGAGAGGCCGAGGTCCCTGGCGTACTGCGGGCGGGCTGGCCCGCTATGTTCATCCACTCGTGTGAGGTACCCATCGCCGGCATTCCGGCGGCGAGTGCCTGCTGCTCGATCATGCAGCGCGATCGGCCGGGAACGCGGCGTCGCCGGTGAAGGTCGGGCCGCCGAACTGCTCTACGGCCACGTCGTTATGTCTGGAGATCGACTGGTGACCCGACAAAGGCGCGTTCAGCATCTCCGCCTCAACACCAAGGGCTGCCGGCAACCGGGCCCGCAGGGATCTGACGTCTCCTGCTCGTCCAGCAACTCGACCCACCAGCGGCCGTCGACGGCCCGGTCGGCCTTGCCGTACCAGTGTGCGGCCCCGGCCAGTCGACCGCAGCGAGTGCCGAGCTGGGCGGACCGGTGGCCACTGGCCGGGGCAGGCCCGCCTCCACCTCGAGTTGCAGCCACCGCATGGCGCTGCGGACCTCCTGCGTGACCACCGCTCATGAGTCCAGGACGAGGCGTCCAGAGAGGCGGCCGGCGCGGGGCCGCCGGCCCGGGAACCGGCGGTCCCTACATCCGGACCGCAAGACCATTCGCATCCAACCGCTTCGCAAGACCCAGCATCGATCATGCTGGCATGCAAGCGAGCAAGATCGCCTGGTCGGCCGCGCTGCTCGCGCTGACCACGACATTCACCTCCGTTGCCGCACCCGCGTCCGCCTCAGCCGCGCCGATCGCCTACAACAGCGACTTCAACGGCGACGGCTACAACGACCTGGCCGTGGGCATGCCGTCCTACCCGGCTGTCTCAGGAAGCAGCAACACCGGCCTGATCACCGTCCTGTACGGCGGCCCGGACGGTTTCACCGGGCACTCCCACCTGCGCCCGGAACCCGGCTGCATGCTCTACTCGATCAACACTCCCTGCTCGGGATGGGGCTTGGCGCTGACCGCGGCCGACACCGACGGCAACGGAAGAACCGACCTGATCTCCAGCGGCTATCGATCGCGCCAGATCCACTCCTGGACCAGCGGCAACGACACCACCCGCCAGCTTGAAACCGGCCCCAACCACATGGAGTCGCTGGCCTTCGGGCTGGCCGACCAGGGCGACCTGCGTCCCGACATCGTGGGCATCTACCGGTCGGGCTACAACCAGGCGCTCGGCGGCTGGTACAACGGCGGCGCCTTCGAGGCCAACAAGCTCAGCCCCACCCGTTCCCTCACCGCCCGGTCCGCGGTGATCGGCGACATCCACGGCGACGGGGGACTGGAGGGCATGTGGGTGGGCTGGGACTCCCTCGCCAACACCGGCACCCACCTGTGGTACAGCGGCGACCTGCGCAATCCGTCCCCCGACCCGCACGTCATGGGCAGCCCCCAGGCGTGCGAGGCCGCACCCGGCACGACCAGGCTGGCCTGCCCGAAGCCCGACTCCAAGCTGGTGCTCGGCGACGTGAACGGCAACGGCTACCGCGACCTGATCATGGTCACCCCCAGCACCGGCACCATCAACGTCTGGTACGGCGACAAATACGGCGCCGGCATGTACGGAGTCGGCTTCACCGCCCGCGACCTGACCTGGCTGACCACCCTCTCGCCGAGCGAGGGGAGCCGTACCCCGAGCCTGGCCACCGGCGACTTCAACGGCGACGGCACGGCCGACCTCGCCATCGGCCTTCCCTACGCCACGGTGTCCGGCGTGGACCGGGCCGGCGCGGTCGCCCTCATCCCCGGCTCGCCGGTCGGCCCTGCCCTGTCCCGCACGCAGATCATCACCCAGGACGGCATCGCCCCTCCCGGCGCCGACCCCACCGGCGACCCGGTCAGCGAGCAGTCGGTCTCCGGCGACGCCTTCGGCCTGTCGGTCTCGATCATCGACCTCACCCGGGACGGCAAGGGCGAACTCGTGGTGGGCGCGCCCGGCAAGAACGCCTTCCAGGGCATGCTGGCCGTCCTGCCCGGCACCGCCACCGGCATCCCGGCCGGCGGCCAGGTCGTCCATGCCGCCGCGGCCGGGCTCGGCGAGGCCGGCCGGTTCGGTTACGCCCTGCTGCACTGAGCCGTCCGACTTACCGCCTGTGGCATGTCAGTACCTCACGCACCGTTCGGCAATCATTGGAGGCGAGTGATCATTTCGTGCCGCAAGGCAGGGAACGCTCCGGCGTTGCATGATCATGCAGAGTCGCCTCCGAAAAGCGGACATCAGTGCATACATCTTCGGTTCGTTCATGCATGGGATTAGCTGTCTGCGTTTGCGCAGGTCAGCCTTATGCAATCCCGGGCAGAGCGGATTCTGGCTGGTGTCGACCTCGGAGGGGGCGCAAAGCGCTTCGCCACCGCCAGCCCCCTTCGCTCGTAGAGATCACGCACCGGGCCTATCTGCTCCTGCCTTCCAGACCCGGACTGTGCCGTCGCCACTAGCGCTGGCCAGCAGGTGACTGTCAGGGCTCCACGCCAACGCGTTCACCGCGCCGTCGTGGGCGGTGAGTGGCTGGCCTTCTTCGCTCCCGACAACCTGCCGCGCCAGGTCCAGGCCGGACAGAGCGACCTCGACGAGCTCCAGGTTGACCAGACTCTGGTCCTGCTGGTCTCATACAGCCTCACCACCGTGAGCACCCAAGACGTCCCGGACGCGCGAGCGTCCGGCAGCGGAATGAGCGGTCAGGCCGTAGCGGGCCGGCTCATCCAGGCGCCGCAGCGGGGCACCGCAGCCTCCAACTCCAGCCGGCCGAGCTCAGTGCTGCTGCGCCCGCGCCTGGTCCCTGCGGCCCGCCGGGTCAAGGCCGCCGGTGACGTCATGCCTGAAGCGCTCCCCCGCCGCCGCTGACCCTGGACGCTCCCCGCCCCTCTCCACCTTTGTCCAATCGTCTCGTCTCATCCTTCGCGCGCGTCTGCACGCGCAGGGGCACGCGCTGAGACATGAGACAAAGCCGTTGGACAACGGGCCCGGGTTCCCTCCGAGACCATGATCTTTTCCGGTGCGTACCTAGCTGACGCAGTCTTGGGTGCTGCTTCCCAGAGCCACCCCGGCGACGATGCCGTCCTTCTCGGGGAAGAACTCGTAGTAGGCCTTCGGGTTGCCGGGGACGGAGACATAGGGCCGGCCGGTGTCCAGCACGAACTTCAGCCGCGGGTAGGCCTTCTTGACCTGCTTCATCGTGGAGCCGATGCCGATGCCCTCAGGGGTCTTGACGCCCCTGGGCGCGAAGATGACCGCGACGCCGACCTTCTTGGAGATGTACAGGCCCACCCGGGACTTGCCGGTGGGGTGCGCCCTGAAGTACCACCCCGAGCATGTTCCCCCAGCGGCGGTCCGCTTGCGCGCCACCTTTCCGGTTGCTTTGGCCTTCTTCGCGCTCATCCCCAGCTTGACCTTGCCATACCCGTAGGGTCCCAGCGTGGGCCCAGCGTCCTGAGCAAGCGCGGGCGTCCCCGAGGCGAGGAGCGCCCCGCCGGTCAGCACCGCGACAAGCACCTTCTTCATGACGGCCCTCCTTCTCTACCCGCGAGCCGTACACCCCCTTTGGACTGACGGCAGGGAGAAGAAGTTCACCAGATGAAACGTCTGGTATCGCTCGCTGAGAGCGGCCTCACGATCGCCATGCGCCTGGATGCTCGAGGAAGGGAGCTGGGGGCGATCGACGGTCCGGTAGCTGACGCGGTCGACGGACCCGAGGTCATGAGCGAGCGCAAATATTCTCTACCACTCTCGAGGCCGGCCCGCCCCGGCCGGTGGCCGCCGCAGTGGGAGCGACACCTGCCCGGCGTGCCGTACCAACCGCCCTGCCACTGAGAGCCGCACCAGGCGCTTCGCGAGTCGAGTCACCAACCTGGCCCCCCTTGCGGCTCGGCGATGAGGGAGGTCATCTCCGCACTCTGAAGTCACGGAATTCGGCGAGGACATCGAACCCGGCCAGACCGACCCGGCCCACGCCTTCTGGGTCGACTCCGGGCACCTCGCGCCGGGACACCTGCCGGCCGTCCAGATAGAAGGTGTAGGTCGAGCCCTTCCTGGTCACCTTGAGCGTGTGGAAGTCATCGGGGTCGAAGCCGAACGGCCAGGAGATGCGCTCCCAGCTGAACGCGCCCTTCTCCATCACCAGGACGGTGAGCTTGCCGTCCGCGGTGAGCGGTTCGACGTAGTAGCCGATGTCGTTGCCGGGCTCGGTGTTGGAGAACAGCAAGCCGTACTTCGGGGTCTTGTCCCGGCGGCCGTACTCGAGCAGGCGCGTGCGGACCGAGAGCGTGAAGCTGGTGCTCATCGGCCGCTTCGTCCACATCAGGAACCCCCAGCCGGGGCCGGTGGGTTCTTGGGGGTATCCGGTCAGCTTGGCGCTGCGTGGGCCGGTGATGTCCCACTCCGACACGTCACCCCTTGTATCCCAGCGTCCAGACGCTGCAGGGCGTCGGGTGGGGGTGCCCGTCGGGGTGGGCGTGGGAGTGGCGGCCGGCGAGGGGGTCGGGCTTGTGCTCGGGGTGGCCTTCCGGGCGGAAGCCGGCGGGGTCGTACCGGTCGGCGTGCCGGGCGCCGGCGTGGCAGGAGCCGGCGGGGCTGAGGCTGACAGGCCGAGCGTGGTGGTGGCCGCTGGGTCTGCGACGGCGTGCGGCCCGGTCAAGGGCGCCGGCCACAGGATGTAGGCCGCACCCACCGCCACCGCCACCCCGGCCGCCGCCGCCACGGGACGTCCCCACTTGGTGGTACGGCGGGCAGCCTGGTCTGGTCTGGGCGCCGCCGGTGTGGTGTCACGGCGAGAAACCCCGGCTTCGCCGGGGCCGCTGTCCCCGTGAGGGCCACTGGGCACGCGGTCCCGGGGAGGCGTCACAGGTGCGGCGGCCGGAGAGCCGTCCATCAGCGCGTGCCAGGCCGTCTGTGCGTCAGGGCGCAGCGCGGGATCCTTCTGGAAACACGCCTTCAGCACGTCGTGCAGCGGCTCACCGATGGCCTGGAGGTCAGGCTCGGCGGTGAGGACCCGATGCATGACCGCAGGGACGGAGTCGAGACCAAAGGCGGGCGAACCGGTGGCGGCGTAGACCATCGTCCCGGCCCACGAGAACAGGTCCGAGGCGGGCCCGATCTGCTCGGCCCGAATCTGCTCGGGCGACATGTACCCGGGCGAGCCCACCACGCTGCTGGCGGTGACGGAGGAGGCGTCCAGCGCCCTGGCGATGCCGAAGTCGATCACCCTGGGCCCGTCAGCGGCGAGCAACACGTTGGAAGGCTTGAAATCGCGGTGCACGATGCCCGCCCGGTGGATGGAGATCAGCGCGGTCATGGTCGCCACCGCGAGCCGTACCAGATCGTCGCCGGTCAAGGGGCCACGCGTGCGTACGGCCTGCTGGAGGGAGACGCCCTCGACCAGTTCGGAGACGATGTACGGCACCGCGCCCGCGAATCCGACGTCGAGCACGCGTGCCGTACAGAACTGGGCCACCCGGCGGGTCAGCTCGACCTCACGCTGGAAGCGCTGCACGGCGGCGGCGTCACCGGCGAAGCGGGCGTGCAGGACCTTGGCCGCGATGGCGGTGCCGTCCGGCGCCCGTCCGGCGAAGACGGAGCCCTGGCCGCCCTCGCCGAGGAAACCGAGAAGCGTGTAGGGGCCCAGCGCTGTCGGATCCCCCTGGCGCAGTGGCTGCATGAAGGGGATCTTAGGGTGAATCAGGTACGAACCAGCGCCGGAGCCGGCATTCCATCAGATCACGCAACGCGCCGGGATGGCCGGTGGCGATGACGGGCCGATCAGGTTCTGCGTGAGATGACCATGAGGTATTCGCAGGGCGCGTTCGTCTCGCGACGGTGAGGGTCAGCCCGGTGGAGACCTGGGCGGGGAGGTGATGGACGATCATCTCTGCCCCTCCCGCGCCCGCGGCCGCTCGAAGCCCGTTTCCGGGTCACGGGACGAGTGTGGTTGCGCATGACCTCGGCCACCCCGGACGCGGCGGTGTCCGGCGCTCCGATCAGGTCCGGCAGCGACGCGTCGGGCGCGAGCGCGTGACCGACGTGGCCATCACTAACCGGCGCACGTGAGCGGTTTGATCGCGCCGGATGGCTCCGAAGCGTTCGCCAGCCTCGAGCGCGTGTGGATCGGCGCGGGCGACCTCTCAGTGTTCACCGGGCGGCTCGAGCCGATCCGCGACCGGGCCGAGCCGGTGTGGGAGAGAGCCGCGATCAACGACTGGAGCGCCGCGGTCCCGACACCGGGCCACACCTCAGGCCACACCACTTCGTCTAGCAACCACCACCGCTGGCTTCGCCGAAATCGGGTAGTTGACATCGACTACTCGAAGAATGATAGTTGATCCTGACTAGAGGAGCCCCGATGCCGAAGCCGCGCAAACCCGCGAACCTGCTGGCCCTGGCCGTCCTGTCGTACCTGAGCTGGCGGCCGATGCACCCGTACGAGCTGAGCCGTACGCTGCGGGACCACGGAGACGACCGCAGCATCAAGTTCACCCACGGATCGCTCTACATGGTGGTCGGCCAGCTCCTCAAGGCGGGGCTGATCGCCGAGGTGGAGACCAGCCGCCAGGGGCAGTTGCCGGAGCGGACCGTGTACAGCCTGACCGAGGCGGGGCGCCTTGAACTGCGCGACTGGCTGCGCGAGCTGGTCGAACAGCCCAGGCACGAGTATCCCGGCTTCGTCGCGGCACTGTCGCTGATCGGGGCGCTACCTCCGGACGAGGCCGTGGCGCTGTTGCGGGGGCGGCTGGAGCGGCTGGCCGAGCGGCGCAAGGAGACCGTGGCGCTGATCGACGGCACGCTCAGCTCCGGCCTTCCGGAGCTGTTCGTCATCGAGGAGGAGTACCGGCTCGCGGTGCTCGACGCCGAGATCGCCTTCGTCGAGCGGTTCGTCCGCCGCATCGTGGAACCCGGGACGGGCTGGCACGACGCGTGGGCGCGGGCGCACGGCCGCTTCGCGACAGGGGGTGGGCCGCCAGGTTGACCCCGAAAACGATCTCGGCCGAGGTGCGGGAACACCACGGCCGAGGTCGCCTCGTACTGATCCCGCGGGAACGGAACCGGTCGCACGAGATAGGCAACCACCAGCGTAGCCGGAACTCTCCTCCGCGGAATGTCTCACCACGAGCCTGCTCTCTGGAGGAGTTCTGTCATGTTCCTTGCCGTTCGTCCGCCGTTAGCCGCCCGCTGGGCCGCTCTCGGCGCGGTAGCCGGTCCTGCCCTGTTCGAGCTGTCCTGGCTCGTGCTCGGCTTCCTCAGTCCCGGGTACACGCTCTTCGGCCACCGGTTCGCCGGCTATTCGCCCCTCAGCCAGCCGGTCAGCGGGCTCGGCATGGGCGCGACCGGACCGTACATGAACGCGGCGTTCGTCGTCACCGGCGTCATGCTGATCGTCGGCGTGGCCGGCGTCTTCCGTACGATCCAGCCGCCCGCCCGTACGACCGTCACCGTGCTGCTCGCGCTCTCCGGAGCCGGGCACATCATCTGCGGGCTCTTCGATCTGGAGCACGTGCTTCCGCACTCCCTCGGCTACCTGCTGGCCATCGGCGCTCCGGTGATCGGCTTCGCGGCTGCCGGGGCGTCGCTGCACCGCCTGCCGGAGTGGCGCCGGCCAGGCATCTGGTTGCTGGCGGCAGGCCCGCTGACGCTGGTCCTGCTCGTCGCGTTCTTCCTGACCTTCCGGCAGACCCCGGACGGAGCCGAGCACGGGTTCGCCGGTCTGGTGCAACGGCTGGGCATCGTCGAGGTGCACGCCTGCTTCGCGGCCATGGGGTGGCTGGCGTTCCGGGGACGGAGGCGGTCGTGAAGATCATCCTGCCGCGCGTGGCGGCTGTGGTGGCGCTGGCGGTCGCGCTCACCACCAGTCCGGCGCCTGCCGTCGCGTCCGCCACCTGCAGTGAGATGCGCGTGCCGGTCGCGACCGCGGTGGACCAGCCCGCACGCCATCGAATCTGGGGCCGGCTGTGCCTCCCCGCGGGCCGTACCGCCACCACGGTCCACGTGCTCGTCCACGGCCTGAACTACAGCCACGTGTACTGGGATTTCCCCTACCGCCGCCACCACTACTCCTACGTCGAGCGGGCCGGCCGGGCGGGTCACGCGACGTTCAATCTCGATCGCATCGGTGTCGGCCGCAGTTCCCACCCGGCCAGTGGCGAGGTGACCACGCAGTCCAACGCCCTGGCCGTCGCCCAGGTGGTCGCCGCGTTGCGGGCGGGCACGGCCGGGCGGCGGCCGTTCGCCAAGGTGGTGCTCGTCGGGCACTCCTACGGCGCCGAGGTCGCGATACTCGCCGCCTCCCGCTTCCACGCCGCCGACGCCCTGGTGCTCACCGGCACCTCCCGCCTCAAGTCGCCCTCCGCGGCGGCGCTCGCGGCCCGGTACGGCCAGCCGGTGAGCGAGGTGCCGCGACTGGCCGCGCAGGTGCCCGCGGGAGACTACGGTTATGTGACGGTTCGAGACGAGCAGCGGCCCGCGCTCATGTACCACCGGCCGGCCGCCGACCCCGAGGTCATCGCGCGGGACAGCGCCACGAAGGAGACCAACACGATCAGCGAGCTGATGACCATCGGCGACGCCGCCGCCCCCGGGGTGAGCGAGGCCGTCTCCGTGCCGGTGTTGTTCGTCGTCGGCGACCGGGACCGCCTGATCTGCGCCGCCGACGCCAACGACTGCAGCTCACCGGTCGCCCTCGTGCGAGACCAGCGGCCGTACTACCCGGGCGCGCCCCGGGTGGACGCCGTCGTGCTGGACGACGTCGGCCACGCGATCAACCTGCACCGCAGGGCTCCCATGGCGTACATCAGGATGCTCGACTGGATCACCCGGAACGGCTGAGAGCAACGACCTCGTCCATAGCCGGGATCGAGGCGCGACGGCGGTGCCGATCTCGGGCAGGTGGTCCCGGCGGCCGCGCGCAAGGCGGTGATGTCCTGACCCCCCTTCACGGCCTTCGCGGCAGGCTCACGGTGACCACCAGGCCGCCGCCGTCCCGCGGCTCAGCCCGGACGGTTCCGGCGTGGGCGTCCGCGATGGCCCGCACGATGGACAGGCCCAGGCCGAAGCCGCGTTCCCCGCCGTCCCCGACCGGCGGCCGGTTGTCCTGAAGCCGGCGGAACGGCTGGAACAGCGCCGCCACCTCGTACCGGGGAATCACCGGCCCGCTGTTGGCGACCTCCAGCATCGCCAGGCCGTCCTCGGTCCAGGTGCGCACCGACAACCACGCGCCGGCCTCGCGCACGTTGTGCCTGATCGCGTTCTCCACGAGGTTCTGCACCAGCCGTTCCAGCAGGTAGGGGTCGCCTGCCACGGGCGCCTCCGCCAGGTCGGCGGACGAGACCTTCACCGGGCCCTCCCCCGCCGTCGTGAGGAGCACGGTGCCGGCGACGTCGTCCAGATCGACGGGATGGCGTTCGGTCACCTCGTTCTCGCTGTCGGCGAGGATCAGCAGGCCGTCGACGAGCCGCGCGTGCCGGTCGTTGACGGCGAGCAGCGCCCGGCCCAGCTCCCGCGCGTCGGAGGAGGCTCCCGGCCGGGTGACGGCCACCTCGATCAGCGCGCTCTTGACCGCCAGCGGGGTGCGCAGCTCGTGCGAGGCGCTGGCCACGAAGCGGCGCTGGCCGTCGAACGAGCCGTCCAGACGCTCCAGCATCAGGTCGAACGTGTCGGCCAGTTCCTTGATCTCGTCGCGCGGCCCGGTCAGCGCGATGCGCTCGTGCAGGCCGCGTCCCATTCCGCCGGCGATCCGGCGGGCGGTCTCGGTGATCCGGTGCACGGGGGCCAGCACCCGTCCGGCGAACGTCCACGCGAGCGCGCCGCCGGTCAGGCCCACGCCGCCGAGCGCGACGCAGCCCATGGTGAGCAGGGAGTCGAGCAGGTCCTCACGGTACTGGCGCTGCTGCGCCTGGATCTGCGTGACGTACTCGCGCAGCCCGACCTGCCTGCCGTCCACCTCGATCTGCCCGGCGAGCTGGAGCTGGGTGCCGTCCAGGCCCGCGGCGAGCGCCGGGTATCTGCTCGCCAGCCCGTTGTCCATCTGCTGGGCCACCAGCAGATAGGTCACCGCCAGCAGGACGATCCCGCCGGCCAGCAGCAACCCGCCGTACACGAGGGTGAGCCGTAGGCGGAACGTCATGGGATCCGGTACCCCTTCTCCGGCACGGTGATCACCACGGGCGGGTCGCCGAGCTTCCTGCGCAGCTTCATGATGGTGACGCGCACCACGTTCGTGAACGGGTCGATGTGCTCGTCCCAGACCCGTTCGAGCAGGTCCTCGGCCGACACCGCGGCGCCCTCGGCCCGCAGCAACTCGGTCAGCACCGCGAACTCGCGGTTCCCGAGGACGACCGGCCGCCCGTCGCGCCGCACCTCGCGACGGGCCGGGTCCAGCCGGATCCCGGCGCGTTCCAGCACGGGCGGTGCGGCCGGGCGCGAACGGCGGGCCAGCGCGTGCACCCGGGCGGACAGCTCCAGGAACGCGAACGGCTTGGGCAAGTAGTCGTCGGCCCCGATGGACAGCCCGGCCACCCGGTCACGCAGCCGCCCGGCGGCGGTCAGCATCAGCACCCGCGCACGCGAGCGCGACTCGACGATCCACCGGCACACCTCGTCGCCGTGCACGCGGGGCAGATCCCGGTCGAGCACGACCACGTCGTAGTCGTTGCTGTACACGCGCTCCAGCGCAGCCTGCCCGTCGTAGGTCACATCGACCGCGAACGACTCGCGGCGCAGCCACTCGGCGATCCCGTCCGCGATGATCCGCTCGTCCTCAACCACCAGAACCCGCACGGGCGTCCCCTCTCCTCGGTCGCGCCCATCCTCCGCCCCGGCAGGTGAAGCGGGCGTAACCCCGGCCCGAGTTACGTCGTGGATACCGCCGCGTGGATTGACTGCGGCCCATCGACACCGACGAGGAAAGGACGAACCCATGTGGCGACGTGGAGGGGTGACCCTGGCATTGGCCGTACTGCTGATCGGGAGCGCCGCCTGCGGCGGTGCGGAGCCGGCCGCGACCAAGCCTGCCACGGGCGGGAGCGCCGCGCCCGACGCGCAGAACGCCGACAAGGCCCGCAAGTTCTCCCAGTGCCTGCGGGAGAACGGCATCCCCGGCTTCCCTGACCCAGGCCCCGACGGAAAGCTGCCCGCGGCGCCGCTGCGCGGCCTGTCGGTGGACGAGGCCACGCAGGAGAAGGCGTTGAACGCCTGCCGTGAGCACATGCCGAGCGGCATCCTCGGCGGCCAGCAGGATCCACAGGTCCAGGACCAGCGCAGGAAGTTCGCGCAGTGCATGCGCGACAACGGCGTCTCCGGCTTCCCCGACCCCGATCCGAACGGGGGATTCGGCGATCAGAGCCGGTTCGACACCGCCGACCCGTCGGTGCGGAAGGCGACCGAGGCCTGTGAGCCGCTGCTCGTCCAGGACGGCGGCCGATGAAGCGCCGCACCCGCCTGGCCGCGGGCATCGGGGCGGTGACCGTGGTGGTCGCGGCCGGCGTCGCGACCGCGAAGGGCTTCGGCGGGGCCGAGGCGGGGACGCCGGCGCGCAGCGCCCTGCCGCCCGCGACCGCGCAGATCACCCGCGTCACGCTCACCCAGACCGAGAAGGTCCCCGGCACCCTCGGGTACGGCACGCCCACGGTCGCCGCCGCCCACGGGCTGTCCGGCACCCTCACCTGGCTGGCGCCCGAGGGCCGGCACGTCACGCGCGGCCAGGCGGTCTACAAGGTGGACAACGAGCCGGTCGTGCTGCTGTACGGCAAGCTTCCGCTCTACCGCGAGCTCGGCCCCGGCCTGTCGGGACCCGACGTGGAACTGGTCGAACGCAATCTGAAGAAGCTCGGCTACGACGGGTTCACCGCGGACGACGACTACACCTCCGCCACGGCGGAAGCCGTACGGGACTGGCAGGACGACCTCGGCCTGCCGGAGACCGGCACGGTCAAGCCCGGCCAGGTGCTCGTGGCGCCGGGCGCGGTGCGCGTCACCGACCACAAGGCGACACCCGGCGCCCCGGCGCGCGGGGCCGTGCTCAGCCACACCGACACCACCCGGTCCGTCGTCGTCCACCTGGACGTGGCCAAGCAGGAACTGGTCAAGAAGGGCGCCAGGGCCACGGTCGAACTGCCGGACGACACCACGGTGCCCGGGCGGGTGACCGGCATCGGCACGGTCGTCGCCGGGCAGGCCGCCAAGCCGGACGAGCCGACGACCGTGGAGGTCACGGTGTCGGTCAAGGACGGCAAGAAGCTGGGCGACCTGGACGGCGCTCCGGTGGAGGTGATCCTCCAGGCGGAACGGCGCGAGAACGTGCTGGCCGTACCCATCAACGCGCTGGTCGCGCTGCCCGGCGAGGGGTACGGCGTGCAGGTCGTCCAGGGCACCAGCACGTCCTACGCCCGGGTCGAGACCGGCATGTTCGCCGAGGGCAGGGTGGAGATCTCGGGCACCGGGCTGGCCGAGGGCATGACCGTGGGGGTGCCCGCATGAGCGAATCGGCGGAGCACACGACCTCGTCCGGGACAGAGGTGATCGGGTTGCGGGAGGTCTCCAAGCTGTACCCGGGCGGCGTCGCGGCCCTGTGCGGGGTGTCGCTCACCGTACGGCGCGGCGAGCTCGTCGCGATCGTGGGCCCGTCCGGATCGGGCAAGTCCACCATGCTCAACATGATCGGCACCCTGGACCGGCCGACGGCCGGAACGGTCGCGATCGACGGCTGGGACGTGGCCGCCCTGTCGGACCGTGAGCTGTCGGCGCTGCGGGCGGCGACCATCGGGTTCGTCTTCCAGCAGTTCCATCTGGCCTCGGGGGTGCCGATCGTCGACAACGTGGCCGACGGGTTGCTGTACGCGGGCGTCCCGCTCGCCCGGCGGCGCGCCCGCGCGGTCGAGATGCTGGAACGGGTCGGGCTCGGCCACCGGATACGGCACGAGCCGCACGAGCTGTCGGGCGGGGAACGACAGCGGGTCGCCATCGCCAGGGCGGTCGTCGCGGGCCCCGTCCTGCTGCTGGCCGACGAGCCCACCGGGAACCTGGACACCGCGGCGGGGACGATCGTGATGGAGCTGCTGCGCGAGCTGCACGCGGCCGGTACCACCGTGGTGATCATCACGCACGACCGGGAGATCGCGGCGTCACTGCCCCGGCAGGTGGAGATGCGCGACGGCCTGATCATCCAGGACTCGGTGTCGATGGCGGTGAACGCCTCATGAACGGCCGGGACAGCACAAGCGGCCCGGAGGGCATCGGCGGCCGGGGTGACGGGGTGCGGGCCGCGGAGAGCCGATCCCTGCGCACGGTGCCCGGTGCGACGACGCGGAACCGGCGGCGGCCGGTGCCGGCCCGGTTGCGGCCGCGCGACGTCGTCAGGGTCGCCGGCGCCGGACTCCGCGCCCGGCCGATGCGCGTCTTCCTGTCGGCCCTCGGCATTGCCATCGGCATCGCCGCGATGCTGGCCGTCGTCGGCATCTCCACCTCCAGCCAGGAGCACCTCAACCGCAGACTGGCCGCCCTGGGCACGAACCTGCTCACCGTCGCCCCCGGCCGATCGATCTTTGGCGAGCAATCACACCTGCCCTCCGAGTCGCTCGGCATGATCGGCCGCATCGACGGGGTGACCTCCGTGACGGCGACGGGCACCGTACCGGCCAAGGTGTACCGGCACGACCGCATCCCCGAGACCGAGTCGGGCGGCATCGCCGTGATGGCCACCCGCACGGACCTGCTGGGGACGGTCGGGGCGAAGATGGCCGACGGCGTCTGGCTGGACGCGGCCACCTCGCAGTACCCGGCGGTGGTGCTCGGCGCCGAGGCGGCCGACCGGCTGGGGATCGCCACCGCGGGACCGCGCACGCAGGTCTGGCTCGGCGGCCGGTGGTTCACCGTGGTCGGCATCCTGCATCCGGTGCCGCTGGTGTCGTCCCTGGACCGGACGGCGCTCATCGGCTGGCCGGTCGCCGAGTCCGAACTGGGCTTCGACGGCTACCCGACCCACGTCTACACCCGTACCAGGGACGACGCGGTGACGCGGGTGCGGGACGTCCTGGCCGCCACGGCCAACCCTGAGCACCCGGAGCAGGTCGAGATCTCCCGCCCGTCCGACGCGCTGGCCGCCAAGGAGGCCGCGGACGAGACGCTGACGAGCCTTCTGCTCGGCCTCGGCGGTGTGGCGCTGCTGGTCGGGGGCATCGGGGTGGCCAACACGATGGTCATCTCGGTGCTGGAGCGGCGGGCGGAGATCGGCCTGCGCCGCTCGCTCGGGGCCACCCGCGGCCAGATCCGGCTGCAGTTCCTCGGAGAGTCGCAACTGCTGTCGGCTCTCGGCGGCGCGGGCGGCGTGCTGCTCGGCTCGCTCGTGGTCACGTTGTACGCCTCCACGCAGGAGTGGCCGACGGTCATCCCGCTCTGGGCGTCGGCGGGCGGGCTGGCGGCCACGCTGCTGATCGGCGGAGTGGCGGGACTGTACCCGGCGGTGCGCGCGTCCCGGCTGTCACCCACGGAGGCCCTGACTGCACACTGACACCCACGAACCCGCGACGACCTCAGTCAGAGGTGATCCATCCCGCTCCGGGCAGGACCGCTCACACTTCGCGCCGCGTCAATCCCGTGGTGTAGAGCTTGATCACACCACACCGCCCTTTGCTTCCGTTCGGTCAGCAGAGAGGCAAGATTCAGGGGAATTCTCTGACCGATGATCCGTTCGGCCTCATCGATTGAACCGCGAGTTACAGCCTCCGAGAAGATGGCTTCAGGGTAGACGTTTCCGTCAATTTCCTGCCAGACGTGAATCTCCCTGGACTTGAGCCATCGCCCGGCCGGCCCCAGTCAGGGGCCGGCCCGTAACGCGTCGGAGTGGCCAGTCACCACCAGCGACACAAGGCCCCGCGCAACTCGCTTTTCGCGGCAAGCCGCCCTGTAGTAGCCTCCCCGGTTCGATCACTTCGGGGAGGGAAGTTGCGTTCCGCCGCTCTTGTCGCTGTCGCCGCTCTGCTGATCGCGTCGTGCGCGTCACCCACGACAGACACGGCCTCCCGGCCGCCCGCGCAGCCGTCGGCGCCGCCGCCCGTGTACGCCGTGGAGGGGCTGGCCGGCTGGGACGTCCCCGAACCGTTCCGGGTCGAGGTCGAGGCCGTCGAGCGCCGTCCCAAGCTGACGATCCTGCGCATGGTGATCACCAACCCCACGCAGAAGCCCCAGACCGGGCACTTCGCCAGCGACCGCTCCCGGGCCGACTTCGCCGACTTCCGGCTGCTCGACCCGGTCAACGGCAGGCACTACACCCCGCTTCGCGAGAACGACGCTGACGGCCAGGCGTTCGGCACCCGGCACGGCAGGTACAGCGACGACTTCCAGCCCGGCGTGCCGTACCCCGTGGAGGTGTATTTCCCGCCCCTGCCGCCCGGGACGAAGACCGTCACGGTCGCGCCGACGACGCAGATGGGCCCGCTGACCGGCATCCCCGTCACGGAAGGCGCCGCGGACCCGGTCTCGAAGCCGGGCGACCCGTGGCAGATCGTGGCTCCCCAAGGCCAGATCTGGGAAGGCGCCTGGAACGTCGAGGAACTGGTCGAGACCCCGAGACGCACCACCAGGCAGGACGGGACCACCGAGACGATCGGCCTGCGCACCGACGTCCTGTTCGCCTTCGACAAGGCCAAGCTCGGCCCGAAGGCGACCGCTGTCCTCGACGAGGTCGTCGAGGAGACTCGCCGCCGTGCCGACCCGGCCAAGCCGCCCGTGATCGTCACCGGGCACACCGACAGCAAAGGCGACGACGCCTACAATCAGCAGCTTTCCGTACGGCGAGCGGACTCGGTCAGCGAGTACCTCCAGGCCAAGCTCGGCACCGACTACCGGTACCAGACCGACGGCAAGGGAGAAACCCAGCCCGTCGCCCCGAACGAGCAGCCGGGCGGCGCCGACAACCCCGAGGGCCGCGCGCTCAACCGCCGCGTCGACATCTCCTACACGATCAAGCAGGAGAACCCGGGCGCCACGGGCAGCGAGCCGTCCGTCGGTGACGTGCGCGGCTCCGTGCTGCCACCCGCGCCGTTCCGCACGAGTCCGGGTGAGCCGGTGACGACCTTCGACCACCGCGGGAAGTACAAGGTCGACGTGCTGCCCGCCTTCCGTGACGGCGCCTACCTGGTGGTCAGCTTCGACGTGACCGCCCTGGTCGACCACGTCCCGATCCCCGGGCCGTTCGAGTGGTGGGTGAACGACTTCGTCAGGCCGTCCAGCTACGGGGCCATCGTCGTCGTGGACCCGGCGACCAAGGCGCGCTACTTCCCGATTCGCTGGGCGGAGAACCAGATCCACCACCTCGCCGAGGGGCGGAAGGGCCGGGCGTACGCCTACTTCCCCGCGCCGCCCGACGACAGGACCTCGATCACGCTGCAGGTCCAGGGCGGGCAGACCGTCCCCGAGGTGCCGATCGTGCGCTGGGACCGGTAGGCCGCCAGACGCCTTACCGGCTTCCGCGCGGGGTGCCTTGTCCAGGAGATGCGCTCCAGCATCATGCGGGGTGATGCCGCAGGGATCCGGCTCGTCCGCCCATAACTTGGAGATCGCGATCGCCCGGAAGCAGGTGTCGCAGGTCGGGCCGGCGCGGTCGTGGATGGCCCAGCGGCCGGCGCTCCACGGGGTCCGGCGGCCGGGCTCTCCTTGAGCTACTGGGCGTTGGCCTAGCGGTCGGGAGGCGAGCCGGCTCCGGTGGGGCCGGTCGGCAGAGCGGCAACCGCCGAACAGGACAGTGCGCGCGCCACGCCTGGGCGGCGGCCATGAGCTGAGCTCGCTGTCGGCGCGTCCCGCAAGGCGGTGGCCGGCCGTACCTGACTGCTCACGGGCGGAGTGGCGCGTGCGACGGCCGGGCGCGATGCCCGTCCTGTCGACAATCTTCGCGGGAAACTGCTGGATCACACGGCGGTGACGAGGAACCGCGTGACCGCGGCCAGCCAGGCCTCCGGCTGATCGATGTGCGCCATGTGCCCCGCCTCTTCCAGCACCGGCCCTCTCGCCATGCCCGTAGATAGGTGCCGGTGAACCTCACCTGCTTCAGCCGCCAGACGTGCAACGGAGCGGTCGCCAGCGCCTCGGCACGCGTCAGGTCGGCCCCCTCCAGCGGCGAGGTGTCCCACACCGACGGGTGCGCGGCGCGGCGGCGCTCATACTCCTCCCACCCGTCGAAGGCGTCCGCGGGCACCGGCAGCACGCTGCTGGACGCGATGATCAGGCGGCGCACCAGGTGAGGAGCCTGGACGGCCAGCCGCTGGGCGATCAGACCGCCGTAGGAGAACCCGAGCACGTCCACCCGCGAGGCGCCGATGAGCTCGACGAGATCTCCCACCATCGCGTCGGGGGTGAGTGGATCGGCAACCGGAGAACGGCCACACCCCCGCAGATCCGGAAACAGCAGGCGATGCTCGCCGGCCAGCGTCTTCAGCGGTTCCACCAGATAGCTGTGATCCCAGTCCGGGCCGCCGTGGATGACCAGCACCGTACGATCAGCCGGTCCATCGAACTCTCGAACGTAAAGACGCATGGCGAGATGCTAGCCATGCGACCAACCGGGAAACGGTCTCGGCAGCCTCCTGGATCCATCCAGCTCAGCCGTACTCGCGAACGCCGGGCAGGCGACCCCGTCGACCGCACCAGCTCGTCCGGGGCGGCACGTCTGGTGCCGGCGTCGAGAACCGGCACTGATCCGGGGTCTGATCCCATGCAGCGGCCCAAGCGCTCGCACGCGGGCAGGGAGCCTCATATCGGCGAGACTCTCCTGAAGCACCTGACCGACACCGAGGAAGTCGGACTCACGATGCGGCGGGCACCGGGGCGCGTTCGTCCAGCAGGCGCGCCTCGCGCAGATCGGACCAGAGCCCCGCGGGGATCGGCGCCGCGAACGCCTCCCTGTTGCGCAGCACCTCCTCCTCCGAGCGCATGCCGACGACGACGCCCGCCACCACCGGGTGCAGCAGGGGGAAGGCCATAGCGGCCTGCGGGACGCTCACACCGTGCCCCGCGCAGACGTCCGCGATTCTGCTGACCCGTTCCAGCAGCTCAGGGGTGGCGGGTCCGTAGTCGTACCGTGCGTCCTCGGCGGGCCTGTCGGTGGCCAGCAGTCCGGAGTTGAAGACGGAGGCGGCGACGACGGAGACGCCGCGCGCGGCACATGCGGGCAGCAGTTCGTCCAAGGCGCTGTGGTCCAGCAGGGTGTAGCGACCCGACAGCATGACGACGTCCGCGTCGGTCTCCCGTACCAGACGGGCCAGCTTGCCGGGGTGGTACATGCCCGCGCCCACGGCGCCGACCACGCCCTGGGCGCGCAGCTCGGCCAACGCCGGATAGCCCTCGCGCAGGGCGGCCTCGAAATGCTGTTCGGCGTCGTGCAGGTACAGCACGTCGATCCGGTCGAGGCCCATGCGGGTCAGCGAGTCCTCGACACTGCGCAGGACGCCGTCGCGGGAGAAGTCCCAGACCCGGCGATGGGTGGCAGGGACGGCGAAGCTCTCGTCCATCCGCCCTCGCGGGTCCTGCGGGATCAGCAGCCGTCCCACCTTCGTCGACAGGGTGAAGTCCGCCCGTGACCGGCCGCGCATCAGCTCGCCGATGCGGCGCTCGGAGTGCCCGATGCCGTAGTGCGGCGCGGTGTCGAAGTACCGGATTCCTGACTCCCAGGCGGCCGCCAGCGCCTGCGCCGCGGTGTCGTCGTCCAGCGGGGCGAACAGGCCGCCCAGGGGCCCGCCGCCGAAGCCCAGTTCGGTGACCGTCGTCGTGCTGTGTCCGAGCCGATGCGTACGCATGTGGTGTGTCTCCCTTGTCGGCGATTACGGCGTCGCCAGGTCAGAAGGCGGGGAAGGCCCAGCCCGAGGGATGGAAGGGCTCGCGTTCCCAGCGGAAGGCGAGCGAGGCGGCGGCGATCGCACCCGGGCGGAACTCCTCGACACGCCCCGCCGCCGCCAGGGAGGTCAGGGACGTGCCGCCCAGGTAGGCAGCGCCCAGCTCGGCCGCCGTCAGGCGCAGGTCCGGCCGAGCCTGGGTGCGTTCGCAGGTGACGGTGTCGCCATCGGCCAGCAGGCGGTGGCGACCGGCGTTCCATGGACAGAACGGGTCCTGGACCTCCAGCACCAGATCCAGGGGCGTCGCGTAGCGGCGAGCGGTGAGCGCGCGGCCGATGTCCACGAGGCGGACCCACAGGTTGTCGATCAGCGTGGTGCGAGCCGCGCGTGGGTCGGTGAGCAGGTGGTTGAGGGGTTCGTCGAGGGCGCCGTCGTAGGCGAGCCCGGTGTGCGCGTCGAGGTCGATGAGGAAGCGCCACATGGCGGCGTACGACCGCCTGGTGGTGGCCGCGAGCTCGATGACGTGCACGAGGTCCCGCTTGGAGCGATAGAGGGCGTAGCCGGTGACCTCGCCGCCGGCCTCCAGATGGACCGCGAAGCGCAGGGCCGTCCCGCCGTCGCGGGCGGGCTCGCCGTCGGCCAGCCTGGCCTCCCAGAACTTCTCCGTACGGTCCACCCAGCCGACAGAGGTACGGCGGGCGGTGTCGTAGACCTTCTCCAGCAGCGGCCGCGCCTTCTCGCGGGAGAGCAGCCTGATCGTGCCGTCGCCGAGGTCGGCGCCGGGGCGCAGGGCCATGAGCCGCTTGTCCCCGCGGACCTCGGCCACGTGGCTGGCGACGCCGTACCCGAAGCGTCCGTAGATCGTGGCCTCGGCGGCGTTGAGCGCGGCGATCGGCTCGCCACCCGATTCGTGCAGGTCGGTGAGTTGCCTGCGCATCATCGCGGTGAGGATGCCGCGGCGCCGGTGCGTGGGCAGGACCGCGACGAGCGTGATGCCGGCGACGGGCGTCGTCCCGCCGGGGACGGTCATGACCCGGCCGTAGATCGACGCGCCTCCGACGATCTCCGCACCGTCGTAGGCGGCGAGGGTGCGACCGGGCTCGATGGAGACGGCGGCGTTCCTCAGACCGCCGTCGACCCAGTCCTGGCCGTAGGTCGTGGTGATCATGCGTGCCCACGCGTCGAGCTCGTGGGCGCCGATGGTGCGGAGCGGGTAGGTGGCTGTCATGGATCGAGCCTGGCCGGGTAAACAGGCCCAGCGCATCTGGTGATCTGGGTATTTATGCTGGTTCCGTGGTGGCGGAGCGCGTGGTCAGCCCGAGGTTCGTCGGCCGGGCGGAGGAGCTCGCGGCCCTGGCGACGGCCTTGGACACGGCGGTCGAGCAGGGGCCGGCGGTGGCGCTGGTGGCCGGGGAGGCGGGGATCGGCAAGTCGCGGCTGCTGGCCGAGTTCGCGCGCTCGCTGGGGCCGGAGGTGCGGGTGGTCGCGGGTGGCTGCGCGGAGCTGGGCAGCGACGGCCTGCCGTACGCGCCGTTCGTGACGGTGCTGCGCCGCCTGATCAGGGTGGAAGGGATTCTGCCGGGGCCCTACCGCCAGCTGGCGCGCTGGTTCCCGGAGCTCGGCGAGGCGGGCGGTGGGGAGGGCGGCAAGCACCGGCTGTTCGAGGAGGTCCTGTCCCTGATCGAGCGGGTGGCCGCGGACCAGCCGCTGGTTGTCCTGATCGAGGACCTGCACTGGGCCGACGCCGCCACGCGCGAGCTGCTGGGTTTCCTGGCCAGGAACGTGACCCGGGCAGGCGTGCTCCTGGTGATCACCCACCGTCCCATGGAAACGCCACTGTCCGAGCTCTCCCGCCACCCGCGCGTGACGATGCTGCGCCTGGAACGCCTGGACCGGGAGGACGTGGGCCGCCAACTGGCCGCGATCCTCGGCGACGAGCCGGACGCGGACGCCGTACGCCGCATCCACGAACGCAGCGACGGCAACCCGCTGTTCGTCGAGGCGCTCGCCCACGCCGGTGAGCGAACCCCGGACAGCCTGCGTGACCTGCTGCTGCACGGACCGCGTTCACTGCCGGGCCCCGCTCGCGAGCTGGCGCGCCTGGCCTCGGTGGCGGGCGGGCGGGTCAGCCACCGGCTGCTGGCGCAGGTGGCCGGGCAGGACGGGCCCGAACTGGACGCCCTGCTGCGCGAGCTCGTCGACCGTGGCCTGCTGGTCACCACGGGCGACGGCTACGACTTCCGCCACGCCTTGATCCGGCAGGCGGTGTACGAGGACCTGCTGCCCGGCGAGCGGGCCCGGCTGCACGCCCGCTACGCCGATGCCCTGCGTGATGTCGGGCTTCACGCGGAACTGGCCGCGCACGCCTACGCCGCCGGGGACCGCGAGCAGGCCCTGTCCGCCGCCTACCTGGCCGCAGACCAGGCACACGGGTCCTACGCCTACGAGGAGCAGGTACGCCTGCTCGACCAGGTCCTCGACCTCTGGGACCCGGACGCGGAGCTGGAGGTCGACAGGATCGACATCCTGACCAGGGCTGCTGAGGCCTGCATGCTCAGCGGCGACTACGCACGCGGCATCGACTACGCCACCACGGGGCTGAGCGCGATCGACGAGCGGCACGAGCCGGAACGGACCGCCCAGTTGCTGGAGCTGCGCGGCAGACTGCGGCACCGGTTGAACGTGAACGGCGTCGCCGACTGGGAACGAGCCCTCGAACTCCTGCCCGCGGATCCCGGCGGCATCCAGCGGGGGCGGCTGCTCGGGGTGCTGGCCATGGGCCTCCTGCCCGAGGTGGGCAAGGCACGCGAGGCTTTCGAGGAGGCGCTGGCCGTCGGCCGGCGCACCGGCGACCCCACGGTCACCATCCGCGGGCTGCTGGGGGTCGGATCCATGACCGGCGACCTCGGCCTGCTGGCGCAGGCCCGCACGCTCGCCGAGCGGCTCGACAGCCACGACCTGCTCATGACCGTCCCGATGTACGAGGCCACCATGCACACCAGGGCCGGCGACCAGGAGCGCGCCATCGACGCGGCCCTCGACGGGATGCGCCACGCCCGCCGCTACGGGCTGGGCCGCAGTCGCGGCGCCGAGCTCGCGCGCTACGCCGGGCACGCGCTGATCCTGGCCGGACGGTGGGATGAGGCGGCCACCGTGCTGCGGGAGAGCATCGCGGAGAACCCGCCACCGCTGTCGCGGCAGATCCTGCTCGTCCTCGACGGCTACCTCTCCCTGCTGCGCGGGGATGTCGCCGCGGCAGCCGACGCCGCGGCGGCCGTGGAGCACGCCGACAGCGGAAGCCTGTTCCCCCGCCATCAACTGCTCTGCCTGCTGGCCGTCGCCCGGGGGGACCCGGAACAGGCCGACCGGCGCTTGGAGCGGGCTTTGGCCGACCCGGAGCTCACCCGCGTCTACAGCAGCGACGCCCGGCCGGTCCTGGTCGCCGGCGCGCTGGCGCAGCGGGCCCGGCTCGACCACGGCGCCGGCGACGACGTGCGGGGGCGCGTCGCCGAACGTCAGGCCGAACTCGCCGCGGCCGACGCGAAGCTCGGGGTCGACGGGCCACTCGACCGCGCCTGGCAGATCATGCTGCACGCCCTGATCGAGGACACCGGCTGGGACGAGACGGCAGCGGCCTGGCGGGAGCTGCGGCAGCCGTACGAGCTGGCGCTGAGCCTGTACCACGGCGCGCGGGCGGCCCTGGCCGCGGGCGACAAGCCCGGCGCGACGGTCCGGCGCAGGCAAGCCGCCCGGCTGGCCGAGGACCTGGGCGCCGCGCCGCTCTCCCGCGAGATCGCCCTGCTCGGGCGACCCCGACCGGCTCACGACGGGCTCACCGAACGCGAGCACCAGGTGCTCAGGTTGATCGCCGAGGGCTTGAGCAACCGGCAGATCGCCGCTCAGCTGCACATCTCGCCGAGTACGGCAGGCGTGCACGTCTCGCACATCCTGGCGAAACTGGGCGCGACCACCCGCACCGAGGCGACGGCCATCGCCTTCCGCGAAGGGTTGACCGGGCCTTTCTCTTCCTAGCGTCACGTCTCCCGCCCATCGCCGACGCCCGTTCGAGGTGGCCCGAGCGACACGATGAGGCCTTCGCCTCGGGTAGGCCAGGCGGCGACGAGGACGGCCGGACGAAGACCTGCGCTCCCTCACCGGTCGGCGAGGGAGCGCAGGTGCTCTGTGCGGGCAGCGCGATCAGTCGCGCGGGTCCCAGCCGTCGGTGTCGACGTCGAGGTCGAGTTCGTCGGCGATGTCGTCCCATTCGGCGTACTTGAAGTTGGTGTTCTCCCGGTCGGGCACCTCGGGGGTGTTGGCGCCGTCGTGGGCGACGAACAGGCCGCTCTCGAACTCGCCGAGCGGCACGTTCAGCACCATGGAGCCGTCGCTGTGCTCGACGCTGTCGATGCCGTTGTCGGCGCCGACGCGGAACTGGCCGAGGTAGGCGTTGCCGCTCTCGCGGCGGTAGACGGCGAAGGTGTTGTCGCCCTGGCTGGAGGCCAGCAGGTAGCCGCGGCCGTTGGCGCGGTAGTAGATGGTCAGGCCTTCGGCGTCGGCCGACAGGTGGCTGCCGCCGTAGCCGGGGTCGGCGCCGGGGGTGCACTCCTCGGTCTCGGGGTCGTAGGTGCCGGGCACCCCGAACTCCTTGACCTTGTCGATCAGGACCGGCGCGGTGGTGAGGTCGGCGCGCACGCGCCAGATGCCGACGTCCTCCTGGGCGGCGTAGAGCACGTCGCGTTGCTGGTCGACGACCATGCCCTCGACCTGGGCCAGCTCGTCGGGTTCCATGCACGGGGTCCAGGAGGTGCCGTTGGGCAGGGTGAAGGAGGCGGGCAGGTCGATGCTGCGCACGTGCTGGTAGCCGACCTTGCCGCCGGCGGTGGCCTGGAGCTTGAACAGGGCGACGCTGGTCTTGTGACGGCGGCTGACCAGGGCGTAGGTGCCGGTGGCGTCCTTCCAGAGGGCCAGGCCGTAGCCGGTCTCCTGGTCGTTGACCTGTTCTTGGGTGGTGTTGAACAGGAACGGCACGGCGGGGTCGGTGACGTCGGTGAGGTGGCCGTCGTGGATGGCGTAGAAGCGCAGGTGGTCGCGGCCGCGGTCGGTGACGACGGCCAGGTCCTTGCCGGCGAAGCCGTAGGTGACGTCGACGTTGTTGAAGCGGCCGTTCTCGTCGTCGGGGCCGGGGGCGGGCGGGGCGTCGAAGTGCTGGGTGAGGTCGCCGTCGAGGTCGTAGACGTTCAGGCCGCCTTCCTTGGCGGTGGTGACGACGACGCTGTCCTCGTCGTCGCCGGGGTGGACCCAGATGGCGGGGTCGTCCCCGTTGGCGTTGCCGCCGGCCTCGTCGTCGAACAGCGCGGGCGTCTCGACCTTCGGCTGGATGGACGGGATGCTCTGACCGGCGGCCGGTGCCGCCAGGCCGCTTAACAGCACGACGCTGAGGGCGGCCAGGAGCAGCGGATGGGCAGGACGCATTGTTCTCCTCACAGGGGGTGAACCGACTTCGTCGGCGAGTGACTTTTCTAACCGGGAGAGATGTCGCCGGGGCGAACGGCTTGTGGAGGGCAGGTGATCAGCGGTGGGTGAGCCGCCAGAAGTCGGACATGATCTGGCGGTTCTGCAGGTCGGCGACCAGCTTCTGGGGATCGGTGTGGAAGAGCTGGGTGCTCCAGTCGGTCAGGCCGGGCGGGTCGACCAGGGGCTTGACGGTGCTGTTGCCGGAGGTGCCGCCTTCGCCGATCTCGTGCTTGACGCCCTCCTCGGTCATGATGAAGTGCACGTACAGCTTGGCCGCGTTCGGATGCTTCGACTTGGCCGCGATGGCGACGTACTTGGGGTAGCTGAAGCCGGCGAAGGGCTTCATCCCCTCGCAGGTGGACTGTGCGTAGCCCTTGTCCTCGTTGTTGCGGAACTTGGAGATCGACATGAAGCCGATCTTCTTGTCGGCGGCGTTCGGCGCGCCCACCGCGCTGGAGGTGTCCTCGTCGGAGCTGGTGAGCACGGGCTTGTTGGCCGCGATCCGCCTGATCCACTCGTAGGCGGCGCTCTTCTCCTTGGTCTTCAGCGGCTCGCCGAACTTGTCCTGGTAGGCCTGTTCCAGGGCTTGGTTGCCGTGGGAGTCCAGTTGGGTGAGGAAGGAGGTGACCGTCGGCTTGCCCAAGGGGTCCTGCATGAGGAACTTGCCCGACCACGCGGGTTCGGTGAGGTCCCAGATGTTCTTGATCGGGCAGCCGCCGGGCGACAGTTTGGTGTTGTAGGCGAAGACGGTGGCCTTCGACAGGGCGCGCAGGGGGTTGCGGTCCTCGGGCAGGATCTGGTCCTGCAGGTCGGCGGGCACCCAGGTCTGCACGATGCCCTGCGGGATGAGCTGGCCCATCAGTACCCCGCCGTCCTCGTACATGGCGGCGTCGATGGTGACGTTGTCGGCCGCGTGCTCGCGGGTCATCTTCTCGGCGGTCTCCGGCGTGTCGGACTTCACGCCCTCCATGGCGATGCCGTACTTGGCGGTGAAGGCCTTGGCGACCTCCTCGATGTCGCCGCTGGAGTCGTAGACGACCAGACTGCCTTCCTTCTTGGCCGCCTCGACCAGGGCGTTCAGATCGAAAGCGGTGTCGACGGAGGCTGAGGGCAGCGGCTTGGCCGCGGTCGCGTCCGCGGTGCCGGCTTGGCCGCCGGTAGAGGGTGCGCACGCGGCCAGAGCCAGCAGGGCCGCGACTGGGACGATCTTCTTGGTACGCCGCATGGTGGCGGTACTCCTCTGAAGTGCATGGCCGTTCGCGCCGTTCCAGCCCCGACCGACGCTCAGTGCGCACCACGATGAACGCGACGTGAACACTTTGTCAAGACATCTTCATGTCCAAGCGATCCGCCTTGTGGGTGATGCAGCAAGTCCTTATGTCAGGACAAAGTATTGACGTTAACCCGTCGTTCATCTACAACTGGAGCTCCTGAGCGAGGAGGCGGCATGCGTGTTGGTTTAGTGGGCCTTGGGCGCATCGGACGGTTTCATGCGCAGACGTTAAGCGGCGTAACGGACGAGCTCGTGGTGGCCGACGCCGACGCCGCGCTGGCCGAGGCGGTGGCCGCGGAGGTCGGGGCCCGGGTGGGCGACCCTTGGACGGCGGATGCCGTGGTCGTCGCCACCCCCACCGCGACCCACGCGGACCTGCTGCTCCAGGCTTGCGAGCTGCGGCTGCCGGTCTTCTGCGAGAAGCCGGCGGCGCCGACCGTGGCCGAGACCAGGCGCGTCGCCGAGGCCGCCGAGCGCACCGGCACGCTCGTGCACATCGGCTTCCAGCGCCGCTTCGACGCCGGATTCGCCGCCGCCCGCGACGCCGTCCTCAGCGGCGAACTGGGCGAACTGCACCGCGCCCACCTGGTCACCTTCGACCCGAGCCCACCGCCGCCCGCGTACGTGCCGGTCTCCGGCGGCATCTTCCGCGACTGCCACATCCACGACTTCGACATCCTGCGCTGGGTCACCGGCCGCGAAGCGGACACCGTCTACGCCACCGGCGCCAACCGGGGCGACGCCTACTTCGCCGAAGCCGACGACGTCGACACCAGCGCCGCCGTGATCACGATGACCGACGGCACCCTCGTCACCCTGCAGGGCTCGCGCTACAACGGCGCCGGTTACGACGTGCGCATGGAGCTCGGCGGCACGCTACGCACCTGGGCGGTCGGCCTCGGCGAGCGCGCCCCCCTGACCCTGGCCGAGGCGGGAAGCGCCCCTGCCGATCCCTGGCCCGACTTCCAGACCCGCTTCGCCCCCGCCTACGAGGCGGAGATCACCGCCTTTCTCTCGGCCGCCAGGGGCGAGCGAGAAAGCCCCTGCACGGTCCGCGACGCCCTGGCCGCCCTTTACCTGGCCGAGGCCGCCGACCTGTCCCGCCACGCCGGCCGTCCTGTCCGCCTCCAGGAGGTGGCCAAGTGAAGATCGCTGCGGCCCCCATCTCCTGGGGAGTGTGCGAGGTCCCCGGCTGGGGCTACCAGCTCGACCCGGCTCGCGTACTCGGCGAGATCGCCAGGCTCGGGCTGACCGCCACCGAGCTGGGCCCCGACGGGTTCCTGCCGGCCGAGCCCGCCGCACGGGCCGCCCTCCTCAGCCGGTACGGCCTGCGCGCCGTCGGCGGCTTCGTCCCCGTCGTGCTGCACGACCCGGCCCACGATCCGCTGCCGGCCCTGCGCGCCACGGTCGCCTCCTTCGAGCCCGGCGCCGTCGCCGTCCTCGCGGCGGCCACGGGTGTCGACGGCTACGACGCCCGCCCCGAGCTGGACCGGGCCGGCTGGGACACCCTGCTCGCCAACCTCGACCGCGCCGCCCGCGGGCTCGACCGGCCGGTGGTCCTGCACCCGCACGTCGGCACCATGGTCGAGAGCGCGGACGAGGTCGCGCGGGTCCTCGACGGCAGCGAGGCACAGCTGTGCCTCGACACCGGCCACCTGCTCGTCGGCGGCGCCGACCCGGTCGCGATCGCCGCGGACGCACCGGACCGGATCGCCCACGTGCACCTCAAGGACGTGGACGCGGCCATGGCCGCCCGGGTCCGCGCAGGCGAGCTGACCTACACCCAGGCCGTCGCCGCCGGCCTGTACCGGCCGCTCGGACACGGTGACGTGAACGTGAAGGCCATCGTCACCGGCCTGGAGGCGGCCGGCTACACCGGCTGGTACGTGATGGAACAGGATGTCGTCCTCGCCGGCGAACCCGGCCCCGGCGCGGGACCCGTGGCGGACGTGCGCGAGAGCCTGGACTTCCTCAGGAGACTGGCGTGACCGACGCTCGCGCCGACGTGCTGACCATCGGCCGGATCGGGGTGGACATCTACCCCCTCCAGATCGGCGTGTCGCTGCGCGAGGTCGAATCCTTCGGCAAGTATCTCGGCGGCAGCCCGGCCAATGTGGCCGTCGCCGCCGCCCGCCTGGGACACTCCGCGGAGATCATCACCAGGACGGGCGCCGATCCCTTCGGGGCCTTCCTGCGGGACGCGCTGCGCGGCTACGGGGTGAGCGACCGGCACGTCACCGAGGTGCCCGGCCTGCCCACACCGGTGACCTTCTGCGAGATCCGGCCGCCCGAGGACTTCCCGCTCTACTTCTACCGGCTGCCCAAGGCGCCCGATCTGGAGATCCGGGCAGAGGATCTCGACCTCGCCGCCGTGGCCGGGGCGCGGCTGTTCTGGGCGACGCTCACCGGGCTGTCACAGGAGCCGTCACGGGGTGCGCACCACGCGGCCTGGACGGCTCGGGGCCGCGTGCCGTACACAGTGCTCGATCTGGACTACCGGCCCATGTTCTGGGCGGACCCGGCGAGCGCGGCGGAGCAGGCGCGGGCGGCGCTCGCGCACGTCACCGTCGCGGTCGGGAACGCGGAGGAGGCGGAGGTGGCGACCGGGCGCCGCGAACCGTACGAGGCGGCGCGAGCCCTGCTGGAGGCGGGCGTCCAACTCGCCGTCGTCAAGCGCGGGTCCGCCGGCGTGCTGGCGATGACCGCTGACGAGTGCGTCGAGGTCGCGCCCGTGCCCGTGCGGGTGGTCAACGGGCTGGGCGCGGGCGACGCGTTCGGCGGCGCGCTCTGCCACGGCCTGCTGACGGGCTGGCCACTGGAGAGGACGATCCGCTTCGCCAACGCCGCAGGAGCCATCGTCGCCGGCCGCCTCGCCTGCGCACCCGCCATGCCGACCGCCGAAGAGATCGGCGCCCTGATGCCGGCCGATGGCAAGACCGCGGCCGCCGATGCCGCCCATGAGGCCGAGGAGGCCGCGCATGCATGAGGACGCCCTCGACCGCCTCCGCGAGGACCGGGCACTACGCCCGGAGCGGGTGCTCACGATCGCCGCCGAACGGCGCCGCAGGCCACTGCTGAACGGCCGGGGCCAATTGCTGATCATCGCCGCCGACCACCCCGCCAGAGGCGCGCTGGGCGTCGGACCTCGACCCTTGGCGATGGAGAACCGGCTCGATCTGCTCGACCGGCTGATGACCGCGCTGGCCCGCCCCGGCGTGGACGGCCTGCTCGCCACCCCCGACCTCGTCGAAGACCTGCTGCTGCTCGGTGCGCTCGACGACAAGCTCGTCATCGGCTCGATGAACCGCGGCGGCGTGCAGGGCTCGGTCTTCGAGTTCGACGACCGCTTCACCGCCTACACCGCCGACTCGATCGCCGCGATGGGCTACGACGGCGGCAAGATGCTCTGCCGGATCGCCCTGCAGGACCCGGCGACCGTCACCACGCTGGAGCGCTGCGGCCACGCCATCTCCACGCTCGCCGGGCACGGCCTCATGGCGATGATCGAGCCGTTCTGGTCGGCGCGCGTGGACGGTGCGGTCCGCCACGACCTGACCGCCGACGCGATGATCCGGGCGATCAGCGTCGTGCAGGCGCTCGGCACGACCTCGGTCCGCACCTGGCTGAAGCTGCCCGTCGTCGAGGAGATGGAGCGCGTCATGGCGGCCACGACGCTGCCGGCGCTGCTGCTCGGCGGCGACCCTGGACGTGCGGCCGACGAGGCCTACGCCGCCTGGGGCAAGGCGCTGAAGCTGCCCGGCGTGCGCGGGCTCGTCGTGGGCCGGGCGCTGCTCTACCCGCCGGACGACGACGTGGCCGCCGCGGTCGACACGGCCGCCGCGCTTCTGGAGGAATCATGAGGCTCACCACGGCCCAGGCGCTGGTCCGCTTCCTGTCGCGGCAGTGGAGCGAGCGTGACGGCGTTGAGCGACGGCTGATCGAGGGCTGCTTCGGCATCTTCGGCCACGGCAACGTCGCCGGGATCGGCCAGGCGCTGGCCGAGCAGGGCGCGGGCCTGCGCGACGAGCTGCCGTACTATCTGGCGCGCAACGAGCAGGCCATGGTGCACACCGCGGTCGCCTACGCCCGCACCCGCGACCGGCTGTCCACCTTCGCCTGCACGACCTCGATCGGGCCCGGCGCGACCAACCTGGTCACCGGGGCCGCACTCGCGACGATCAACCGGCTGCCGGTGCTGTTGCTGCCGGGCGACGTCTTCGCCACCCGCGCGGCCGGCACGGTGTTGCAGGAGCTGGAGGACCCGCGCTCCTACGACGTCACGGTCAACGACTGCCTGCGGCCGGTCTCGCGCTTCTTCGACCGCATCAACCGGCCCGAGCAACTGCCCGCCGCGCTGCTCGCGGCCATGCGGGTGCTGACCGATCCGGCCGAGACCGGCGCGGTGACGCTGGCCCTGCCGCAGGATGTGCAGGCCGAGGCGTACGACTGGCCCGAGGAGCTGTTCGCGCGGCGGGTGTGGCACGTCGCCCGCCCTGAACCCGAACCGGCCGCGCTGGAGCGGGCCGTCCGTGAGCTGCGCGCCTCACGCCGCCCCCTGATCGTGGCCGGCGGCGGCGTGAAGTACAGCGGGGCCTGCGACGACCTGCTCGCCTTCGCCGTACGGCACGGCATCCCGGTGGCGGAAACCCAGGCGGGCAAAGGGGCCGTGCCGTACGGCCACCCGTGCGCGGCCGGGGCGATCGGCCACACCGGGACCGCCGCGGCCGTCGCCCTGGCGCGCGACGCCGACCTGGTCATCGGCGTCGGCACCCGCTACACCGACTTCACCACCGCCTCCCGCACGCTGTTCGGCCGGGCGCGGTTCCTCAACGTCAACGTGGCCGCCTTCGACGCGGCCAAGAACGCCGCCGTCATGCTCGTCGCCGACGCCCGGCAGGCGCTGCGCGCCCTCGACCCCGGCGGCTGGCGGGCCGACCCCGAGTGGAGCGCGCTGGCCGTACGGCTGGCACGAGACTGGCAGGAGGTCGCCGACCGGGCCTGCTCCGGGCCCGAGCTGACCCAGCCGGTCCTGCTCGGCCTGGTCAACGAGGCGGCACACGGCGGCGTCGTGGTCAACGCGGCCGGGTCGATGCCGGGCGACCTGCACCGGCTCTGGCGCGCCTCCGATCCGGGGCAGTACCACGTCGAGTACGGCTACTCCTGCATGGGCTACGAGATCGCGGGCGGGCTCGGCGTCAAGCTGGCGGCCCCGGAGCGCGAGGTCTTCGTGCTGGTCGGCGACGGCTCCTACCTGATGATGGCGCAGGAGATCGCGACCGCGGTCCAGGAGGGCGTCAAGCTCGTCGTGGTGCTGGTCGACAACGGCGGCTTCGCCTCGATCGGGGCGCTGTCGGAAGCCGTGGGCGCGGGCCGGCTGGGCACGGCCTACCGGGCGCGAGGCGGCTCCGGCCAGCTCGACGGCGACCCGCTGCCGACCGATCTGGCGGCCAACGCGGCCAGCCTGGGCGCGGAGGTGCTGACGGCGAGCGACCCGGACTCCTTCCGCCAGGCGCTGGACAAGGCGGTGGCCGCCGCCCGGACCACCGTCGTGTACGCCAGGACCGCGCCCGGCTCCGGGCCGCAGGCCCTGGCCTGGTGGGACGTGCCGGTCGCCGAGGTGTCCGGGCTGGACCCGGTCCGGCAGGCGCGCGAACGCTATGCGGCGGCCAAGCGCGAGCAGCGGCTGTACCTGTGATGGCGTGGACCCTCGCCTTCGCCGCCACCGCCGTCATGTTCGTGCTGGTCACCGGCGCGAATGACGGGGCGGCGCTGATCGGCCTCTGCCTGCGTTTCCCCAAGGTGCCCGGCTGGCTGACCGTAACCCTGCTCGCCGGAGCGCTGATGGCCGTGCCGTACGTGCTGGGGGTCGCGGTGGCGGCCACCTTCACCGAGCGGCTGGCCGGGCTCGGCGCGCACGGCGGCGCGGCGGCGTTCCTGGCGGGTGTGGTGATCGCCGTCGGCGTGGTCGCGGTGCTGGCCGGACGGGGACTGCCGACGAGCCTCACCCTGGCGGTGGTCGGCGGCATCACCGGCGCGGGGTTCGGCGCCGGACTGCCCGTCTCGGTGTCCGGCCTGGTCACCGTGCTGGCGATCGGCGCCGGAGCGCCGCTGGCCGGGGTCCTGCTCGGCTACCTCCTGGGCGCGCTGTCGCGCCGGGTGCCCAGCCACGGCCGCATGCCGCGGATCGTGCTGACCGCGCACCTGCTGGCGTACGGCGCGCAATGCGTCGCCTACGCGGTGAACGACGGTCAGAAGATGCTGGCCGTGGTCAGCGTGGCCGTCGAGGTCGGCCGGCACGGGGTCGGCGGCATCGGACCGGTCCAGGTCGGCCCGGCCTGGATGGCGCTGCTCGTGCTGGTCTTCCTGGCCGGGGCGCTGACCAGCCTGCCCAGAGTGGGCGCGCGGCTGGGCCGGGGGCTCGTCCTGGCCCGGCCGCTGCACGTGGTGTCGGCGGAGGCCGCGGCGGCCGGGGCCGTGCTCGGCAGCTCGGTCCTCGGCGCGCCGGTGAGCATGACCCAGTCCGTCACGGCCGGCGTCGTCGGCGCGGCCGCCAGCGAGGGAAGCAGGAGAGTGCGATGGCACGGCGTGGTGACCATAGGGACGGCCTGGGCGGTCACGCTCCCCTCGTCCATGGCCCTGGGCTGCCTGGCCGGCCTGGCGGTGAGATGGCTGTGAACAGACCGGCGCGCAGGCGGCGGCGCGGGCTCGCCCGCGCCTGGGACGAACTGCGCGGCGGATCGGGCAGGGGCGTCGTCGACCTGGTCAGGGAGCAGATCGCCGCCGCCAAGGCAGGCGCGCACCTGGCGGCCGAGATGGCCGCCGGGCTCGACCGGGCGCTGGCCCGCACCCGGATGACGGAGGTGGAGCACCAGGGCGACGCGGCGCGCGCCGAGCTGGTCACGTTGCTGCGCCGGGTCCTGGTGACCCCCATCGACCGGGAGGACCTGTTCCGGCTGTCCCGCTCCATCGACGACGTGCTCGACCAACTGCGCGACTACGTGCGCGAGGCCGACATCTTCGGACCCGACGACCTCGGCTTCGCCGCCGAACCGCTCCAGGCGCTGGCCGAGGGCCTGGACGAGCTCGAACTCGCGGTCCAGCACATGATCGACGATCCCGGTTCGGTCACCGAGGCGGTCCTGGCCACGCGCAAGGCCAGGACGCGCATGCGGCAACTGCGCCAGAGCCGCCTGGGCGAGCTGTTCACCATGCCGCTGGACATGGACACCCTGCGCCGCCGCGAACTGCTCTCCCGGATGGACGCCGTCGGCCAGCGGCTCGGCGAGGCCGCCGACGCGCTGGCCGACGCGATGCTCAAACGAAGCCACTGACACCCCCCGAAGGAATCGAATCGATGGCTGTTCTCACCAAGGTGGAGCCCCCACCACCGCCGCAGAGGCGGCGCAGGCTGCGCTACCGGCTGCGCGTCCTTCGCCACGACCCCACCGCCGCGCTGGGCTTCATCCTGGTCGTGGTGCTCGCCTACCTGGTCGTCGCCCCGCTCGTCGCGGTGTTGTCCGACGCCTTCCGCCTGCAGTACGGCGACGAGGTGCACTCCGGGCAACGGCCGGGCGAGTGGACCGGCTACTACCTGTGGCGGGTCTTCCGCTCGCAGGTCAGCGGGCCGCTGTTCTACGAACCGCTGCTCAACACGCTGGTGATCTCCGTGGGCACGGTGCTGTTCGCGCTGGTCGTGGGCGGCGGCATGGCGTGGATGGTGACCCGCACCAACGTCCCCGGGCGAAAGTGGCTGGCCGGGGCGCTCGTCGTGCCGTACATGCTGCCCTCGTGGACCTTCTCGCTCGCCTGGCTGACCCTGTTCAAGAACGACCGGGCCGGAGGACAGCTCGGGGTCCTGCAGGCGCAGGGCATCGCGACGCCCGACTGGCTCGCCTACGGGCCGCTGCCGATCATCGTCACGCTCGGCCTGCACTACTACCCGTTCGTCTTCCTGCTCGTCGGCAACGCGCTGCGGCGCATCGACGCGCAACTGGAGGACTCCGCCCGCATCCTGGGCGCGCCGCGCCGCGTGGTCATCCGCCGGATCGTCGCCCCGCTGATGCTGCCGGCGCTGTCCTCGGCCGTGCTCCTGGTGGTGGGGCGGGTGCTCGGCACGTTCGGCACGCCGTACGTGCTGGGGCTGCCGGCCGACTACCGGGTGCTGTCCACCGGCCTGTACCAGTCGATCCGCGACCGCAGCACCGGCGTCGCCTCCGTGCTGACCGCCATCATCGTGGTCATCGGCGTCCTGATCGTCTTCACCGACGCGCGGCTGCTGCGCGAGCACCGCCGCTTCGTCACCGTCGGCGGGAAGGGCGCGATGGACCGGCTGAGCGACCTGCGGCGGTGGCGCTGGCCCGCCTTCGCGCTGGGCGGGGTCATCTTCGTGGTGAGCGTGCTCGTGCCGATCCTGACGCTGCTGCTGTCGTCGCTCACCCGGGTCCCGATGGACCTGTCGACGTTCACCTTGAGCTACTGGTTCGCCGAGAGCCTGCCCGGAGCCGTCGGCTTCCCGCACGGCGTCTTCCGCGGCACCGAGCTGTGGACCGCGGCGTGGAACTCGCTGCGCATCGTCGGCATCGCCTCGCTGATCTGCGCCGTCGCCGGCCTGCTCATCGGGTACGTGGCGGTGCGCGGCTCGGCCCCCCGCATCGCGGCCTTCCTACGGCAGGTCTCGTTCCTGCCCTACCTCATCCCCGGCATCGCGTTCGCGGCGGCGTCGCTGTCCCTGTTCGCGGTCGCCCGCGGGCCGATCCCCGCCCTGTACGGCACCACGTTCCTGCTCATCCTCGTCATGGCCGTGACTCATCTGCCCTACAGCTCCCGCTCGGGCATCGCGGCCATGACGCAGCTCGGCCGCGAACCCGAAGAAGCCGCCCAGATCGCCGGCGCCTCCTGGTGGCAGCGGATGCGGCGGATCATCTTCCCCATCCAGAAGGGCGCCCTCGTCACCGGGATCGTGCTCCCGTTCATCTCCGGGCTCAAGGAGCTGAGCATCGTGGTCATGCTGACCACCACCGGCACCGAGCTCCTCACCACCCTGTCGATCGGCCTGGTCGACTACGGCTACACCCAGCTCGCCAACGCGGTCGTGCTCGTGATCGCGCTGATCTCCTTCACCATGACCTACCTGACCCAGCGGCTGACCAAGAGCAGCCTGGCGTCCGGCCTGGGAGGATAGATGCCCACCATCACCCTGAGCGGAATCGCCAAGCGCTACGGCGGCGGCGACTTCGCGGTCAAGAACCTCGACCTGACCGTCCCCGACGGGGCGTTCATGTGCCTGCTCGGCCCGTCGGGCTGCGGCAAGACCACCACGCTACGCATGATCGCCGGACTGGAGCAGCCGACCGACGGCAGCATCACCGTCGGCGACCGGGTGCTCGACTCGGTCGAGCAGGGGCTGTACGTCCCGCCGGAGAAGCGCGAGATGGGGCTGGTCTTCCAGAACTATGCCCTGTGGCCGCACCTGTCGGTGCGCGACAACGTGGAGTTCGGGCTGCGCATGCGCAAGGTCCCGGCCGCCCAGCGCCGCGCGCGGGCCGAGGCGGCTCTGGAGATGGTGCACGTCGCCGATGCCATGGATCGCTACCCGTCGCAGTTGTCGGGCGGCCAGCAGCAGCGTGTGGCGCTCGCCCGCATGCTCGCCGTCGACCCCGCGGTGCTGCTGCTCGACGAGCCGTTGTCGAACCTCGACGCCCGGCTCCGGCTGGAGATGCGGGCCGAGCTGAAGCGCATCCACGAGGAGTCGGGCGCGACGATCGTCTTCGTCACCCACGACCAGCTCGAGGCGCTGACCATGGCCACCCATGTGGCGGTCATGAACCAGGGCGAGCTGCAGCAGCTCGCACCGCCGATGGAGATGTACGCGCGCCCGGCCAACCGGTTCGTCGCCGAATTCGTCGGCAGCCCGCCCATGGCCATCGTCGAGCGCGGGCCGCTGGCCGAGTCGCTCACCCGCTTCGTCAAGAAGCGTCGGGTCACCTGCGAGCCGTCCGCGATCGGCCTGCGGCCCGAGGCGCTGCGCATCGGCGCGCCGCGCGCCGGGGCGTGGACGGAGCCCGCGCTCGTGGAGGCGGTCCTGCCCGCCGGCTCCACCTGGACCGTACGGCTGCGCGTCCTGGACACCGAGCTGTTCGCCGTCTCGCACTCCCCCATCGAGGCGGACCCTGGGGACACCGTCACGTGCTGGACCGACCAGCTGCATCTGTTCGGCGTGGACGGCACGCGGCTCACCGCCTGGGACGAGGCGGAGGTGTACGCGTGATCACGCCCAAGGCTCTGCTGCTCGACTTCGGAGGCGTCATCGTCGAGACCGTCAAGCGCACCACCTGGCGGGCCGAGCTCGCCGCCGAACTCCACGCCCTGCTCGGCCGGGCGGGCTTCGGCGGGCTCACCGTCGAGGAGATCGAGAGCGATGTCCGCGCGGGCGCGCAGGCCGACTCCTTCTGGAAGGACTCGACCTCGCGCCAGTACGCCCCCGAGGAGATGACGCATCGCCGGTTCTGGGCCGAGTTCGTCGCCACCGACTGGCCCGAGCAGGCCCGCGCCCTGGTGACGGCCGAGGCGACCCCGCTCTGCCGCCGTATGGGTGAACTGCGCAGCCGCAGGGAGGTCCGGGACGGCATGAAGGAACTGCTCGCCGCCTGCTGGGAGCACGGTGTGCGGCCCGCGGTCGTCAGCAACGCCCTGAGCGGGGCCGTGCACCGGGACTTCATGGCCGCCACCGGACTCGACCACCTGGTGGCCGTGCAGGTCTACAGCGACGAGGTCGGCGTGCGCAAACCCAACCCCGAGATGATCATGATTGCCTGCCGTGCGCTGGGCGTCGAGGCCGAGCAGGTCTGGTACGTCGGCGACAACCACGACCGCGACGTCGTCTGCGGCGCGCGGGCAGGTGTGGGCGCCTCCGTGCTCATGCGCTCGCGCAGCACCGAGGAGATCCCCTACCGCGTACGGCAGGAGCCGCACGCCACCGTCGACGATCCGCACGGATTGCTGAACCTGCTGGAGCGCACATGGACGTGACCACTTCGCGAGAGCTCGCCGCGATCGCGGCGGAGGCGGCCAGAGCCGTCGGTGACCGGCTGCGGGCGGCCTTCCGTTCGCGGCCCGAGGTGCTGACCAAGCGTGACTTCCACGACCCGGTGACCGAGCACGACAAGGCCGCCGAGGAGGACATCCGCGCGGTGCTCGGGCGGCTCTGCCCGGACAGCGTGGTCGTGGGCGAGGAAGGCGGCTCGCACGGCGCCGGCGAGGTGTGCTGGTACGTCGACCCGATCGACGGCACCGCGAACTTCGCCGCGGGCCTGCCGTTCTTCTGCACCTCGATCGGGGCGGCGGTGAACGGCGAGGTCGTGGCGGGTGTCGTGTACGACCCGGTGCGGGACGACGAGTTCACCGCCTGGCTGGGTGGCGCCGAGTGCAACGGCCGGCCGCTGCGCAGCGCCGGAGCGCGCACCGATCGGGAGGCGATGCTGCTGTCCAGCTTCCCGACGCCGCGCGACCTCGCTGCCGGAGGCGAGGAGGCTCTGCACCGATTCGCCCGCATGGTGGAGGCGTTCGCCAGCACCCGCAGGCCGGGCAGCGCCGCGCTGAAGCTCGCGCACGTCGCCGCGGGCTGGGCGGACGTCGCCTACGGCACCCACGTCAACGCCTGGGACGTCGCCGCCGGCTCCCTGCTGGTACGGCAGGCGGGCGGCACCTACCTGCCGCTGTCCGGCAGCGTCCTCGAGCCGGGCGGCTACCTGGCCTGCGTGGGCGGCTTCGACCTGGCGGGCTCGGTGCTGGCGGACCTCGTCCCGGGAGGTGACGCGTGATCCGCTGGATCGTGACCGACCTGGACGGCACCCTCGTGGGCCGCGATCTCGCGATGGTGCCCGCGAGCCGGGAGGCGTTACGCCGCTTCCGCGACGCGGGCGGCACCGTGGTGATCGCCACGGGCCGCATGGAGGCGTCGGCCCTCCGCTACTACGAGGAGCTGGAGCTGGACGGCCCCGCGATCCTCTACAACGGCGCCCGCACGGTGAATCTCGCGACCGGCGAGGTGCTGCGCTCGCGCTGTCTGCCGGGCCAGGCCTGGAAGGTGCTGCTCGGCCTCTTCGACGAACTGCCCGGAGGTGTCTTCCCGGTCGCCTTCACCGGCGGCGTGGCCTACGCCGTGTCGGACGTGCCCACGTTGCGCGACTATGCGGCGCGCGACGGCATCGCGTTGCACGACCCGGGCGCCTGGACCGAGCTGCCCGCCGACGAGATCACGAAGGTGATGCTCATCGGCGACCCGCTGCCGCACCTGCACGTCGCCGGGGTGGCGACGGTGTTCTCGGAGGCCACCTACCTGGAGATCCTTCCGGAGAAGTCGGGCAAGGGGGTCGCGCTCCGCGAACTGGCCGCGGCCTGCGGGGTGGAGCTGGGCGAGGTCGCGGCGGTCGGCGACAACCCGAACGATCTGGACATGATCCTGGCCGCCGGGACCGGCGTCGCCGTCGGCGACGGGCACCCCGCGGTGCGCGCCGAGGCGGACGCCGTCGTCGCGGCCTGCGCGGACGGGGCCGTCGCGGACCTCGTGGAGCTGGCCTTCCAGGCCAACGGATGGGAGTGGTGAGCATGAACGTGGTGAGCATGAACAAGGTGACACACTGGATCGGCGGCGTGGAGGTCGAGGGCGACGCCCGCACCGCCGACATCACCAACCCGGCCACCGGCCAGGTCAGCGGCAAGGTCGCGCTGGCCTCGGCGGCCGACGTGGACGCCGCGGTCGCCTCGGCGCTGGCCGCCTTCCCCGCCTGGCGGGACGCCTCGCTGGTCAAGCGGACGCAGGTGCTGTTCCGCTTCCGCGAGCTCATGCACGCCCACCGCGACGAGCTGGCCGCGCTGATCTCGGCCGA
>NZ_JBFAKP010000030.1:0-75456 GCF_040655795.1 Nonomuraea sp. NPDC050310 | reverse complement strand
TCTTGGGGCTGCCCCTGCGCCCACACTTTTACGCCCCCCCGGCGCCCCCCCCCCCGCTCCCGCGCTGCCCCGGGGGGGGCCTTCCGCCCGCGCGGGACGACCGGCTCAGTCCCCAGGCACACCCCACCCCGAGTACGGCCAGCCCGCCCCACGCCCACGAGGGCCGGGCGTCGAAGGCCAGCCCGGTCAGTACGTTCCCGCCGGCGATCCCCAGCCCGGCGATGCTGCTGTAGCAGCCGTAGTAGGTGCCCACCAGCCGCTCTCCGCCCAGCGTGGTGATCGTGCCCATCTCGAACGGGTAGACGATCATCGTCCCGAGCGTGAGCAGCGCCGCGCAGCCCGCCAGCGCCACCGGCGAGCCGGGGAGGAGCGCCGGGGGTGCGAACGCCACCCCCATCACCGTCAGGCCGCGCGCCATCGCCTGCCGGGCGCTCCATCGGGCCTTGGCCCAGGCGGTGATCCGCACCTGCCCGGCGATGGTGAGCACGCCGGAGAGCACGAACAGCAGCGTCACGCCGAGCTGCCCGCCGCCGCTGCGGGCTATCTCCAGCGGCAGCGCCAGGTAGACCTGGAAGCCGAGCACGTAGGAGCCGGACATGACCAGGGCGAAGCCCAGGAAGCGCCGGTTGCCCAGCACCTCGCGCCAGTCGCGCCACATCGACTGGGCCGCCGGTCCGCCTCGCCGTACCGGCAGGGCCCGGGCCTGGGCGACGGCGAGCAGCGCGAACAGCGCGGCGGCCACCAGGCAGGCGGTCCGGAAGCCGGCGCCCGACAGCAGCAGCCCGAGCGGCGGGCCGAGCAGGATGCCCGCCTGGTAGAAGACGTTGAACAGGGCGAACGCCTCGACCTTGCGCTCGCCCGCCTCCACCGCGAGGTAGGCGCGGGCGGCCGGGTTGAACAGCGCCCCGGCCAGCCCGGTCAGCGCCGAGGCCAGCAGCAGGAGCGGCAGGCTCTCGGCGAGGCCGAGCAGCGCGAACCCGGCCGTGCGCAGGGCCAGCCCGCTCAGGATCATCGGCTTGTAGCCGAGCCGGTCGGCCAGGCTGCCGCCGAGCAGGAACAGGCCCTGCTGGCTGAGGTTGCGCACGCCGAGCACCAGCGCGACCAGCCAGGCGGCCAGGCCGAGCCCGCCGGACAGGTGCCCGGCGAGGTAGGGCATGAGCAGGTAGAACCCGGTGTTGATGGTGAGCTGGTTGACCAGCAGCAGCCGTACCGGCCGGTTGAAGGAGCGCGCCTGCGCGAGGGTGGCCCTCATGCCAGCGGGTCCAGGACGGTCGTGCACCGCGTCCAGCGGGTCGCCTCGGCGTGTCCGGGATGCGGCACCTCGTCCGGATCGGCGGCCGGTGCCCGGACCAGCAGGCCGTGGCGGCGGCAGTAGGCGTCGTTGTAGATCGTGTCGGCGTACCGCTGCGGCCCGTCCGGGAAGATCGCCACGATGCGGGTGCCGGGCGGCTCGGTGCGGGCCAGCCAGGAGGCGACCAGCGCGACCGCGCCCACGCTCCAGCCGCCGCCCGCGTACCGCCCGGCGGTCAGCCGGCGGCAGGCCCAGACCGCCTCGCCGGGCGCGACCCAGTGCACCTGCTCGAAGGCGGCGTAGTCGACGTTGCGCGGGTGGATGCTGCTGCCCAGCCCGCGCATCAGCCGGGTGCGGGCGGGCTGGCCGAAGATCGTCGAGCCGACGCTGTCCACGCCCGCCAGCCGCAGTCCCGGCAGGTCGCGGCGCAGCGCGCGGTAGACGCCCGCGCTGTGCCCGCCGGTGCCCACGCTGCACACCAGCAGGTCGATCCCGCCGAGCTGTCCGGCCAGTTCCTCGGCCAGGCTCTCGTAGGCGGCGACGTTGTCGGGATTGTTGTACTGGTCGGGGCAGTAGGCGCCGGGCCGCCGGGCCAGCAGCGCCGCGACCCGGGTGCGCCGCGCCTCCTGCCAGCCGCCCGCCGGGTGCGGCTCGCGGACCAGCTCGACGCGGGCGCCGTAGGCCCGCAGCAGCCGGACCATCGCCGGTTCCATGCCGGGGTCGGCGACCAGCGTCACCGGGTGGCGGTAGGCGAGCCCGGCCAGCGCCAGGCCGAGGCCGAGCGTGCCGCTGGTCGACTCGACGATCGGCGCGCCCGGCTCCAGCTCGCCGCGTTCACGGGCGCGGGCCAGCATGTGCAGGGCGGGCCGGTCCTTGATGCCGCCGGGGTTGCGGCCCTCCAGCTTGGCCCAGAACCCGGGGCCTTCCGGGGCGGCCGAGCGGAGCTCGGGGATCCACAGGATCGGGGTGTGGCCGACGAGGTCGGCGGGTGACAGGCAGGCGCGAGTGAGGTCCATCCGGCTTCCTTGGTCTGCGCGTGGACGTGACAGGTCGGAGCGGGACCTGTCACCTTCGCGAGGTCGTGACAGGTCGGAGCGGGACCTGTCACCTCCGCGAGGTGCAGAGCAGGAGCAGCGGATCGGCCACCGCCGGTACGGCAGGCGGCGCCCCGGCGGCGGGCCCGGCGACCGGGGCCTCCGGCGGCACCGGCAGCCACCCTCGCACCAGCCCGTCGAGGGTCAGTTCGGCCGCGCTCGACCCGGGCGCGGGCGGCACGACCGGCGCGTCGCACTGGTCGTGCTGATGGTCGCTGTGCGTGACCGGGGCGGCCTGGGCGGCGGTTACGGAGTGCGGGCCCGGCAGGCACATCAGCAGGCAGGCAGCCAGGATCATCGCCAGGACGGCACGACCTGAGATGACCATGCGTGGATGCTATCTCACCTACAGTGACCGATCATGCGGGCGGCCTGCCGCTCAGCCGTCCCCGGCGGATTGCGCGGGACGGGCCGCGCCGCGTCGTAGGCCAGCGTGAGCAGCCAGAACAACGCCGGCAGCCGCCGGTAGACCCGCATCCGCGCGACCTCCCCGGCCTCCAGCGGGAACGCGGCGAGGAAGGCGGCGGTGTCGAACTCCGTGTCCACCCAGGCCGAGGTGCTCGACGATGCTCGCCAGCTCGTAGGCCCGGTCGCTGCGGCCGGACTCCTCGAAGTCCAGCAGCCGGATGCGGGAGCCGTCCCAGAGCACGTCGGCCAGGTTCCCGTCGCCCCGGCCGAAGACCGGCTCGCCCGGCTCCGGCAGGTCCTCCGCCAGCCACGGCAGTGCCCGGTCGAAGGCCTCCCGCACCACCGGGGGGCCGGGTGGCGGGGTGCTGCTCCACTCCCGCAGCCGGGCCAGCAGGTCGGCGGGGCTGCCTCGCCGTACCGGCAGATCCCGGGCGGGCACCTCGGCGAAGACCTCGGCCAGCAGGGTGAGGGCCCGCCATTCGGCCTCGCTGTGCCCCGGTCCGGCGAAGCGCTTGCGCACGGTGGTCTCGCCGAGGAGGAGGTCGCGCTCTGGACGAAGGCCGGAGTTCTCTGTCACGATGACAGCATGATCGACAGAAAGGGCGCATCCGCCCTCGTGCGATGAGAGATCCGGCGCAGCGCGAAGCTGCCGGGATCCGTGCTGACTGGCTGGACCACGCGTGCTCCACGCGGCCGGCCGACCGAGCGGCCGCCGAGACGGCCATCTCCGGGCTCTACCGCCTGATCGGGCGGGATCGGCCCCGCTTCCACTGGGTCTCCTCGCCGCTGGCCGCCCTGGCCACGCTGCCGCCGGGCGTGCGCGGCAACGGCGACCCCGCCGACCATCCAGTGGCTCGCGAGCTGACCTCGGCCTCCCTCGACCTGCGGCTGGTCTCCACCGGACACGTGCCGGCGGCGCTCGACCGGCTGGTGAGCTGGGAGATCAGCCGGCCGCTGGCCGCCACGGTGGAACGAGTCCTCCATCCCGCGCTCCGGGCCGCGGACGAGCGCCGGAGCCGGTGGCGGGCTCCGTGGTACGAGACGCTCTCGCCGGCCTGGGTGGCGCACCTCCACGCGCTGGCCCGCCTGGGCGGCGGGCCCGTGGACGAGCGGCTCGGGCTGTGGCGGGCCGCGATGCGCCAGACGAGCTGGTGGTGGCCGCGCGACGGCGTCTGCGTGATCACCGAACGCCCCGTGACGCTGCACACCGAACCGGCAGAGGCGGGCGCGTTGCGCCTGCACGCCGACGCCGGCCCGGCCGTCCGGTACGCCGACGGCTGGGAGGTGCACGCCTGGCACGGCACCGTGGTGCCGCGCTGGGTGATCGACGCGCCGAGCGTCGGGCACATCGAGCGCGAGCCGAACATCGAGGTCAGACGCTGCGCCATCGAACGCCTCGGCTGGGGCGAGTACCTCGACCGGGCCGGGCTGCGCCTGGTCGCCACCGCCGCCGATCCCGGGAACCCCGGCTCGGAGCTGCGCCTGTACGACTACCGGCCGGGCAGCCGGGTGCTGCTGGCGGTCAACGGCTCGCTCGAACGCGACGGCACCCGCCGCCGCTACGGCCTGACCGTGCCCGGCTTCCTCGACGACCCGGTCGCCGCCGCGGCCTGGTCCTACGGCCTGCCGGCCGCCCACTACGCCCAGCTCGCCCGCCGGACCTGAAAGGTGATCTCCATGACCGTGACCCTCGCTTCGCTGACCCGGCTGACCGGGCTGACCGTGCTCGACCACCTGGAGCAGTCGGTGCGCATCCCCGTCGTCGGCGGGCTGCAGGCCCAGGGCGACCTGATCGTCGTCCCCTTCGACCTGCTCGCCCGTGACGTCCTGATCCGGCCCGCCGCCCTCTGGCAGCCGGTCCGGGCCGAAGGCGTCGTGCTGGTGCGCGGCGCCGACGGCGGCAACCCGCACACCCTGGTCGCCGACCCAGGCACCTGCCGCTGGACCACCTCCGTCGCCGACTTCACCCGCCTCACCGTCGGCGTGTTCGAGGCCCGGGAGGTCGTCTACCTCCTGCATCCCGAGCACGGCGCCACCGGCTGCGCGCCCGGCCGCTACGTCGTGCGCCGGCAACGGGAGTTCGAGGGCGCCTGGGGGAACCGCCTGGTCGCCGACTGAACCGCCCACCCGGCCGGGGTCCACTACCCTGGCCGGGTGGAAGGTGTGGTCGAGCTGTTCACCGACGGGGCCTGCCGGGGCAACCCAGGCCCCGGCGGCTGGGGCGTCATCCTGCGGTACGGCAAGCACGAGCGCGAGCTGCGCGGCGGCGAGCCCGATACCACCAACAACCGCATGGAACTCATGGCCGCGATCATGGGCCTGGAAGGGCTCACCCGCCCGTGCGTGGTGCGCGTCCACACCGACAGCACCTACGTGCGCAACGGGATCACCTCGTGGATCACCGGCTGGAAGCGCAACGGCTGGCGCACCGCCGCCAAGGAGCCGGTCAAGAACGCCGACCTGTGGCAGCGGCTCGACGAAGCCCGCGGGCGGCACCAGGTCGAGTGGCTGTGGGTGCGCGGCCACAACGGGCATCCGGAGAACGAGCGGGCCGACGCCCTGGCCCGCCTCGGCTGCGACGAGACCACCCCGCGCGTCTAGCCCGGCCGGGTGGCGAGGCGGATCTGCTCCTCCTCCACGATCTGCCGCGCCAGGTCCTGCTCGGACACGTCCACCGCGTGCGGGCTCGACTCGGCCAGGTCGCTGCGCCGCGCGAAGGCGTCGAACAGCCGGCTCTTGCCGCCGAGGATGGCCAGCAGCCGCTGGTCCACCGAGTCGGCCGCGAGCAGCCGGTGCGTCTGCACCCGCCTGACCTGCCCCATCCGGTGCGCCCGCGCCACCGCCTGCGCCTCCACGCTGGGCTTGAGCTGCGGCTCGCAGAGGATCACCACCGAGGCGGCCTGCAGGTTCAGCCCCACCCCGCCCGCCTGCACCTGCGCCAGCAGGACCGCGTGGCCGGGCTCGGCGCCGAAGGAGTCCACGAGCTGCTGCCGCCGGGCCGCCGGCACGTCGCCGGAGATCGGCCCGTACTCGAAGCCGTCGAGCGCCTCCCCGACCGCGTGCAGGACGTCGTGGAAGAAGGAGAAGACGACCACCTTGAGCTGGTTGGCCTTGGCCTCCTCGACCAGCTCGGTCAGCCGCTTCAGCTTGGCGCTCGTCGCCGGCGTCCGGTAGGCGGCCCGGCGCATCGCCATGAAGTTGCCCGACGCCACCGCCTCCCGGTAGGCCTCCAGGTCGGGGCCGCTGAACTCCACCCACTCGTCGGCGTCCACCCGCTCGGGCAGCTCGGTCAGCACCTCCTCCTGGTTGCGCCGCAGGTAGACCGGGGCGACCGCCTTGCGGAAGGCCTGGGCGCCGGCGACCACGTCGCTGCCGCGCAGGCTCTCGGCCAGCGGCGGCTGCAGGTAGCCGATGAGGGTGCGGAACTCCTCGACCCGGTTCTCCATCGGCGTGCCGGTCAGGAAGAGCACCCGCTCCACCCGCCGGCACCAGGCGTGGACGCTGCGCGAACGCCGGGTCGCCGGGTTCTTGGCGTAGTGCGCCTCGTCCACGACCAGCAGGCCGACCGGCAGCTCCGGCGGCACCTCCAGCCGCCACAGGCTGTCGAGCGTGACGATCGCGACGCCGCCTTGCCGTACCCACTCGGCCTGGACGGCGGCGCGCTCGTCGCCGTGCAGCGGAAAAGCGCGCAGCGAACTGCGGGACTCGATCTCGCGCACCCAGTTGATCAGCACGCTGGTCGGGCAGACGACCAGGAAGTGCGTGGCCTCGGTGGCGCGCAGGTGCGCCAGGACCGCGATGGCCTCGACCGACTTGCCCAGGCCCATCTCGTCCCCGATGATCACCCGCCGTTGAGCCAGCGCGAACCGCGCCCCGAACGCCTGGTAGCCGCGGAGCGAGACGCGGCGGTGGGTGTCGTCCAGCGGCTGGGCCTCGACCTTGGCCAGCAGGTCGCCGGAGAGCGCGCCCGCCCCGCCGGTCAGCGGCTCGCCGGTGAGCTCGCCGAGCAGCGCGTAGTACTCCGCCGCCCGGTGCTCGAAGTCGGACCACGCCTCGATCTCGTGCACCGGCGGGCGCATCAGGTCGGTGGTGAGCTCGGTCAGCAGCAGCCGCGTCCCGCTGTTGCGGGCCAGCACGTGCTCCAGCTCCTCGACCGCCGCCAGCGCGCGCCGCCGCCGGGCGGGCAGCGTGAAGAACAGCCGCAACCGGCTGCGGGCCGGCCCGGCCTCGTGCAGCAGGGGCGCCAGCCGCTGTTCCAGCCGACGGGCCAGCTCCAGACCGCGCGGCAGCTCCGGCCCGGCCGCCACCAGCCGGTGCAGCGCCACCACCAGCGCGGTGAGCGCCGGATCCCGCCGCCGCTCGATCTCGATCCGCACCGGCGCCGACGCGGTCGCCGCCTCCGCGATCTGCTTCGCCGCCGCGTGCACCTGCCGCGCGGTGTGCCTGCCGATCCCCGGCACCAGCTCCAGCCGGTACGGCGGAGCATCCAGGACCGCGGCCACCGTGGTGAACCCGGCCTGCTCCAGCGCCCCAAGCCGCAGCCGCCCCCCGGTCACGTCCTTCAGCCGGGCCACCGGGATCGCCGCCAGCTCGTCCCGCGCCGCCCGCGCCTGGACCTCGTGCAGCCGCCCCCTGGCCTCGGCCTCCACGGCGGCATGCTCGTGCAGGAGCGTGCGGGCCGCGTCGTGCAGGGCGGTGGCGTCCTGGATCACCCTTCCGATGCTACTGAGCGGAGTGTCGGAGGGAGCTGGCAAGATCTCCCTTTGTGACCACACAGTCGAGCGACGGCACCTCGGGCAGCATCTCGGGCGGCGCCCCGGACGGTGACTACGGGGTGCCCGGCCTGCTCGCCGCGGTGCTGGCCGACGTGGCCGCCGAGCGGGTGCGCCAGGACGAGCGGTTCGGCATCCAGGAACACCCCGACGGCACCGGCCCCGACCGCACCCAGGCCGCCGACGCCGCCCGCGCGGCCACCGACGCCGCCAAGGCCGCCGGCCAGGTGACCTGGCGGCACATCCTGCACGAGGAGGTCCTGGAAGCCTTCGCCGAACAGGAAGCCGAGGCCCTGCGCGCCGAGCTGGTGCAGGTGGCCGCGGTCGCGGTGAAGTGGATCCAGTCCCTCGACCGCCGTTCACCGCCGGGCGGCCGGGCGGACGTCAAGGAAAGGGAGTGACGATTTGTCGACGATCGGAACGCTGCAGTGCGTGGTGCTCGACTGCCCCGACCCCCGGGCCCTGGCCCGGTTCTACGCCACCGTGCTCGGCGGTGAGGTCAACCGCCCCGACGGCCGCTGGGCGCTCGACGAGAGCTGGGCGACCCTCCACCTCGACACCGGCTCGGTCCTGTGCTTCCAGGAGATGGCCGACTACCGCCCGCCGACCTGGCCGGAACCGTCCCGCCCGCAGCAGCTCCACCTGGACGTCGAGGTTCCTGACCTGGACGAAGCCGAGCGAGCGGTCCTCGAAGCGGGAGCCACCCTGCTCGACACCGGCACCCCCGGCCAGAGCTGGCGCGTCTACGCCGACCCGGCCGGTCACCCCTTCTGCCTGGTCCGGCACGCATGACGCCGGCCCGCGTCCTGCACGTGGGCTGCGCGATGTGGACCCATACCCCGTGGCAGGGCCGCTACCTGCCCCACCCGCTCCCGCCGGCCGAGCGGCTGCGCGCGTACGCCACCTGGTGCAACGCGGTCGAGGGCAACACCACGTTCTACGCCACGCCCTCCCTGGCCACGGCCGAGTCGTGGGCGCGGCAGCTCCCGCCGGACTTCCGCTTCCTGGCCAAGCTCCCCAAGCCGGTCACCCACGAGCACCGGCTGTCCGGCGGTGACGACGAGCTGCGGGCCTTCCTCGCGGCGGTCGAGCCGCTCGGCGCGCACGCCGAGACGTTGTGGGTGCAGTTGCCCGGCTCGTTCGGCCCGGAGGACCTGGGCGCGCTGGCCGCCTTCCTGCGCAGGCTGCCCCGGGAGCACCGCTACGCCGTGGAGGTCCGGCACCGCGCGTTCTTCGAGGACGCACGCGCCGCCCAGAACCTGGAGCGGGTGTTAGGCGCGGTGGAGGCGGAGTGGGTGCCGTTCGACACGGTCACCCTGTTCGCCCGCCGTCCCGACACCGACGCCGAGCGGGACGCCTGGACGCGCAAGCCCAGGGTGGCCCGCAGGATGCGGGCGCTGACCGCCCGGCCGATCGTGCGCTACCTGGGCAGGGACGACGCCGAGCGGACCGCAGAGGGCTGGCGGCCGTGGGTGGGGGTGGTCGCCGGGTGGCTGGCCGAGGGCCGGTCGCCGACCTTCTTCGTGCACACGCCGGACAACGCCGAGGCGCTGGAGCTGGCCCGGCGCTTCCACGACGAGGTGCGGGCGGTGGTCCCGGGGCTCGCCCCGCTGCCCGACCCCGAACCGGCCGCGCCACCCACCCTCTTCTAGAGCACCCGGCCCAACCTGGCGGCGTGGGCGTAGTGGTAGAGCGACTCGCTGATCTCCGGCCGGGTGGCGAGCCAGGCCGGCACGGTCTCCTCGACCTCGCGCGGGTAGCTGACGTGCCAGTGCCCGAGCCCGTGCAGAGCCCCCTCGACGCACGCCTCGTTCGGTGAGCTGAGCGTGTCCCGCATGACCGCCAGCAGAGCCTGGTCGATCGGCCGCGCCGCGGGGTCGCCGGGCCGGCCCCAGGTGGAGAAGGCGTCCCACCACATGTAGCAGATGGAGTTGAGCGGCTCGTGCCCCTCGGCGCCGGCATGGCCCAGCACCGGCGCGCAGTGCGGCTCGAACAACCGCCGGTACAGCTCGCGGATCGCCGAGGCGCAGGCCAGCCGTTCCGGCAGCGGCACGTCCTGGTTGTACAGCTCCAGGAAGAGCTCGGAGTTCCCGGCCAGGTGCCACAGCCCGCTGCTCACCTCTTCCGGGGTGTAGTCGGCCAGGGCGCGCTCGGGACGGCGGAGGAAAGCGGTGATCACCGCGATGCTGTCGGCGGGGTCGTCGAGGAAGTCGTCGTCGATGCCGAGGACGAACAGCCGGGTGAGCCACGCGTCGAGGTCGATCGCCACCCGCCGACTGTCCCACCGCCTGCTGCCGGCGTCCAGGAGCCGATCGGCCCGAGTGCGTTGACGCGGCCTGGCAACCCCTCTAGCCTGACATCTACCAATCAGTCGGTAGGTTTTGGAGCCGCCCCGTGCGCAGGCTGATCGTCCCCCTCCTCGCCCTTCTCTGCGTCTTACCGCTCTCGACCCCCGCCGCGGCCTCGCCGGCGCCGGACGTCGAGGCGCAAGGCCTGACCACCCCGCTCACCCGCCCCGTCTGGCTCTGCAAGCCCGGCCAGGCCGACAACCCGTGCCTGACCGGCCGCTACCCCGACGGCTACCACGCCCCGCTCGACACCACCGTGGTGCGACCCGACGGCAGCACCGCCGTCCAGCCCCCGGCCCCGGCCGGCGACCCGGGCGTGGACTGCTTCTACGCCTACCCGACGGTCAACCTGCTCAGCAATCCGATCCTGCTGCTGGGCGCCAACCCGCCCTACGTCCGGGACCCGGAAGTCGCCGTCACCCTCACCCAGCTCCGCGCGCTCGCCGGGCACTGCCGGCTGTTCGTGCCGCTCTACCGGCAGGCGCCGCTCACCTCCTACCTGCTGAGCATCCTCGCCCCGCCGGACTTCGAGACCGGCTACCAGGACGTCAAGCAGGCCTTCGCCGAGTATTGGGCGACCGAGAACCAGGGCCGCCGCGGCGTCATCGTGCTCGGCCACTCCCAAGGCGCCGCGGCCGCGGCCCGGCTGCTGCAGGAGGAGTTCGACGGCGTGCCCGCCCGCACCGACAAGCTGGTCGGCGCCTACCTGGCCGGCACGGGCGTGCGGGTCGCGCTCGGCGGGGGCAACGACGCCGGCTCCACCTTCCGGCACCTGCCCGCCTGCACCCGGCCGAGCCCCGCGGCGCCCGTCCCCAGCGGGTGCGTGGTCGCCTACGCCTCCTACGACCTCGACGGGGCCGACCCCCGCGACGCTGTCCTGGCCAAGGACCCCGACGCCGGGCACGAGATGCTCTGCGTCAACCCCGCCCAGCTCCTCACCGGCGGCCAGGGCCGGCTGCCGATCCGGCCCTGGCTCCCCACCCGCAAGCTCACCAAGGGCGGCAGCCTCGACCTGCTGATGGGCGACTACCAGGCGCCGGACTACCCGACCGGCTTCGCCGCCTACCCCGGCCGGATGAGCGCGGAATGCGTGCGCGACCGCGGCGCGACGTGGCTGGAGATCGACGGCAACGAGCCGTTCAAGAGCTCGCACGCGCAGCTCGGCCTGCACGTGCTCGACTACTCGCTGCCCGCCGGCGACCTCGCCGACCTGCTCGGCGCCCAGACCGCCGCGTGGAGGCAACGCCATGGCGGCTGAGCCGGTCGCCGACCGGCCGGGCTTCACCGAGAAGCTCGCCTTCTTCGCCGGCGTGGCCGGCGGCGCCCTGATGGGCGGCGTCTCGGGGTTCCTGTTGCTCTACCTCACCGACGTGGTGGGGATCGGGGCGGCGGCGGTCGGCACACTCATGCTGGTGGCCAGGATCGTGGACGGCGCGAGCGACCCGATCATGGGGTACCTCGTCGACCACCTCCCGGTCACCCGCTGGGGCCGGTTCCGGCTGTACGTGCTGGTCGGCGGCCTGCTCTGCGCGGTCTGCCTGATCGCGCTGTTCGCCGCGCCCGCCTGGTTCCCCAACGCCCTGCTCGCCGCCTGGGTCACCTACCTGCTGTGGGGGCTGCTGCTCGACCTCTTCCAGATCCCGGTGACCTCGCTCCTGCCCGTCGTCGCCGGCGACGCCCGCACCCGCGGGCAGCTCGCCGGGATCGTCGGCTTCACCGGCCTGCTGGCCGCCGCGCTCAGCACCGGCCTCACGCTGCCGCTGGTCAAGCTGCTCGGCGGCGGCACCGGGGGGTGGCTCACCTACGTCACGATCGTGGCCGGGGTGGGCTGCGTGCTGGTGACGATCATGGCACTCCGGGTGCGGGAGCGGGTCGTCCCGCTGTCGGCCGAGCGCTACCGGCTCTCGGACGTGCGGCGGGTATTCTTCTCGCACCGGGCGGTGCCGATCCTGCTCACCTCCAAGGTGGCCGTCCAGGCGGCCAGCGGCTCGCTCACCGCGGCCATGCCGTACTTCTTCCTCTACTACATCGGAGACCAGAACTACCTCACGGTGGCGGCGCTGGTCATGGCCCTGCCCATGGTGATCGGCGCGCTGGCGGTGCCGGTCTTCGCGCGCCGGGCGGGGGCCAAGCCGGGTTACCTGCTCAGCCTGGGCCTGTCCATCCTGGGCCTGGCGCTGCTCATGGTGGTGCCGCCGGCTCCCGTGCCGGTGATGCTCTGCTTCGTCGTCACCGGCTTCGGCTTCGGCGGGGCGGTCGCGCTCGGGCTGGTGTTGCTGGCCGAGCTCGCCGACTACACCGAGTGGCGGTACGGCTTCCGCACCGAGGCCAGCCTCGCGGCGATGACCTCGTTCGCCACCAAGGCGGGCGCGGGCGTCGGCGGCGGGCTGCTGGCCTACACGCTGGCCCTGACCGGCTACCGCAGCGGCGGCGTCACGCAGAGCCCGGAGGCGGTGCAGGGCATCCTGTACGCGCAGAGCCTCATCCCGGCGGTCATCGGCCTGGTCGGCGCCCTGGCCTTCGCCTTCTACCCGATCACCCACTCGGTCGCCCACCAGGCCGCCGCGGAGCTCGCCACCCGCAAGGCGGCCCAGCGGGAGGCGGTCGCGTAGGGCACGACGCCCGCCCCCGGCTCGGGGGCGGGCGTCACCCGAGATGTTCGCGCACCGCGCCGACGACCAGGTCACGCCACTCGCGCGCGGACGGCAGGAGCGCGGTCAGCGACTGCGAGCCGTGCACATGCCCCTCGAACAGCCGGAACTCCGCCTTCACCCTGGACGCCACCAGCCGCTCGGCGTACCGCCGCCCGTCGTCGGCCAGCGGGTCGCACTCCGCGCTGACGATCAGCGCGGGCGGCAGCCCGGCGAGCGTGGGCGCGTGCAGCGGGGAGGCCAGCGGATGGGCGGGGGAGTGCGGCCCCAGGTAGGCGGCCCGGCACCAGTAGAGATCTTCGGCGGTGATCAGATGCCCGGTGGCGTACCGCTCGATCGAGGGCGAGGCCCAGGTGAGGTCGAAGGGCGCGATCTCCAGCACCTGCACGGCCAGCGTCGGCCCGTTCCGGTCGCGGGCGAGCAGGGCGACGGCCGCGGCCAGGTTGCCGCCCGCGCTCTCCCCGGTCACCCCGATCCGTTCGGGCCGGAACCGTCCGACGGCCCACTCCAGCGCCCGGTAGCAGTCCTCGACCGGGGTGGGGAAGGGGTGCTCGGGAGCCAGCCGGTAGTCGGCGCTGACCACCGTGACGCCCGCGCGCCCGGCGAAGGCACGGCAGCGCCACTCCGACTCGGCCGCCGAGCCGCTCCACCAGCCGCCGCCGTGGAAGTGCAGCAGCAGGCCGGGCCCGCCGGGGTAGACCCGGACCGAGAAGCCCTCGGCCAAGGTCTCCTCGTAGACGCCGTCGATCTCCGGCTCGGCCTCGACGAGCGCCTGGTAGGGGTGGCCGGAGCCGCCACGGGACAGGGCGCGGCGTTCCTCGACGGTCCGCCAGGCGGGCACGGGCCGGGCGTTGAGGGCGTCGAGCAACGGGGCGAGGAGGGGGTCGAGTGGCATGGCAAAAACCTACCAACTGATAGGTCGCTTTGCTAGGCTCGGGCCATGCCCGCCAAGAAGCCGTACGCCGTCGGGATCGCCCGCCGCGCGCAGATCCTCGACGCCGCCCGCGACCTGTTCAGCGTCCGCGGCTACCGCGGGGCCTCCATGCGCGACCTGGCCGCCCAGGTGGGGCTCAGCCTGGCCGGGGTGCTGCACTACTTCCCGTCCAAGGAGGACCTGCTCGCGGCGGTGCTGCAGCAGCGCGACGACGTGGACATCCCGTGGTTCGAGGAGCGCTGGGCCGAACTGGGCAGCTTCCGCCGGGCCATCCGCGAGCTGCAACTGCGCAACATGAGCGAGCCGGGGGTGCTGCGGCTGTTCGTGACGCTCTCGGCCGAGGCCACCGACGCCGAGCATCCGGCGCACGACTTCTTCCGCAAGCGCTACCGCACCAGCCGGGCGCTGTTCGCCGCCACCCTGGCCAAGGCCCAGGAACGCGGCGAGATCGGGCCGCACGCCAGCGGGCCGCTGCTCATCGCCGTGCTCGACGGGCTCCAGGTCCAGTGGCTGCTGGAGCCGGAGTTCGACCTGCTGGGCCAGCTCGACGCCTACCTGGACAGCATCACGCCGTAGCGCGGTGGCCATTGATCGGATGACTCCTCGTCTGGCACACTGGCATGTGTAAGCGCTTACAGCAATGAGGCGGGCATGGACGTGACGATCTACGAGGTGGCCAGGCGGGCGGGCGTGTCGATCGCGACCGTCTCCCGCACGCTCCGCGGCACCGGCCCGGTGGCGTCGAAGACGCGCGAGAAGGTGCTGAAGGCCGTCGCCGAACTCGACTTCACCCCCAGCCGCCTGGGCGTGAGCCTGGCCGAGGGCCGGCACGCCGCCAACGGCATCGTCTTCCCCGACCTCGCCGGCCCCTACTACGCCGAGGTCCTGCTGGGCTACGAGGAGGTCGCCTCCGAGCTCGGCCGCTCCGTGGTGATCCTGTCCACCAAGGACCGGGACAACGTGCGCGACCTGATCCGCGACCTGGCCGGCCGGGTGGACGGCCTGCTCGTCTTCGGCCAGACCGCGCCCGACGACCTGGTCGCCGAGCTGGTGCGGATGAGCGTGCCGCTGGTGTTCGTGGCCCGCGCGCCGCTGCCGGGGGCCGACAGCCTGCGCACGGAGAACATCGGACCTGCCCGCCTGCTCGCCGGGCACCTGCGCGAGCACGGCTACCGCTCCTACGCCTTCCTGGGCGCGCCCTTCGCCGACGGCGACGACATCTCCGAACGCTGGGCGGGCGTGCGCGAGGTGCTGGGCGAGGCCGTCGAACCCGTGCTCACCGCCCGCTACACCGTCGAGTCCGGCTACGAGGCGGCCCTGCGCCTGCTCGGCAGCGACTCGCGGCCCGAGGCGGTGATCTGCTCCGACGACGAGGTGGCCCTCGGCGCGATCCTCGCCGCCGAGGAGCTCGGCCTCGCCGTACCCGACCAGGTGGCGATCACCGGCTGGGACGACATCATGGCCGCCCGGCACGCCCGCCCCGCCCTGACCACCATCCGCCAGCCCATGCGCGAGCTCGGCGCCGGAGCGGCCCGCGCGCTGGACGAGCTCATCGCCGGGCAGCGGGACGAACCGCGCCACCTCACCCTTCCGGCCGAACTGGTCATCCGTCACAGCTGCGGACGCCATCCCCGATGACAAGGAGCCGAACCCCATGCGCACACCCCTCTTAGCCGGCCTGCTGGCCGCCGCGCTCACCACCACGCTCTCGGCCCAGCCCGCCGCCGCCCGGCCCGGTGACCGGGCGACCCTGCTGAAGTACGCCAAGGACACCTGGACCTCGCTGGCCGCCATGGTCGACCCCGGCACCGGCCTGCCGTCCGACAAAATCACCGGCGACCTGAGGACCCGCGTCAAGGTCACCTCGCCCACCAACATCGGCGCCTACCTGTGGTCCACCCTGACCGCCCGCGACCTGGGCCTCATCAGCCCCGGCGACGCGCAGCGCCGGGCCCGCAAGGTGCTCGACGCGCTGGAGCGGATGGAACGGCACGCGCCGACCGGCCAGTTCTGGAACTGGTACGACCCCGCCACCCTCCAGGTCGTCAGGACCTGGCCGGACAACGGGACCGTGGTCCACCCCTTCGCCTCCAGCGTCGACAACGGCTGGCTGGCCACCGCGCTGATGATGGTGCGCACCGCGCTGCCCGCCCACGCCGCCCGCGCCGACCGGCTGGCGCGCTCGATGAACTTCGCCGCCTACTACGACCCCGCCGCCCGCCCCGACGCCGGCACCGGCCTGCTGCGCGGCGGCTTCTGGCCCGAACCGCCGCCCGGACAGTGCTCCGTGGAGAGCGACTACGCCGGCACCGGCGTCAAGGTCCACTCCACCTGCCACCACTACGGCTCGCCCGGCGAGACCCGCATCGGCACCTACGTCGGCATCGCCCTGGGCCAGATCCCGCGCGAGCACTACTACGGCCTCTACCGCACCTTCCCCGACGCCGGCTGCGACTGGGCCTGGCAGGACCAGAAGCCGGTCGGCTCGTGGAAGGAGTACCTCGGGGTCAAGGTCTGGGAGGGCACGTACGGCTACCGCGGCCTGCGCTTCGTGCCGAACTGGGGCGGCTCCATGTTCGAGGAGCTCATGCCCGACCTGGTCGTGCCGGAGAGCGCCTGGGCGCCGAAGAGCTGGGGCCGCAACCACCCGGTCTTCGTCAAGGGCCAGATCCAGCACGGCCTCGACGACGCCAAGTACGGCTACTGGGGCTTCTCCCCGTCCAACGACCCGCACGGCGGCTACCGCGAGTACGGCGTGGACCCGATGGGCCTGGACGCGGCCGGCTACACCACCGACCGCGAGCGCACCACGACCGACCCGGGCTACGAGGGCTGCCGCCCGGCCCAGCCGGAACCGGCCGCCTACGGCGACGGCGTGGTCACGCCGCACGCCTCCTTCCTGGCTCTTCCGTACGCGAAGAAGGCGGCCCTGGCCAACCTGGCGAAGCTGCGCGGGAACTTCGACGCCTACGGCCCCGGCGGTTTCTACGACGCCGTCGCCGTGCGCTCAGGGGTGGTGTCCCGCTGGTACCTCGCGCTGGACCAGGGCATGGTCATGGCCGCCCTGGGCAACGAGCTGGCTTCCGGCAACATGCGCCGGTACTTCGGCCGCCCCGACGTCGAGGCGTCGCTGCGGCCGGTGATGGAACCCGAGGAATGGGAGGTCGCCGGGTGAGTACGGCAGAAGCCGCACGCCGTGACTGGGAAGCACGGATCTACCAGGCGTCCGGCGCGGTGGCGCCGGTGACCGAGGTCGTCCTGCCCGCGCCGGCCGGGTTGCGGGCCCGGCCGGGCGCCGGGCACGTCACGCTGACGTGGGAGCCGGTGCCGGGGGCGATCGGCTACCTCGTGCACCGCGACGGCGTCTCGGTCAAGCAGCGCGACGTCGACGTCCCGGCGGTGCCGGGTTGCCGGTACGTGGACACCGGGCAGGGGGAGTGCGCCTACCAGGTGGCCGCGATCGCCGCGATGGACGTGGTGGGACCGTTCAGCGACCCGGTCTCGGCGGGGCCCGCCGAGACCGGCCGCGAGGTGGCCGTCTCGGTGGACGCCGGGGCCGTGACCGGAACGCTCCACCGGCCGTGGACCACCATGATCGGCTCCGAGCACCTGTCGTACCTGCTGTGCCGCGAGGAGTCCGGGGGCCGCCCGATCGGCGAGGAACTGACCGCGGCCCTGCGGACCATGCGTGAGGAGTTCGGCGTCGAGACCGTGCGGGCGCACGCGATCCTCGGCGACGACCTGGAGGTCTACCGCGAGGTCGACGGCAAGGCGGTGCACGACTTCAGCAAGGTCTTCGAGGTCTACGACACCATCATGGCCTTCGGCCTGCGGCCGGTCGTCGAGCTCGGCTACATGCCGCGTGACCTGGCCACGGACCCGTCCAAGACGGTCTTCGGCTACCAGGCGATCATCTCGCCGCCGAAGGACTACGACGCCTGGGGCGAGCTCGTGCGCGACCTGACCCAGGCCCTCGCCGACCGCTACGGCCTGGAGGAGCTCGTCGAGCGCTGGGCCTTCGAGGTCTGGAACGAGGCCAACCTCGCCGTCTTCTGGTCGGGCACGCCGGAGGAGTACTTCCGCCTCTACGACGTCTCGGCCGCCGCGGTGAAGAGCGTCCACCCCGGCCTGCGGGTGGGCGGCCCCAGCTCGGCGGCGAACGGCTGGGTCGAGGAACTGCTCAGCCACGTCGGCAAGTCCGGGGCCGCGCTCGACTTCGTCTCCACCCACACCTACGGCAACGCGCCGCTCGACTGGCGTCCCGCCCTGGCCCGGCACGGCCGCGAGGACACCCCGATCTGGTGGACCGAGTGGGGTCCCACCCCCACCCATTTCCACGGCATCGGCGACGGCCCGTTCGGCGCCACCTTCCTGCTGCACGGCATGAAGTCGGCGGCCGGGCGGCTGGACGCGCTCTCGCACTGGGTCGCCTCCGACCACTTCGAGGAGCTCGGCCGCCCGCCGCGGCTCTTCCACGGCGGCTTCGGCCTGCTCACCGTCGGCAACCTGCGCAAGCCCCGCTTCCACGCGCTCACCCTGGCCCACCGGCTGGGCCCGGAGGAACTGGCCGCGAGCGTCGAGGGCGACCAGGCCGGCGTCGAGGTCTGGGCCGCCCGACACCCCGACGGCCGCGTCGGCGTGCTCGTCTGGAACGGCACCCTCAACCAGGCCCAGGCCGACGGCGCCCCGGAACTCTCCCGCACCGTACGGCTGGCCGTCACCGGCCTGAAGGGCACCCACACGCTCACCCATCACCGCATCGACGAGACCCACTCCAACATCCGCGCGATCTGGCAGCGGATGTCCGGCGCGGACTGGCCGGAGGGCGAGGAGTGGGAGCGCCTGGCCGAGGCGAACACCCTCGACGAGCTCACCCCGGCGGCCGAGGTGGAGGGCAATGTCCGCCTGGAGTTCGACCTGCCCATGCCGGGCGTCTCCTTCGTCGAACTCACCCCCGCCTGACCTGACGGGCCTCTCCCCGAGACCGGGGGAGAGGCCCGTCGCAGCGCGGGTCACAGGACGCGGTGGCGTTCCCAGACCTCGCGCAGGCCGGATCCGGCCAGGAGTTCGGCGAGCACGGTGGACTCGGTGGCGGCGCGCTGGTTGGCCAGGGCCACCACCTCGGCCTCGACAGCCCGGGGTACGGCGACGAGGCCGTCGTCCTCGGCCAGAACGGTGTCGCCCGGAGCGATCCGGACGCCGCCACAGGTGACGGGCTGCTGGACGGCGACGACTCGCAGGCGCGCCCGGTAGTCGACGGGCAGGGTGCCGAGCGCGAAGACCGGGAAGTCCAGAGCCAGAACCTTGGCGCGGTCGCGGACGTAGCCGTCGCAGACGACACCGGCGGCGCCGCGGCCCTTGGCGGCCGCAGAGAACAGCTCGCCCCAGCAGGCGGAGCGGGCGCTGCCGCCGGCGGCGATGACGACCACCTCGCCGGGCCGCACCGAGTCGATGAAGTCGATCATGTCGTCGTAGGGATCGGGCCCGGCCTCCTCGGCGGGGGCGAACTGCACGGTCCTGGCCCGGCCGAGGGCCCGCATCCCCGCGCGCAGGGGCCGGATCGCGGGGTGGAGGACCTGACCGCGCACCCCGGCCTCGTCCAGGGAGTCGGCGACCTGCGCGGCGGCGACGGAGCTAACGAATGACATGGCCCCGCCCCGGCTGGAAGGCGAAGCGGGCCTCGATCTCCGGCGTCAGCCGTACGCCCAGGCCGGGCGCGGCCGGCGGCAGCAGGTGCGAGCCCTCGATGCGCAGCGGTTCGACCAGCAGGTCCTCGCGCAGCGGGTTGGGCAGCGTGCACAGCTCGATCAGGTCGAGGTGCGGGGTGGCGAAGGCGGTGTGCACGCTGGCCATCAGGTTGACGCCGGTGGACCAGATGTGCGGCACGCAGTCGAGCCCGGAGCCGAAGGCCTGCGCGGCCACCCGCTGGAACTCGGTGATGCCGCCGACCATGCCGACGTCCGGCTGGACCAGGTCGACGCCGCCGGCCTCCATCAGGCGCTCGAACTCCTGCCGGGTGGAGTAGCTCTCCACGCCGGAGATCGGCACCTCCAGCGCGGCGCGGGCGGCGGTGTAGCCCGCCACGTCCTCGGCCCGGCAGGGCTCCTCGTACCAGCGCGGCCCGTATCGCGCCAGATGCTCGCCCACGCGCAGCACGTCGGCGAGCGGCCAGGGCCGGCCCGCGCAGCCCTGCACGGCGTCGAGGACGAAGCGGGTGCCCGGCTCCAGCGCGGCCACGACCCGGTCGATCAGGCCGATGGTGCGCTCGGGGCCGGTCATCGCGCGGAACTTCACCGTGGCGAAGCCGCGCGCCTCCATCTCCTTGACCCACGCCAGCACCTGCTCCTCGTCCACGCCGAGGCCGCCGCTGGCGTACAGCTCGACGCTCGGGTGCCGGAGCCCGCCGAGCAGCTCGTGCACCGGCACCCCGGCGGCCTTGCCGGCGGCGTCGAAGGCGGCCACCTCGATCGCGGCGATCACGCCGGAGGCCACCCCGCCGCGTGCCCAGAAGGCGGTGCTGGCCCGCAGCGCGTCGCCGACCGTGCCGGGCTCCTCGACGCTCAGGCCCACGGCGTACTGCCGCAGCGCCTCGACCACGCCCGGTACGGCGAGCGCGCCCATGATGCCCTGCGCCACCTCGCCGAGGCCGGTCACCCCGGCGTCCGTGGTGATCTCCACGAGCGCGGCGTCCCAGGTCTCGATGCGCCCGCCCACCCACTCCAGGGGCGGCTGCCCGGCGTAGTCATGGCTGAGCAGGACGGCGCGGATGTCAGTGATCTTCACATGAACCTCCTATTGGTCCAACCAATATAGCCATCTGAAGGCAAAGCGGTAGCTAAGCCTGGGAAGAACGCGGAGATTGGTCGGACTAATGCTGGGCGGCGCGGAGGAACGCCTCCACACCGGCCACGTGCGCGGCGGCCACCGCGCCCGCCCGTGCCGGATCCCGGTCGCGCAGCGCCTCGAAGATCGCCTCGTGCTCGCGGATCGCCCGGTCGAACACGCCCTGGTCCACCCGGCCCCGCCAGGTGCGGGCGCGCAGCGTGCGGGTGCTGAGCGCCTCGATCAGCGCGGCCAGCACCGGGTTGCCCGCCGCCTCGGTGACCACCGCGTGAAACTGTGCGTCGGCGTGCACCACCTCGTCGACGCTGCCGTCACCGCGCTGCGGGTCGTGCCGCATCTCCTCCAGATGCCCGGCCAGCCGGCCGAGCTGCTCGTCGGTGATGCGGGAGGCGGCCTGCGTGGCCGCGACCGACTCCAGGGCCCGCCGTACCTCCAGCATGTCGAGGACGGTCGCGTCCGCCGACAGCTCCACCAGCATCGCGAAGGTGTCGAGCAGCATCGCCGGGGACAGGCTGGTCACGTAGGTGCCGTCACCCTGCCGTGCCTCCAGCAGCCCGGCCAGCGTGAGCGCGCGGATCGCCTCGCGCAGCGTGTTGCGGGAGACGCCGAGCTGCACCGCCAGGTCCCGCTCGGTCGGCAGCCGCCCGCCCGGCGGGAACTCCCCTGAGGCGATCATCTTCTTCAGGTGCTGGATCGTCTCGCCCGAGGCCGAAGTGCGGGTGCCGTTGCCTGCCACGGAGTCAGCGTAGCCGTACCGGCGCGGCCTGCCGCAGGTCCGCTCCCCGGGTCTCCGGTACGGCCAGCACCGCCACCAGCGAGATGAGCGCGAGCCCGCAGACCAGCGCGGCGATCGGCCACGAGGCGCCCCCGGACCAGGCGAGCACGGCCGAGGCCACCAGCGGGGCGGGCCCGCCGATCAGCGCGGCGGTGGACTCGCGGGCCAGCGCGATGCCGCTGAGCCGGAAGCGCGCCTCGAAGAGCTCCGCGAACAGCGAGGCCTGCGCGGCGTACATCGAGGCGATGCCCACCGCCAGCCCGAGCACCACGGCCAGCACGATCGCGACCGGCGCCCTGGTGTCGACCAGCCAGAACATCGGGAAGGCGAACAACGCCAGGAACCCCGCCCCGAGGAACCAGACCGGCCGGCGGCCGATGCGGTCGGACAACATCCCGAACAGCGGGGTGGCGACGATGGCCAGGGCCGAGGCGCTGACGTTGGCGATCAGGCCGGTGCTCTTGGCGACGCCGAGCGTGGTCGTCACGTAGGACAGCACGAAGACCTGGATCAGGTAGGAGATCGCGACGAACGGCCCGTTGGCCGCCATGGCCAGCAGCAGCCGCTTCGGCTGGTGGCGGATCACCTCGACGACCGGCGCCTTGCCGGTCTCGCCGGTGCGCCGCAGTTCGGCGAAGATCGGGGTCTCCTCGACCTGGCTGCGGAAGTAGAGGCCGAGCGCGACGCCGGCCAGGCTGAGCAGGAACGGCAGCCGCCAGCCCCAGCTCTGGAACTGCGCCTCCGGCAGTGAGGAGATGCCGCTGAAGGTGAGCGTGGCGAGCAGGATGCCGATGAACACGCCGGTGCCGGGCAGCGACGACAGGAAGCCGCGCCGCCGCTCGTCGCCGGACTCGGCCGCCATGACCAGCGCGCCCACGTACTCGGCCCCGGCGCCGAAGCCCTGCAGCAGCCGGAGCAGCACCAGCAGGATCGGGGCGAGCACCCCGATGGTGCCGTAGCCGGGCAGCAGGCCGATCGCGGCGGTGGCGAAGCCCATCAGCAGCAGGGTCGCGACCATCATCGGCTTCCTGCCGATGCGGTCGCCGTAGTGGCTGAAGATCACCCCGCCCAGCGGCCGGGCCAGGAAGCCGACGGCGAAGGTGGCCAGGGAGGCGAGGGTGGCGGCCAGCGGGGAGGTGCCGGGGAAGAACTGCTCGCCGAAGACGAGCGCCGCGGCCAGGCCGAAGAGGGTGAAGTCGTAGTACTCCACCACGCTCCCGACCATGCTCGCGGCGGCGACGCGGTTGCCTGACGCGCTCAAGGAGACTCCAAAGGACGGTCCAATATGAGTGTTGAGAGGGAGTTTTTCGTACGATTTCGTCTCTTGTCTATGGATTGGCCCAACCAATACTGTGCAAGGCATGAGACGCAGCAAGTCGCTGGCGGTCGCCGCCGCCGTGGTGGCCTCGGCCGCCCTCCTCACCCCCGCCGCCTTAGCGCAGGCGCCCTACGAACCCACCGACGAGTCGCTCGCCCGGCACGTCGCCCCCCAGTGGTTCGAGGACGCCAAGCTGGGCTTCTTCATCACCTGGGGCGCCTCGTCCGTCCCCGCCTACGCCCCCGTGGACAAGGAGGACGAGAGCAAGTACGCCGAGTGGTACTGGTCCAAGATGAACACCAAGGACACCGCCACCCAGAAGCATCACCTGGCCACCTGGGGCAAGGACGTCGACTACGACGACTTCCTGACCGAGCACTGGAAGGCCGAGAAGTGGGACCCGAAGAATTGGCTGGACCTCTTCCGGCAGGGCGGCGGCAAGTACTACGTCCTGGTCGCCAAGCACCACGACGGCATCGCCCTGTGGGACAGCGCCTACTCCGACCGCACCACCGTCAAGTACGGCCCCGGCCGCGACTTCACCCGTGAGCTGGTCGAGGCCAACCGGACCGGCGGCTACGGGCTGAAGGACGGCCTCTACTTCTCGATGCCCGAGTGGTACAACCCCGCCTCGCCCGTCCAGTGGGGCGGCTGGTTCGGCCGCGGCGCGCCCAAGAACCCCTTCACCGGCCAGCCCGTGCCCTACACCGGCTACAAACCGGTCGCCGACTACGTCAAGGACTTCCAGCTCCCGCAGATGAAGGAGCTGGTCGACAAGTACGACCCCGACCTGATCTGGTGCGACATCGGCGGCGTCAACGACTCCAACACCTTCATGGCCTACTACTTCAACAAGGCCGCCGAGCGGGGCAAGGAGGTGACGGTCAACAACCGCTGCGGCAACAAGGCGCACGACTTCACCACGCCGGAGTACGCCGTCGAGCCGGACATCAAGAAGAGCAAGTGGGAGGCCTCGCGCGGGCTCGGCCACTCCTACGGCTACAACGCGCAGGAGGGCCTCGACGAGACCCTCACCCCCGACCAACTCGTCGACAGCTTCGTGGACATCGTCTCCAAGAACGGCAACCTGCTGCTCAACGTCGGGCCCAAGGCCGACGGCACCATCCCCGAGATCCAGGCCACCCGCGTGCGGGCCCTCGGCGCCTGGCTCCAGGCGCACGGCGAGGCGGTGTACGGCTCGCGCCACTGGACGCAGGCCGAGGACAAGGGCGCGACCGTGCCGGTGCGCTTCACCACGCAGCCGCGCGCCTTCTACATCACCGCCCTGGACTGGCCCGGCGAGAAGCTGACGGTCACCGCCCCGGTCCCGGTCAGGGACGGCGACGTGATCACCATGCTCGGCGACCCGCTGCCGCTGCCGTACAAGAAGAACCCGGACGGCACGCTGGAGATCACCACGCGCAAGCCCAAGGGCGCCTACGCCTACACCTTCCGCATCGCCCGGCCCGGCTACCTGCCCTCCATGGAGCGGCTGCTCGGCGTCGAGGGCAGCGTCGCGCCGGCCAGGGCGGGGGAGAACGCCAAGGTCGAGATCACCCTGGCCAACCGCGGCGACAAGGAGATCGCGGCCGGCCGGCTGACCGCCCGCGCGCCCTTCGGCACGCAGAGCTTCGCCTTCCCCAAGCTCGCCCCGCACACCCGGCTCAAGCAGACCGTCGAGCTGCCGATCCCGGCCGGGACCCGGTCCGGCTCCTACGAGGTGACGCTGGAGGCCGTCGCGGGCGTGCACGGCGCCTTCAGCGCCACCACGCCGCTCAAGGTCGTGGGGGAGAGCGTCCCGGTGGACCTGAGCGCGGTCTACGACCACGACTCGATCGCCGCCGCGGACGCGCCGAACGACGGCACCTTCGGCAACGCGCCGGTGGCCTACCCGGCCGAGGAACTGCCCGCCGCGGGCGAGATCGTCCACGACAACCTGCGCTTCCGGTGGCCGTCCGGCGCCACCGGCGTCAAGAACAACCTCAACGCCGGCGGGCAGCAGGTGCCGATCCCGCCGGGCTCCTACAGCACGCTGCAGCTGCTAGCCTCCGCCGGCTACGGCCCCGGCGCCAGCGACGTCACCGTCACCTACGCCGACGGCAGCACCGACGCCGCCAAGCTCACCGTGGCCGACTGGATGACCGGCGGCGATCGCGCGGTCCTCACGACCAGCCACCGCTACCAGTGGGGCAAGCTGGCCGACGCGGTCACCAAGGTGTACCGCTACGAGATCCCGGTGAACCCGGACAAGCAGGTCACCGGCCTGACCATCGGCCGGCCGGCGGGCCCGAGCCAGAACACGGCCACGCACGTCTTCGCCGTCACCGCCGAACGCTGATCCCCGGCCCTCTTTACAGCTCCGATCTCTGCCTGCAACACTCCGGTCATGGAACCGCTTCCAAAGGGTTGGAAGCGGTTCCAGCCAGAAAGGAGTTCCCATGACTGCCACCATCTACGATGTCGCCCAGCGGGCCGGCGTGGGCATCGCCACCGTCTCGCGCGCCCTGCGCGGCTCGGGATCGGTGCGTCCGGAGACCCGCGAACGCATCCTGCGGGCCGCCGAGGAACTCCACTTCACGCCCAGCCGGCTCGGCGTCTCCCTCGCCCAGGGCCGGCACGCCGCCAACGGCATCGTCTTCCCCAACCTCAGCGCCCCCTACTACGCCGAGGTGCTGCTGGGCTACGAGGAGGTCACCTCCGAGCTCGGCCGGTCGGTGATCATACTGTCGGCCGGCGGCCGCGGCGTCACGCCCGAGCAGGTGCGCGACCTGGCCGGCCGGGTGGACGGGCTGGTCGTCCACGGCAGGACCGTCCCGGCCGACCTCCTCGCCGAACTGGTCGACGGGGGTCTGCCCACCGTCCTGCTCGCCGGCGCGCCGGTGGCCGGGGCCGACCTGCTCACCACCGAGAACACCGGCTCCGCCCGGCTGCTGGCCGAGCACCTGCTCGGCCACGGCCTGCGCCGCCTCGCCTTCCTGGGCGGCCCGAGCGGGGGACCCGACGTGGACGAGCGCTGGTCGGCCGTGGCCGCCGCGCTCGCCGCCGCCGGCGCCCCGCCGCCCCGGCCCGCCCCGCTGACCGAGTACGGCGTGGCCGCCGCCCGCCGGGCCGCGCTGGACCTGCTCGCCGGGCCCGACCGGCCCGAGGCGCTGGTCTGCGCGCACGACGAGGTCGCCCTGGGCGCGCTCGCCGCGGCGCGCGAGCTCGGGCTCGACGTCCCGGGCGACCTGGCCGTCACCGGCTGGGACGACATCATGGCTGCCGAGCACTCCTGGCCGCCCCTGACCACCGTCCGCCAGCCGCTGCGCCTGCTGGGCGCGACGGCGGCGCGGGCGCTCGACGAGCTCGTCAGCGGAGCCCGCGCCGAGCCCGGGCACCGGATCCTGCCCACCGAACTCGTGCTCAGGTCGAGCTGCGGCTGCCGCTGAGCGGGACGCCCCGCGACCGCGCCGACCTGCCACGCCCTGTTGTGTAAGCGGTTACACCCACCCCCCGAGGAGAACCATGAGACTCGCCACCAAGGCCGGGCTCGGCCTGCTGGCCGCCGCCCTGGTCCTGACCGGCTGCGGCCGCTCGACCGGCACCGCCGCCCCCGAGCAGGCCAAGGAGGTCGCCACCGACACCCCCGCCACCGGCACTGTCAAGGTCTGGGCGATGGGCGGCGAGGGCGAGAAGCTCCCGCAGCTCGCCAAGGAGTACGAGGCGGCCAACCCCGGCGTCCGCATCGAGGTCACCGCCATCCCGTGGGGTCAGGCGCACGACAAGCTCGCCGGGGCCATCGCCGCCAAGACCACGCCCGACCTGTCCATGATGGGCACCACCTGGATGCCGGAGTTCGGCAGGACCGGCGCCCTCGACCCGGTGCCCAGCCTGATCGACACCACCAAGTTCTTCCCGGCCGCGCTGGAGCCGCCCACGGTCGACAAGACCCTGTACGGCGTGCCGTGGTACGTCGACACCCGCGTGCTCTTCTACCGGAAGGACATCCTCGACAAGGCCGGCATCAAGCAGGCGCCCAGGACCTGGGCCGAGCTCACCGCTGCCGCCAAGGCCGCCCAGGACAAGGGCGGCGCCAAGTACGGCATGTACCTGCCCCCGGGCAAGGGCGGCGCCGCCGACGTCTACCTGCCGTGGATCTGGCAGCAGGGCGGCGACATCCTCGGCGCCGACGGCACGTTCACCTTCGACACCCCGGAGAGCGTCAAGGCGCTCAGCTACTACCAGTCCTTCTTCACCGGCAAGCTGGCCCCGATGGCCACCCAGCCGGGCGACGCCGAGCGCTGGTTCGTCGACGGCAGCCTGGCCATGCAGATCACCGGCCCGTGGATGGTCAGCAAGTTCCTGGAGCTGGGCGGCCCCGGCTTCGCCGACAAGTTCGCCGTCGCACCCGTGCCCGGCGACAAGACCCGCACCTCCTTCGTGGGCGGCGCCGACCTCGTCGTCTTCAAGGACTCGCCCAACCGCGACGCGGCCTGGAAGTTCGTCAACTGGCTGAGCGACCCCGCCGTCCAGGTCAAGTGGTACGGCCTGCAGAAGGACCTGCCCAGCGTGCAGGCCGCCTGGCAGGCCCCCGCGCTGCGCGACAACGACAAGGTCGCGCCCTTCGGCGAGCAGCTCAAGGACGCCAAGGCCACCCCGCCGATCGGCACCTTCCAGCAGATCCAGAAGCTCATCGAGGACCAGTCCGAGAAGCTGATCGTCGGCGGCGTCTCGCCCGAGGACACCGCCAAGGCGCTCCAGCAGGGCGCCGAGCGCATCGGCACCGGCGCCTGACATGGCGACGGCCACCCTGCCCGAGTCCGCGCGGCGCGCGGCTGGAGCCCGGGCGCGGTCCTCCGACCGCACCCGGCGGGCGGTCGCGGGCTGGGTGTTCGCCCTGCCCTTCGTCCTGCTCTACGCCGCCTTCGAGCTCTTCCCGCTGATCGTCTCGGTCGTCATGAGCTTCACCGACATGAGGTCGACCGACCTGCGCGACCCGCTGAACATCAACACCGTCGGGCTGGACAACTTCGCCCGCATCCTCGGCGACGCCAAGTTCTGGCAGGCGACCTGGAACACCCTGGTCTTCGTCGCCTTCAGCGTGCCGTTCACCCTGGCCATCGGCCTGGCGCTGGGCATCGCGCTCAACTCCGGCGTCCGCCGGCTGAGGGCCGTCTTCCGGATCGGCTTCTACCTGCCGGTCATCTCCAGCGGCGTCGCGGTGGCGGTCATCTGGCGCTACCTGCTCAGCACCGACGCCGGCCTGATCAACTCGGCGCTGCGGCTGGCCGGCATCGACGGTCCGGCGTGGCTCAACGACACCAGGACCGCGCTGCCGTCACTGATCGCCATGGCGGTCTGGCGGCACGTCGGCTTCGCCATGGTGATCTTCCTGGCCGCGCTCCAGGGCATCCCGCGCGAGTTGTACGAGGCGGCCGAGATCGACGGCGCCGGCCGCCGGCAGGCCTTCCGGCACGTCACCCTGCCGCTGCTCCGCCCGGCGGTGTTGTTCATCGTGGTCATCTCGGTCATCGGCAACCTGCAGTTCTTCGAGGAGCCGTTCATCATGACCCAGGGTGGCCCGCTGGACACCACCACCTCGATCTCTTACCAGATCTACACCACCTTCGGCTTCGGCCAGTACGGCTACGCCGCCGCCATGTCGTGGGTGCTGTTCGTGATCATCGCCTGCCTGACGCTGCTGCAGTTCCGGCTGATGAGGGAGAAGTGATGGCGACCGGCACCCGGCCCGGCGAGTACCGCGGCCAGCCCTGGATCTACGGCGTCCTGGTCGTCGGCCTGGTCGTGGTCTGCCTGCCGTTCGTGTGGATGGTCTTCAGCTCCTTCAAACCGGAGGACGAGATCTGGCGCTTCCCGCCGACCTTCCTGCCGGAGCGGCCGACCACCGCCAACTACGCCGACCTGCTCACTCAGCTCGACTTCGGGCGGCTCGCGTTCAACAGCGTGCTGATCGCGCTGGTCTCGACCGCGGGCAACCTGCTGTTCTGCTCGATGCTCGGCTACGCGCTGGCCAAGCTGGACTTCCCCGGCAAGCGGCTGGTCTTCGGGCTGGTCATGTCCAAGCTCATGATCCCCGGCATGGTGCTGGTCATCCCCACCTTCGTGGTGGTCGCCGCGCTCGGGCTGATCAACACCTACGCCGGCATCATCCTGCCGGGCCTGGCCGGGCCCATGGGCGTCTTCATGATGCGGCAGTTCATGCTCGGGCTCCCCGACGACCTGGCCGAGGCGGCCCGGATCGACGGGGCCGGCGAGTACCGGATCTTCTTCCGCATCTTCCTGCCGCTGTGCAAGCCGGCGCTGGCCACGCTCGGCATCCTCACCTTCCTCGGCTCCTGGAACTCCTTCCTGTGGCCGCTGATGGTCGCCCAGGACAAGGACCTGTTCACCCTGCCGGTCGGGGTCGCGCTGTTCGCCTTCGACCACCAGAACACCGACTACGGGGTGCTGCTGGCCGGCTCGACGATGCTCGTGCTGCCGGTCATCGCGGTCTTCCTGTTCTTCCAGCGCCACTTCGTGCAAGGCATCGCCACGACGGGACTCAAATGAGAAGGTTCCTCACCGCCACCGTGCTGACCGTGCTCACCGCAGCGCTGCTCGCCACCGGCCTGAGCGGTACGGCGGCAGCCGTACCCGAGCGGTTGCCGGACGCCGACCGCGCCGTCCTCACCCAGTACGCCGCCGACACCTGGAAGTCGCTCGAAGCACTCGTCGCGCCCGAGACCGGGCTGCCGGCCAGCTACGTCAACGCCGACCTCACCGTCCGCTCGCACCAGACCGGGCCGACCCCGTTCGGCGGCTACCTCTGGTCGGCCACCACCGCCTGGCGGGTCGGCCTCATCGGCCGCCGCGCCGCCCGCGAGCGGGTCGAACGCACCCTCGACGCCCTGGGCCGGCTCGACTACCACCGGCCGACCGGCATGTTCTACCGCTGGTACGACCCCTACACCGGCGGGCTGAAGGACGCCACGCCGGCCTCGACCTTCCTGTCCAGCGTCGACAACGCCTGGACCGCGGTCGGGCTCATGGTGGTGCGCAACGCCTTCCCCGAACTGCGCGGCAAGATCTCCCCGCTGCTCGACCGGATGGACTTCCGCGCCTTCTGGCAGGACGGCGCCAAGGGCGCCAACGAAGGCGGCGGCCTGATGCGCGGCGGCATCTGGCCGGTGCCGCCGGGCGATGCGACCTGCACCGAGAAGGTGAACGGCGTCGACTACACCTGCCACTTCTACGGCGCGCTCGGCGAGACCCGGATGGTCACCTACGTGGCCGTCGCGCTCGGCCAGGTGCCCGGCGCGAAGGCCTACTACGGCCAGAACCGCACGCTCGCGCCGGACGACTGCGGCCAGGAGCAGAAGCCGGTCGGCCGCTACCGCACCTACGGCGGGGTCAAGGTCTGGGAGGGCGCCTACACCTACCGCGGCATGCGCCTGGTCCCCAACTGGAACGGCTCCATGTTCGAGGCGATGATGCCCAACCTGTTCGTGCCCGAGGAGCGCTGGGGCCCGCGGAGCTGGGGCGTCAACCACCCGCTCTGGGTGCGCGCGCAGATCGAGCACGGTCTCGACGAGGCGGGCTACGGCTACTGGGGCTTCTCTCCGTCCAACAACCCGGCCGGCGGCTACCGCGCCTACGGCGTGGACGCGATCGGCACGGGCGCCGACGGCGCCTACTCCGACCAGGACCGGACGCCGGTGGACACCGGCTTCGAGGGCTGCCGCCCGGCCCAGCCCGAGCCCGTGCGCTTCGGCGACGGCACGGTCACCCCGCACGCCTCCTTCCTCGCCCTGCGCTATGCGCCGCGTGAGGCGCTGGACAACCTGGCCAGGCTCAAGCGCGACTTCGACGTCTACGGCCCCGGCGGCTTCTACGACTCGGTCTCGGTCAAGAGCGGCCAGGTCGCCAAGGAGTACCTGACCCTCGACCAGTCGATGGTGATGGCGGCGCTCGGCAACGCCCTGGCCGGCGACCACCTGCGCGACTACTGGAGCCTCGGCCGGCCCGCCGCCAGGATCCGGCCGCTGCTGGCCGCGGAGGAGTTCTCCGCCGCGCCCCGCGAGCAGGGCTGGAGCGCCGACGAGGTCACGCTGCGCCGCTACGCCGCCGACACCTGGCGCTCGCTGGACGCGATGGTCGAGCCCGCCACCGGCCTGCCCGCCGACAACATCGGCGGCGACCTGGCCCCCGCCACCCGCAACAAGTCCACCTCGCCGACCAACATCGGCCTGTACCTGTGGAGCGTCGCGGTCGCCCGCGACACCGGGATGATCAGCGAGGCCGACGCGGTGGCCCGCGCGGGCAAGGTGCTGGCCACGCTCGCCACCCTCGCCCACCACCAGGGCATGTACTACAACTGGTACAACCCGGCCGACGGCCAGGTGGCGCAGAAGTACCCCTTCCTGTCCAGCGTGGACAACGGCTGGCTGGCCGCCGGCCTGATGGTCGCCCGCAACGCCTTCCCCGGCCTGCGCGACCAGGCCCAGGCCCTGCTGTCGCGGATGGACTTCCGGCTCTACTACGACCCGGCCGCCAAGCCGGGCACCGGCCTGCTGCGCGGCGGCGCCTACCCGGCCAAGCCCGACGACGGCCGCTGCGTGGTCGAGGGCCAGGGCGTCTGGTACACCTGCAACCACTACGCCGGCCTGGGCGAGACCCGCATCGCCGCCTACGTCGGCATCTCCCTGGGCCAGCTGCCCGCCGAGCTCTATTTCGGCCCCTGGCGCTCGCTGCCCGACAGCACCTGCGGCCAGGAGCAGAAGCCGGTCGGCTCCTACCGGACCCACCTCGGCCTCCAGGTCTGGACCGGCACGTACGGCTACCGCGGCATGCGCCTGGTGCCGAACGCCGGCGGCTCGATGTTCGAGGCGCTGATGACCACCCTGGTCGTGCCCGAGGAGGAGTGGGGCGCCAAGAGCTGGGGCCGCAACCACCCGGTCTTCGTCAAGGCGCAGATCGAGCACGGCCTGACCGAGGCCGGCTACGGCTACTGGGGCTTCTCCCCGGCCAACAACCCGGCCGGCGGCTACCGCGCCTACGGCGTGGACGAGATCGGCTTCAGCACCGGCGGTTACTTCTCCGACCAGCAGAACACCGCCGTGGACGTGGGCTTCGAGGGCTGCCGCCCGGCCCAGCCGCGCCCGGCGACCTGGGGCGACGGCGTCGTCACCCCGCACGCCGCGGCCCTGGCCTACCGCTATGCGCCGCGCGAGGCGCTCGACAACCTCGCGAAGCTGCGCCGCAACCTGGACAGCTACGGCCCCGGCGGCTTCTACGACGCGATCGCCGTCAAGTCCGGCCAGGTCTCCAAGCGCTACCTCAGCCTCGACCAAGGCATGTTCCTCGCCGCCGCCGGCAACGCGCTGACCGGCGACAAGCTGCGCGCCTATTTCACCGCGGGCGAGGCCGAAACCAAGCTCAAGCCCGTGATGGGCCTGGAGGAATGGGAGTCGCACCCATGATCGGCAAGACCCTGCTGGCCCTCGCTCTGCTGCACCCGGCCGCCGTGACCGGGGCGGCCGAACCGTACCGGCCGACCTACGAATCGCTCGCCCGCCACCAGGTGCCGCAGTGGTTCGAGGACGCCAAGCTCGGCATCTTCATCACCTGGAACCCCTCGTCGGTGCCGGCCTTCGCGCCGAAGGAGGGCCGGCCGGCCGGCTCGCCGTACGCGGAGTGGTACTGGAAGGAGCTGCAGCAGAACAAGAGCGGCCCGACCTTCAGGCACCACAGCGAGACCTACGGCCCCGGCGTGGTCTACGACGACTTCCTGCGGCAGTGGAAGGGCGAGAAGTTCGACCCCCGCGCCTGGCTGAGCCTGTTCAAGGCGGGCGGCGCCAAGTACTACACGCTGGTCACCAAGCACCACGACGGCGTCGCGCTCTGGGACACCGCGACCAGCGACCGCAACAGCGTGAAGTACGGCCCCGGCCGCGACATCGTCAAGGAGCTGGTCGAGACCAACAACCGGGAGTTCGGGCTGAAGAACGGCCTGTACTACTCGATGCCCGAGTGGTTCCATCCGAACATGCCCAAGGTGGGTGGCGGCTGGTTCGGCGGCACCGGCCCGAAGAACTGGCTGACCGGCGAGGACGTGCCCTACACCGGCTACAAGCCGATCACCGACTACGTCCGCGACCACCAGGCGCCGCAGCTCAGGGAGCTGATCGACCGCTTCTCGCCGGACGTGATCTGGTGCGACATCGGCGGCTTCGACGTGGACGACAGCCCCAACGTGCACGCCTACTACTTCAACAAGGCGGCCGAGCAGGGCAAGGAGGTGGCGGTCAACAACCGGTGCGGCAGCAAGGTGCCGCACGACTTCACCACCCCCGAGTACGCCGTCGAGCCGACGATCAAGAAGACCAAGTGGGAGGCCTCGCGCGGCATCGGCAGGTCCTACGGCTACAACGCGGCCGAGCTGCCCGCCGACTACCTGAGCGCCGACCAGCTCATCGACTCCTTCGTGGACATCGTCGCCAAGAACGGCAACCTGCTGCTCAACGTGGGACCGAAGGCGGACGGCAGCATCGAGGCGACGCAGGACCAGCGGGTGCGCGAGCTCGGCGCCTGGCTGAAGGTCAACGGCGAGGCGATCTACGGCTCTCGGTACTGGACCCAGGCCGAGGACCCCGGGGCGGGCGTGCCCGTGCGCTTCACCACCCAGCCGCACGCCTTCTACGCCACCGCGCTGGCCTGGCCGGGCGCCGAGCTGAAGCTGACCGCTCCGATCCCGCTGCGCGACGGCGACCAGGTGCACCTGCTCGGGCACCGCCGGCCGCTGAAGTGGACCCGCAACGCCGACGGGACGATCTCCGTCGACACCTCCAGGCTGACCGACCCCGGCAGCCACGCCTACGTCTTCCGCTTCGCCCGCCCGGGCTACCAGCACGCGCTCGAGGCGCTGGTCGGCGTGGAGGCGGCGGCCGTGCAGGCCAAGCCGGGGGAGACGGTCGAGGTGCCGGTCACCCTGGTCAACCGCGGCGACCGCCCCACGACAGCGGGCCTGGTCACCGTCACCGGGCCTGGCGGCAGCCGCGCGGTCGCCAAGGCACCCGCGCTCAAGCCGCACAGCCGGGCGAGCGTGCGGGTCTCCTTCACCGCCCCCGGCACGCCCGGCGAGGCCGAGCTCAAGGTGAGCGTGGTGGTCGGCGGCGGCATCCACCCGGTGTTCGAGACGAGGGCGCCGATCAACGTCCTCGGCCCGGTCACCCCGGTGGACCTGTCGGCCGCCTACGACAACGACGGCATCGCCACGGCGGCGGACCCGGCCGACGGCGACTTCGACGGGGCGGGCTCGACCTACCCCGCCGAGGAACTGCCGGCCTCGGGGCTCTGGGAGAGCCCGCAACGCCTCGCCTTCCGCTGGCCGGCCGCCCAGGACGGGGCGGCGAACAACGTCGTCGCCGCGGGGCAGCGGCTGGCCGTACCGGCGGGCAGGTACCGCAAGCTGCACCTGCTGGCCTCGGCCGGGTTCGGTCGGGACGGAAGGACCACGGTGACCGTCACCTACGCCGACGGCTCCACGCAGGCGCTGCCGATGACCTTCGCCGACTGGCTGAGCTCCGGCACCACCCCGGTCGCCGTCGCCACCCGCTACCGCTACCTGGCCAGCGGAGCCAAGGACATCGGCGCCCACGTCAACCTGCACTCCTTCGCCGTCGATCCGGCCAAGGAGGTCGTCTCCGTCTCGGTGGCGAAGGCCACCGGCTTCAACCCCCGGGTGGCGCTGCACCTGTGGGCCCTGACCATGGAGAGCTGAACCCATGCGACCCAACATCGTCTTCATCATGGCCGACGACCACGCGGCCCACGCGGTGAGCGCCTACGGCAGCAAGATCAACCACACGCCGCACATCGACCGCATCGCCGAGGAGGGGGTGCGGCTGGACAACTGCTTCTGCACCAACTCGCTCTGCGCGCCGTCGCGGGCCTCGATCCTGACCGGGACCTACAACCACGTCAACGGGGTGCGCACGCTCTCCACCGAGTACGACTCCAGCCAGCCCGCCCTCCCGGAGCTACTGCGGGTAAGCGGCTACCAGACCGCGCTGGTCGGCAAGTGGCACCTCGGCCACGGCCCGGCGCACGACCCGCGTGGCTTCGACCACTGGACGGTGGTGCCGGACCAGGGCCGCTACCACAACCCGGTGTTCATCCGGATGGACGGCTCGCAGCACACGGTGCCCGGCTACGCCACGAACGTCATCACCGACCTGTCGCTCGACTGGCTGGACCGGCGCGATCCGGAGCGGCCGTTCTTCCTGATGGTCCAGCACAAGGCGCCGCACCGGAACTGGGAGCCCGAGGCGCGCTACCTCGACCTGTTCGAGGGGCAGGACCTGCCGGTGCCGGAGACCTTCTTCGACCGCTACGAGGGCCGGGCCGAGGCGGCGCGGGCGGCGAAGATGCGGGTCGCCGAGCACCTGCGCATCGACGACCTCAAGAAGCTCCTGCCGCCCGGGCTGACCGAGGACGAGCAGGCGCTCTGGAAGTACCAGGTCTACATCAAGGACTACCTGCGCTGCGTGCAGAGCGTGGACGACAACGTCGGGCGGGTCCTCGACTATCTCGACGAGCACGGGCTGAGCGAGGACACCCTGGTCGTCTACACCTCCGACCAGGGCTTCTTCCTCGGCGACCACGGGTGGTACGACAAGCGCTTCATGTACGAGGAGTCGCTGCGCATGCCGTACGTCATGAGATATCCGCGCGAGATCCCGGCCGGCGGGACCAACGCGGACCTGGTGGTGAACGTCGACTTCGCGCAGACGCTGCTCGACTACGCCGGCGTCGAGCCCCATCCGCGCATGCAGGGCCGCTCCTTCCGCCCCCTGCTGCGCGGCGAGCGCCCGGCCGGCTGGCGCGAGTCGGTCTACTACCGCTACTGGGAGCACGACGACGGCATCCACCACGTCTGGGCCCACTACGGCGTGCGGACCGAACGGCACAAGCTCATCTACTACTACGCCGACGGCCTGGGCATCCCGGGCGCCTCCGACCGGGTCTTCGAGCCCGAATGGGAGCTGTTCGACCTTGCCACGGACCCCTGGGAGCTGCACAACCGCTACCACGACCCGGCCTACGCCGCCGTCCGCGCCGAGCTGGAGGCGGAGCTGGCCAGGATCCAGGCGGAGATCGGAGACACCCCGCATGTACGAGCCGACGCTTGAGTCGTTGCGGCGGCACGAGACGCCGCAGTGGTTCGAGGACGCCAAGCTGGGCGTGTTCCTGCACATGGGCCCCTACTCCGTGCCCGCGTGGGCGCCGGTCGAGGGCTGGCCGGCCGGCAGTGACTACGCCGAGTGGTACTGGAAGGAGCTCAACCGGCCCGGCAGCCCCACCCGCGAACGCCACCGCGAGGTGTACGGCGAGCACGTCGAGTACGACGACTTCCTGCACGCCTGGAAGGCCGAGCGCTTCGACCCGGCCGAGGTGCACGCGCTGATCGAGGCGGGCGGGGCGCGGTACTACGTCTTCGGCGCCAAGCACCACGACGGCGTGGCCCTGTGGGACAGCGCCGTCACCGACCGCACCAGCGTCCGGTACGGCCCGCGCCGCGACCTCGTCGCCGAGGTGGTCGCCGCCACCCCGCCGGGGATGCGGGTGGGCCTCTACTACTCGATCCCCGAGTGGTACCACCCGCGCATGCCGGCCATCGGCGGCGGCTGGTTCGGCGCGGGGCCGCCGCGCAACGCCTTCACCGGGGAGCCGGTGCCGTACACCGGGTACCGGCCGGTCGAGGACTACGTGCGCGACCACCAGCTCCCGCAGCTCCTGGAACTGGCCGACCGGTTCGATCCCGACCTGATGTGGGCCGACATCGGGCTGGGCGGGGTCAACGACTCGCACGCCTTCATGGCGCACTACTTCAACCGGCGGCCCGATGTGGCGGTCAACAACCGCTTCGGCAACGGCGTGTACGACTTCACCACGCCCGAGTACTCGGTCGAGCCGGTCATCCGGCCCGGCAAGTGGGAGGCCTGCCGCGGCGTCGGCCGCTCCTTCGGGCACAACGCCGCCGAGGGGCCCCAGCACCACCTGACCGGGGCGGAGCTGATCCGGCTGTTCGCCGACGTGGTCAGCAAGAACGGGAACCTGCTGCTCAACCTCGGTCCAGCAGCGGACGGAACCGTTCCCGAGCTCCAGCGCCGGCCGCTGCTGGAGCTCGGGGCGTGGCTCGCGGTGCACGGCGAGGCGATGTACGGCTCGGCCCCCTGGAGCCGGCCCGACGACCCGCTCGCCTCGGTCCCGGTGCGCTTCACCACGCAGCCGCACGCCTTCTACGTCACCACCCTCGGCGATCCGGCCGGTGAGCTCCGGCTGCGCGCGCCGGTGCCGGTCGAGACCGGTGAGCACGGGACGCGCACCGAGATCGTCCTGCTCGGGCACGGACCGGCCGGGTGGCGGCTCGACGGGGAGGAGCTCGTGGTGGAGGTGCCGTCAGGCCTGCCGCCCGCGCCCGCCCGGACCTTCCGGCTGGCCCGGCCCGGCTACGACCCGGTGAGCGCGATCCTCCTGGGGGTCACCGTCACCGCCGAGCCGGTGCGGCCGGGTGAGGCGGCGGAGGTCACCGTCACGCTGGCCAACCGGGGCGAGACGCACGCCCCGGCGGGCCGGGTCACCTGCGGGCCGGCCGACCTGGCCACGCCCGCGCTCGCGCCGCACACCCGGCACCGCCTCAGCCTCACCGTGCCCTTCGCGGACGTGATCCGGGTGCAGGTCACCAGCGGGGCCGAGCGCTTCGGGGCGGCGATGGCGGTCGTCGAGCTGGGCGACAGCCTGCCGGTCCGCCTGCCGTACGACAACGTGGGGGCGGTCGCCGGACGGGAGACACAGGCCGGTCCCGAGGTGGCGCGGCACATGGAGCAGGACACCGGTGCGGTCGGTGAGCCCGTGCCAGGTGAGCCGGGCTTCACCGGGACCGGCGGCACCTACCCCGCCGAGCTCCTCCCTCCCCCCGGGCCGTTCCACTCCCGGCGGGTGCGCTTCGAATGGCCGCGGCACGCACCGGGCCGGCCGGACAACCTGCTGGCCACCGGCCCCGAGGTCGCCATCCCCGAAGGAGCCCGCCTGCACCTGCTCGCCTCCGCCTACGGCCGGTGGAAACCGGTCGAGGCCCGGCTGACCGTCCGGACCCGGAGCGGCGACCGCCACGAGCACACCCTGCTGGTCGGCGACTGGCGCAACCCGGCCGCCGACCCGATCGCCCTCCACCTGCCGTACGTCCACTCGCCCCGCGGCGAGCGCGAGCCGGACGGCTTCGTCTACCACCACACCGTCCCGCTCCCACCCGGCGCGCGCTCCTTCACTCTCACCGGCGACAACGTGCACGTGTGGGCGGTCACCGTGGAGACCTGACACCCCACCACTCGACCTCGAGCCCCTCGGGCGCGTCCACCACCCGCAGCGCGGCGAACTCCCCGGACAGCGGCAGCTCGTTCCAGACCGGGTACGGCTGGGCGGTCACCACCGCCAGGTCCTCCCACGGACCGTCTGCAGTCCTGGCCCCCTGAAAGCGGGTGCCGCGGACCGCGTCGAGCGCCTCGGCGACCGGCGCGCTCCACCGGCCCGCCTCGGTGCCGCCCTCCGGGGCGTGGGGCCGGAACCGCACGCGGGTCACCCGGCCCGCGCCGAGCCGTACCTCACCGGGCACCCGGTCGAGCTCGGTCAGGAAGGCGTCGGCGTCGGGGAAGGCGGGCGGGCCGCAGAAGCGCGCGCCGAGCACCTCCAGCGGCCGGCGCAGGTAGGACTCGAAGTAGGCGTCGGGCTCCTGCTCGGCCCAGTCCGCCCAGACGCAGAGCTGGTAGCCGAGCGGACCGGGCGCGGGCCGCCAGTCCTCGTAGAGCCGGCGCGGGTCGGCCGCCACGTACGGCTTGCCCGCCAGGTTCCCCGGCGCGGTGCGCGGGGTGACGTAGTGCGTGGCCGACGGGCTGGCGACCACCTCGTAGCCGTGCCGGAGGAACCAGGCCAGCCGCTCCTCGTCGGTGTCCCAGGCGACGATCCGGATGTCGCGGTCGGGCCATAGGCGGAAGTCGCCGCCGGAGGCGCGCTCCCACCAGTTCCACATCTCCGGCCGCCGCCCGCGCGAGCGGACCACGCCGGCCAGCTCGTTCATGAACGCCACCAGCGCGTCGCCCGCGGTGTAGGCCGGGTCGAGACTGCGGGCGTGGTCGTTGAGCGCGGCGCACGCCGACAGGCCCGGTTCGATCGGCCACTCGTCGCCGCCCAGGTGCACCGCGGGCGTCTCCAGCGCGTCGGTGAAGGCGGCGAGCAGTCCCTTGATCCAGTCGCGGTTGGCCTCGCCGGTGATGTCCATGGTCCAGCCGTCGGTGGGGGAGCCGTGCCAGTAGGCGCCGTCGTTGAAGTGCTCGGCGCCGGGTCCGGTGAAGCGCAGCTCGGGGTGGTAGCGGATGATCGCGGTGGCGTGCGCGGGCAGGTCGATCTCCGGCACCACCTCCACCCCGTGCCCGGCGGCCAGCCGGACCAGGTCGTTGATCTCCTCCGGGGTGTAGCTCCGCTCGGCGGCCAGGCCCTCGTAGTCGGGCAGGCGCAGCCGGAAGGCGTTCCACTCGGTGAGGTGGAGCTGGAGCCGGTTGTAGCCCAGCGCGGCGATGCGCGGAATGAAGGCGCGCAGGTAGTCGAGCTCCCAGTAGCGGCGGCCGAGGTCGAGCATCACACCGCGCACGGCGAGTGGATCATTCATGCTGCGCAGTATCCCCTTTATGGGGACATGTCCACGTGACACGCTCAAGCGGTGAACGATCCCCCGGCCGCGGCAGGCCCTCCGGAGGAGGAGCGGCCGTTCACCATCGACGACCTCATGCGCCAGGACGGCACCCCGCGCGACTGGCGGGACCTGCCCCGCCTGCTGGCCGCCTCCTTCCGCCTGGCCCGCCGGGCCGCCCCCAGGGAACTGCTGTGGGCATCCGGGCTGCAGGTCTTCAACGGCGTCGCGGTGGCCGCGCAGCTCCTGGTCGGCCGCGAGCTGCTGGAGGTGCTGTTCGGGCCCGGCGCCAGCCTGCCCGCGCTGCTGCCCTGGCTGGCCGCCCTGGTCGCGGTCGGCGCGCTGCAACGCTTCGCCGCCATCGCCGAGCAGGAACAGAACGAGCTGCTGCGCGAGCTGGTCAACCAGCACACCCAGAGCCGGATCCTGGGCGTGACCGCCAAGGTGGACCTGGCCGAGTTCGAGGGGCACGAGTTCTACAACCGCCTCCAGCGCGCCACCATGGGCTCGGGCATGCGCACCATGCAGATGGTGCAGGGCCTGTTCATGCTCGCCCGCGCGGTGACCGCCGCGGCCGGCGGGCTGGCCGTGCTCTTCGTGCTCCAGCCGCTGCTCATCCCGCTGCTGCTGCTCACCGCGGTGCCGCTGTGGCTGGTGACCAAGCTGAACAGCCAGGCCACCTTCAGGTTCTTCGTCGGCATGACGCCGCTGGAGCGGGCCCGGCAGTACCTCGCCCACCTGCTCACCGACCGCGGTACGGCCAAGGAGGTGCGGGCCTTCGGCCTGGCCGGCTACCTGCGCGACAAGCACGCCGGGCTGAGCGCCGAGCGGGTGCGCGAGCTGCGCGAGATGACGCGGAAGGTGATGCTGCGCTCGCTGGCCGGAGCGGTCGGCTCCGCGCTGGTGGTCGGGGCGGCCTTCGCCGCGCTCGCCTGGCTGCATCTCAGCGGGCGGCTCGACCTGCCCTCCGCCGGGGCGGCCGTCGCGGCGATGATCCAGCTCGCCGGGACCACCGCCCAGCTCGGCGTCGGCACGGCGCAGCTCTACGAGGCGTCGCTGTTCGTCCGCGACTACGAGGAGTTCCTGCGGCTCGGCGCCGGGCGGGAGGCGCCGGCCGAGTCCGAGACGCTGCCGCCCTTCACCGAGCTGCGGGCCGAGGGGGTCACCTTCGCCTACCCGGGCTCCGCCGTACCCGCGCTGCGCGAGGTGGACCTGACCGTCCGCGCGGGCGAGGTGACCGCGCTGGTCGGGGAGAACGGCTCGGGCAAGACCACGCTGGCCAAGCTGCTGGCCCAGCTCTACCGCCCGGACACGGGCCGGATCACCTGGGACGGCCACGACACCGCCCGCTCACCGCAGCACGAGCAGATCACCGTCATCTTCCAGGACTTCGTGCAGTACCACCTGACCGCCCGCGAGAACATCGCCCTGGGCCGGTACCGGCAGGCCGCCGACCACGAGGCGGTACGGCAGGCGGCCCACCAGGCCGACGCGGGCTTCCTGGAGAAGCTGCGCGACGGCTACGAGACGATGCTCGGCCGGGAGTTCATGGGCGGGGGGACCTGTCGATCGGCCAGTGGCAGCGCGTCGCGCTGGCCAGGGCCTTCTTCCGCCAGGCGCCGTTCATCGTGCTGGACGAGCCCACCGCGGCCCTCGACGCCCGCGCCGAGCACGAGCTGTTCGTGCGGATCAAGGAGCTGTTCGCCGGGCGGACGGTGCTGCTCATCTCGCACCGCTTCTCGACCGTCCGCTCGGCCGACCACATCTACGTGCTGCACGAGGGGCGGATCGTGGAGCACGGCGGCCACGCGGAGCTGATGGCACTGGGGGGACGCTACGCCGAGCTCTTCACCCTCCAAGCCGCCTCCTATACGTGAGCGTCTTCCGGGCCGCCTCCTACACGTGACCGAGGCGGCGGATCAGGGTGCCGGCCGCCTCGATGACCTCCATCGCCTCCGCCCGCGTCTCGCACATGGCCACCTCCCGCCCCGCCTCGCCCATCGCGCTGGTGAACATGCCGACCTTGAGCCGCTCGAAGGCGCCGCCCCCGGCCCGCAGCAGCACCGAGTTCTGCCGCAGCCAGTCGCGCCCCCGGCCGCGCCGCAGCGCCTCGAAACCGGGCGGCCCTCCGCCGTCGGAGAAGAGCCGGACCAGGTCGCGCCGCTCCCAGCAGCCTTCGAGGAAGGCCCGCGCACCGGCGGCGAACAGCTCGATCGGCTCGGTGCACCCGGCCGCCTTGGCGGCGGCCACGGCCGAGGCGGAGGCCTGCTCGTGGGCGTTCTGGTGCTCCTCGTACAGCGCCAGGAAGAGCTCGCCCTTGTTGCCGAAGTGGTGGTAGAGGCTGCCGGTGCTGCATCCGGAGCGGCGCACCACCTCGGCGATGCTGGCGTCGGCGAAGCCGTACCGGGTGAAGACCTCGCGGGCCGCGTCGAGGATGCTCCGGCGGGTCTCCGCGGTACGGCTCCACTGCCAGGACATCACTCGATCGTAGCCGCGCGGGCGCTGTCCAGGACGCGTTGCGCGTCACGGTCGAAGAACCCGCGCGCCAGCAGGCAGAGCAGCCCGCCCAGGACCATCGGGATCACCAGCACGAACATGGCGGTGAGCAGCGAGCCGCTGCGGTCGGAGGCGATGCCGACCACCAGCGGGCCGACCGCCGCGCCGGCGGTGGTGAACAGTTGCAGCACCGCGAAGGCCAGGCCGCGCGAGTCGGCTCCGACCACGTCGGCGATGGCGGCGGTCATGTTCGGGATGGCGGTGGCCGACAGGATGGTGAAGACGAGCACCATCACGATCAGCGCCAGGTAGCTGTCCATCATCAGGGCCAGCGCCTGGACCACCGCGCCGAGGGTGATGCCGAGCCCGCCGACCAGCAGCCGGCCGCCCTTGCGGGTGCCGTGCGCGCGGCGGCCCATCCAGGCGCCGAGCAGGGTGCCGATCAGCACGCCGACCACGCTGATCAGGCCGGCCACCGAGCTGGCCTCGCCGAGCGGGACCTTGAAGGCGCGGAAGATGTAGGTGGGCATCCAGTAGGCGATGCCGGCCAGGCCGACGGTGAGCACGCCGATGCCGACCGAGACCAGGGTCAGCGTGGGGATCCGCAGCATCGCCTTGACCTGCCCGGCGAACTTGATCCGCCCGGCCAGCCGGTCGGACAGGCCCTCGGTGGGGCGCGGCCCGACGGCGGTCTCGGGGACCGGCACCGGCTCCTTGCCGCCCAGGGCGATCACCCGGTCGAGGAAGCCGCGCGCGGGCTCGCGCAGCCACCACACCAGCAGGGCGGTCAGCACGCCCGGGATGGCCATGATCATGAAGCCGGTGCGCCAGCCGAGCCCGGCGGCGAGCACGCCGCCCAGCGCGGTGCCGAGGCCGCCGAGGTAGGTGGTCACCCGCACCAGCCCGTAGGCCTTGGGCCGGTTGGTGGGCGGGTAGTAGTCGGCCAGCAGGCTGCCCGAGGCCGGGTTGTCGATGTTCTCGGCGGCGGCGAGCACCGTGCGCATCAGGAAGAAGATCGCGAAGCCGGTGGCCAGGCCGGAGCCGAGCGTGGCCAGGCCCCAGACGAAGACCACGACGGCGATGATCCGGGTGCGGTTGTAGCGGTCGGCCAGCCAGCCGGCCGGCAGCGCCACGACCGCCGCGGCCAGCGCAGCCGCGGTCGGGATCGAGCCGAGCTGGGTGTCGCTCAGGCCCCATTCCGCCTTGAGCAGCGGCAGCATGCCGGACAGGAGATTGGCCTCGACCCGGTCGACCAGACCGACGATGAACAGGACGATCAGCGGGGCCCAGCCGTACGGTGCCGGGTCCATCGCGCTGATTCCGGCGCGTGGCGGCGTCCCCAGCCGCCCGCGATCCGCTGCAACGACCATCGTGTGCTCCCTTGCGCTAGAACCTTTTTCTAAAATTTGGTTCTAGTGGGGGAGAGTGCCACAGATCACACCGCACCGGTAGTCTCCGAAGCTGTGAAAGAGCTGACCGAGCGGGTCAGGCGGTTCGCCGACGAGCGTGACTGGCACCGTTACCACACGCCCAAGAACCTGGCGATGGCCCTGGCCGGCGAGGTCGGCGAGCTGCTGGCCGAGCTCCAGTGGCTGACCCCCGACGAGGCCGCCACCGTCATGGACGACCCGGACGCCGCCGCGCGGCTGCGTTCGGAGCTCGCCGACGTGCAGATCTACCTCGTACGGCTGGCCGACGTCCTCGGCGTCGACCTGATCGAGGCCTCGCACGCCAAGATCGACGTCAACGAGGGCCGCTTCCCGCCGGATCCGCCTGATTGAATGCGCCCATGGCGCAGAATTTCGGTGATCACCAGCTCGGCATCTACCTGTCCGGGATGCTGGAGGCCAAGACCCCCGCCCTCACGACCGACCTGGCCGCCCTGGAGGAGCACGCCCGCCACGCGCTCAGCCCCGAGGCGCTCGGCTACATCGTCCCCAGCGCCGGCAGCGGAGCCACCGCCCGCGCCAACCGCGAGGCCTTCGACCGCTACCGGATCGTGCCGCGGATGCTGCGCGGCGTGGAGCGCGAGCGCGACCTGTCGGTGGAGATCCTCGGCACCCGGATGCCCGCGCCGGTCATGATCGCCCCGATGGGCGTGCAGACCCTCGCGCACCCCGAAGGCGAACTGGCCACCGTGCGCGCCGCCGCCGCGCTCGGCCTGCCGTACATCCACTCGACCATGGCCGCGCACTCCTTCGAGCAGGTGGCCGAGGCGGGTGGCGACGCGCCCCGCTGGTACCAGCTCTACTGGCCGGCCGACGAGGACCTCTGCCGGAGCTTCCTGGCGCGGGCCAAGGCGGCCGGGTGCACCGGGCTGGTCGTCACCCTCGACACCGGGCTGCTCGGCTGGCGGCCGGCCGACCTCGACCGGGGCTACCTGCCCTTCCTCAGCGGCGCCGGGCTGGCCAACTACCTCACCGACCCGACCTTCGCCGGCGTGGACAACCCGGTGCTGCGCTGGGCGGGCCTGTTCGGCAACCCGGGGCTGACCTGGGCCGACCTGCCGTTCCTGCGCACGCACTGGGACGGCCCGATCCTGCTCAAGGGCATCGTCTCGGCCGAGGACGCGCTGCTGGCCGCCGAGCACGGCGTGGACGGCGTGGTGGTCTCCAACCACGGCGGCCGGCAGGTGGACGGCGGCATCGCCGCCCTGGACGCGCTCCCGCGGATCGCCGAGGCGGTGGGGGAGCGGCTGACCGTGCTCTTCGACTCCGGCATCCGCACCGGCGCCGACGCGGTCAAGGCGCTCGCGCTCGGCGCGCGGGCCGTGCTCGTCGGCCGCCCGGTGCTGTACGGCCTGGCCCTCGGCGGCCAGGAGGGCGTGGAACACGTGCTGCGCTGCCTGCTGGGCGAGCTGGACATCACCCTCGCGTTGTCCGGCCACTCCGGTCCCGGCGACCTCGCGGGCCTGGTGACCGGCGGCCCGATGTCGCACTGACTGGGCGCTCGTGGGAAACTTCGGATGTCCCCTACACCAGGAGGTCCTCATGACTGATTCCCAGGCTGAGCCCGAGTCGAGCTCTGACTCGCCGGAAGATGAGATGAAGCGCAAGTTCCGCGAGGCGCTGGAGGCCAAGCGTAACCAGCACGCCAGCGCGGAGGCCGGTGGCAGGGGCAAGGATCCGTCCAAGATCCATGGCGCCCATGGCCCGGCCGCCAACAAGCGTTCGTTCCGGCGCAAGAGCGGTTGATGCGCCCGGACCGAAGGGGTGTGGCCCTGGCCACACCCCTTCGTCATGTCCTGGCGACTTCGCTCGCCCTCGCTGCGCGCCGGGCTCGGGCGACTTTGCTCACACTTTCCGTTGGTCATGTCCCGGCTATTTTGATCACCGTCTTGCCCCTGGCCAGCCCCGCCCGGTTGCGGGCCACGGCCTCCGCCGCCTGGTCGAGCGGCACCTCCACGTCGACCCGCACCCGGTAGCGCTCGGCGTCCAGCAGGTCGGCCAGCGTCTCCAGCAGCACCACGCTCGCGCTGTTCTGGAAGTTGACCGCGTGCACCTCCCGCTCGGCCAGCGCGTCCACGTCCGCCACGCCCTGGGTGGTCAGCGCCATGCCGCCGGGACGCAGCAGATCGGTGGCCGCCTCGAAGCCGCCCGCGTCCTGCACCAGGTCGAAGAGCACGTCCAGGCCCTCCGGATGCAACGCCCGCACCTGGTCCGCCACGGGTGAGGCGGTGTGGTCGATCACCTCGTCGGCCCCCAGCTCACGCACCAGCGGAGCCAGGTCCGCGGTCGCGGTGGCCACGACCCTGGCCCCCTGCGCGTCGGCGAACTGGACCACGCCCTGCCCGACGCCGCCGGTCGCGCCGACGACGAGCACCGTCTGCCCTGCGTCCACCCGCGCTTCTTTAACCAGGTTGTAGGCGGTCATCGAGGCCGTCGGCACCGCCGCCGCCTGGCTCAGCGTGAGCCCCCTGGGCGCCCTGGCCACCGAGCCGGCCTTGGCGACGGCGAACTCGGCGAAGGAGCCGCCCCCGGTGGACAGGCTCATGAACTGCCCGTAGACCTCCTCGCCCGGACGCAGCTCGGTGACGCCCTCCCCGACCGCCTCGACCACGCCCGCGCCGTCGTTGCCCATGACGAGCGGGAAGGCGTGCGGGACCACGTCCTTCAGCAGCCCGTCGGTGACCTTCCAGTCGAAGGGATTCAGCCCGGCGGCGTACATCCGCACCAGGACCTGCCCTGGTCCAGGCGTCGGAACGGGCACTTCCATGACCTCAGGACGCTCGCCGAATCGGGTGATAGCCACCGCTTTCATGATTCCTCCTCAATGATCGCATTTGAGGGGGATGAAACCCATGTAATCAAAGGCGTTCCGGCCACTCGGGAGGCGGGGTGGACCTGGAGTTTCGTGGGCATCCAAGGTAGATCTTCTGCCCTAATCATGGGTTTAGTTTTGCTTTTGCCCGTTTCTTGGCCTAATGTCCATTGAGTCAGGAGCCCGCTCAGCAGGGCAGACGCCGAATCCCGCGCCGCGCGGGAACCGGGGACCCACTTATCTGGGGTGAATCCGACGCATCGTCGGTAGGGCATCTCCACGCCCGAACCCGTCAGCTAACCCGGTAGGCGAGATGGAGAGGACAACAGCCAGTGCAGCACCGTGACAGATTCTCCGGCCGCGCCGTATCGGCACTCGGGTACTGATACCCCACCGCAACACCAACTGATCTTTTCGCGCCTCGCGTAGCGACCGTCGGCATCCCCTTTTTGCCCGGCTACGCCCTTCATTGATCAGGCGCTGCCCCTGTCTCCGCACGAAGGACTTTCGCTTTTCATGACCGCCCGTTTTGGCATGCGCGCTTTCACCCTGCTCTCTTCCGGTGCGCTGGCCGGCCTCATGGCCATGACCGTCCCCGCCCACGCCGACTCCGTGCAGCTCACTCCGGTGGCCAAGCAGGAGCAGAAGCAGATCCTGCTCAAGGGCACCACCACCGCGTCCTACTACTGGGACGACTCCTCCGGCCGCAACGGCGACACCGGCCTGCCGGCCAGCGGCAAGCCCATGCAGAAGGGCATGGCCGCGAGCCCGAGCTGGCCCCTGTTCACCGAGGGCTACGTCGTCTACAAGGGCAAGAAGGCCCCGTTCTTCGTCGGCGACCGCGGTCCCGGCAACCCGTCCAACCGCGGCATCATGCTCGACCTGGACGCCAAGACCTTCGCCTACCTGCTGGGCGGCACCTTCAACGACAGCTCGCTCTCGGTCGAGGGCGTCGGCGGCGAGGGCCACGCCAAGGTGCAGTACGTCATCACCAAGTGGGGCGACGGCGTCGGCAAGAAGAACCACCCGGTCGCCTTCTCCACCGGCGCGTGGGGCCGCAAGGACAGCAACCCGGCCAAGCCCATCCCGCTGGTGAAGAAGACCGAGCCGAAGAAGGACCAGGAGCCCGAGGGCCAGGAGCCCGTCGTGGCCGCCGCCGCGGTCCCGGCCGAGCAGCCGGCCAAGGAGGCCACCTCCGCGGACCTGAAGACCATGGCCGTCAAGGAAGACGCCAACGGCAACAACTGGGGCGGCGTCCTGCTCGTCGGCGGCCTGGCCGTGCTCGGCGGCGGCGCGTACCTCGGTCGCGACCGCGTGCGCAAGCTCGTCCGCCAGTAGACCTTCCTCGAACCCCCCTCCTGAAGAGGCCCGGCACCGTGATCCCCCTCACGGCACCGGGCCTCTTCCTTTTCCTGCATGTGTGAGGGCCTCTTCACGGCGGCCCTCCCTCCTCGCGGTGGGGTCCCTTTACGGCGGGCTACCAGAATGTCATTCTGTTCCCCGTGACCACGACCGTACCCGCGAACGGCATCGAGATCGCCTACGAGAGCTTCGGCTCCCCCGAGGGCCGCCCGCTCCTGCTCATCATGGGCCTGGGCGCCCAGATGATCCTCTGGGACGACGAGTTCTGCGCCCTGCTGGCCGACCGCGGCCACCACGTGGTGCGCTACGACAACCGCGACGTCGGCCTGTCGACCCACCTGCACGAGGCCGGCCCGCCCGACCTGGCCGCCGCGCTCTCCGGAGCCCCGTTCCAGCCCGCCTACCTGCTGTCCGACCTCGCCGACGACGCCGCCGCGCTGATGGACGCCCTGGGCTGGCCCGCCGCGCACGTGGCCGGCGCCTCGATGGGCGGCATGATCGCCCAGGAACTGGCCCTCTCGCACCCCTCCCGGGTGCTCAGCCTCACCTCGATCATGTCCACCCCGGGCAAGGCCGGCCCGCCCACTCCCGAGGCCAGCGCCGCCCTGCTGTCGCCGCCCGCCCGCACCCGCGAGGAGGCGATCGCCGGAGCCCTGACGGCCTGGAAGGTCCTGGGCTCGCCGGGCTTCGGGCTGGACGCCGAGCGCATCGCCCGCCGCGCCGGCCTCAGCTTCGACCGCGGCCACGACCCGGCCGGCGTCAGCCGCCAGCTCGCCGCCATCCTCGCCTCGGGCGACCGTACCGAACGGCTGGCCAAGCTCGACGTGCCCACCCTGGTCCTGCACGGCGAGCAGGATCCGCTGATCCAGCTCGCCGGGGGCCAGGCGACCGCCGAGGCCATCCCCGGCGCCCGCCTGGTCACTTTTCCCGGCATGGGGCACGATCTGCCCCGGCCGCTCTGGGAGCGGATCGTCACCGAGATCACCCGGCTCACCGCCGCCTAGAGCGGGGGTCGCGGCGGTGCCGCCCGCGGGCCGGGCGGCTCCGCCGTACGGGCGCTCAGACCTCGAGCTTCTCCTCGATGCCCCGCAACTGGTGCCGCGCGAGCGCCAGGTTGGCGCGGTTGCGGTCCAGTGCGAGGTAGAGGAACAGGCCCTTGCCGCCGCGGCCGGTCATCGGCCGGATGATGTGGTAGTGCGTGCCGAGCGTGATGAGGATGTCCTCGATGTGGTCCTTCAGGCCCAGCGTGTCGATCGTCCGCATCTTGGCCTTGACGACCTCGGTGTTGCCCGCCGCCGCCACCTGCAGGTCGAGCTCCTTGGAGCCGCCCAGCACGCCGAGGGCCATGCCGCTGCCGTAGTCGACCACCGCCGCGCCGAGCGCGCCGTCGATGGCCATCATCTCCTTGAGGGAGACGTCCATGCCTGCCATCACTTACCTCCAGATCGTGATGCGATGGCGGCCAGTTTCGCCGCCGCTTTCCGGCCCTCCAGCCGCAGCAGACCGAGGTTGGCCCCCGGATCGGCGACGACTGCGAGGACGATCGTGGGGCCCGCCGCGTAGAACGCGGCGTAGCCGGCGCTCCCGGAGACCAGCGTCTCCTCCAGGGCGCCCTTGCCGACGAGGGTGGTCATCCGCCGGCTGAGGGCCAGCAGCGCCGAGGAGAGCGCCGCGGTCTGCTCGGCGCCGTCCCACTCGGGCTCGCAGGCGATGGTCATGCCGTCGACCGTGCACGCGATGCTCCCGGTGACGTCCGGCGTGCGCTCGCGGAGCAGGATCATCTCCTTGAGCACCTCCTCTTGCAGCTCCATGGACGGCCTCCTCCTTCTGCGGGTGAGGATCCTCACGCCAGCTCCTCCAACGCCTTCCTGAGCCGCAGGAGCACGTCGAGGTCGGTCGGCTCGTACGGCTGCGCCGGTTCGGCGGGCAGTTCGGTCTTGATCCGCCGCGGCAACGACGGCCGTTCGGCCACCGGCGCCACCCGCACCAGCAGCCCCGCGGCCGCCAGTTGCCGTACGGCCAGCAGCACCGTGTAGGCCGGGCGCCCGAGCCGCCGGGCCAGATCGAGCGGGGTCGCCTCGCGATCGGCCTGCACGAGGAGCTCCCACTGCAGGGAGGTGAGCACGACACGATCCCCTGGCAGGCGCCGCACGGGCACCACCGGGACGTTGTCCAGCTCCGTCGAGGACCAGGCCCGCTCCAACTCCGCCCTCCTCCGGCCGCACTCGCGCACGAGCCCGGCCACCTCGAAATACCATTGCGGTCCCAGCCAGTGCCGTTCGCCGGGCACGAACCGGGGACGCGCGCTCCTGGCCGGCAGCAGGAAGAAGGCGGCGTCCATCGTGCTGATCAGCGCGCAGTACTGCAGTTCGGCCCGGGTGAGCAGGCCCTGCTCGACCAGCGAGGCGGCCCCGTCCTTGTGGGCGCGGCGCAACGCGTTCTCGGTGACCCGGCCGTCGGCGGTGAGCACGTCCTCCAGCCGGGTCGAGGCGGAGCACTCGATGTAGGTCACCCGGCCGTCGCTGAGGAAGACCGTGCCGAGCCGGCCGACCCGTAACGCGCCGGTGGCGCGTTCGAGGGCCAGTCCGGACAGGAGGCTGTCGAGCGCGGGCATGGGCTACATGTCCAGCCGCGAGGAGATCGAGTGCAGCAGGTGCCGGGCCAGGGCGAGGTTGGATCGCTCCAGGTCAAGGTGGACATAGATGACCAGAGGCCCGTCGAAGCGGGTCTCCAGCGGGCGGAAGAGGTGGTAGCCGCGGTCGCTCACCACGATCATGTCCTCGATCCGGACCGTGCCGCCGGAGGAGGTCTGGGCTATGCCGTCCGTCATCACGCGCAGCGTCTCGCTCAGCGCGGCGGCGGAGTATTCGGGGTCGGTGCCTGATCCGCCGGCGGCCACGGCCATGCCGCTGTTGTGATCGAGAACGAGCGCGTCGATGGCACCCGGGATGGCCATCACCTCGGAGAGGCAGTCGTCTAGTCCAAGCACCGGGTCAGCGTAGGAGCGCTCGGCGTGATCGCGAGGCGGCCCGGCGGCCCGTCATGTCCCGGGGGAGAGGGTTTCTAGCCCCGGATGCCAAGAATGACCAACCAGTTGCTATCTATGTTGATAAATCGTCTTTTTGGGACGGGAGTTATTCCTCGGGCAGCAGGGCCTTTTCGTCGGGCTTGTGGACCAGCACGTTGGCCACGTACGACTTGACGGCGGCGTCGAGTCCGACGTCCGCGCCCGCCTCCTCCGACAGGTACCACCGGTGGTCGAGCACCTCGTGGAAGAGCTGCGCGTGGTCGAGCTTGCGGCGCAGCTCGTCGGGGACCGCGGTGATGGCCGGCTGGAAGATCTCCGCCAGCCAGCGGTGCGCCACGACCGCCTCGTCCTCGTGCCGCAGCCCCTTGGCCACCCGGAAGCCGTCCAGGTCGTTGAGCAGCCGGCGGGCCTGGTTCTCCTCGGTGTCCAGGCCGGTCAGGCGCAGCAGGCGGCGCTGGTGGTGCCCGGCGTCGACCACCTTCGGCCGCACGATCAGCCGGCCGGTTCCGACCTTGCGGCGGACCATCATCTCGGCCACGTCGAAACCGAGCAGGTTGAGGCGGCGGATGCGCTGCTCCACCTTGTGCCAGTCCACCTCCTCGATGATCTCGTCGGAGGTGAGCTCGGCCCACAGCCGGTGGTAGCGGTTGACGATGTCCTCGGCCGTCTCCAGCGGGTCCACGTCCTTGTGCAGCAGGCCGCCCGCCTCCAGGTCGGACATCTCGCCGAAGATGTTGAGGTGCGCGATCTCGATGTCGTGCAGGCGCTGGCCCTCGCTGATCATCGGGTGCTCCTCGCCGGTCTCGGCGTCGACGAGGTAGGCGGCGAACGCCCCGGCGTCGCGGCGGAAGAGCGTGTTCGACAGCGAGCAGTCGCCCCAGTAGAAGCCGACCAGGTGCAGCCGGACCAGCAGCACTGCGAGCGCGTCGAGCAGCCTGGTGAGCGTGTCGGGACGCAACGTCCCCGACATCACCGCGCGGTAGGGGAGCGAGAACTGCAGGTGGCGCGTGATCAGCGCCGCGTCCAGACCCTCGTCGCGGCCGGTCACGTACGCCACCGGCTCCACGGCCGGGGCGTCCAGCCGGGCCAGGTCCCACAGCAGGCCGTACTCGCGCTTGGCGTACCGCTCGCTGATCTCCTTGATCGCGTAGACCTTGCCGCCCACGCGCGCGAACCGCACCACGTGCCGGGAGATGCCGCGGGGGAGATCCACCAGGTGGTGCTCCGGCCACTCGGCGAGCGGCAGGTGCCACGGGAGGCGGATCAGGTCGGGTTCGCCCAGCGCGCCGGTGATCTGGAGTGCCATCGCACCAGGATATGGTGCAAATGTGGACGAGTTTCTCACCTGGTACTTCGCACATAATCCGATCTCCGCGACCCTGCTCGGCGCGCCCGGCCACGAGCACACGCTGGGAGACTTCTCGGCCGCCGGACTCGAGGCCTACGAACGGGAACAGGCCTCCTGGCTCGCCCGGCTCTCCGCCGTCGAAGGCGGCAGCCTCGACGACCGGATCGACCGCGGGCTCGTCATGTCTCACCTACGCGGCGAACTCGCCCTCGCCGACTGGCCCTGGTGGCGGCGCGACCCCACCGGCTACCTCGGCGCGATCTTCTCCTCCCTCTTCGTGCCGTTCCAGCGGGCCCTGTCGGAGGAGTCCGCCCTGGTCGCCGCCGCCATCTCGCAGCTCGCCGAAGTGCCAGGGGTGCTGGACGCCTGCCGTACCAACCTGGACCCCGACCTGACCGCCGACCTCATGGTCCAGCGCGCCCTCGGCCAGGCCCGTACGGCCCGCGGCCTGCTCACCCGCACCATCCCCGGCATGGTCCGCGACGAGAACCTCCGCGCCCGCCTGGCCGAAGCCGCCGAACCGGCCGCCGCCGCCTTCGACGACTTCGTCACCTTCCTCGAAGGCTTCCGCGCCGGCGGCTCCTGGCGCATGGGCGAGAAGCTCTACTCCACCCTGCTGCGCGAGCGCGAGATGCTCTCGTACGGCGCGGCCGAACTCCACGCCCGCGGCATCGAGCAGTGGAACCTCCTCGACGCCCAGATGACCGAGGTCTCCCGGCGCCTCGGCACCTCCGACGGCTGGCGGGCCGCGCTCGAGACCCTCATGGACGACCACCCGCCCACCCTCGAAGCCATGCGCGCCGAGTACGACGCCGAGACCCAGCGAGCCCGCGAGTTCGTCCGCTCCCGCGACCTGGTCACCTTCCCCGAGGGCGAGGAGTGCGTCGTCCTGCCCTCGGCCGAGTACAACCGGCCCATCCTCGCCGTCGCGCACTACATCGCCCCGCCGCCGCTCAGCTCCTCCCGGACCGGGTACTTCTTCGTGCCCTACACCCCGGACACCTTCACCCCCGAGCAGGTCCGCCAGCGGCTGCGCAGCAACTACCGCGCCGGCATGCCCGACATCGCCGTCCACGAAGCCTACCCCGGGCACCACTGGCACCTGTCCTACATGGCCGGCAACCCCCGTACCGTGCGCAAGGTCTTCCGCACGCCGTACTTCACCGAGGGCTGGGGCCTCTACGTCGAGAAGATGGTCCACGAGCAGGGCTACTTCGACACGCCCGCCACCGAACTCGCCTTCCTCGACGGCCGCATCTTCCGCGCCGCACGCATCGTCGTGGACACCGCCCTGCACTGCGAGGACATGTCCATCGAGGAGGCCGAGACCTTCATGGCCACCAAGTCGGCACTCTCGCCCGAGACCGCCCGCGGCGAGGTCAACCGCTACTGCGCCTGGCCCACCCAGGCGCCCTCCTACCTCACCGGGGCACTGGAGATCGACCGGATCCGGGAGTCGTTCAAGGGCAGCCTGAAGGAGTTCCACGACCGGATCGCCGGGTCCGGGGGGCTTCCTCTCGGGCTGGCGGAGCTTGCTGCCCTGGGGTAACTGCGTCGTCCTCGCGCTTGCCCGCTCGGGCTGTGCGTGTGGGGGAGCCGAGCTCCCCCACACCCCTTGCCGGGGTCTCCCGAGTGTTGGGCGGCGTCGAGAGGTTCCCCGGAAGGCTGAGCATCGGGGATTCGGTGACCTTTCCTCCTGGGCCGGCGAGCGGGCTCGTCGGGCTGACCCGGGCCGATCCCGTGTCCTAGGCCGCTAGTTCAGCAGCCACTCGCCCCGCTGAGGGGCCAGGCCGCTGTCCAGGCCCAGTTGGAACTTCGCCAGGCGGACGCCGTCCGGGACCTCGAAGACGAGGGCGCCTCGGCGGGTGTCGGTGCCGGTCATGGAGACGAGGCCGCCGAAACCCTGGGCCTCGCGGACGGTGGCGAAAGTGGAACGGTACTGGCGGCCCTCGGTGTCGATGAGGGTCGATCCTATGGAGGGGGAGTCGCGGTAGGCGGCCTGGCCGGCGTTGGTCAGGGTCACCTCGACGGCCACGAACCGGTTGCCGGCGCTCGGTTTCATGAACAAGTTGTCGGGGGTGGCTGGGTCGAAGACCTTGACGACCTGGACCTCCACCTTGAGGGCGGGGTCGAGGCCCTCCAGGGTGAGTGGCCGGCCCACCGGAACCGCGGACGGCTGCTCGTCGGCGGGCTCCGGCTCTGGCTCCCCTCGGTTGGTTTCCGGGGCAGCCTGGTGGTCGACGGATGGGGGCTGGGCTTCGGTGGTGGCCGTTGGGCCGGCGGTCATGGCGGCGGACGGCTCGATCCGCTCGCGGGCGGGGAGGGCGGCGTCGTCGCCGACGGAGAACACCAGCGCCGTGCAGCCGCCCAGCAGGACCAGAGGTAACCCGATGGCGAGGATCAGAATCAGCGGCAGGTTGCTCCGGCGCGGCGGAGGCGGCGGCGGGGGTGGGGGAGCGGGCTGCTGGTAGCCGTAGGGGGAGACGCCGGGCTGTGGCCCGTAGCTGGGCAGGTGGGCGGCGGGCTGGGGTGGGTACCCGGGCGGCTGGTGGGGGCCGGTGGGCTGCTGGCCGTAGGGGTCGTGCGGGGGGTGGGGGTAGCCCATGGTGTTCTCCTCGACACGGCTGGGACTGGTGGGACGCCCGGTTCGAGGAGGCGGTTTACGGCGTGCGGGTGTCCACATCCGGACAGTAACGGCCGGCCGTTCATCTGGTCACGCTTCCCCCGGACGGGGACGGGGGCAGCAGGCCGTGGAGCTGAGGGTCATCAGACGCTGGAACGGACCCGGCTGACGTCTCGCTTCTGGCGTTAAGTCAGCGCTTAACGCGGTGTCGCGCGATCCGGCCTTGCCGCTGCTGTGCCGTACCGGCCCGGCCTGCCGGCCTCGGCGCCGGAGGAGGCTCGCCGGTCGGTGGCCGCCGCGGTGGCCGACCCGTCGCTGGCGGCGATCGCCCGGGAGCCGCGCCTCCGGCCGCCCGGCAGCAGCCGGTCCCGGCCGCAAGCCACTGAAAGACGGCCCACCGGCTCGGCGGGCGGGCCGGTGTCAAGGCCCGCGTCAGGCCGGCGACGGTCCCGTATCAGCGCAGCCCGCGATCGTAGACCCATCGAAGTTCACCACCGGAAAACAGGAGCTCACCACCATGTCCCTCTCCCTCACCACCCAGGACAAGCTGACCCTCCGCACCGCCGCCTACGGCGCCGTCTCGCTGCTGGCGGCCGCCGACGCCGCCGGTGCGCCGCACAAGTCCGCCACCGCCGGCTCGCTCGCCCTGTACGCGGCGACCGGCCCGGTCGGGCACGTGCTGGCCGAGAAGAAGCCGGGCGTGCAGCTCGAAGGCAAGACCGTGGCCGCGATGGCCGACCACGTCCTGCCCGCCCTGACCGCCTCCATGGCCCTGCTCACCGCGCAGGACCCGGACGCGGCCGGCGACTTCCGGCACACCGTCCTGCTCGCCGTGGACGCCGCGGCCCGCGCTCACCGGGGCGAGCCCAGCCCGACCGCGGCCGAGATGACCCGCAAGATCACCGCTGCCCTCGACGCCGCCTAGTTCACCGAGGCCGAGGCGCGGGTCCGGATGGAGGCGGCCGCCTCCGGGGTGAAGGTCGGCATCGTCCAGCCGCGCGGCTGCTGGACCGACCTCCGCACCGGCATGACCACGACCACCCCGGCGGAGCCGTACGGCCCGCTGCGGGCCGAGCCGGCCGCGCAGTGGGCCGGGGCTCGATCGACAGCGACCCCCGCCGGCCGCGAAGGCGCTGCTGGAGCTGGTCGACAGCCCCGAGCCGCCGCTGCTGCTCGGAAGCATGGTCTACGACCTGGCCTTCGACCGCTCCCGCCGCCGGAGGGAGGTCTGGGCGGGCTGGGAGGAGACCAGCCAGGGCGCCGAGCACGCCATCCCCCGGCATCGCCGGCTGACCCCCGATTGTCCACATCCACCGAAAGGCGAGGAACCATGAGCACCCAGTCCCCCCGAGCGGCGAAGGCCCTGCGCCGGTCGGCCGTCGCCGTCCTGGCCGCCGCGCTGGTGGCCGGCCCGGCCGCCACCGGCGCGAGCGCCGCCACGCCGGACCGTCCTGAGTTGCGTACGGCCATGCAGGCGTTCATCGACGCCGGCTTCACCGGTGTGCAGCTCCGCGTGCGTGACGAGGACGGTGAGTGGACGAGCAGCGCCGGGGTGCGCAAGCTCGGCCAGGCCGCCAAGCCGCCGACCAACGGGAGCTTCTGGACGGGCAGCGTCGTCAAGCCCTTCACCGCGACCCTGGTGCTGCAACTGGCGGCCGAGGGGAAGCTCCGGCTGGACGACCCGGTGGCCGACCACCTGCCCGGCTACGGCTTCGACCGGCGGATCACCGTGCGGATGTTGCTGCAGCACACCAGCGGGTTGTTCAACTACACCGGCGAGTTCACCGCCGACGGCACCCTCGAGCCGGGCATCATCGCCAACGGCGACGAATGGCTGCCGATCCGCTTCCGCGACTACCGTCCTGAAGAGCTGGTACGGCTGGCCCTGTCCAAGCCCGCCCGCTTCGAGCCGGGCGCCGGCCAAAGCTACTCCAACACCAACTACACCGTCGCCCTGCTGCTGATCGAGCGGGTCACCGGCCGCTCCTACGCCGAGGAGATGCACCGCAGGATCCTGCGGCCGCTCCGGATGACGGGCACGGTCGTCCCCGGAACCCGCTCGCAGCTCCCCGGGCCGCACGCCCACGGCTACTACCGCTACCAGGACGCCGCCGGCAAGTGGACGACGGTCGACATCTCCCGGCAGAACCCCTCGTTGCTGGCCGGCGCCGGGGACCTGATCTCGACCACGCGAGACCTCCAGACGTTCTTCTCCGCGCTCAACAGCGGCCGGCTGCTGCCCGCCGGCCTGCTGGCCGAGATGCGCCAGCCGTACGGCCCGCTCAAGTACGGCCTCGGCGTCTTCGCCACGGACCTGGGCCCGGGCTGCGGCACCGTCTACGAGCACAAGGGCAGCCCGCCCCACGGCTACGGGGCGCTGATGTACAGCTCGCCCGACGGCGCCAGGACGGTGACCGGCTCGGTGACCTGGGTGGACGAGGCCACGCGTGGCCCGGCGAAGGACTTCCAGAAGCTGGTCGACAACCTCGTCCGAGAGGTCTTCTGCGACTGACCGGCGGGCCGGGGGCGTCAGGCCGCCCGGCCCGGCTCGCGCAGGACCTCGGCCAGCGCCGCGATGCTGTGCTCGCCGTGTCCCGCCTCCTCGGCCCGCCGGAGCAGGTCGTACAGGGGAGCGAGCCACGCGGCGTCGACGCCGGTCTCCTCGGCCAGCTCCTGGTCGTGCGCGGCGCCGGCCAGGAAGAGGCCGACCGAGGAGGCCGCGGCGGAGTAGTCGCCGCGGTCGATCTCGTCGGCGTACACCGGCAGCAATGACTTGATCATGTCCAGCCACTTGCCGGAGAAGCGCACCATCGACGCGGCCGTCAGCCCGCGCGACCTTAGCGCCGCGGCGCCCTGGAAGAAGCCGACCAGCGCGGGCAGCAGCGTGGCGCCGACGGCCATCTCGTAGAGCGCGGCCAGGTCGGGCTCGTCGCCGAGATGGACGGTGTCGCCGCCGAGCACCGCCAGCGTGCGCTCGTGCTCGGCGAAGACCGCGTGCTCGCCGCTGTAGTAGAGCAACGTGTCGGGCGCGCCGACCGCGGACGGGACGTTCTTGACCGCCCCCGCCAGGAACCGCGCCCCCTGCTTCTCGGCCCACGCGGCAGTCCCGCGGGCGCCGGCGGGGGAGCCGCTGTTCAGCGTGACCAGGTCCCGGCCGCGCAACGCGGCGGCGGCCGGGGCCAGGACCTGCCGCGTGTCGTCGAACGTGGTCAGCACGGTGACGATCAACGGGCTCGCGGACACCGCCTCCTCGACGCTCACCGCCCGGACCGCGCCCTTGGCCACCAGCGCGTCCGCTTTGTGCGCGGTCCGGTTCCACACGGTGGTCGGATGGCCCGCCGCCAGGAAGGCCTCGGCCAGCGCCGCCCCCATCGAGCCCAGCCCGATCACGGTCACCGGCGTGCGGGATTGGTCAGCCATGTTCTGCTCCAGTCGCAGGATCTCATCAGGGTCGAGGCCTCGTGCGATCCATGCTGCTCGCCTCACTGGTGGAACAGCAAGTACCGACTATTTTCTCAGGTACTGACCATTTTGTTAGTGTGACAAGCATGACGAACCGGTCGTTCACCTGTGGCCTCGACGCCGCCATCGCCGTCATGGGCGGCAAATGGAAGGGCCTCATCCTCTTCGCCCTGCACGAGGGCCCCGTCCGCTTCGGCGAGCTCAGGCGCGCGGTCCCCGGGATCAGCGAGCGGGTGCTCATCCTGCAACTGCGCGAGATGGAGGCCAGCGGCCTGGTGCACCGCGAGGTCTACCACCAGGTCCCGCCGAAGGTGGAGTACTCCCTCACCGACTTCGGCCAGTCACTCAACACCGCCCTGGGCCCGCTGGGCGAGTGGGGCGAGCAGCACATGGAACGGATCGAGTCGGTCACGCTCGGGCGCTGAGCCGTACGGTGGCCAGGAAGTTCTCCGCCAGGTCGCGTTGGCGGTCGGGTGGGAAGGACGCCGGGTCGAAGAGGGCCTGCACCACCAGGCCGTGGGTGAAGGACAGGACGGTGGCGGCCAGGTCGGCGGGGTCGGCGGTGGCGGGCAGCTCGCCGAGGCGTCGCGCGTCCTCGACGGCGGTGCGCAGGTCGGCGCGGATGCGCTCGTAACGGGCGGTCTGCGCGGCGTAGAGGGCGGGGTCGGCCAGCGCCATGTCCCAGGAGCAGACCCACACCCGGTTGATCGTCACGCCCTCCGGGGTGAGCGGCAGCATGTTGAGCACCTGCGCGCGCAGCGTGGCCAGGCCCGGAGAGGGGTACGGCAGGCGGGGCCGGGCCTGGGTGCGGGCTTCGAGGATGTCCAGGGCGTGGGCGACGAGGGCCTGCTTGCCGCTGAAGTAGTGCGTGACCAGCCCGGTCGAGGCGCCCATCGCGGAGGCGACGGCCCGCAGGGTGAGGCCGGCGAAGCCGTGCTCGGCGAGCACCTGCCAGACGGCCTCGGAGACGTCGTGCCGGCGGGCGTCGTGATCGGTGCGGGCGGGGCTCATGGCCTGTTAGCGTACATACCGAACGTTTGTTATGCACGTTGCGGAGGAGTGCCATGCTCGCTGTGTCCCTGACGGCCGAGGCGGAACTGCGGGAGCTGGAGCCGTGGCGGGCTGAGGAGTTCCTCGCCCACCTCGACCGGGCCCGGGAGCACATCGCGCCTTGGGTGCCCGCGTCGTTCGTCGCCTCCGATCTGGAGCAGGCCCGGCAGGTGCTGCAGCGGTACGCGGACCTGCGGGCGCGGGACGGGGGCGGGATCTGGGGGATCTGGCTCGGCGGGGTGCTGGTGGGCGGGGTGATGTTCGCGTCCTTCGACGCCGCGCGCGGGGTGTGCGAGGTGGGGTGCTGGCTGGAGCCGGGGGCGCAGGGGCGTGGGCTGATCACCCGGGCGGTGGAGCGGGTCGTCGGCTGGGCGGTGGGGGAGCGGGGGATCGCGCGGGTCGAGTGGCGGACGTTGCCGGCCAACGCCCGCAGCATCGCGGTGGCCAAGCGGCTGGGGATGCGCCTGGACGGGGTGCTGCGGCAGGCGGTGCCCGGCGCGGGCGGCGGACCGCGCGCCGACATCGAGCTGTGGTCGCTCCTCGCCGAAGAGTGGCAGGCGCGCACCACCGAGCCCCGCACCACCGAGCCCCGCACCACGCTGACCCCGGAGGCCGGGCGGGACAAGGGGGAGATCGACGAGCTGACCGCCGCCTTCTACCGCCTGTTCGGCAACGCCGGCGGCCGCGTCCCCGACCTCGCCGCCATCCACGACCTGTTCGTCCCGGGCGGCGTGATCGTCCAGGGCGGCCCCCGCCAGGCCCTGCACGACCTGGAGGCGTTCATCCGCCCCCGCCAGGCCCTGCTGACCTCGGGCGAGCTGACGGACTTCACCGAGGCGGAGACCGAGGAACACACGGTGATCTTCGGCGACGTGGCCCAGCGCCTGGGCCGCTACACCAAGCGGGGCGTCCGCGACGGCGTCCCCTTCACCGGCGCGGGCACGAAGAGCATGCAGTTCCTCAAGACCCCGCAGGGCTGGCGCATCGCCGCGATGTCCTGGACCGACGACCCCGAGCAGGCCGGCCTCAGCGCCGCGGAAAGACCGGCGGGTTGAGCGACCGCTCGACCACCGCGTCGAGCTGCTCCGGCGTGAGCACGACCGGCTCCCCGACGCCCAGCCCCCGCACGTACACCTCGCACAACCACTCCAGCAGCCGGCTCGCCTCGAAGGCCTGGGCGAGCGTCACCCCGATGGTCACCCCGCCGTGGTTGGCCATCAGGGCGGCGCTCTTGCCCTCCATGGCCACCCTGACGTGCTCGGCCAGTTCCGGGGTGCCGTAGGTGGCGTACTCGGCGACCCGGACGGTCCCGCCGAGCTGCAGCGCGTTGTAGTGCACCGCGGGCAGTTCGGTCCTGGTCGTCGCGACCACGGTGGCGAAGGTGGAGTGCGTGTGGCAGACCGCCTGGGCGAAGGTGCTGTGGTAGATCGCCAGGTGCAGCGGCGTCTCCGACGAGGGCTGGAGCTCGCCCTCCACCAGGTAGCCGTCTAGGTCCACCACGGGGCACATCTCGGGCGTGAGGGCGTCGAGCGCGACCCCGGCCGGGGTGACCGCCACCAGGTCGCCGGTCCGGACGCTCAGGTTGCCGGACGTGCCGAGCACCAGTCCGAGCTCCACCGCCCGCCTGCCGTACTCGCAGATGGTCTGCCGCGCCTCGGCGCACCGGGTCATGGTTCGAGCCTTTCGATCGCGGCCAGCATGAGCCGTTCGAGGTCGTCCGGCGACACCCCGTCCGGGTAGAGAAGCAGGTGCAGGCTGAGCCCGTCCACCAGGGCGAGCAGGAGTCGGGCGGCGTCGTCGAGGTCGACGTCCGCGCGGATCTCGCCCGCCGCGCGGGCCTGCTCCAGCAGGTCGCGTACGGCGGAGCGGAGCTCGTCGGTCTCCTGCCGCTGCATCTCGGCCAGGTCGGGGGAGGCCAGGCTGCGGCTCCAGAAGCTCACCTCCAGCCGGGTCTCGCGGTGCCGCTCCTCGTCGAGGGGCAGGTTGTCGAGCAGCACCTCGCGCAGCGCGGCGAGCCCGCCGAGGCCCTCGACCTTGGCCAGGAGCCGCTCGCGGATGCGGCGGTGGGACTCGCGCAGCGCGTCGAGCAGGATCGTGTCCTTGTCGGCGAAGTAGTGCGACAGGACGCCGTTGGACAGCCCCGCCTCGCGGGCGATGGCGCGGCTGGTGGCGGCGTCGATGCCGTCCCGCACGATCACCCGGCGGGCGGCGTTCAGCACGTCGTGTCGGCGCTCGTCGTGGTCCACGATCTTCGGCATGGGAACAGTCTATTGACTTTTTAGTCGGACGTCTGTCTACTAAACTGACATGACGGTCGTCACCCTCGGCGTGCACATCGTGGACATCCTGACCAGGCCGGTCTCGCACCTGCCCGACGGGCAGGACACCGTGCTGGTCGACCAGATCCGGCTCACCGCGGCGGGTTCCGCCGCCGGGACCGCCGTGGATCTCGTCCGGCTCGGCAACCGGGTCGTCAGCCTCGGCGCCATCGGCGACGACGAGCTCGGCGACTTCCTTCTCATGATCATGTCCAGGCACGGCGTCGACGTGTCCGGGCTGCGCCGCCGTACCGGCGAGCAGACCGCCGCCTCGATCCTGCCGATCCGCCCCGACGGCGGCCGGCCCAGCTTCCACACTCCGGGCGCCAACCTGTCGGTGACCATGGCCGACGTCGATCCGGGCGTGTTGCGCTCGGCCCGCGCGGTGCATCTGGGCGGCGTGGACGTCACCTTCGGCCTGGGCGACCCGGCCTTCTTCGCGCTCCTGGACGAGATCCGGGCGGCCGGGACGATCGTCACCATGGACCTGCTCTCGGAGTTGCCCGACCTGCTGGGCATGGCCCGCGCCTTCCTGCCGCACGTGGACTACGTGCTGCCCAACGAGTCGCAGGCGATGGCGATGACCGGCGCGGCGAGCCCGGAGCAGGCCGCGGAGGCGCTGCTGGCCGACGGCCCGCGCGGCGTGCTGGTCACCCTCGGCGAGCAGGGCAGCCTGGTCGTGACCGAGGCCGGCGCCACCCGCGTCCCGGCCCGGAAGGTCGACGTCGTGGACACCACCGGCTGCGGGGACGCCTACTGCGCGGGCTTCCTGACCGGGCTGCTGCACGGCCACGACGTGCTGACCGCCGCCGCCTGGGGCACCGCCGCGGCGGCCTCGGTCGCCACCGGCCTCGGCTCCGACGCCGGGCTCACCGACCTCGACACCCTTCTGGAGCAGCTCCGATGACAGACGCCGACCTCCGCGCCCGGGCCCAGAAGGTGGTCCCCGGCGGCATGTACGGTCACCTGAACGCGGCCATCTTCGCCCCCGGCTACCCGCAGTTCTTCGACAGCGCCCGCGGCTGCCGCCAGACCGACGCCGACGGCCGCGAGTACATCGACTTCATGTGCTCCTGGGGCCCGATCGTGCTGGGTCACCACCACCCCAGGGTCGAGGAGGCCGCCCGCCGCCAGGCCGCCAAGGGCGACACGCTCAACGGCCCCGGCGAGATCATGGTGGAGCTGGCCGAGCTGCTGGTGGACACCGTGCCCAGCGCCGACTGGGCGATGTTCTCCAAGAACGGCACCGACGCCACCACCCAGGCGCTGATGGTCGCCCGCGCGGCCACCGGCCGGCCCAAGGTGCTCATGGCGCACGGCGCCTACCACGGCGCCGACCCGTGGTGCACGCCGTCCCCGGCGGGCACGACCCCGAACGAGCGCGCCGATCTGGTCGAGTTCACCTACAACTCCCTCGCGAGCCTGGAGGCCGCCGCCGCCGAGCACGACGGCCAGGTCGCGGCGATCATCGTCACCCCGTTCAAGCACGACTCCTTCGAGGACCAGGAGCTGGCCGAGCCGGAGTTCGCCCGCGGGGCCAGGGCCCTGGCCGACCGGATCGGCGCCGCGCTGGTGATCGACGACGTGCGCGCCGGCTTCCGCATCGACCTGCGCGGCTCGTGGGAGCCGTACGGCGTGCGCCCCGACCTGACGGCCTGGTCGAAGGCGATGGCCAACGGCTACCCGATCGCCGCGGTGACCGGGACCGACGCGCTGCGCGGCGCCGCGCAGACGCTCTACACCACCGGGTCGTTCTGGTTCTCGGCGGTCGCGATGGCGGCGGCCAAGGCCACCATCGAGACGTTGCGCGACGAGGACGGGATCGCCGCGATGGAGCGCGCGGGCACGCTGCTGCGCGCCGGGCTGCAGGAGCAGGCGAAGGCGCACGGCTTCGAGGTGAACCAGACCGGCCCGGTCACGATCCCGTGGCTGAGCTTCGCCGGCGACGCCGATCTCTCGGTCGCGCTGCACTGGAGCGACGCCTGCCTGCGGCACGGCGTGTACCTGCATCCGTGGCACAACTGGTTCATGTCCGCAGCTCACACCGAGGACGATGTACGGCAGGCGCTGGAGGGCACCGACCGGGCCTTCGCCGAGACTCGATCGCATTTCGGAACCCGGTAGGTCACGGCTAGATTGCACCCACTTGACGCCTCCCGGCGCACCTCCTACGTTCGGGCAAACGATTAGGAAACTTTCCTATTTGATCCACGTCACGGGAGCCCCGAATGACCCACCCGGGAGAGATCACCCGGCGCCAGTTGCTGCGCCGGATCGGCCTGACCGCCGTCGTCGTCGGCCCCGGCGCGGGCCTGCTGTCCGCCTGCGCCACCGGCGGCGGCACCGCGGCCGGCCCGTCGGCCTCCGCGCCCGCGGCGGCCTCCAGCGCTGCCTTCGACCCCAAGAACCCCTTCGCCGTCGACGCCAAGAAGGGCCTTGAGGTCGTCATCTTCACCGGTGGCTTCAAGGACGAGTACGCGACCGGCGTCCACGAGCCGATGTTCACCAAGGCGTTCCCGGGCGTCCAGGTCAAGCACACCGGCACCCAGAACGTCGGCACCATGCTGCGCCCGCGCTTCCTGGCCGGCGACGCTCCCGACGTGGTCAACAACTCCGGCCCCGAGGCCATGGACGTGGCCGCGCTCGCCGCCGAGGGCCACGTGGCCGAGCTCACCGCGCTGTGGGACGCCCCCTCCTACGACGACCCGGGCAAGAAGGTGCGCGACACCGTCACGCCGGCCGCGCTGGAGGAGGGCAAGCTCAACGGCAAGGACATGACGCTCAACTACATCGTGTCCCAGCGCGCCCTCTGGTACAACGCCAAGCTCTTCGAGTCCAAGGGCTGGGCCCTGCCCACCACCTGGGAGGAGTTCACCGCGCTCGGCGAGAAGGCCAAGGCCGAGGGCATGCACCTGTTCGCCTACCCGGGCCAGAAGGGCCCGTACTACCAGCTCTGGAACATGCTCTACACCGCTGCCAAGATCGGCGGCAACCAGGTCATCATCGACATCGACAACCTCGTCGACAACGCCTGGAAGTCCGAGGCCTTCAAGGCGTCCGTGACCGCCTGGCTGGACATCTTCACCAAGTACTCCGACAAGTCCTACCTGGGCCTGGACCACACCCAGACGCAGATCAAGCACCTGCAGGACAAGTTCCTGTTCTACCCGACCGGCTCCTGGCTCGAGAACGAGATGGCCAAGGACAAGCCGGCGACCTTCGAGTACGCCATCGCGCCGTTCCCGAGCGTCACCGCTTCTGACGCCATGCCGTACGGCGCCATCCAGGTCGGCTCCGGCGAGGTCTTCTTCGTCGCGGCCAAGGGCAAGAACCCGCAGGCGGGCCTCGAGTACCTGCGCGTCATGCTCTCCAAGGAGGGTGCGAAGGGCTTCGTCGAGAAGACCAAGAACCTCACCATCGTCAACGGCTCGGCCGAGGGCGTCGACCTGCCCCCGGGCCTGCAGTCGGCGGCCAAGGCGACCGACGCCGCGGGCCAGAACGTCATCACCAGCGCCCGCTTCGAGGGCTGGTACAAGGAGCTGTTCGACTACGCCTGGGCGCAGCAGAACATCCTGTTCGGCGGCCGGATGACCGTCGACGAGTACCTCGACAAGGTCCAGAAGAAGGCCGACGCGATCAAGGCCGACTCCTCCATCGCCAAGCAGACCCGGAACGCGTAAGCGACGATGGAGCGGCTTCGCAAGTACGGTTTCGTCGCGGGATTCCTCGTCGTTCCCGTGACGCTCTACGTGGTGTTCGTGATCAGCCCGTACATCCAGGCCTTTCAGCTCTCGCTGACGAGCTGGAACGGGTACCAGGCGAACCCGGCTTTCGTCGGGCTGGAGAACTTCACCAAGCTCTTCAACGATGAGGTCTTCTGGAACGCCCTGCGGACCCACGGCATCGTCCTGCTCGTGATGCCGCTCGTCGTGCTCGCTCTCGCGCTGGTCTTCGCCTTCCTGCTCAACCTGGGGGGCGGCTCGCGCGGGGCGGGCATGCGGGGCGTGTGGGGCTCGACCTTCTACAAGGTCGTGTTCTTCGCGCCCCAGGTGCTCGCGGTCGCCATCGTCGGCGTGCTGTGGAAGGCGATCTACCGGCCCGACGAGGCCGGGGTGATCAACGGGGCGCTGATTAAGCTGGGCGGCGAGCCCGTCGGCTGGATGAGCGACCCGGACCTGGCCCTCTGGTCGCTGATCGCGGTCATGGTCTGGCAGGCGGTCGGGTTCTACGTGGTGCTCTTCTCGGCCGGCATGGCGGCCATCCCGAAGGACTACTTCGAGGCGGCGGCGCTGGACGGGGCCGGGCGCTTCACCCTGTTCTTCCGCATCACCCTGCCGCTGCTGCGCGACACCGTGCAGGTCGGCTGGGTCTACCTGGGGATCGCCGCCTTCGACTGCTTCGCGCTGGTGCAGGTGCTCACCCTGGACGCCGGCGGCCCCGACGGGGTCACCACCGTGCTCCCGGTCGAGATCTTCAAGAGCGCGTTCTCCTACAGCAAGGTCGGCTACGCCTCGGCCATGGGCGTCGCCCTGTTCTTCCTGACGATCACCTTCGCGGTGCTGACCCTGCGCGTCACCCGGCGCGAGAAGATCGAGCTCTAATGCGTGCTTCCAAGCCCAAGCCGAGTGTGTTCAACGGCCTGTCGCATCTCGCTCTGGTCGTCTGGGCGCTGCTGATCATCCTGCCGCTGCTGTGGACCTTCCTGGCCGCCTTCAAGGACAACACCGAGATCTTCGGCGACGCCCTGCAACTGCCCGGCGAGATCCGCTGGGACAACTGGGCCCGCGCCTGGGAGAAGGCGCACGTCGGCCAGTACATGATCAACACGGTCATCGTGGTCTTCTTCAGCACCCTCGGCACGATGCTCTTCGGCTCGATGGCCGCCTACGTCCTGGCGAGGTACAAGTTCGTCGGCAGCAAGCTGATCTACTTCCTGTTCGTCTCGGGCATGGCCTTCCCGGTCTTCCTGGCGATCACCCCGCTGTTCTTCGTGGTCAAGCAGGTCGGGCTGCTCAACTCCTACCTGGGCCTGATCGTCGTCTACATCGCCTACTCGCTGCCGTTCACCGTCTTCTTCCTGGCCGCGTTCTTCCGCACGCTGCCGGAGGCGGTGGCCGAGGCGGCGAAGATCGACGGCGCGTCGCACACCCGCACGTTCTTCCAGGTCATGCTGCCGATGGCCAAGCCGGGCCTGGTCAGCATCACCATCTTCAACGTGCTCGGGCAGTGGAACCAGTACCTGCTCCCGCTGGCGCTGGTGCCGGCCGACCGCTCGAAATGGGTCATCACCCAGGGCATCGCCGACATCTCCACCATCGCCGGGTACGAGGCCGACTGGCCAGCCCTGTTCGCCGCCATGAACCTGGCGATCATCCCGGTGCTGGTCATCTACATCATCTTCCAGCGGCAGATCCAGTCGGGCCTCGGCGCGGGCGCGCTTAAATAGGCTCATGTGGACGCAGCATGACAACGAGCTCCGGCGCACCATCGAGGCGCCGGACTTCCCCACCGCCATCCGGATCGTCGACGAGATCGCGGTCGAGGCCGAACGGCTGAACCACCATCCCGACATCGACATCCGCTGGCGAAAGCTCCATCTCGTCCTCACCACGCACGACACCGGGGGGCTCACCGAGCTCGACCACCAGCTCGCCGAGATCATCGACGGTATCGCCGCGAAGCACGGAGCGTAGTCACTAGGGTGGGCAGCGTGACAACGCCGCGACTGCTCACCCTCACCTCCGTCCTGGTGCTCGCCGCCGGGTGCGCCGCCCAGCAGCCGGTCTCCGGCACCCCGGCGCACGCGCCCGCGCACACTGGTCCGGCGCACAACGGATCGGCACAGCCCGGATCGTCTTCCGGCGTACGGCTGGCCGGGGGCGACCTGGTCGTCTACGACCGCGCCCTGGCCCCCGAGGGCGCCCGGGCCAGCGCCTCCGTCGACTCCACGGCCACCGGCACGGTCTCCTCGCTCACCGTCGAGGGCCTCCTGCCGCAGCGCACCTACGGCGCGCACCTGCACGCGAACGCCTGCGGCGCCAAGCCCGACGACGCCGGACCGCACTTCCAGCACACCCACGGCCAGGCCAACGCCACCAGCGAGGTGTGGCTCGACCTCACCACCGACGAGGCCGGCACCGGCCAGGCCACCGCCAAGCACTCCTGGAGCCTCGGCGCCATGACGCCGAAGTCGGCGGTGATCCACGCCCAGCCCACCAAGCCCGACGGCACCGCCGGGCCGAGGGTGGCCTGCCTCAGCCTCGGCTAGCGCCGGAATAGAGCGCGCAGGTGCGTGATTACAGGCTTACATGGCAATCACGCACCCTGGGTGGCAACGCCCGAGATTACGGCTGCTCGACACCGGCGAGCGCCGCGCCACCTGGCTCGAACTCCTCTACGACCTGGTCTTCGTCGTCGCCGTGGCCGAACTCGCCGGCCTGCTCGGCGAGCACGACCTGACCGGCTTCCTCGGCCTGTTCGTCCCCGTCTGGTGGGCCTGGGCGGGCTACGTCTTCTACGCCAACCGGTTCGACACCGACGACCTCAGCCACCGCCTGCTGGTCGGCGCCCAGTTGCTGGCCGTCGTGCTCATGGCCGCCGCCCTCGGCGACCCGGTGAACCGCTCGGCGTTGTTCGCCGCGGCCTACGTCGCGGTCCGGCTCCTGCTGATCGTCGCCTACCTGCGCGTCTCGCGGCACGTGCCGCAGGCCAGGCGGCTGGCGCTCAGCTACGTCACCGGCTTCTCGGCCGCCGCGGCCATCTGGCTGCTCTCGCTGGCGCTGACCGGGCCGGCGCGGTACGCCGCCTGGGCGGTGGCGATGGTCGTGGACCTGGCCACCCCGCTGGCGTCTCGCCGCTACCAGGGCGAGCTGCCGCCGCAGTCGGAACACCTGCCGGAGCGGTTCGGGCTCTTCGTGGTCATCGTGCTCGGCGAGGTGGTGGCCGCCATCGTGCTCGGCGTGAAGGGCCACGCGCTCACCCCGCTCACCCTGCTCATCGCCGCGGCGGGGGTGGCCGTGACGGTCGTGGTGTGGTCGCTGTACTTCGACCGTCTCGACGGCCGGGTCGTGCTGCGCACCCGGGCGGCCGGGCAGATCTGGGTCTACTCGCACCTGCCGCTGGCGATGGCGCTGGTGGCCTTCGGCGTCGGGGTCGAGCAGCTCATCCTGCATCCGGGCGGGTACGCGGCGGCCCTGATCGGGGCCGCGCTGGTGGTGGTTGCCGCGACGCTCGCGGCGCAGCGGAAGGTGTCGCGGTGAACGAGCTCTTCGAGCGGCAGCTCAAGGCGATCCGGGAGCGTGACCTCGGCGCCCTGGTGGCGCAGTACCACCCGGAGGCGGTGGTGGTCCGGCTCGACCTGGTCGCGGCCGGGCCGGACGAGATCAGGGACCTGTTCGCCGCCTACCTGGCCAGGGAGCCGGAGGTGGTCGAGCTCACCGCGCTGCGGACGACCGGGGACACGGTCTTCTACAGCGCGGTGATGGCTCTGGACGGCCTGCCGTACACGACCTTCGGGACGCTGGTCGCGCGCGACGGGCTGATCTGGCGGCAGACGGCGGGAGCCGTACCGGCTCAGTGACCGGCGGGGATGCTGCCGAACCTGCCGGACTGGTAGTCCTCGAAAGCCTGGACCAGCTCCTCGCGCGTGTTCATCACGAAGGGGCCGTAGTGCGCGACCGGCTCGCCGATGGGCTCGCCGCCGAGCACGATGACCTCCAGGGGTGACTTGGCCGAGGCGGTGAGGGTGATCGTCTCGGCCTCGGTGGCCAGGCCGGGCCGGTTGCCGAAGCCCTCGAAGACGGCCAGTTGCCCGGCGGTGACCGGCGCCTTCTCCGCGCCCGCGCTGCCCTTGCCGGACAGGACGTAGGCCAGGGCGTTGAAGTCCTTGCGCCACGGCAGGGTGAGCTTCGCGCCCGGGCTGACCGAGGCGTGCAGCAGCGTGATGGGCGTGTGCGTGGCGCCGGGACCGGCGTGGCCGGCGACGTCGCCCGCGATCAGCCGCACCAGCGCGCCGCCGTCGGAGCTGCTCAGCAACACGACGTTGTTCGCGCGGATGTCCTGGTACTTGGGCGCCAGCATCTTGTCCTTGGCCGGCAGGTTCACCCAGAGCTGGATGCCGTGGAACAGGCCGCCCTGCGTGACGAGCCACTCCGGCGGAGCCTCGATGTGCAGGATGCCGGATCCGGCGGTCATCCACTGGGTGTCGCCGTTGGTGATGGTGCCGCCACCGCCGTGCGAGTCCTGGTGGTCGAAGGTGCCGTCGATCATGTACGTGACGGTCTCGAAGCCGCGGTGCGGGTGCCAGGGCGTGCCCTTGGGCTCGCCCGGGGCGTAATCGACCTCGCCCATCTGGTCCATCATCACGAACGGGTCGAGGTAGGACGGCTTGATGGTGGCGAGCGCCTTGCGGACCGGGAAGCCTTCGCCCTCGAACCCGCTGGGCGCGGTCTCGACGGCGAGGACCTTGCGGTCTCGGCCCAGGTCCTCGGGGATGCGAGGCAGGGCGAGGATGTTCTCAACGGTTACGGCGGGCATGTGTGGTCTCCCTTCGGGGGGACACAACCAAGTTTAGTTTTCAACTATTCCGGCGTGGCCTACCCCGGGATACGGGACATCATCCGCTCCATGCCGTTGACCCAATTGTCGCGCAGGGCCGCGCTCGCGCCGTCGAGGTCCCCGTCGACGAGGAGTTCGGCGATCCGGCAGTGCTCGTCGGCCTCGCGTTCGAGCGGCGCCTCGTCACCCGCCTGCAGGTGCGCGTACCGCCGCATCCCGGCCTTGACGCTGGTGATCAGGTCGAGCAGCCGCTCGTTGGGGCAGCCGCTGAGCAGCAGGTCGTGCCACTCGTCGTCGTGCCGCTCGATCTCCTGCTGCTCGGCCACCGGATCGGGGAAGTCGCGGGCCAGGCTGAGCAGCTCGGGCCCGATCTTGCGCAGGTGACCGGGGTCGGACAGCTCCAGGGCCAGCGACTCCAGCGCCGCGACGATCTCGCAGAGCTCGCGGAACTCCTTGCGGCTGACCGGGGCGAAGCGGAAGCCGCGCCCCTGGTTGCTCTCCAGCACCCCCTCGCCGGCCAGGGTGATGAGTGCTTCGCGCAGGGGGGTGCGGCTGACGCCCAGCTCGGTCGCGAGCGAGGCCTCGTTGATGTCGGTGCCGGCGGAGAAGTCGCCACGATCCAGCCGGCGCAGGAGTTCGTCCCTGATCTGCTCCCGCAGCGGTCGTCGCTCGATCGGCATGCGCTCACCTTAGCTCTTGACGAGATTCAAAATACTGCACTATGAATTCTGCATACAAAATATTACATGGCATAGATCAAGTTGTAAGGGGAGCTGAGTGCTGAGGTTCGGCGGGGACTACAACCCCGAACAGTGGCCTGAAGAGGTCTGGGCCGAGGATCTTCGGCTGATGTCCGAGGCCGGGGTGAACATGGCGACCGTCGCCGTCTTCGCCTGGTCGCGGCTGGAGCCGGAGCAGGGCGCCTGGGACTTCGCCTGGCTCGACCGGATCCTCGACCTGCTCCACGAGCACGGCATCGACGCCGACCTCGCCACCGCGACCGCGACGCCGCCCCCGTGGCTGGTGCGCGCGCACCCGGAGATGATGCCGGTCACCGCCGACGGCGTCCGCCTGGAGTTCGGGTCCCGGCAGGGCTACTGCCCGAGCTCCCCGGTCTACAGGACGCATGCCGTACGGCTGGCGCGGACCCTCGCCACCCGCTACGCGAGCCACCCCGCGCTCAAGATGTGGCACATCGGCAACGAGTACGCCGACCACACCCTGGAGTGCTTCTGCGAGGTCTCGGCCGCGCACTTCCGCACCTGGCTCGAAGCCCGCTACGGCACGATCGGCGGCCTCAACGCCGCCTGGGGAACCTCCTGCTGGGGCCAGCTCTACACCGGCTTCGACCAGGTCGAGCCGCCCCGCACCGCGCCCGGCCCGGTCAACCCGGCCCAGCTCCTCGACTGGCGGCGCTTCTGCAGCGACGCGCTCCTGGAGCTGTTCGAGGCGGAGAAGGCGGCGCTGCGCGAGGTCACCCCGGACATCCCGGTCACCACGAACTTCATGAGCATCCTGCACGGCCTCGACTACTGGAAGTGGGCCGCCGCCGAGGACCTCGTCACCGACGACGCCTACCCCGACCCGGCCGACCCCGAGTCGCACGTCGCCATCGCGCTCAGCTACGACCTGATGCGCTCGCTGAAGCGGCAGCCGTGGCTGCTGCTGGAGTCCTCGCCGAGCGCGGTCTCCTGGCGCGCGGTCAACGCGCCCAAGCCGCCGGGCATGATGCGCCTGCACAGCCTCCAGGCCCTCGCGCACGGCTCCGACGGCGTGATGTTCTTCCAGTGGCGCCAGGCCCGCTTCGGCCCGGAGAAATTCCACTCCGCCCTGCTCCCGCACGGCGGCACCGCCACCCGCGGCTGGCAGGAGACGCTCCAGCTCGGCCGCGACCTCAAGGCCCTGGCCGAGGTCGCCGGCAGCTACGAGCAGGCCCAGGTCGCCCTGGTCCTCGACTGGGACTCCTGGTGGGGGCTGGAGGCGCCCGAGTCGATGCCCTCCGACCGGCTCAAGCTCAAGGAACTCCTGCTCGACTGGTACCGGCCGCTGCACGCCCGCGGCATCGCCGTCGACCTCGCCCCGCCCGGCCGCGACCTGACCGGCTACCGCCTGGTCATCGTGCCCAACCTGTACCTGTGCACCGAGGAGAGCGCCAAGGCGCTGTCGGCCTTCGACGGCGAGCTCGTCGTCGGCCCGTTCAGCGGCGTCGTGGACGCGGCCGACCAGGTGCACCCCGGCGGCGCGCCCGGCCCGCTGCGCGACCTGCTCGGCGTCACCGTCGAGGAGTTCTGGCCGCTGCACGACGGCGTCACCCAGGCCACCACCGCCGGCGCCGCCCGCACCTGGACCGAGTGGATCCACGCCACCGACGCCGAGGTCGTCGCCCGCTACCGGGGCGGCGAGCTCGACGGCCGCCCCGCGATCACCCGCAAGGGCGGCGTCACCTACCTGAGCTGCCGTCTCGACGACCCCGCGCCCTTCCTCGACACCGTGCTCGCCCGGGCGGACGTGCACGGTGTCGAGGTGCCGCGAGGCGTCGAGGCGGTCAGGAGGGCCGGCCACCTGTTCCTCCTGAACCACACCACCGACCCCCAGCGCATCACCCTCCCGCAGGCCGGCACCGACCTGCTCACCGCGACCTCCAGGCAAGGCGAGATCGAACTCGCGCCCCGCGACGCGGTCGTGCTCCGACTCGAAGGAAGAAAGTGACTCACCCCTACATCCCCAACGCGGAGCCCCGCGTCAGGGCCGAGATGCTCGCCGAGCTCGGCGTGGAGAGCGTCGAGGAGTTCTACGCGGACATCCCCGCCGCGCTCCGCCTCGACCGGCCGCTCGACCTGCCGGAACCGCTGGTCGCCGAGTACGAGCTGGTCCAGCACATGCGCGGGCTGTTCGCCAAGAACACCGAGGCGCTCAGCTTCCTCGGCCACGGCACCTACCCGCACTACGTGCCCGCCGTCTGCGACGAGGTCAACTCGCGCAGCGAGTTCCTCACCGCCTACGCCGGCGAGCCGTACGAGGACCACGGGCGGTTCCAGGCGCTCTTCGAGTACGTCAGCATGATGGGCGAGCTCCTGGAGATGGACGTCGTCAACGTCCCGACCTACGACGGCTTCCAGGCCTCCGGCACCGCGATCCGGATGGCCGCCCGCTACACCGGCCGTTCCAAGGTGCTGGTGTCCGGCGCGGTCAACCGCGACAAGATGAGCAAGCTGCGCGACTTCCTCGCCCCCGACATCACCATCGAGCTCGCTCCGGTGGCCGCCAACGGCGAGATCGGCGAGATCACCCTCGACGAGAGCTACGCCGCGATCTACCTGGAGACGCCGAACGTCTACGGCGTCGTCGAGACCCGCGGCCGCGAGCTGGCCGACCTGGCGCACGCCCACGGCGCGCTCCTGGTCGTCGGCGCCGACCCCATCTCGCTCGGCGTGCTGGCCCCGCCCGCCGCCTACGGCGCGGACATCGCCTGCGGCGACATCCAGCCGCTCGGCATGCACCAGTTCTACGGCGGCGGCCACGCCGGCTACATCGCCACCCAGGACCACGAGCCGCTGGTCGCCGAGTTCCCCTCCCGCCTGTTCGGCATCGCGCCGACCGCGGTCGAGGGCGAGTACGGCTTCGGCGACGTCTTCTACGACCGCACCTCCTTCGCCCTGCGCGAGGAGGGCAAGGAGTGGGTGGGCACCGCGGCCGCCCTGTGGGGCATCACCGCCGGCGTCTACCTCGCGCTCATGGGCCCCGAAGGCATGCGCGAGCTCGGCGAGACGATCCTCGCCCGCACCCGCTACGCCATGGACGCGCTGGCCCCGCTGGTCAAGCACGCCGACGCGATCCACTTCCGCGAGTTCGCCCTCGACGTGCCCGACGCCGCCGCGCTGCTGGCCGGCCTGCGCGCCAAGGGCATCTTCGGCGGCGTCCAGCTCGACGAGCGCACCGTGCTGGTCTGCGTGACCGAGCGCCACTCCATCGCCGACATCGACCGGCTCGCGGCAGCCGTCAAGGAGGTCCTCGCATGAGCAGCGGTCACGGCGAGTCCTTCGCCGAGCTCCCGGTCAAGCCCAAGCCGGCGCTCCGCCGCTTCCACCAGGCCCGCTGGGACGAGCCGGTGATCTTCGAGCTGTCGCAGCCGGGGCGGCGCGGCCTCGCCGTACCCGCGCCGGGCGCGCCCAAGGTGGAGCTGCCCGAGTCGGTACGGCGAGCGCAGCCCCCGGCGCTGCCGGAGCTGTCCCAGCTCCACGTGGTGCGGCACTACCTGCGCCTGTCGCAGGAGAACCTCGGCGTCGACCTCAACATCGACGTCGGCCAGGGCACCTGCACGATGAAGTACAGCCCCAAGGTCAACGACCGCTTCCTGGCCGACATCGCCGACCTGCACCCCGAGCAGCCCACCGACTCGGTCCAGGGCGTCCTGGAGATCTACCACAACCTCGAGCGCATGCTCGCGGAGATCTCCGGCATGGCCCGCGTCTCGTTGCAGCCCGGCTCCGGCTCGGCGGCGATCTACGCCAACATCGCGATGATCCGCGCCTACCACGCCTCCCGCGGTGACACGCACCGCGACCAGGTCATCACCACGATGTTCTCGCACCCGTCCAACGCGGCCTGCGCCAAGACCGCCGGGTACGAGGTCATCACCCTCATGCCGGACGCCGACGGCTACCCCGACATCGAGGCGCTCAAGGCGGCCATCGGCCCGCGCACCGCCGCGCTGATGATCACCAACCCGGAGGACACCGGCATCTTCAACCCGCGCATCGCGGAGTTCGTCGAGCTGGTCCACTCCGTCGGCGGTCTGGCCTGCTACGACCAGGCCAACGCCAACGGCATCCTGGGCATCACCCGGGCCGCCGACGCCGGCTTCGACCTGGGCCACTTCAACCTGCACAAGACCTTCTCCACCCCGCACGCCTGCGGCGGTCCCGCGGCCGGCGCCTGCGGCGTGTCGGAGAAGCTCATCCCGTTCCTGCCCGGACCGGTGGTGGACTTCGACGGCTCGCAGTACGTGCTGACCACGCCCGAGCAGACGGTCGGCAAGATCCGGCCCGGCCTGGGCGTCACCCCGAACATCGTGCGCGCCTACGCGTGGATCATGTCGATGGGCGCCGAGGGCCTGCGCTCGGTCGCCGAGACCGCGGTGCTCAACAACAACTACCTGATGCACAAGATCCTGCAGATCCCCGGCGCGTCGGTCCCGTGGGACAAGCGCCGCGTCGAGCAGGTGCGCTACTCCTGGCAGGAGCTGTCGGAGGAGACCGGGGTGCATTCGGAGGAGATCGGCGTGCGCGCCGCCGACTTCGGCGTGCACTACTGGACCTCGCACCACCCCTACCTGGTGCCCGAGCCCTTCACCCTGGAGCCGACCGAGTCCTACTCCAAGGAGGACCTCGACGAGTACGCGGCCATCCTCGCCCACGTGGCCGAGGAGGCCCGCCGCGACCCGGCCTTCGTCAAGGGCGCGCCGTACAACTCCACGGTCCACAAGATCGACATGTCCCCGCTGGACGACCCCAAGCAGTGGGCGCCCACCTGGCGGGCCTACGTGCGCAAGCACCTGTCGAAGGGCTGACCCGTGGTGAACGCGCCGACCGTGGGGCTCGTGGTCAACCCCGTCGCCGGGCTGGGCGGAAGCGCCGGGCTCAAAGGCAGCGACGGGGCCGACGTGCAGCGGGCCGCGCTCGACCGGGGCGCGGTGCCCCGGGCGGGTGAGCGGGCGGCGCGGGCCGTACGGGCTCTGCTCACCGCGCGCCCGGACGTGCGCCTGGTCACCGCACCGGGCGCGATGGGCGAGGACAG
>NZ_JBFAKP010000029.1:0-77351 GCF_040655795.1 Nonomuraea sp. NPDC050310 | reverse complement strand
GCCAGCGGAGCAGGCCGAAGCGGCTGACCGTCGACGGCCAGAGCCACCCCGCCTCGCGGGCGATCTCCACCGCCTCCACCCGGGTCCGGGCGCCGGCGCCGCCCGCCCGAGGAGCTGATCCGCGCGTTGCTGCCCGAGGCCGAGGTGCTGGTACGGCAGGACGGCGCCGACCTGCTCGGCCTCCTGGACCAGGCCGCCTCGCGCGGCCAGGCGCTCGGCGTGTGCGGCGGCGACGGCAGCGTCAACGCCGCCGCCGGGGTGGCGCTGCGGCACGGGCTGCCGCTGGCGGTCTTCCCCGGCGGCACGCTCAACCACTTCGCCCGCGACCTCGGCGCCGACACCTTCGAGGCGGTGGCCGGAGCGGTCGAGCGCGGCGAGGCCGTCCCGGTCGACGTGTCGGCCGCCGAGATCTCCGGCAGCCCGTCGCGGCACTTCGTCAACACCTTCAGCATCGGCCTGTACCCCGAGCTCGTCCGCATCCGGGAGAAGCTGGAGCGGCGCACCGGCAAGACCGTCGCCGCGGCGCTCGCGCTGCTGCGGGTGCTGCCGCGCGCCCGGCCGCTGGAGCTGCTGATCGACGGGGAGCGGCGCCTGGTGTGGCTGGTCTTCGCCGGGAACGGCAGCTACTCGCCGGAGGGGCTGGTGCCCGCCTACCGGCGCCAGCTCGACGACGGGGTGCTGGACATCCGGGTGGTCGACGCCGACCTGCCCTTCGCGCGCACCAGGCTGGTCGCCGCCGCGCTCACCGGCAGCCTGGCCGACTCGCCGGTCTATCTGACCGGGCGGGTGCGCAGCCTGCGGCTGGAGAAGCTGCACGGGGTGCCGGATCTGGCCATCGACGGCGAGGTGGCGCCGGTGGGCTCGACGGTGGAGCTGTTCAAGCTGGTCGACGCCCTGACGGTCTACCGGCCCGCCGGATAGGGCCTGTCCGTTTCGAGGGATTGGGCTAACCTTTGGGCTTTCATTGTTGAGCCTAAGGAGAGCGCATGTCCGCACATCTGTCGCGTCGTGACCTCGGGCGCGCCGCCGCCGTCGCCGGGCTCGGTCTGGCCGGGGCGCTGAGCGCGAGGCCGGCGAGCGCAGCCGCGCCGACCTGGCGGGCCACCGGCACGGCCCCCACCTCGCTGGCCGGCTTCGACGCCACCATGAAGAGCTTCATGCAGGCCCGCTCGATCACCTGCGGCTCGCTGGCGGTGGCCCGCCACGGCAAGCTCGTGCTGGCCCGTGGCTACTCGTGGAGCACCGGCGCGACGCCGGTCACCCAGCCGAACTCGTTGTTCCGCATCGCGAGCCTGAGCAAGCCGATCACCGCCGCGGCCGTGCTGCGGCTGGTGCAGGACGGCAAGCTGTCGCTGAGCGCCAAGGTGGTGGACCTGCTCGGGCTGACCCCGGCCGACCCGCGGATGGCCGAGGTCACCGTGTTGCGGCTGCTCCAGCACCTGGGCGGCTGGGACTCCAAGATCAGCAACGACCCGATGTTCAACAACTACGCCATCTCCAAGGCACTCGGCGTGCCCCTGCCGATCAAGCAGGCCGACGTGATCAAGTACACCACCGGGCTCATGCTCGACCACGACCCCGGCAGCACCTACGCCTACGGCAACTACGACTACCTGCTGCTGGGCCGGATCATCGAGAAGGTCAGCGGCCAGCCGTACCAGAGCTACGTCCAGCAGGCCATCCTCGGGCCGCGCGGCATCCGGCGCACCAAGCTGGGCCGCACGCTCAAGGCCGAGGCGCTGACCGGGGAGGTGCCCTACTTCTCGCAGTACAGCGGCAAGACCGTGCTCGACGGCTCCGGGGCGACGGTGCCCGGGCCGTACGGGGTCTACAACCTGGAGAACATGGACTCGCACGGCGGCTGGGTCTCCAACGCCGTCGACCTCGTGCGCTTCGCCGGGATCTTCGACACCGGCTCCACCGTGCTGTCCCCGGCCTCGATCACCCGGGCCTTCGCCCAGCCGGAGACCGGGCTCAACCCCGGCGACTGGTGGTACGGCTGCGGCTGGCAGGTGCGCAACGTCACCGGCGGCCGCAACACCTGGCACACCGGCAGCCTGCAGGGCACCTCGACGCTGCTGGTGCGCCGCTACGACGGCATCACCTACGCCGCGCTGTTCAACCAGCGCGACGACGCCTCGGGCCTCAGCTACAACGACATCGACGGGTTGTTGTACCGCGCGGCCAACTCGGTGACGAGCTGGCCGACGGGCGACCTGTTCCCGCTCTACCTGCGCTGGGTCAGCGCTGTTCGCTGACCTTCACCTTGGCGGGCTTGCTCTCGTTGTGCAGGCGGTCGAGCGCGGTCACCACGTAGGTGCCCGGCTCGGCCGTGGTGTAGGTGGGTGAGCTGACCACGGCCACCAGGCGGCGGCCGTCGGTGTCGGCGCAGGCGGCGTCGGCCCCGGCGGCCCGGTAGACCGCGTAGCCGCGGGCGCCGGCCGAGGCGGTCCAGCGCAGCACCGCCCCGGCGGCCTGCAGCCCGGCCGGCTTGGCCGGCGCGGTGCCGCCGCGCGGCTTGATCAGCGGCAGCAGCGCGGGCCGCTTGTAGTGCGTGGCCGTCAGCCGGTCCATGACGCCGAGCGGGTTGCTCAGCATCTGCTTGGCGCTGAAGTACACGTCGCCGTCGACCTGCTTGTGCCCCTTGTTGAGCGCCAGGTGCGCGGGCAGCTCGCCGACCTTGGTCCAGGCCTTGTCGTCGCGCGTGCCGACGCGGTAGAGCGCCTGGCCGATGTAGAGGTCGACGTCGGTGCCCTTGACCTCGTTGGCCCACCAGGGCACCAGCACCCGGTAGTCGGCGGCCTTGAAGCCGCGCGGCCAGTAGAGCTGCGGCATGACGTAGTCCACCGAGCCGGCCTTGATCCAGTGCCGGGCGTCGGCGTAGATCGAGTCGTAGGCCGACATGCCGGAGGTGGCCGAGCCGCTGGGGTCCTGGGCCTTATTGCGCCAGATCCCGAACGGGCTGATGCCGAACTTCACGTGCGCCTTGGTCTTGTGCACGGCCTCGTTGACCTCGGCCACCAGGGTGTTGACGTTGCCGCGGCGCCAGTCGGCCAGCTTCTTGCCCTTGCCGTACTTGGCGAAGGCGGCGGAGTCGTCGAAGCGACCGCCCTCGCCCGGGTAGGGGTAGAAGTAGTCGTCGAAGTGCACGCCGTCCACGTCGTAGCGCTGCACCACGTCGGTGATGACCTTGGTGACGTGCCGGCGGACCTCGGGCAGGCCGGGGTTGTAGTAGAGCCGGTCACCGTACTTGACCGTCCAGCCCGGGTTGACCCGCGCCGGGTGGCTGGCGGGCAGCTTGGAGGTCTTGGCGTCGTAGGCGGCGCGGTAGGGGTTGAACCAGGCGTGGAACTCCAGGCCGCGCTTGTGCGCCTCCTCGATGAGGAAGGGCAGCGGGTCCCAGCCCGGGTCCTTGCCGGGGGTGCCGGTGAGGTACTGCGACCACGGCTCCAGCGAGGAGCGGTAGAGCGCGTCGGAGGCCGGGCGCACCTGGACGAAGACGGCGTTGAACCGGCGGGCCGCCGCGGCGTCGAGCAGCTTGACGTACTCGGCCTGCTGGCGGGCCTGGCTCAGCCCGGTACGGGAGGGCCAGTCGATGTTCTTGACGGTGGCGATCCAGACCCCGCGGAGCTGGCGCTTGGGGTGCTTCGGGTCGGGGACGCAGGTGCCGACCGGCTTGAGCGCGGCCTTGGACAGCGGTTCGGCCGCCTCGGGACGCGCGTCCGCACGGGGACCGTACGCGTAGGCGGCGCCCGTCGCGACGACGGCGAGGGCGGCGGCGGCGAGCAGAGGGCGTGCGGTTCGCATGGTTCCACAGTCTGGCATCGCCTCCATGATGCTTTGGCCGGAAAAGAGAAATGGATTTGTGATATTCGTGTGACCTGAGTGAGGGATGGGGCGGGGCGGACCGGGTGGTGCGCCCCGCCGTACGCCCTAGTCACCGGTGGCGGTCACCTTGCCGGCCAGGTGGCTGGGCAGCGGCTCGTAGCGCAGGAACGTGCGCTGGAAGGTGCCGGTGCCGTGGGACATCGACCGCAGGTCGATGGCGTACCGCGTGATCTCGAGCTGTGGCGCCTCGGCCTTGACCAGCGTGCGGCCGGTGCCGACCGGCTCGGTGCCGAGCACGCGCCCGCGCCGGCCCGACAGGTCCGACATGACCGGGCCGACGTACTCGTCGGCGACCAGCACGGAGATCTCGTCCACCGGCTCCAGCAGCAGCACCGGGACCTTCGCCGCGCACTCCTTGAGCGCGAGCTGCCCGGCGATCTGGAAGGCCATGTCGGAGGAGTCCACCGAGTGCGCCTTGCCGTCATACAGCGTGACGCGGACGTCGACCAGCGGGTAGCCGTGCGCGACGCCGCGCTCCATCTGCTGGCGCACGCCCTTCTCGACCGAGGGGATGAACTGGCGCGGCACCACGCCCCCGACGACCTTGTCCACGAACTCGAAACCCCCGCCCGAGGGCAGGGGCTCGACCTCCAGGTGGCAGATGGCGTACTGGCCGTGGCCGCCGGTCTGCTTGACGTTGCGGCCCATCGCCCGGCAGCCGCCGCCGAAGGTCTCCCGCAGCGGCACCCGCAGCTCGATCTTCTCCACCTCGACGCCGTGCCGCTTGGCGAGCTTGTCGAGCAGCACGTCGGTGTGGGCCTCGCCCATGCACCACAGCACGAGCTGGCGCGTCTCGGCGTTGTTGGTCAGCCGCAGCGTGGGGTCCTCGGCGACCAGGCGGCCGAGCGCCTGGGCCAGCTTGTCCTCGTCGGCCTTGGACTTGGCGCGGATGGCCACCGGTAGCAGCGGGTCCGGCATCGACCAGGCGGTCATCAGCAGCGGCCGGTCCACCTCGGACAGCGTGTCGCCGGTCTCGGCGCGCGAGAGCTTGGCCACCGCGACGATGTCGCCGGCGATCGCCTTGGGCACGGTGCGCTGCGTCTTGCCCAGCGGGCTGGACAGGGTGCCGATGCGCTCGTCGACGTCGTGGTCCTCGTGGCCGCGCTCGCTCAGGCCGTGGCCGGAGACGTGCACCGTCATGTCGGGGCGCAACGTGCCGGAGAAGACGCGGACCAGGCTGATCCGGCCGACGTAGGGGTCGCTGGTGGTCTTGACCACCTCGGCGACCAGGGGACCGTCGGGGTCGCAGGTGATGCCCTGGACCGGCTTGCCGTCCACGGTGGTGATCTCGGCCAGCGGGTGCTCCAGCGGCGAGGGGAAGCCCTGCGTGACGATCTCGAGGATCTCCTGCGCGCCGACGCCGAGGCCGCTGCAGAGCACGGGGTAGAAGTTGCCGCGCGCGACCGCCTTCTCCAGGTCGTCGATGAGCTCCTTGGTGTCGAGCTCCTCGCCGGAGAGGTAGCGGTCCATGAGGGACTCGTCCTCGCTCTCCTGGATGATGCCCTCGATCAGGACGCCGCGGTGCTCCTCGATCTGCGCCTGGTACTCCGGCCCGGGGTCGCGCTCGGCGCGGGTGCCGGTGGCGTAGTTGTAGAACTTCTGCGACAGCAGCCCGATCAGGCCGTTGACGTGCCCGTTGGTGACGACCGGCAGGTAGAGCGGGGCGACGCCGTCGCCGAAGACGTCCTGGCAGGTGGCCAGCACCTCGTCGAAGTCGGCCCGCTGGTGGTCGATCTTGGTGATCACGACCGCGCGCGGCATGCCGACCTGGGCGCACTCCTCCCAGAGCTGCCTGGTCAGGCCGTCGATGCCGTCGGAGGCGGAGACCACGAACAGCGCCGCGTCGGCCGCGCGCAGCCCGGCGCGCAGGTCGCCCACGAAGTCGGCGTAGCCCGGGGTGTCCAGCAAGTTGATCTTGATGCCGTTGAAGAGGATCGGGGCCAGCGCCAGGTTCACCGAACGCTGCTGGCGGACCTCGACCTCGTCGAAGTCGCTGACGGTGGTGCCGTCCTCGACCCGGCCGGTGCGCTGGATGGTGCCGGTGGCGGCCAGCAGATGCTCGACGAGGGTGGTCTTGCCCGCACCGGAATGGCCGACCAGCGCGACGTTGCGAATCGCCTCCGCCTTGTCGGCCGTCGGTGCCCTGCCGGCGGCTCCCGCTGGGTTCTTGTCTGCCACATCGCCTCCCGCGTGTTCGGTTCGGTGTGCCGAAACGCCGCGTCCGGGCGGATGTGTCACCGCAAGGACGCGGTGTGTTCACCAAATACCCGTGTGGCGAATATCACAAGAGGTGGAGGCCAACGAAAATGGCCTACGATCGAGCTGCGATGCTGAAACTCCTGCGCCCGGCCATGACCCGGATCCTCACCCCCCTCGGCAGGGCACTGGTGAGCCGGGGCATCGGCCCCAACGCCGTCACCGCGGTCGGCACGACCGGCACCGTGGTCGCCGCCCTGGTCCTGTTCCCGCTGGGCCACCTGTGGTGGGGCGCCTTCGTCATCGGGCTGTTCGCCCTGCTCGACCTGCTCGACGGCGTGGTGGCCCGGCTGGGCGGCGGGGGGGGCAGCACCTGGGGCGCCTTCCTCGACTCGACCTTCGACCGCGTGGCCGACGCCGCCATCTTCTGCGGGCTGCTGATCCACCTCGTGCTGACCGGCCAGTTCGTCCTCGCCTGGGTCGTCCTGTTCTGCCTGGTCGCCGGCCTGCTCGTCTCCTACGTCAAGGCCCGTGCCGAGGGCCTGGGCCTGAGCTGCGACGTCGGCCTGGTCGAGCGGCCCGAGCGGCTGGTCGTCGGGCTGTGCTCGGCCGGCTTCGCGCAGTTCTGGCCGCCCCTGTTGGCCATCGGGATGACGGTGCTGGCCGTGGCCAGCGCGGTCACCGTCGTGCAGCGCGTCGTCCACGTCCACCGCCAGGCTGGAGCCCCCCGATGAACATCTCCCTGACCGACCGCGCGGTGGCCGCCGGGTTCGCCGCCGGCTGGAAGCTGGTCCCGCTGCTGCCGCAGCGGCTGACCGCGCGCGGCTTCGAACTCGCCGCCGACCGCGTCTGGCGGGGGAGGGGCGCCTCGGTCCGCCGCCTGGAGGCCAACCTGGCCCGGGTCACCGGCCTGGAGGGCGCCGAGCTGCGCGAGCTCACCCGGCGCGGCATGCGCTCCTACTTCCGCTACTTCCACGAGGTCTTCCGGCTGCCCAAGATGCCCAGCGCGGAGGTCGTGCGGCGCACCCACGTCACCGGCGACGAGCACATCTGGCAGACCCTCGAGTCCGGCCGCGGCGTCGTGCTCGCCCTGCCGCACATGGGCAACTGGGACCAGGCCGGCGCGTGGCTCGTCGGCAACGGCCACCGCTTCACCACCGTGGCCGAGCGGCTCAAGCCCGAGTCGCTGTACCGCCGCTACACCGCCTTCCGCGAAGGGCTGGGCATGGAGGTGCTGCCGCTGACCGGCGGCGCCGGCCACACCATCGGCACCCTCGCCTCCCGCGTACGGCGGGGCGGCGTCGTCTGCCTGCCGGCCGAGCGCGACCTGACCAAGAGCGGCATCGAGGTGAGCTTCTTCGGCGCCACCACCAAGGTGCCGGCCGGTCCGGCGCTGCTGGCCGTCCAGACCGGCTGCGCGCTGCTGCCGGCGATCCTGTGGTTCGAGGGCGACGACTGGGGCCTGCGCATCGAGCCCGAGGTGGCCGTCCCGGCCGAGGGCACCCGCCAGGAGCGCGTCGCGGTGGCGGCGCAGCGCCTGGTGGAGGTCTTCGAGAAGGGCATCGCCGAGCACCCCGAGGACTGGCACATGCTGCAGCGGCTCTGGATCGACCAGTGAGGGTCGGGATCGTCTGCCCCTACTCGTGGGACATGCCGGGCGGGGTCAAGCAGCACATCGACGACCTGGCCCAGGCGCTCATCGCCCAGGGCCACGAGATCTCCGTCATCGCCCCGGCCAGCGACGACGAGGAGCTGCCGCCGTACGTGACGGGCGCGGGCCGCGCGGTTCCGGTGCCCTACAACGGGTCGGTGGCGCGCATGTCGTTCGGCTTCCTGTCGGCGGCCCGGGTGCGCCGCTGGATCAACGACGGCGACTTCGACGTCCTGCACATCCACGAGCCGCTCATCCCGTCGCTGGGTGTGCTGGCCTGCTGGGCGGCCAAGGGGCCGATCGTGGCGACCTTCCACGCCTCCTTCAACCGCTCGCGGGCCATCGCCGTCGCCGAACCGCTGCTGCGCAGCGCGCTGGAGAAGCTGCACGGGCGCATCGCCGTCTCCGACGCCGCCCGCAAGAGCCTGGTCGAGCAGTTCGGCGGCGACGCCGTGCTGATCCCCAACGGGGTGACCGTCAGCCGCTTCGCCGAGGCCGAGCCGCTGTCCGGCTGGGGTCCCGACGGCACCACCATCGGGTTCCTGGGCCGCCTGGAGGAGCCGCGCAAGGGCTTCCCGATCCTGCTGGAGGCGATGGAGGCCATCCCGGACGCCAAGCTGCTGGTGGCCGGGGCCGGCGACGTCAAGATCCCGCGCAGCATCCGCGACCGGGTCACCATGCTCGGCATGGTCAGCGAGCAGGACAAGATCCGCGCCTACCACTCGGTCGACGTCTTCTGCGCGCCCAACACCGGCGGCGAGAGCTTCGGCATCGTGCTGGCCGAGGCGATGGCCTCGGGGGCGACCGTGCTGGCCAGCGACATCCCGGCCTTCCGCCGGGTGCTCGGCGAGGGCCAGGCGGGCGCGCTGTTCCGCAACGGCGACCCGGCGTCGCTGGCCGAGGAGGCCAACGCGCTGCTGGCCGACCCCGAACGGCGGGCCAAGCTGGCCGCCGAGGCGCTGGTCGCGGTGCGCAAGTTCGACTGGTCGACGGTCGCCCGCGACGTGGTGCGCGTGTACGAGACGGTCGCCGCCGAGGGCGGCGGCCGCGTGGTGGAGGACCTGTGAACGACCGGGCTAGGCCGACGCGAGAGCCGGAGGACCGGTGAACCAGACGATCGTCCTGCTGCTGGCGGGCCTGGTCGTGGTGCTGACGGCCGTGTACATCTCCTGGCGGGCGGGCCGGCTCGACCGGCTGCACATCCGCCTGGAGCTGGCCCAGGAGGCGCTCGACGCGGCCCTGATGCGCCGGCGCGCGGTGGTGCTGGAGCTGGCCGGCTCGCGGCTGCTCGACCCGGCCACCTCGCTGGTGCTGGCCGCCGCCGCCCACGAGGCCCGTACGGCGGGGCCCGACGAGCGCGAGCACGCCGAGAGCGACCTGTCGAGGGCGTTGCGCGCCGCGGTCGACCAGGAACGCTTCCGCGAGGCGCTGGCCGAGGCCCCCGGCGGCCCCGACCTGCTGGAGGAGCTCGACGCGGCCACCGCCAAGGTGGTCTACTCGCGCCGTTTCTACAACAACGCGGTCGCGGTCACCCAGGTCGCGCAGCGGCGCTGGCTGGCCCGCACGCTGCGGCTGGCGGGCAACACCGACTTCCCGCACTTCTTCGAGATCGACGATGCGGCTCCGGAGTCGATGTCCGCATCTGAATGACCCATTTTGGGATCGCCGGTAAGCTTCTCCCGATTTCTTGGCCTAGCGGAGGAGTTGACCAGGTGCGGCGTGCCGGTTTGTTCGTTGTGACGCTTGCCGTACTGGCCCCGGTCGCGGCCTGTTCCTCCAGTGAGAAGCCGCCGGCGGGCCAGCCGCAGGCGGCCACGGCCGCCCCGTCGGCCTCGCCGACGGTCGCGGAGCCGGGGCACCCGTTCACCGGGCTGCCCGCGGATACGATGCGGCCGGTGCTCGCGGTCAAGATCGAGAACACCGCGGCGGGCAAGCCGCAGATGGGGCTGAAGAGCGCCGACATCGTCTACATCGAGCAGGTCGAGGCGGGTCTGACCCGGCTCATGGTGATCTTCTCCTCGAAGATCCCGGCCAAGGTCGGCCCGGTCCGCAGCGCGCGCATCTCCGACCTGCACATCGCGCCGATGTTCGGCAAGCCCGCCTTCGCCTACTCCGGCGCGCAGACCAAGATGTTGCCGCACATCGCCGAGGCCTCGCTGTTCGACGTCTCCGACAGCCGCGCGCCGGGCGCCTACTTCCGCCAGCCGGGCCGCTACGCGCCCTACAACCTGTTCGCCAACACGCGCCAGCTGATCAAGGCCGCGCCCAAGGCGACCAAGGCCAAGGACGTCGGCTTCACCTTCGGCGACGCCCCCGAGAGCGGCGGGGTGGACAAGAAGCGCATGACCGTGCGCTGGCCGGCCGCGCGCTTCGACTTCATCTGGTCCGAGGCCAAGCAGCAGTGGCTGATCTGGCAGGACGGCAAGAAGAACATGGCCGCCGAGGGCGGGCAACTGTCGGCGCCGACCGTGGTCGTGCAGTACGTCAAGACGGTGCGCTCGGAGTTCCACGACAAGAACCAGAGCTACACGCCGCTGGTGCAGACGGTCGGCAAGGGCGACGCGTTCGTGCTGCGCGACGGCAAGGCCTACAAGGCCAAGTGGTCGCGCGCCTCGGAGGAGGAGGGCACGGTCTACACCACCCCCGAGGGCGAGCCGATGAACTTCGCGCCCGGCCAGGTGTGGGTGGCGCTGGCCGCAAAGAAGCCGGTCGTGCCCTAGCCGGCACTCGCACCCGCCGGAAGTGGTCTGGGGCCGCAGCTCCGAAGTGGCCCTTACCGAGGACCACTGGGTGCTCCGTACACTGGATGCGTAAGCCCGGATCATTCGTGAGGTGCATAAACGTGTCCGAAGTAGCCACTGGAACCGCTCGGGTCAAGCGGGGCATGGCCGAGATGCTCAAGGGCGGCGTCATCATGGACGTCGTCACCCCGGAGCAGGCGAAGATCGCCGAGGACGCGGGCGCCGTCGCCGTCATGGCGCTGGAGCGGGTCCCCGCCGACATCCGCGCCCAGGGCGGCGTCTCGCGCATGAGCGACCCCGACATGATCGACGGCATCATCGCCGCCGTCTCCATCCCGGTCATGGCCAAGGCCCGGATCGGTCACTTCGTCGAGGCCCAGCTCCTGCAGTCGCTCGGCGTCGACTACATCGACGAGTCCGAGGTGCTCACCCCTGCCGACTACGCCAACCACATCGACAAGTGGCGCTTCACCGTGCCCTTCGTGTGCGGCGCGACCAACCTGGGCGAGGCGCTGCGCCGCATCACCGAGGGCGCGGCGATGATCCGCTCCAAGGGTGAGGCCGGCACCGGCGACGTCTCCAACGCCGTCACCCACATGCGGACCATCCGCCAGGAGATCAAGCGCCTGACCTCGCTGCCCGAGGACGAGCTGTACGTCGCGGCCAAGGAGCTGCAGGCGCCGTACGAGCTGGTCGTCGAGGTCGCCAAGACCGGCAAGCTGCCGGTCGTGCTGTTCACCGCGGGCGGCATCGCCACCCCGGCGGACGCGGCGATGATGATGCAGCTCGGCGCCGAGGGCGTCTTCGTCGGCTCGGGCATCTTCAAGTCGGGCAACCCGGCGCAGCGCGCGGCGGCGATCGTCAAGGCGACCACCTTCTACGACGACCCCGACGTCATCGCGAAGGTCTCGCGCGGCCTGGGCGAGGCCATGGTCGGCATCAACGTGGACGACATCCCCGTGCCGCACCGCCTGGCCGAGCGCGGCTGGTAGCACCTGAACACCGGAAGGGGCGGCGCGCCGGCGTGCCGCCCCTTCGTGTTGCCGGATATTTCCGGACGTGGTCATGGAGAGTTAACGGGACGGAGTCAGGCTTTCGACGTCGTCACGATCTCTCCTGGAGCCCCGATGCCCGGACTCGACCGCCGTTCCTTCCTCGTCACCGGCCTGGCCGCCGCGGCGACCGTGCCCGTCCTGGCCGGTCCCGCCTCGGCCGAGCCCGACGAGACCGCCGCCTCGCCGGCCGGGCGCGGCCTGCGCAGCGACCCGTTCACCCTCGGTGTGGCCAGTGGCGACCCCGACCACTCCGGCTTCGTCATCTGGACCCGGCTGGCCCAGCAGCCGCTGGCCGAAGACGGCTTCGGCGGCATGCCGCAGCGGCCCTTCCCGGTGTTGTGGCAGGTCTACGCCGACGAGCGCGCCCGCCGCGTGGTGCGGTCCGGCATCGCGGTCGCCGCGCCCGAGTGGGGGCACAGCGTCCACGTCGAGCTCGACTCGCTCGGGTCCGACCGCGAGTACTGGTACCGCTTCCGGGTCGGCCCGTACGTCTCGCCCCTCGGCCGCGCGCGCACCGCGCCGCACCCGCTGTCGTACGGCGGAGCCCTGTCGATGGCCTTCGTCTCCTGCGCCCAGTTCGAGCACGGCTACTTCACCTCCTACCGGCACCTGGCCCAGGAGCGCCCCGACCTGATCCTGCACCTGGGCGACTACCAGTACGAGTACACCAAGAACACCTACACCATCCCCGGCGGCAACATCCGCCACCACGAGGGCCCCGAGACCGAGACGCTGGCCAACTACCGCCAGCGGCACGCCCAGTACAAGGCCGACCCCGACCTGCAAGCCGCCCACGCCGCCGCCTCCTGGCTGGTCGTCTGGGACGACCACGAGCTGGACAACAACTGGGCCGACGAGGTGCCGGAGAAGCCGGAGATCCCGCAGCCGAACTTCCTGTCGCGCCGGGAGGCGGCCTTCCGCGCCTACTACGAGAACATGCCGCTGCGCCGTACCTCCATCCCCCGGGGCGTCGACATGCAGCTCTACCGGCGAGTGCGCTGGGGCAGGACGGCCACCTTCCACATGCTCGACACCCGGCAGTACCGCGACGACCAGGGCTGCGGCGACGGCTACCGCGACTGCCCGGCGGCGGTGGACCCGGCGCGCTCGATCACCGGCTCCGCCCAGGAGGCGTGGCTGCTGAACGGCTTCCGCCACTCGCGCGCCCAGTGGGACATCCTGGGCCAGCAGGTCTTCTTCGCCCAGCGTGACAACAACGCCGGTCCGGCGAAGGTGACCTCGATGGACGCCTGGGACGGCTACGTCGCCTCGCGCCGGCGCATCACGCAGGGCTGGCTCGACGCCGGCGTGCGCAACCCGGTGGTGCTCACCGGCGACGTGCACGCGCACTGGGCCAGCGACCTCAAGCTCGACTACGACGACCCGACCGGGCCGAGCGTGGGCGCGGAGCTGGTGGCCTCCTCGATCAGCACCGGCGGCGACGGCCGCGACAGCGACCCGGCCACGCACCCGTTCCTGAAGATCAACCCGCATCTGAAGTTCTACAACAACCAGCGCGGCTACGTGCTGACCCGGATCGAGCGGGAGCTGATGACGGCCGACTTCAAGGTCGTGCCCACGGTGACCGCGCCGGGCTCGGACGTCTACACCCGCGCCACCTTCGTCGTCGAGGACCGGGTGCCCGGCGTGCAGCAGACCTACCTGCGGCCGCTGGACTCGGCGGCTCGCGCGCTCGACGAGATGACCGTGGAGGAGACGGTCCGCCTGGAGACCGAGCGCCCCTGACCGTCGCCGGACGGCCCCGCCGGGAACAGGCGGGGCCTTTCTCCGGTTGAATACTTAGACAGGCTAACTTAGACTGTCTAAGTATGAGCGCCTCCCAGACCCTCGCCGAGCAACTGTCGGCCTCCCTGCGCCACCTGGTCCTCCTGCTGCGGCGCGCGGTCGCCGGCCAGCCGGTCACCAGCCAGCAGTACGCCGTGCTGGGCTCGCTCGAACACCGGGCCCGCCGGATGAGCGAGCTGGCCGAGGAGCACGCGGTGCACCTGCCCACCATGACGGTCCAGATCAACCGCATGGAGGACGCCGGGCTCGTCGCCCGGGGCAGCGACCCCAGCGACGCCCGCGTGCGCACCGTCGAGCTCACCGAGGAGGGCCGGGCCCGCCTGGACGTCGTCCGGCAGGCCCGCCGGGCCTTCCTCGCCGCCCGGCTGGAGACGCTCACCCCTGCCGAGCAGGAGATCCTCGCCCGGGCGCTGCCCGTGCTGGACAAGCTCGGCCGGTCATGAAGACCGGGGCCGCGGCCGCCGACTCTCCTCCGGCCGCGACCCCGCACCACCTGTAAGGAGAACCATGCGCACCGGCGGCGGCCTGCTCCGCCAGCCGGTGTCCGTGTGGGCCACCGCGTTCGCCGCGGTCGTGGCCTTCATGGGCATCGGGCTGGTCGACCCCATCCTCCCCTCCATCGCCCAGGGCCTGCACGCCAGTGCCAGCGAGGTCTCGCTGCTGTTCACCAGCTACTTCCTGGTGACCGCGGTGGCCATGCTGGTGACCGGCTGGGTCTCCAGCCGCATCGGCGGCAAGCGGACGCTGCTGCTCGGCCTCGGCCTGGTCGTCGTCTTCGCCGCCCTGGCCGGCACCTCCGGCAGCGTGGCCGAACTGGTCGGCTTCCGCGCCGGCTGGGGACTGGGCAACGCCCTGTTCGTCGCCACCGCCCTGGCCGTCATCGTCGGCGCCGCCAGCGGCGGGGCCGAGACGGCGATCATCCTCTACGAGGCCGCGCTCGGCCTGGGCATCTCCCTCGGCCCGCTGGTCGGCGCCCTGCTCGGCGACTGGAACTGGCGGGCGCCCTTCTTCGGCACCGCCACCCTCATGGCCGCCGGCTTCGTCCTCATCGCCACCCTGCTGCGGGTCGTGCCCAGGCCCGCGGTCAAGACCCGGCTGTCCGACCCGCTGCGCGCCCTGGCCCACGGCGGCCTGTCCACCACGGCCTTCACCGCGCTCTTCTACAACTTCGCCTTCTTCACCGTGCTGGCCTTCACCCCCTTCATCCTCGGGATGAGCGCCTACGGCATCGGCGCGGTCTTCTTCGGCTGGGGCGTCATGGTCGCCGTCTGCTCGGTGCTGCTCGCCCCGCGCCTGCAGCGCCGCCTCGGCTCGGTGACCGTCCTGCACCTGGCCCTCGCGCTGCTCGCCGTCCTCCAGGCCGGCATCGCCCTCTCCGGCCACGCCGGGATCGTCGTCTTCACCATCCTCACCGGCGTGCCGATCGGGATCAGCAACACCGTCTTCACCGAGGCCGCCATGGAGGTCTCCGACGCGCCCCGGCCCATCGCCTCGGCGGGCTACAACTTCGTCCGCTGGATGGGCGGCGCCCTGGCCCCCTTCGTGGCCACCAAGCTCGGCGAACACCTCGGCACCGCCGTGCCGTACCTGCTGGGCGCCGCCTGCTGCGCTGCCGGCATGGCCATCCTCTACGCCCGCCGCCACCACCTCCGCCCGTTGTCCCGCGTGGACGCCGGCCACACGCTCCAGGAGGCGGCGGCCGTGCGCGGGTAGCATGCCGGCATGGTGCTGGAGTGGGGGGTCGTGGCCGGGATGGTGCTGGCGGCGGCGCCCCTTCCGGCGGGCCAAGGGGTGGCCGCGGTGCGGGTGATGACGTGGAACGTGTGCGGGGGGACGAACGGGGCGTGCCCGCTGTACCGGGCCGGGGTGCATCAGCTCGGGTGGACGGCGGCGAAGTACGCGCTGGCCGGGCGCTCGCGGGTGGTGTTCCTGCAGGAGTTCTGCACGGGCGCGGACGCGGCGCTGGAGAAGAGCCTCGAAGAGCTCAGCGGCGCACGATGGAGCGTGCGGTCGTGGGGGCTGCGGGACGCCAAGGGGCGGCCGTACGCGTGCCGCCCCGACTACCAGGGCCGCGAGCGCGGCACGCAGAGCGTCGTGGTGGCCGTCCAGGCCGGGCAGGCGGCCTTCAGCGAGCACGAGCTGAGCTCGCCGCCGTGGTTCGTGCGCCGGGCGGCGGTGTGCGCGGACGTGCCGGCCTGGAGGCTGCGGGCGTGCGGCACGCACCTGTCGTCCGGGATGTCCAACGACGACCACCAGGACGGCTCGCCGTACCGGGTGAAACAGGTGCGCGAGCTGGAGCGGGCGGCGCGCGAGGGCGGGCGGCGGGTGGTGTTCGGGGGCGACCTCAACCTGACGCCGCACCGCGCGGCGATCACGGCGGTCGGCGCCCGCTGGCGCGAGTGCGACCCGCGCCAGCGCTGGACCTTCACCGGCAAGAAGATCGACTACCTGTTCGCCCCCGGCATGCGCGAGTGCCGCGTCGGCGCGGCCGATGCCCCGTCCGACCACCGGCCGCTGTACGGCGAGGCCACCCTGGCGGAAGAGCGCTGACCCCTCTGGTGTTGAATCTGGGGAACCCCTCGACGGAAGGATCTTCGCGTGCCCACGATCGGTGTACTTGCGCTGCAGGGCGACGTGCGCGAGCACGCCCGCGCGCTGGAGGAGGCGGGCGCCACGGCGGTGGCCGTGCGCCGGCCGGCGGAGCTGGAGGCGGTGGACGCGCTGGTCATCCCCGGCGGCGAGTCGACCACCATGTGGAAGCTGGCCACCACCTTCGAGATGCTGGAGCCGCTGCGGCTGCGCATCAAGTCGGGCATGCCCGCCTACGGCTCCTGCGCCGGCATGATCATGCTGGCCGACCGGATCGAGGACGGGATCGCCGGCCAGGAGACGCTCGGCGGCATCGACATGACCGTGCGGCGTAACGCTTTCGGCCGCCAGGTCGACTCCTTCGAGGAGGACCTCGACTTCGCCGGTCAGGCGGTGCGCGCGGTCTTCATCCGGGCCCCCTGGGTGGAGCGGGTCGGGCCGGATGTCGAGGTGCTGGCCTCGACGGGCGATAGGATCGTCGCGGTCCGCCAAGGACCGCTGCTCGCGACATCGTTCCACCCGGAGCTGACCGGTGACGCGCGCGTGCATGAATACTTCGTAAACCTGGTGAGGGAGCTGTAAGTCATGTCCGGCCACTCCAAATGGGCGACGACGAAGCACAAGAAGGCTGCGCTCGACGCCAAGCGTGGCAAGCTGTTCGCCAAGCTGATCAAGAACATCGAAGTGGCGGCGCGGACCGGTGGCCCTGACCCGGATGCCAACCCCACCCTCTTCGACGCCATCTACAAGGCGAAGAAGAGCTCGGTGCCGATCGACAACATCGAGCGCGCCCGCAAGCGCGGCGGCGGCCTCGAGACCGGCGGCGCCGACTGGCAGACCATCATGTACGAGGGCTACGGCCCCAACGGCGTGGCGGTGCTGATCGAGTGCCTCACCGACAACCGCAACCGCGCCGCCTCCGAGGTGCGCGTGGCGCTGACCCGCAACGGCGGCTCGCTGGCCGACCCGGGCTCGGTGGCGTACATGTTCAACCGCAAGGGCGTCGTGCTGGTGCCCAAGTCGGTCGTGACGGACACCAAGAAGGGCACCACGGTCGAGTACACCGAGGACCAGATCCTCGACGCCGTCCTCGACGCGGGCGCCGAGGAGGTCAACGACCTGGGCGAGCAGTTCGAGGTCGTCTCCGAGGCCGGTGACCTGGTCCCGGTGCGCAAGGCGCTGCAGGAGGCGGGCATCGACTACGACTCGGCCGAGTCGAGCTTCATGGCCTCCATGAACGTGCCGCTCGACGAGGACGGCGCGCGCAAGATCTTCCGTCTCATCGACGCGCTCGAGGACAGCGACGACGTCCAGAACGTCTACGCCAACTTCGACGTGAGCGACGAGGTCATGGAGAGGATCGACGCCTGACCTCGGGGTATCCGGGCGCCTGGGCCAGGGTTCTGGCCCATGCGTCGTCCCCTCGGCTGGCTGTTCTTCCTGCCCGCGCTCCTCGGGCTGGCCGCCCTGGTGGTGCCCAGCGTGCAGACGCTCGTGCTGAGTCTCCAGCGCGGCAATCCGCTGCGCGGCGGCGGCACCGTGGTGGGCTGGGCGAACTACGCGACGTTGCTCGGCGGGGAGCCGTTCTGGCGGGCGCTGGGGTTCACCGCCCTGCTCACCGCCGGCCCCCTCCTGGTCGTGGCCGTGGTCGCGCCGCTGCTGGCGCTCTCCCTGGCGTACGGCGGAGCCCCCGTGCGCCGGATCGGCCGCGTGGTGCTGTCGGTCTGGATCGTCACGTGCTCGCCGGTGGCCATCGCGGTCGCCGGGTTCGAGTGGGTGCTGGGGTTGTTCTCGCCGGGGCAGGGGCCGGACCACAGCGCCCGGACCACAGCGCCCGGATCCAGCTCAACACCTGGCTGCCCGCGCTGGCGGGCGCGGTGGTCTCCGTGGGCGTCGCCTACGTAGGCGCGCTCGGCGTCGGTGGCCTGCGCCCGCTCGGCCGGCACAGCCAGTGGCTGCTGCTGCCGTTCGCGCCGTGGCTGTTCACCGGGACCGCGCCGACCGTCCTGGCCTCGTGGCTGAACGTGCGCTCGCTGGACCTGCTCGACACCTTCGTCGCGCTCGTGCCCCCGGTGGCCGTCAGCGTCCCGGCGCTGGTGATCCTCACCGTGCTGTGCCGGGGGCTGGCCCGCCGGGAGGGGCCTTCCTGCCCACGGTCGTGCTGCCGACCCTGCCGATGGCCGGGCTGCTGGCCGGCGGGGTGACCCTGCTGAACGCCCAGGACCTGCTGTGGCCGCTGGGCGTGGCGATGAGCCCGCGCACCATGACCGGGCCCGAGGTGCTGGTGACCGCCGCGCCCCGGCTGGGCGGCTCCGGGGTCCTGCCGTACGGGCTGGCCCTGCCGCTCGCGGTGGCGGCCGTCGCCCTGGCCGCGCTGGCCGTCGCGCAGGTCACCTACCTCGACCGGATGGTCGCCGAGACGGGCCGGTAAACCGGTTGCGAGGTGTCCTAGGTTGACATCGTGGATATTCGCGATCTGACCCCCGACGACCTGGGCGCGGTGCTCGAGGTCCGGAAGCGTTCCTTCGGCCCGATCTCCGCGAGCGACACGGAGACCTGGTACCAGCTCGTCACGCCCTCCGTCGAACAGCAGCGCTACCTGGGCGTCTTCGACGGCGACCGGCTCATGGCCGCGGCCCGCTACCGCCGGCTGACCCAGTGGTGGCACGGCCGCCCGCAGCCCCTGGCCGGGGTCGCCGGCGTCGTGGTCGGCCCCGAGGACCGCGGCCGCGGCGTCGGCCGGACGATCACCCGCGCGGTCATGCGCCGCGCCGTCGAGCACGGCTACGCGCTGTCGGCCCTGTATCCGGCGACCACCGCCATCTACCGCTCGGTCGGCTACGAGCACGTCGGCGCCCAGCACATCGTCACGCTGCCCACCGAGGCGCTGCGCTCGCTCGCCCCCGCCGGCACGGTCAAACTGCGCCGCATGGGCCCGGGCGACGCCCCCGAGGTGATCGCCACCCTGGGCCGCATCCACGCCGCCACCCGCGCCAGCGGGCCGATCTCCTGGGAGGAGCGCACCTGGCGGCAGTGGCTGGGCGAGGAGGACGACTTCCTCTACCTCGCCGACGACGGCTTCGCCGTCTACCGCTGGGACGACGGCGCCATCGAGCTGGACACCCTGGTGGCCGTCTCCGAGGAGACCACCCGGGCGCTGTGGTCGCTGGTCGGGTCGGCCTCCACGGTGGCCAAGTCGGTCACCGCCTGCGTCGCGCCCGACGACCCGATCCTGTGGCTGCTGCGCGAGCGCACCAAGGAGCAGGTCAAGCAGGTCCGGTGGATGTTGCGGGTGCACGACCTGCCGCTGGCCATGGAGCGGCGCGGGTTCTCCGCCGCCGTCGAGCTCGACGCGGTCGTGCGGGTGGAGGACGCCGAGGAGCCGGGCGCCGGAGGGACCTGGCGGCTCACCGTCTCCGGCGGGGCCGGCAGGGCCGAGCCGGCCCAGGGGGAGGGGCCGCGGCTGAGCGCCAACGGGCTGGCCGCGCTGTACGGCGGGCTGCCGGCCGGGTTGTTGCGCCGCACCGGGATGCTGCGCGGGGACGACCGGTACGACGAGGCCCTGGAGAGCGCGTTCGCGGCCTCGCCGTACATGCTGGACTACTTCTAGACCAGCGCCCCGGCGTGTGCCAGGCCGCTCATCGCGGCGATCTCGTCCAGGGTCTGCGCCTGCCGTACGGTGGCCAGGCGGACCTGGCCGCCGTCGGTGGTGAAGCCGTGCACGGCCGGGTACGGCAGGCTGTTGTAGGCCCACGGCGTGGAGAAGTAGTAGGCGCCGGTGTCGTGCAGCACGACGAAGTCGCCCTCCTCCAGTTCCGGCAGCTCCCTGGCGTGCGCGACGACGTCGCCGGCGAAGCAGCACGGCCCGGCGACGTCCTGCGCCAGCAGTGGCCCCTGCTTGGGCCGGCCCTTGGCGTCGAAGGCGTCCACGCGCAGCGGCCACGCGCCGGGCATCAGCACGGTCCGGGTGGCGACCTGGGCGCCGGCGTGGGTGATCGCGATGCGCCGCCCGCCGGCGTCCTTGGTGTACTCCACCAGGGCGCCGATGAAGCCGTTCTTGGCCAGCAGCGAGCGGCCGAACTCGGTGATCAGCTCGTAGCGCCCGTCGAACAGGCCGGGCACCGCCTCGCCGAGCACCCGCACGTAGTCGGCGAAGGTGGGCGTCTCCCGCTCGTCGGTGAAGTTCACCGGCAGCCCGCCGCCGATGTCGAGGCTGGTGATCTGCCGCCGGCCCAGCGTGGCGTTGATCTCCTCGGCCAGCAGGTAGGTCTCGGCGATGCCCGCGGCGATCAGCTCCAGCGGGCAGCCCTGCGAGCCGACGTGCGCGTGCAGCCGGGTCAGCCAGGGCCGGCGCACGAAGGCCTCGACGACCGCCTCGCGGGCGCCCGGGTCGCGCAGCGCGACGCCGAACTTGGAGGTGGCGGTGGCGGTGCTCATCGCGCCGATCGACCCGGTGCCGACCTGCGGGTTGACCCGCAGGCCCACGACCGAGGCGCAGTCGTCGCGGCGCAGGCCGTCGATGCGGCGCAGCTCGGCCAGGTTGTCGGCGTTGACCGCGATGCCCAGCTCCAGCGCCTGGGCCAGTTCCTGCCGGGTCTTGGCGGGGGAGTCGAACACGATCTTGGCGGGGTCGAAGCCGGCGTCGAGCGCGATGCGCAGCTCGCCCGGGCTGGCCACCTCGCAGCCCATGCCCTCGGTGGCCAGCAGGCGCAGCACCGGCACCAGCGAGGCGGCCTTGGCGGCGAAGGTGTGCAGCACGCCGGGACCGAAGGCGGCGTGCAGCGCGGCGACCGACGAGCGCACCCCCTCGACGTCGACGAAACCGGCCACGGGCTGCTCCGCGCCCAGCGCGCCGGTGTCCACGGCGTGGCGGACGACCTCGGCGACCCTGCTGTTCAACACGTCAAGACTCCTGGATTTCGGGGGACCGTAAGGACGAGCCTGAGGCCTGCCATATCCGGAAATCTTTAGCCGCCGAGCTAAAGCGGGAGATCAGCTTTGGCCGGTCGGCCAAGAGGCGTCCACCAAGCGGACGGCTAGGGTCATGAGCAGGCGGATGTCCGGATCGTCCAGGTCCACCGCGAACCGTTCGCGGGCGCGGCGCAGGCGGTAGCGCAGGGTGTTGGGGTGCAGGACCAGCCGCCTGGCCGCCGCCGCGACGTCGCCGGCCTCCTCCAGGTAGACGGCGATCGACCGGACCAGCTCGCCGCCCGCGGCCAGGTCGGCGCGGATCAGCTCGTGCACCGGCCCGTTGCCCCGCTCCCAGGCGGGCCGGGCCGCGTCCAGGATGCGCAGCACGTCGATCGCCGGCGCCACTTCCGCGGCTCCCGCCCACCGCCGCACCGAGGCCGCTCCTGACGCGGGGCCGCCCTTCTCCGGCAGGCCGCCGCGTTCGCGCAGGACCCGGACGACCAGCGCGGCCTCCTCCCGCGAGGCGGCGGCCCGCAGGGGCGAGGGCACCACGCCGCCCGCGCCCACCCACACCGGCCCCGCCCCGGGCGTCGCCGCGGCCAGCCCGTCCAGCTCCCGCGCCAGGCCCGCCGCCCCGTACTCCTCCCCGTCGCCCACCGGCAGCAGCACGGTCACCCGCCCCGCCTCCCGCAGCACCCGCGCCGCCCCCCGGTAGGAGGCCGCCTGCAGCGCCAGAGTCCCCAGCACCCGCTCACCGGCCGCGCCCGGCGAGCCGTCGAGCTCGGCCACCACCACCGCGCACCGCAGCTCGGGAGCCAGCCCGAGCGACCACGCGTGCGTGCTCAGATCGCCCTCCCCGCTCAGCAGCCCGCGCAGCGCGTGCTCCTCCCGCCGCCGCGCGCCGCTCTCCCGCAGCCGGTGCTGCAGCAGGTACGGCACAGCGACCTCGGCCGCCCGGCTGAGCGCGCTCGCCGCGTTCGGACTGAGCGCCCGCCCGTCGGCCGCGGCCCAGATCGAGCCGAGCATCTCCCGCCCGCTGCGGATCGCGATGATCAGCCGCTCGGGCGTGTCCCCGTCGGCCGGCCGGTGGATGACCTCGTCCGACGACCACAACGCGCGCAGCAGCCCGCTGCGCCGCAGCTCCTCGACCCGCCAGTCGGGCACCCGCCCGCCCAGGATGGTGGAACGGCGCATCTCGTCGGCCTCGGGCCCGGTCGCCGAGTGCGCCAGGACCCGGAACCGGGTGTCCTCGATGGTGATCGAGCCGCCGGTGAACTCCGCCACCACCGACGCCAGCGCGGCCAGCCCGCCGCTCTCGGTCGCGTCCGCCATCCGGTCGCCCCGGCCGGCTCCCGCGTAGGCCAGCGCCGAGCGCAGCAGCGTCGCCACGTCGTCCCAGTCCGCCCACTCGGCCCTGGCGAGCAAGGCCAGGCCGTACTGGTCGGCGGTGTGCAGCGTCTCCTCGTCGAACCCGTCCGCCCGCACCACCACCGCCGCCGCGTCGCGCCGCGCCGCCTCCTGGACCGGCAGCCCGATCGCCAGCACGACCCGCCCGGTGCAGGAACGGGCCGGACCCTCGTCGCCGATGACCACGCCGTCGAACCGCACGTCCTCACCGGCCGGCGCGAGCACCAGGCGCAGGACGTCGGCCTCGTCGAAAGCCAGCAGCTCACGCAGGGTGATGCCGTTCATGCCGGTGAGCGTATAGGGCGCCGCCGCACGCCCCGGCAGCCCGTGCTCCCCTTCCCGGAAGCCCGGTCTGAACGGGCCGGTGTGCGTGCGCGGAGCGTCTCCGGCCGTTAGGCTGGCTCCCGCCGAACAAGTGTTCGGCGGATGGAGGGGTGTGCGCGGGTGCGGGTGCTGGGTGTGGATCCTGGGCTGACGCGATGCGGCGTCGGAGCGGTCGAGGGACGCGTGGGCGGCCCGCTGTCGCTGGTCGACGTGGGGGTGATCCGCACTCCGGCGGACGACCCGCTGCCCGACCGGCTCGTCGCCCTGGAACAGGGCCTCGAACGCTGGCTCGACCAGATCGCCCCCGACATGGTGGCGGTCGAGCGCGTCTTCAGCCAGCACAACACGCAGTCGGTCATCGCGACCGCCCAGGCCTCCGGCATCGCCGTGCTCTGCGCCGCGCGGCGCGGGCTGCCGGTCTCGCTCTACACCCCCTCCGAGGTCAAAGCCGCGATCAGCGGGCACGGCTCGGCCGACAAGGCACAGGTCGGCACCATGGTCACCCGCGTGCTGCGGCTCAAGGAGATGCCGAAACCGGCGGACGCCGCCGACGCGCTGGCGCTGGCGATCTGCCACGTGTGGCGCGGCGGCAACCAGCAGCGGCTGGCCGAGGCGGTCGCGCGGGCGACGAGGGGGCGAGTGGTGTGATCGCATCGGTGCGGGGCACGGTGACCGCGGCCGGTCCGGACGGAGCCGTGATCGAGGTCGGCGGGGTGGGCGTCCTGGTCCACTGCACGCCGGGCACGCTGGCCACGCTGCGGGTGGGGGAGCAGGCCAGGCTCGCCACCTCGCTGGTGGTGCGCGAGGAGTCGCTGACCCTGTTCGGCTTCGCCGACGAGGACGAGCGGGTCGTGTTCGAGATGCTCCAGACCGCCAGCGGCGTGGGTCCCAAGCTGGCCCTGGCCATGCTGGCCGTGCACACACCCAACGCCCTGCGCGTGGCGGTGTCGGCGGCCGACGTCAAGGCGCTGACGCAGGTCCCGGGCATCGGGCAGAAGGGCGCCCAGCGGATCATCGTCGAGCTGAAGAACCGGCTGGGCACGCCCGAGGAGGCGGTCAACGCCGCCATCGCCGGCGCGCCGCGCCGCGTGACCTGGCGCGAGCAGGTGCACTCCGGCCTCGTCGGGCTGGGCTACTCGGGCAAGGACGCCGACGAGGCCCTGGCCGTCGTCGAGCCGATGGCCGAGATCGAGCTGGCCGAGGGCCGCGAGCCGCAGGTCGGCGCGATGCTCAAGGCCGCGCTGAGGGCGTTGAGCGTGCGATGAGCTTCGAACGCGACCTCGTCTCCTCCGCCGCCGACGACAACGAACTGCAGATCGAGGCGGCGCTGCGGCCCAAGCGACTGGCGGAGTTCATCGGCCAGCAGCGGGTGCGCGAGCAGCTCTCCCTGGTGCTGGAGGGCGCGCTGCGCCGCGGCAAGGCGCCCGACCACGTCCTGATGAGCGGCTCGCCCGGTCTGGGCAAGACCACGCTGGCCATGATCATCGCCGCCGAGCTCGGCACGCCGCTGCGCATCACCAGCGGCCCCGCCCTGGAGCGCGCCGGCGACCTGGCCGCGATCCTGTCCACGCTCGGCGAGGGCGAGGTCCTGTTCATCGACGAGATCCACCGGATGGCCCGGCCCGCCGAGGAGATGCTCTACCTGGCGATGGAGGACTTCCGGGTGGACATCGTCGTCGGCAAGGGCCCCGGCGCGACCGCCATCCCGCTCGACATCGCGCCCTTCACCCTCGTCGGCGCGACCACGCGGGCCGGGCTGCTGCCCGCGCCGCTGCGTGACCGGTTCGGCTTCACCGCGCACATGGAGTTCTACGAGGTGCCGGAGCTGGAGCAGGTGCTCAGGCGCTCGTCGCGGCTGATGGGCGTCGAGCTGCCGGACGACGGCGGCCATGAGATCGCCCGCCGCTCGCGCGGCACGCCCCGGATCGCCAACCGGCTGCTGCGCCGGGTGCGTGACTTCGCCGAGGTCCGGGCGGACGGGGTGATCACCCGGGATCTGGCCGCGGCCGCGCTCAACCTGTACGAGGTCGACGCCGAAGGTCTCGACCGGCTCGACCGGGCGGTGCTGTCGGCGTTGTTGCGCAAGTTCGGCGGCGGGCCGGTGGGGCTGTCCACCCTCGCGGTCGCCGTGGGGGAGGAGCCCGAGACGGTCGAGGTGGTCGCCGAGCCCTTCCTGGTCCGGCAGGGACTCATCGCGCGCACCCCGCGCGGGCGGGTCGCCACCGCGGCCGCGTGGCTGCACCTGGGCATGGAGCCGCCCGCCGACGCGTTCGGGGCCGCCTTCGCCGACTGACCCGCCCGCCGTCAGACGGGGGGCGCGAGGGTGAAGTACCGCTCCAGGACGGTACGGTCACCCGTCACCGCGAGGGTGTTGGCCGGGGTGCGGTGCCACAGGTGGAGCATGAGCTGCTCCGCCGTACCGGCAAGCTCCACATCGACGCCCTCACCGGCGTCCGCGCCCGTCCCGTGCACGTGGAGGTCGGGGCCGTCGAACCGGACCGTCCAGCTCTCCGGCCCGTCCGTGCGGCGGAAGCGGTAGGTCTCGCCCGCGCCGGGCGGGGCCTGGGTCATGGCCCGCCGGAAGGGCACCATCACCTCGAACGTCTGCGCCACCGCGTCCGCCGCCAGCGCCGGGTCGATCGCCCCGGGCGTCCCGACCGCCAGCTCGGCGTCCCATCGATGCAGCGCCACCTCGATCGTCTGCACCCGCACCCAGAAGGCCACCGTCCGGTCGGCCCCGTACGTCCACACCTCGGTCGCCGGGTCGGTCGTGCGGAACACCTCCGCCAACCGCCGCGCCCCCTCGCCGAACCACTCGAGCAACGACTCGGGCATCGGCCCGTAGCTGGGCGCCTTCGCCGGATCCGGCCACCCGGCCAGGTCCCGGGGAAGCTGGCCGGCCATGGTCGACGGGTCGGGCAGGGTGTCCATCCGCTGCTCGATCAGCCTGGCGACGGTCCGGTGCACACCGGCCAGGTGCAGCACCAGGTCGGCGACCGACCAGTCCGGGCAGCTCGGCACCTGCGGCGCGTCCGGCAGCGCCCGCCGGGCCGCGGCCGTGAAGGCCTCGGCCTCCTGCCGGAAGAGATCGACGCGGTCGAAGGGCTGAAGGGATTCGCGGCTCATCGGGAGAGGATGGCCGCTTTCGCCCCCTTTGAAACGGCCTCGGCCGGGAGCCGGCCCCGGTCGATAGGGTGCTGTCCCATGACGCTGCTGCTCCTGCCCGCCGTGGACGTGGCCGCCGGTCGGGCCGTGCGCCTGGTGTGGGGCGAGGCGGGCACCGAGACCGTCCACGGCAGCCCCTTGGACGCCGCCCTCGCCTGGCAGGCCGCTGGAGCCCGGTGGGTCCACCTGGCCGACCTGGACGCCGCCTTCGGCCGCGGTTCCGACCACGACCTCCTCGCCGAGGTGACCGCCCGCCTGGACGTGCCGGTCGACCTGTCCGGCGGCGTCCACGACGACGCCTCGCTGAAGGCCGCCCTGGCCACCGGCTGCGCCCGCGTCACCCTCTCCACCGCGGCCCTGGAGGACCGCGCGTGGTGCCGCGAGGTCGTCGCCGAGCACGGCGACCGCGTGGCCGCCGGCCTCGACGTCCGCGGCACCACCCTCGCTCCCCGAGGCGCCTCCCGTGAGGGCGGTGACCTGTGGGAGGCTCTGGCCTTCCTGGAGGCGGCCGGCTGCTCCCGCTACGTCGTCACCGACGTCACCAAGGACGGCACCCTGCGCGGCCCCAACCTCGCCCTGCTCCGCGAGGTCTGCGCCCGCACCGCCAGGCCGGTGATCGCCTCCGGCGGCGTGGCCTCCCTGGACGACCTGCGCGCCCTGGCCGCCCTGCCGATCGAGGGCGCCATCGTCGGCAAGGCCCTCTACGCCCGGGCGTTCACCCTGGAGGAGGCCCTGGCCGCCGTCGAGGGATCGGGCTGATCACGGCAAAGCCAGGTCAACGGAGGTCACAGAGCACCGGAGCCGGCGGACCCGGAGCCCCGGCTGGGTCCGAGCCGCATCGGAGCCCGCGTCACAGATCGGTACCAACGTTGCGAATTGGGAACTTCCCCGCGCGCCGGAACGCTGGTTCGTTGCCGCGTTTCACGACAACCGCCTACACTCCGTGGCTTGGCTGGCTGTGTAGGCTGGCGGGCTGAGCGGTGTGCTAGCAGCGCGACAAGCGGAATTTCCGGCCCAAGGCCGGTGTAAACATCTTGTACGAAAGATGGAAGGTGCCCCATGCAAGGCAGTGGCTTGTCCACCATCCTGATGTTGGTCCTGATGGTGGTGGCGTTCTGGTTCCTGCTCATCCGCCCGCAGAAGAAGCGGCAGCAGGAAGCCGTCAAGATGCAGAACTCGCTCACCCCGGGCACTCGCGTGATGACCACGACCGGCCTGTTCGGCACGATCGTGGCGATCGACCACGAGGATGTGATCATCGAGGTCGCGCCGGGTGTCGAGACCCGCTGGGTGAAGGCGGCGATCGGGCGCGTGGTCACCCCGGGTGACGAGCCGGTGGTCACCGACCACACCGACGACCAGGTCACGGACGACGCCGACGTTCCCGCCAAGGGAACCGTCGACGGCGGCCAGGACTCCACCACCCCCAAGTCCTGACTAGGCTCTGCTCAAACCCCTACCTGAAAGAACAGACGACCAGTGGCCCGACCGACCAGTCGCCAGAGCAAGCCAGGACGTACGCTCCTGCTTCTCCTGGCGCTCATTCTCGCCATGGCTGGGGCGATGGCGCTGCAAAAGGCGTGGACGCCCAAGCTCGCCCTTGACCTGGCCGGCGGAACGACGGTGACGCTCTCGCCCGTCACGCTCGATGGCAAGGCACCCTCGCAGGAGGCTCTCGACCAGGCGGTCAACATCCTCCGCAACCGGGTGAACGGCAGCGGCCTGTCCGATGCCGAGGTCGCCAAGACCGGCGACAACATCGTCATCTCCGTGCCAGGCGCGGGGCAGAAGGAGACCGTCGAGAGGGTCGGTAAGACCGCTGAGCTGCGCTTCCGCCAGGTGCTGGCCATGGAGGCCACGCAGTTGCCGGCCGAGTTGCAGACCGAGGCGCCCAAGCCGAGCGGATCCCCGTCCGCGACGCCCACCGGGTCCCCGGCGCCGAGCGGCCGGCCGAGCGCGACCGTCTCGCCCAAGCCTTCCCCCACCGGCAAGGCGCTCTCGCAGGCGCTGACCGCCCCGACGCCCACGCCCACGCCGTCCGCGAACGCGACCTCCACCCCGGCCCCGTCCGGCACGCCGGTCCCCTCGCAGCAGCCGCAGCAGCAGCCCCAGGGCGAGCTGTACGGCAGCACCGAGGGCGTGTCGCCCGAGACGCTGAAGGCCTTCCAGGCGCTCGACTGCCTCGACCCGAACAAGCGCGGCCAGGGTATCCAGGACGACCCGAACAAGCAGTTCGCCGCCTGCTCCGACGACGGCAGCGCCAAGTACATCCTCGACGTCGCCAAGGTCGTCGGCACCGACATCGACACCGCCTCCGCGGGCATCCCGCAGGGCCGTACCGAGTGGATCGTGCAGCTCTCCTTCAAGGGCAACGGCCCGGCCGAGTGGAGCAAGCTGACCACCAAGGCCTACAACTCGCAGGCCCCGCGCAACCAGGTCGCCGTCGTCCTCGACGGTATGGTCATCACCGCCCCGCAGATCATCAACCCGATCCCGGGCGGTCAGGCGGAGATCACCGGCGGCTTCACCCAGGAGACCGCGACCACGCTCGCCGACCAGTTGAAGTACGGCTCGCTCCCGCTGAAGTTCAACCTGAGCTCGGCGGTCACCGTGTCCTCGACGCTCGGTGCCGACCAGCTCGAGGGCGGCATCATCGCCGGCCTCATCGGTCTGGCCCTGGTCGTGCTCTACTGCCTGTTCTACTACCGGGGCCTGGGCATCGTCGCGGTGCTGAGCCTCGTGGTCGCCACGGTCATCACCTACCAGGCCGTCGTGGTGCTGGGCGCGGGCGCGAACTTCCGCCTGTCGCTGCCGCACATCATCGGCCTCATCGTCTCGATCGGCATCACCGCCGACTCCTTCATCGTCTACTTCGAACGCATCAGGGACGAGATGAAGGAGGGCCGGCGCACGTTGCGCGCGGCCGTCGAGGTGGCCTGGGTCCGGGCGCGCCGCACGATCCTGATCGCCGACGCGGTCATGTTCATCTGCGCCGTGGTCCTGTACTTCCTGGCCGTCGGCGGCGTCGCGGGCTTCGCCTTCGCGATGGGCCTGACCACGCTGATCGACATCGTCGTGGTGTTCATGTTCACCAAGCCGCTCATCGCCCTGCTGGCGCGGTTGAAGTTCTTCTCCCGCGGGCACAAGCTGTCCGGTCTGGACGCCGAGCGCATGGCCGACCACCACCACACCCCCGCCACGACCACTCCGCAGGAGGCCTGAGATGGGACTCGGGAGTCGCCTCTACCGCGGCGAGATCGACGTCGACTTCGTCGGCAAGCGCAAGCTCTGGTACGGCCTGTCGGCGTTCCTGCTGGCCTTCTCCATCCTGGGCATGGTCATCAACGGCCTCAACCTGGGCGTGGAGTTCAAGGGCGGCGCGGTCTTCTCCTTCAAGGCGCCCGGCGCCAGCATCGAGCAGGTCCGCGAGACCTTCAAGGACGAGGGCGTGCACCAGCCGATCGTCCAGACCGCCGGCGACGGCTGGCGGGTGACCACCGAGACGCTCAACGAGCAGCAGGTGGACCAGGTCACCCAGGCGATCATCACCGACTACAAGGTCGCCGCCAAGGACATCAGCAACGACAACATCGGCGCCTCGTGGGGCGGTGAGGTCGCCGCCAAGGCGTGGATCGGCCTCGGCGTCTTCATGCTGGCGATCATCCTGTACCTGAGCATGGCGTTCGAGCCGAAGATGGCGCTGGCCGCCATCGTCGCGCTCGTGCACGACCTGGTGATCACCGCGGGCATCTACGCGTGGTCGGGCTTCGAGGTGACCCCGGCGACCCTGCTGGGCTTCCTGACGATTCTCGGTTACTCGCTCTACGACGCGGTCGTGGTCTTCGACATGATCAAGGAGGTCACCGCCAAGCTCGGCACGACCTCCAAGAAGACCTACACCCAGGCCGCCAACGACGCGCTCAACCACACGCTGATCCGGTCGCTGAACACCTCGCTGGTGGCCATCCTGCCGGTCGCGGCGATCCTGTTCATCGGCACCACCCTGCTGGGTGCGGGCACGCTGAAGGACCTGTCGCTGGCGCTGTTCGTCGGCATGATCGTCGGCACCTACTCCTCGCTGTGCGTGGCCACGCCGCTGCTGGTCACCCTCAAGGAGCGCGAGCCGAAGTACCAGGCCATCGCCCGCCGCCTGGCCGCCACCTCCGGCGGCGGCAAGCCGAAGGGCACCACCAAGACCGCCGCGGCCAAGGGCTGACGCCCAGCCGCGCCGCCGCACGCCTCCGTCCCGTCTCAGGGGCGGAGGCGTCGTCATGGGTACGGCCGGCGAGCCGTACCCGATGACGCGACAGCCGTACGAGACGAGGGAGACCCCGATGACCCAGTGGCAGAGCCTGATCAGGGACGTGCCCGACTACCCCAAGCCCGGTGTGCTCTTCAAGGACATCACCCCGCTGCTGGCCGACGGCCCCGCCTTCCGCGAGCTGGTCGACGACCTGGCCTCCTGGCACCAGGCGGACAAGATCGTCGGCATCGAGGCCCGCGGCTTCATCCTGGCCGCGCCGGTGGCCACCCACGCCGGAGCGGGATTCGTGCCGGTCAGGAAGAAGGGCAAACTCCCCGCCGAAACCCTCGAGGAGTCCTACGATCTGGAGTACGGTTCGGCCACCATCGAGGTCCACCGTGACGCCTTCGCCCCCGGTGACCGGGTCCTGATCGTCGACGACGTGCTGGCCACCGGCGGCACGGCGGCGGCGGCCGTCGATCTCGTCCGCCGGGCGGGCGCCGAGGTCGTCGGGGTGACGGTGCTGATGGAGCTGTCGTTCCTCAAGGGACGCGAGCGGCTGACCGGAGTCGACCTCCGGTCCCTGGTGATTGTCTGACGCTGGATACACTGGGGGATCTGGACTCGGACGTGAGGAGTCTGTGTGCCCCGTGACGTGGCCGTAGACAGCGATACGACGCCCGAAACCGCCCCGGCGGCGAACGGGAGCACGGCCACGCCCGCCGGTGGGGGGCGGCGCAGAAGGTTTGGGGGTGGGACCGTGAGCCAGGTGCTCGAGCCGCTGTTTCGCACGGTCCGCGCCACACATCCGAAGGCGGACCTGCGGCTGATCCAGCGCGCCTACGAGGTCGCCGCCTACCATCACCGCGACCAGAAGCGGAAGAGCGGCGACCCGTACATCACCCACCCGCTGGCGGTGGCGACGATCCTGGCCGAGCTCGGCACCGACGACGAGACGCTCTGCGCCGCGCTGCTGCACGACACGGTCGAGGACACCGCCTACGGCCTCGACGAGCTGCGCTCCGACTTCGGCGACAAGATCGCGCTGCTGGTCGACGGGGTGACCAAGCTCGACAAGGTCAAGTTCGGCGACGCCGCGCAGGCCGAGACGGTGCGCAAGATGGTCGTGGCCATGTCGCGCGACATCCGCGTGCTGGTCATCAAGCTCGCCGACCGCCTGCACAACATGCGCACGATGCGTTACCTGCCCGAGCACAAGCGCCACCAGAAGTCGCGCGAGACGCTGGAGATCTTCGCCCCGCTGGCCCACCGCCTGGGCATGAACACCATCAAGTGGGAGCTCGAGGACCTCGCCTTCGCGATGCTCTATCCCAAGCGCTACGACGAGATCGCGCGCATGGTGTCGGAGCGGGCCCCGCGCCGTGACCTGTTCCTGCAGGAGGTCATCGAGAAGGTCTCCGCCGACCTGCGCGAGGCCAAGATCAAGGCCGAGGTCAAGGGCCGGCCGAAGCACTACTACTCGGTCTACCAGAAGATGATCGCCCGCGACGTCGCCTTCGACGACATCTACGACCTGGTCGGCATCCGGGTCCTGGTGGAGAGCGTGCGCGACTGCTATGCGGCGCTCGGAACGATCCACGCGCGATGGAACCCGGTGCCCGGCCGGTTCAAGGACTACATCGCGATGCCGAAGTTCAACATGTACCAGTCGCTGCACACCACGGTGATCGGTCCCGAGGGCAAGCCGGTCGAGCTGCAGATCCGCACGCACGGCATGCACCACCGGGCCGAGTACGGCGTGGCCGCGCACTGGAAGTACAAGGAGGAGGTCGGCGCCCCGGCCGGCGGCAAGGTCAAGCCGGGCGGCGACATGGCCTGGCTGCGCCAGCTCCTCGACTGGCAGAAGGAGACCGCCGACCCGGGGGAGTTCCTGGAGTCGCTCCGCTTCGACCTGTCGGTCAGCGAGGTCTACGTCTTCACCCCGAAGGGCACGGTCATCGCCCTGCCGGAGGGCGCGACGCCGGTCGACTTCGCCTACGCCGTGCACACCGAGGTCGGCCACCGCTGCATCGGCGCGCGGGTCAACGGCCGCCTGGTGCCGCTGGAGTCGCGCCTGGGCAACGGCGACACCGTCGAGATCTTCACCTCCAAGTCGCCCGACGCCGGCCCCTCGCGGGACTGGCTCAAGTTCGTCAAGTCCGGCCGCGCCCGCAACAAGATCCGGCAGTGGTTCTCCAAGGAGCGCCGCGAGACCGCGATCGAGGGCGGCAAGGAGGCGATCGGCCGGGCGATGCGCAAGCAGGGCCTGCCGCTGCAGCGCCTGATGTCGGGGGAGTCGCTGCTGGCGCTCGCCCGCGACCTGCGCTACCCGGACGTCTCGGCGCTCTACGCGGCCGTCGGCGAGGGTCACGTCAGCGCCCAGGCGGTCGTGCAGAAGCTTGTGGCGTCCATAGGCGGCGTCGAGGGCGCCGAGGAGGACATCGCCGAGACCTCGCTGCCCACGCGGCTCAAGGGCCGTCCCAGGGGCGGCGGCGCGGGTGTGGTGGTGGCCGGCGACGGTGACGTGTGGGTGCGCCTGTCGAAGTGCTGCACGCCGGTGCCGGGCGACGACATCGTCGGCTTCGTCACCCGCGGCCACGGCGTCTCGGTGCACCGGGCCGACTGCACCAACGTGCAGCAGCTCAAGACCCAGCCCGACCGCCTGGTCGAGGTGAGCTGGTCGCCGAGCGAGGACTCGGTCTTCCTGGTGGCCATCCAGGTCGAGGCGCTCGACCGGCCGCGCCTGCTGTCGGACGTCACCCGCACGCTGTCCGACCAGCACGTCAACATCCTGTCGGCGTCGGTGACCACCTCGCGTGACCGGGTGGCGATCAGCCGCTTCACCTTCGAGATGGGCGATCCCAAGCACCTGGGCCACGTGCTCAAGGCGGTCCGCAGCATCCAGGGCGTCTTCGACGTCTACCGCGTCAGCGGCGCGAGCGGCTGAGGGGCGCACCCCGCCGGGTGCGCCCCTCGCCGGCGTGCTCAGCGGCGGGAGGGCCGGGTCAGCCGGGTCAGCCGGCCGCGGTGATCCGCACCGCGTCGGCGATCACGTAGCCCGTGGCCGAGGTCCACCGGCTGACGCCGACGACGTTGGCCGTCCCGGCGGCCAGCGGGAAGGTGCCCAGCAGCCGCCACTGCCCGCCGCCGGTGCGCTGGTCCACGGTGAGCGTCCGGTTGCCCGTGCTCGTGGCCACGATGTACGGCGTGGCGCTGTTGTAGCCCGGATCGGCCGGGTACCAGACCTCCACCCGGTAGTCGCCCGCGCTCGGGATCGTCGCGCGGAACCAGGCCGGATCGCTGACCGCCTGCGGCGAGGCGAACCGGTAGTCGGCGCCGTGCCGCTGCGCGGAGAAGGCCGAGGTGCCCCACGCCGACCCGGCCGCCGGCCCGTCGATCACCGCGCTGAACGGCCCGCCGCTGCCGGTCACCACCTTGCCGGCGCTGGGCGCGCTCTCCTGGTGGGTGCGGTTGAGCGCGCTCACGTAGTAGGTGTAGGTCGCCGAGGCCGAGGCGGTGGTGTCGGTGAACGAGGTGGCCGAGGTGACCTTGAGCAGGTTGCGGGCGTCGGCGAAGGCGCACGCGTCGGCCGGCCCTGAGCCGCCCACGCGGTAGACCGCGTAGGAGCCGCCGGAGCCCTGCCAGCTCAGCGCCACCCCGCCGGTGCCGCGCACGGCCGAGGTGATCGAGGGCACGGCCGGGGCGGCGGCCGAGCCGTGCGCCGGCAGCAGGGCGGGCTTGGTGTAGTGGTCGGCGACCAGCCGGGTGATGCTGCCGATCCGGTCGTCGCGCACGTCCTTGGCGCTGAAGTAGACGTCGCCGAGGACCTCCGGGTGGCCGCGGTTGATCGTCAGGTGCGAGCTGAGCTCCTCGGGCCGCTGCCAGGCGGCCTCCTGCCCGGAGGCGCCCGCCCGGTAGGCGGCCTGGCCGATGTAGAGCTGCACCGCCGTACCTCTGACCACCTCCGACCACCACGCGGTCAGCACCGAGTAGTCGGCGGCGGCGAAGCCCACGTGCCAGTAGAGCTGCGGGGTGACGTAGTCGATCCAGCCCTGCTTGACCCACTTGCGGGTGTCGGCGTAGATCGCGTCGTAGGACTGCAGGCCGGAGGTCTGCGAGCCGAGCGGGTCGCTGCCGGCGTTGCGCCAGATGCCGAACGGGCTGACCCCGAAGGTGGCGTGCGGCTTGGCGGTGCGGACGCGCTGGCCGAGCTCCTGGATGAGCCGGTTGACGTTGTCGCGCCGCCAGTCGCCGACATTGGTGAAGCCGCCGCCGTACTGGCTGAAGGCGGCCGAGTCGGGGATGGCCTGGCCGCTGACCGGATAGGGGTAGAAGTAGTCGTCCAGGTGCACGCCGTCGACGTCGTAGCGGGAGACGGCGTCCATGATGGCGTCCTGGATGAAGGCCCTGACCGCCGGGATGCCGGGGTTGTAGTAGAGCTTGCCGCCGTAGGCGAAGCGCCAGGAGGGGTTCTGCCGGGCCGGGTGGGTGGTGACCAGCTTGCTGGCGTCGTCGTGGTTGGCGACGCGGTAGGGGTTGAACCAGGCGTGGAACTCCAGGCCCCGGGCGTGGGCCTCGGCCACCATGAAGGCCAGCGGGTCGTAGCCGGGGTTGCCGCCCTGGGTGCCGGTCAGCCACTGCGACCAGGGCTCGAAGCCGGAGGGCCAGAAGGCGTCGGCGGTGGGGCGGATCTGCACGACGACGGCGTTGAAGTTGCGGCGCTGGGCGAGGTCGAGCCAGGAGCGGTACTCCGCCTGCTGGGCGGCGGCGCTGAGGCCGCTCCGGCTGGGCCAGTCGATGTTGGCGACGCTGGCCACCCACATCGCACGGAACTGGCGTTTGGGTGTGGCCGGGTCAGGGGTGCAGGCGGCTGCGGCGGCCTGGGGCAGGGAGAGGAGGGGCAGGAGCAGGGCCATGAGGCAGGAGGCGGCTAAGCGGCGCAGGCTCATGGACGGAAAGTTTCACGAAGGAGCCAGGGCTGGCAATAGTCTTCAGGGCTTCCGGCCCACCGCGACCAGATGGTAGTCGCCGACCTCCTCGACCGGCGGCGTCACCGGCCGCCACTCCTGGTTGTTGACGATGCCCGGCTCCAGCAGCTCCAGCCCGGCCAAGAAGCGCTCGAACTCCGGCCGCCGGCGCGCGGTGAAGGGCGCGGAGGCTCGCTGGTAGACCGCGCTGACCTGCGGCGCGCGCTCGGGGCGGGCGTCCGGCGCGACGTGCGTCAGCACCAGGTAGCCGCCGGACGGCAGCGCCTCGCGGATCGCCGCCACGATGCCCGCCGGATCCTCCTCGTCGGTGACGAAGTGCAGCACCGAGACGAGCAGCACCGCCACCGGCCGCGAGAAGTCGAGCAGCTCCGCGGCGGTCGCCATGATCTTCTCCGGCTCGCGCAGGTCGCCCTCGCGCACGAAGACGCGCTCCCCGGTCGGCAGCAGCGCGCGGGAGTGGGCCAGCACCACCGGGTCGTTGTCGACGTAGAGCACCGACGCCTCCGGCGCGCTCTCGTGCACGTGGCCCACGGTCGGCAGCCCCGAGCCGATGTCCACGAACTGGTCCACGCCCAGCTCGCTCAGCGCCTGCACGGCCCGGCGCAGGAACGCCCGGGAGGCCATCGCGCCTGCCCGGATCTCCGGCACCAGCTCCAGCACCCGGTCGGCGGCCTCGCGATCGACGGTGAAGTTGTCCTTGCCGCCGAGGTAGTAGTCGTACATCCGCGCGACGTTCGGGATCTTCGCAGGGTCACTCGTCACAAAGGCGACGATAGACGATCAGCCGCCGCCACAGAGATCATTTCGCCACGAATCAGCGATCACTTCACCGTCCCGGCAAAAGCCGGAAAAGCGAACTGCCCGGCGCCGCACGCGGCGGCTCCGGGCAGTCTCCTGGGCATCGGTCAGCTGAACTCGGCGAGCGTGCGCTCGGCCTCCTCCAGCCAGGAGCGGCGAGCCTCGATGGCCTCCTCCGCCTCCTTGACGTCCTTGGCCCGGCCGGCGGCCTGAGCCTTGGCCAGGCGGCTCTCGAGCTGCGCCAGCGAGGAGCGCAACTGGTCGACCGTGCTCTGCGCCCGCGCCCGCGCCTCGGGGTTGGAGCGCTTCCACTCCGCCTCCTCGGCCTTGCGGACCGCCTCGTCGATGCGGCGCAGGCCGCCCTCGAGCCGGTCGCGCTGCTCGCGCGGCACCGGGCCGAGCGCCTCCCAGCGCTCCAGCAGGCCGCGCAGCGACGCGCGGGCCGAGCGGGCGTCGGTGACCGGGAGGATCTTCTCCGCCTCGGTCAGCAACTCCTCCTTGGCCTCCGCGTTGGCCGCCAGCGAGGCGTCGCGCTCGGCGAAGACCGCCGAACGGGCCTGGAAGAACTGGTCCTGGGCGGCCTTGAAGCGGCCCCACAGCTCGTCCTCGGCCTCACGCGAGGCCCGCCCGGCCGTCTTCCACTGCTGCATGAGCTCGCGGTAGGCCGAGGCCGTCTGGCCCCAGTCGGTCGAGGAGGCCAGCTGCTCGGCCTCCTCCACGATGCGCTCCTTGAGCGAGCGCACCCCCTCACGCTGCTGGTCGAGCCCGGCGAAGTAGGCCTTGCGCCGCTTGGCGAAAGCCGTACGGGCCGCCGACAGGCGCTTCCACAACGCGGCCTCGGTGACGCGGTCGGTGCGCTCGGCGACCTTCCACTCCTCCACGAGCTGGCGCAGCCGCTCGCCGCCGGTCTTCCAGTGCGTCGTCTCCTCGGCGATGCGCTCGGCCTCGGCGACGATGCGCTCCTTGATGCCCTTGGCCTCGTTGCGGGCCTGCTCCCTGGCCGCCTTGCCCTCCTCGCGGCGCTGGGCCACGACGGAGGTCAGCGCGTCGAGCCGCCCGGCCAGCGCGTCGAGATCGCCGACGGCGTGCGCGTCGGCGACCGCCTCGCGCAGCTTGCCGATGCTCGCCTCGGCCTGGGCGGGGGACAGGTCGGTGCCCTTCACCCGCTGCTCGAGAAGCTGGACCTGACCGGCCAGTTCCTCGTACTTGCGGTGGAAGTAGGCCAGTGCCTCCTCGGCTTCCCCGGCCTGCCACGAGCCGACAGCCCGCTCCCCTTCAGCCGTACGCACGTAGACGGTGCCGTCCTCGTCCACCCGGCCCCACGGGTCGGTGCTCACCGTGTCCTCCCGCACTTTCATCGAATCCCTACTTCAGGATGTTGTCACGCTTTTGATTTCGACGCTCTCCTTGGGTGCGCCGGTGCCGTCCCCGGCGGGGCCGGGAGTGATGACGCCTGCCTTGTTCACCTTGTCGAGAATGTCCAGGCCCTTGGTGATCGTACCGACTGGTGTGTAGTCGGGGGACAGCCCGATGTCACCGTAGACCAGGAAGAACTGGCTGCCGGTGGTGCCCGGGGCCATCGTCTTGGCCATCGCCATCACGCCGCGCTTGTAGGTCGCGCCCTGGAGGTTCTCCTCGGCCATGCGGAAGCCGGGGCCGCCCTGGCCGTCGGCCTCGCCCTTGCCGTCCGCCTTGGCCGTCGGGTCGCCGCACTGCAGCATCGGGAACTGCGCGTTGCCCAGCCGGTGGCACTTGCTGCCGTCGTAGTAGCCCTTCTCGGCCAGGAAGGCCAGGGCGTTGACGGTGCACGGCGCCTTGTCGGTGTTGAGCTTGATCTCGATGTCGCCCTGGCTGGTCTTGAAGGTCAGCGTCGCGGGCAGCTTCTTGGGCTTGATCTTCTTGGGCGGCAGGCCCACGTTCTTGACCGAGCCCATCTCGTCGGCCACGTAGTCGCAGGTGCCGGTCTTGGCGTCGAACGCCTTCGGACCCGCCGCGGGGGTGACCGTGTTCTCCGGGGTGGGCGAGCCCTCCGGGGTCGGCACCCCGGCGCTCGGCGTCGGGCTGGCCGCCGCCGCGGTGGACTCGGAGTCGCCGCCGAGCAGGGCCGTCGCCGCCACGATGCCGCCCACGACCACGATCACACCGACGGTCGAGCCGACCACCGCGAGCTTCTTGGCCTTCTGCTCCCGCTCGATGCGCCGCTTGAGCTGACGCTCGTGGTGTTCGCGCGCCAGTTGCTTCTGGCGGTCCTTGCCGGTGGCCACCGCGTTGCCTCCTAGACGGATCCGATAAATCGAGGTGGGCGAATCGTATCGGCCAACGGGCAATGGTTCGCAGCCCGGCGAGCCGCACCGGTACCCTTCGGTTACATTCCCATTGGCTTTTTGGACGTCAGATGCTCATCGCCGGCTTCCCCGCAGGGGCCTTTCAGACTAATTGCTACGTCGTCGCACCGGGCGCGGGCGAGGAGTGCGTCATCGTCGATCCCGGCCAGGACGCGGTGGACGGCGTGGAAGAGCTGCTGCGCGAGCACCGGCTCAAGCCGGTCGCCGTGGTGCTGACCCACGGGCACCTCGACCACGTGTGGTCGGTCGGGCCGGTCTGCGGCGCGCGTGACATCCCCGCGTGGATCCACCCGGACGACCGCGAGATGCTGAGCGATCCGGCCAAGGGCATCGGCATGCCGATCTTCGGCGACCTCAAGCTGAGCGAGCCGGACGACGTGCGAACACTGGCCGACGGGGCGGTGCTCGAGCTGGCGGGGCTCGAGTTGCTCGTCGACCACACCCCCGGCCATACCAGGGGGTCGGTGAGCTTCCGCATGCCCGGCGAGCAGATCATGTTCTCGGGCGACCTGCTGTTCGCCGGCTCCATCGGCCGCACCGACCTTCCGGGCGGCGACTACCCGACCATCCTGCGCAGCCTGGCCGCCAAGGTGCTGCCGCTGCCGGACGAGACGGTCGTCCTGCCCGGCCACGGACCACAGACCACGGTCGGCACCGAGCGCGCCACCAACCCGTATCTGCGGGAGGCCGCGCCGCACGCCGGCCCCACTAGGGGAATCTGAATGTCTTTCCAAGCACCGAAGGGCACCTTCGACTGGCTGCCGCCGCGCTCGGAGGTGGCGCTCGCCGTGCGCGAGGCCCTGTCCCTGCCGGTACGGCAGGCCGGCTACGGCTACGTCGAGACGCCCACCTTCGAGGACACCGACCTGTTCAAGCGCGGCGTCGGCGAGTCCACCGACGTGGTCACGAAGGAGATGTACACCTTCGAGGACAAGGGCGGCCGTTCCATCACCCTGCGCCCCGAGGGCACCGCGGGCGTGGTGCGCGCCGTCCTGCAGCACAACCTGCACCAGGCCGGGTCGCTGCCGGTCAAGCTGTGGTACTCCGGCAGCCAGTTCCGCTACGAGCGAGCCCAGCGCGGCCGCTACCGCCACTTCTGGCAGGTCGGCGCCGAGGCGCTCGGCGCGGAGGACCCGGCGCTCGACGCCGAGCTCATCGCCCTGGCCTGGCGCGGCTACCGCAGCCTCGGCCTGGAGCGCGTGGAGATCCTGCTCAACTCCCTGGGTGATCGCGAGTGCCGCCCGGCCTACCGCGCGACGCTCGTGGCCTTCCTGGAGAAGCTCGACCTCGACGAGGCCACCCGCGCCCGCGTCGCGATCAACCCGCTGCGGGTGCTCGACGACAACCGGCCCGAGGTGCAGGCCCAGCTCGTCGACGCGCCCCTGGCCGTGGACCACCTGTGCGAGGCGTGCAAGGCCTACCACGAGGAGGTCCGCGCGCTGCTGGACGCGGCGGGCGTGCCGTACACCGACGACCCCAAGCTGGTGCGCGGCCTCGACTACTACACCCGCACCGCCTTCGAGTTCGTGCACGGCGGGCTCGGCGCGCAGGCCTCGGTCGGCGGCGGCGGGCGCTACGACGGACTGTCGGAGCAGATCGGCGGCCCGCCGCTGCCCAGCGTCGGCTGGGCGCTCGGCGTCGACCGCACCATCCTGGCGATGGAGGCCGAGGGACTGCTCGCCGACGAGGAGCGGGCGAGCGTCGCGGTGTACGGTGTCCCGCTGGGCGACGAAGCGCGCCGCCGGATGTTCCTTCTCGTCGACGGGCTCCGCCAGGCGGGCGTCGCCGCCGACATGGCCTTCGGCGGCCGTGGCGTCAAGGGCGCGATGAAGAACGCCGGCCGGAGCGGCGCGCGGTACGCGCTGATCCTCGGCGAGCGCGACCTGGCGGCGGGAGCCGTACAGGTGAAGGACCTGACCACCGCTGAGCAGACCGAGGTCCCGCTGGACTCGGTCATCGACATTTTGAAGGGGAAGGTGCAGTGATTCGCACGCACACGGCAGGCAGCCTCCGGAAGGAGAACGCCGGCCAGCAGGTCACGCTCGCCGGATGGGTGGCGCGGCGCCGCGACCACGGCGGTGTGGTCTTCATCGACCTGCGTGACGCCTCCGGCTCGGCGCAGGTGGTCTTCCGCGAGGAGGACCACGCGCACGACCTGCGCGCGGAGTACTGCGTCAAGGTGGTCGGCGAGGTCCGCGTCCGCCCCGAGGGCAACGAGAACCCCGACCTGCCCACCGGCGCGATCGAGGTCGTCGCCACCGAGGTCGAGGTGCTGAGCGAGTCGGCGCCGCTGCCCTTCCCGATCGAGGGCAACGTCAACGTGTCGGAGGAGACGCGGCTGAAGTACCGCTACCTCGACCTCCGCCGCGAGAAGCAGGCCCAGGCGCTCAAGATCCGCTCGAAGGCGACCTACCTCACCAACGCGGTCCTGGACGAGCTCGGCTTCGTCTACGTCGAGACCCCGACGCTGACCCGCTCGACCCCCGAGGGCGCGCGGGACTTCCTGGTGCCGGTGCGCCTGCAGCCGGGCAACTGGTACGCGCTGCCGCAGTCGCCACAGTTGTTCAAGCAGCTCCTGCAGGTGGCCGGGCTGGAGCGCTACTACCAGCTCGCCAAGTGCTACCGCGACGAGGACCTGCGCGCCGACCGCCAGCCCGAGTTCACCCAGATCGACCTGGAGATGTCCTTCGTCGACCAGGAGGACGTCATCGAGGTCGGCGAGCGGCTGGTGGCGCGGCTGTGGAAGGACACCATCGGCTACGAGATCCCGCTGCCGCTGCCGCGGATGACCTACGCCGAGGCGATGGCCCGCTACGGCTCCGACAAGCCCGACCTGCGCTTCGGCGTCGAGCTGGTCGAGATGACGGAGTTCTTCGCCGACACCACCTTCCGCGTCTTCCAGGCCGACTACGTCGGCGCGGTCGTCATGCCGGGCGGCGCCTCGCAGACCCGCAAGGAGCTCGACGGCTGGCAGGAGTGGGCCAAGTCCCGCGGAGCCAAGGGCCTGGCCTACGTGCTGGTCCAGGAGGACGGCACGCTGGGGGGCCCGGTGGCCAAGAACCTCTCCGAGGCCGAGACCGCGGGCCTGGCGGCCAAGACCGGCGCCGCCCCCGGCGACGCGATCTTCTTCGCCGCCGGCGCCAGGTCCGGCTCGCGCGACCTGCTGGGCGCGGCGCGCCTGGAGATCGGCCGCCGCTGCGGCCTGATCGACGAGTCGCGCTGGAGCTTCCTGTGGGTCGTCGACGCGCCGATGTTCGAGGAGGACGGCGAGGGCGGCTGGACCGCGGTCCACCACCCCTTCACCGGCCCCAAGCCGGAGTGGGCCGACAGCTTCCAGGACCACCCGGGCGAGGCCCTGGCCTACGCCTACGACATGGTCTGCAACGGCAACGAGATCGGCGGCGGCTCGATCCGTATCCACCGCGCCGAGATGCAGCAGCGCGTCTTCGACGTGCTGGGCGTCTCCAAGGGCGAGGCCGAGAGCAAGTTCGGCTTCCTGCTGGAGGCGTTCAAGTACGGCCCGCCGCCGCACGGCGGCATGGCCTTCGGCTTCGACCGCATCGTCGGCCTGCTGGCCGGCACCGAGTCGATCCGTGACGTGATCGCCTTCCCGAAGACCGCCTCCGGCTTCGACCCGCTCACCGCCGCGCCGACGCCGATCACGGCCGAGCAGCGCAAGGAGGCCGGCGTCGACGCCAAGCCCAAGGAGGCCTGAGCCGCCGACGGCAACGGCCCCGTAGCGAGCGCTACGGGGCCGTTCTCGTCGGTCAGCTCTCGTGGATCGGCGGCGTCAGGCCTTCTTGCCGACCAGCCGCACGTTCTTGATGATGATGGGGTTCTTCGGGGCGGTGGAGCCCTGGTCGTTGCCCATCACGTCGCCGTCGTTGACCAGGAGCTCTTCCTTGTCCAGCTTGTCCATCCACTCCAGGCCCTTGGTGACCATGCCGATCGGCGTGTAACCGCCGCCGATCTGCGCGTTCTCGTCGGCCAGGGAGATGGCGAACTGGCTGCTGCTCTGGTTGAACGCCTCGCTGGGCTGGGTCAGGAAGACCACGCCGCGGGTGTACTGCACGGCGTCCACGGCCTCGTCGGGGATGAAGTAGCCCGCGGTGCCCTGGCCGTCGGTCGGGTTCTTGCCGTCGGCCTTGGCCTTGGGGTCGCCGCACTGCAGCATGAAGACGCCGGCCTGCTCCGGGGTGACCAGGCGGTGGCACTTGGTGTTGTCGTAGAAGTTCTTGGCCGCCAGGAAGGCCATCGAGTTCACCGAGCACGGCGTGAGCTTCGCGTCGAGCTGGATCTCGATGTCGCCGCGGTTGGTGGTGATCAGCATCTTGTCGTAGTTCCCGCGCGGCCTGGCCGGCGGCATTCCCACGAACTTCTGCGGCACGCCGCTGGTGTCCCGCTTGTAGTCGCAGGTCACCGGGCCCTTGGGCCCTTCCGTCTGGCCGTCGGCCAGCGGCTCGGCCGAGGCGGAGGCGGACGTGGAGGGGTCGGGCGCCACGGTCACGGGCGGCGCCACGGCCGTGTTCGAGCCGGCGTCCTCCGGCCGCGTCATCGCGAAGGCGGTCACGCCGCCGCCCACCACGGCCAGGGCAACGACCGCGCCGATGATGGCGTTCCGCTTGCTCTTGGCGGCTCTGCCCTCGGCGGCGCGCTGCGCCTGCCGCTCCTTGTGCTCCTGCGCCATCCGGCTCAGGCGGTCCTCGCCGCTCACCGTTCTCCTCCAGTTTGCCAACACATGACGAAACAACTCCGCGAATGCTACCCGTCTTGGAATGTGCTGGACGTAAGTGACGGAAAGTGACTGAAGTGGCGGGAACCGGAGCACCGTACGATCCGTAGTAGTTGAAAAAGAAACGGAGTGCGTCATGTTCGACGAGGTTCTCGGCCTGCCCGCCCACCCGCTGATCGTCCATGCCGCGGTGATCTTCACCCCGCTGCTGGCGCTGGTCGGCGTGGCCTACGCCGTGCTGCCCCGCTTCCAGCCCCGGCTGGGCTGGGCCGTCGTCGGGCTGTCGGTCATCGCCCCCGGCGCGGTCTTCGCCGCCCGGCAGAGCGGCGGCGCGCTGAAGGAGGCCCGCTTCTCCGGCGTCGACGACGCGCTCAAGGCCAAGATCGCCGAGCACGAGAGCTACGCCACCCCGCTGCTGCTGGTCACGCTCGGGCTGGCCGTCGCCGCCCTGGCCATGGTCTTCGTCCCCAAGGGCGTGGCCAAGACCGTCGCCTCCGTCGTCACCGTGCTGCTCGCGCTGGCCGCCGCCTACTACGTCTTCCGCTCCGGCGACTCGGGAGCGAGAGCCGTGTGGGGCCTGTAATCTCGGCTTGTGGAGAGTCTGTTCGATTCGGCGGCTGAGGAGGCCACTCCGCAGCCGCTCGCGGTGCGCATGCGGCCCCGCAACCTCGACGAGGTGCTGGGCCAGCGCCACCTGCTCGGACCCGGCACCCCGCTGCGCCGCCTCGTGGAGAGCGAGGCGCCGATGTCGCTGTTCCTGTGGGGACCGCCCGGCACCGGCAAGACCACGCTGGCCTACGTCGTCGCCGGCGTCACCAAGCGCCGCTTCGTGGAGATCTCGGCCGTCTCGGCCGGCGTGAAGGACGTGCGCGCCGCCATCGACACCGCCCGGCGCGAGCTCGGCATGACCGGCCGCCAGACCGTGCTCTTCGTCGACGAGGTGCACCGCTTCAACAAGGCCCAGCAGGACGCGCTGCTGCCCGCGGTGGAGAACCGCTGGGTCACCTTCATCGGCGCCACCACCGAGAACCCGTACTTCTCCGTCATCTCCCCGCTGCTGTCGCGCTCGCTGCTGCTCACCCTGGAGTCGCTGTCCGACGACGACGTCCGCGCCGTGCTGGAGCGGGCCGTGACCGACGAGCGCGGCCTGGCCGGCCGCGCCACCCTGGCCCCCGAAGCCCTCGACCACCTGGTACGGCTGGCCGGCGGCGACGCGCGCCGCTCGCTCACCTACCTGGAGGCGGCGGCGCTGCTGGCCGACGAGATCACCGTCGAGGTGGTCGAGAAGGCCGTCGACAAGGCGGCCGTCCGCTACGACCGCCAGGGCGACCAGCACTACGACGTCATCAGCGCCTTCATCAAGTCGATGCGCGGCTCCGACGCCGACGCCGCGCTCCACTACCTGGCCCGGATGATCGAGGCCGGGGAGGACCCGCGCTTCATCGCCCGCCGCATCGTCATCTTCGCCTCCGAGGACGTCGGCCTGGCCGACCCGACCTGCCTGCAGACCGCGGTCGCCGCCGCCCAGGCGGTCCAGCTCATCGGCCTGCCCGAGGGAGGCATCAACCTGGCCCACGCGGTCATCCACTGCGCCACCGCGCCCAAGTCCAACGCGGTGATCAAGGCCATCGGCGCGGCCTCCGGCGACGTGCGCAAGGGCCTGATCGGCCAGGTCCCCGGCCACCTGCGCGACGCCCACTACCCGGGCGCCGCCAAGCTCGGCCACGGCGAGGGCTACAAGTACCCGCACGACTTCGAGCACGGCCTGGTCCGCCAGGACTACGCGCCCGCCGAGGTGCGCTCACGCCGCTACTACGAGCCCACCCGGCACGGCGCCGAGGCGCCGATCGCCGAGCGCTGGGCCAAGATCCGCGCCTTCCTGCGGGGGGAGTGAATGCTCCACCACGTCGAGCTGTGGGTCAGCTCGCTGGAGGAGACGCTGCCCAGCATGGCGTGGCTGCTCGAACGCCTCGGCTACACCGAGTTCCAAAACTGGCCTGGCGGGCGCTCGTGGCGGCACGGCGAGACCTACATCGTGCTGGAGGAGTCGCCCGACGTGCGGCGCGAGCCGTACGACCGGCTCCGGCCCGGGCTCAACCACCTGGCCTTCCACTGCGCCGACGTGGACGAGGTGACCGCCGAGGCGCAGGCCCACGGCTGGCGGCTGCTGTTCGTCGACCGCCACCCCCACGCCGGCGGCCCCGGGCACTACGCCGCCTACCTGGAGAACGCGGCGGGCTTCGAAGTGGAACTGGTCCGGTCGCGATAGGGTCTTCCCCATGCTTACCGCAGGAGAGCTCGCCGGACTCCTCGTCGCCGTCTTCTGGGCGATCCTCGTCTGCTTCCTGGCCGTCGTGCTGGTCAAGCTCGCCCGCTTGCTCACCGAGACCACCAGGATGGTCGCCGACCTGAGCAACAAGGTCGTGCCGCTGCTGGAGGAGGTCTCGGCCACCGTCGGCGAGACCAACCGCCAGCTCGTCGCCGTCGAGGCCATCGCCCACGACGTCAAGCAGGTCAGCGGGCACGCCGCCAGGCTCAGCGGCATCGTGCAGACCCTCTTCACCGGCCCCCTGGTCAAGCTGTCCGCGCTGCTCCACGGCATCGGGGTGGCGCTGGGCGCGCAAAAGCGGAAGGCGATCACCCGGCGATGATCCGCAGGCTGTTCTACATGGCGCTCGGCGCCGCGCTCACCCTCTGGGTGCTGCGCAAACTCCAGGCTCTGCACCCCCAGCACGTGGCCCGCCGTACCGCTGATCGCGCGGCGAGCATGCTCGTGCAGGTGAGAGACTTGACCCAGCACGCGCTCGACGAGGCCGCCGAGCGCGAAAACGAGTTGCGGGCCCGCTTCGGGCTCGACGACTCTGCCACCACCACAAACTAACGAAAAGGATGGCCGAGACATGGAGTCGGCAGAAATCGCGCGCCGCTTCCTGCGCTTCTTCGAGGAGCGTGGGCACAAGATCGTGCCCTCGGCCAGCCTGATCGCCGAAGATCCGACGCTGCTGCTGGTGAACGCGGGCATGGTCCCGTTCAAGCCGTACTTCCTGGGGCAGCGAAAGCCTCCGGCGGCCCGGCTGGCCAGCGTGCAGAAGTGCGTGCGCACCCCCGACATCGAAGAGGTCGGCAAGACCACGCGGCACGCGACGTTCTTCCAGATGCTGGGCAACTTCTCGATCGGCGACTACTTCAAGGAGCAGGCGATCCCGTTCGCCTGGGAGCTCCTGACCCGGTCGGAGTCCGACGGCGGCTTCGGCTTCCCGGAGGAGAAGCTCTGGGTCACCGTCTTCCTCGACGACGACGAGGCGATCGAGATCTGGAAGAAGGTCGGCGTCTCCGAGGACCGCATCCAGCGCCGCGGCCTGGAGGACAACTACTGGCACATGGGCGTGCCCGGTCCCGGCGGCCCCTGCTCGGAGATCTACTACGACCGCGGGCCCGAGCACGGCCTGGAGGGCGGTCCCGTCGCCGACGAGGACCGTTACCTGGAGGTCTGGAACAACGTCTTCATGCAGTACCAGCTCAGCGAGGTCCGCTCGAAGGTCGACTTCGACGTGGCGGGCGAGCTGCCGGCCAAGAACATCGACACCGGCATGGGCCTGGAGCGCATGGCGACGATCCTGCAGGGCGTCGACAACCTCTACGAGATCGACACGACCTACCGCATCCTCGACCGGGCGGCCGACCTCACCAAGACCCGCTACGGCCGCGACCCGCGCGCCGACGTGTCGCTGCGCGTGATCGCCGACCACGTCCGCACCAGCACCATGCTGGTCGCCGACGGCGTCGCCCCCTCCAACGAGGGCCGCGGCTACGTGCTGCGCCGCATCCTGCGCCGCTCCATCCGCAACCTGCGCCTGCTCGGCTCGGGCGAGGAGCGCTACATGCACGAGCTCACCGCGACCACCATCGACGCGATGGGCGAGACCTACCCCGAGCTCAAGGCCGACGCGCCGCAGATCCACGCGGTCATCGACGCGGAGGAGGCCTCCTTCCTGTCGACGCTGCGCACCGGCACCGCGATCTTCGACGTGGCCGTCGAGGAGACCAAGCGCAAGGGCGGCGCCCGCCTCGGCGGCGAGCAGGCCTTCCAGCTTCACGACACCTACGGCTTCCCGATCGACCTCACCCTCGAGATGGCCTCCGAGCACGGCCTCCAGGTCGACGAGGAGGGCTTCCGCCGGCTCATGAAGGAGCAGCGCGAGCGCGCCAAGGCGGACGCGGCGGCGAAGAAGACCGGCAACGCCGACATCTCCGTCTTCGGGCAGATGCTGGAGAAGGCGGGCAAGGTCGAGTTCCTCGGCTACGACACCACCACCGCCGAGTCCGGCGTGATCGGCATCCTCGTGGGCGGCATGAGCGTGCCCGCGGCCGACGCCGGCACCGCCGTCGAGGTCGTGCTCTCGCGCACCCCGTTCTACGCCGAGGGCGGCGGCCAGCTCGCCGACCAGGGTGTGCTGCGCACCGCGGGCGCGGTCGTCGACGTCACCGACGTGCAGTCGCCGCTCGGCGGCCTCGTCGTGCACCGCGGCAAGGTCCGCAGCGGCGAGCTGCGCCTGGGCGACGAGGTCCAGGCCGAGGTCGACGTCGAGCGCCGCCGCGCGATCTCGCGCAGCCACAGCGCCACCCACATGGTGCACCGCGGCTTCAAGAACTTCCTGGGCGAGACCGCGGCGCAGGCCGGCTCGGAGAACTCGCCCGGCCGCTTCCGCTTCGACTTCACCGCCGCCGGCGCGGTCCCCGCGGCCGTCCTGCGCGACGTGGAGGACGAGGTCAACGCGGTCCTCATCAACGACCTCCAGGTCAACGCCTTCTACACCTCCCAGCGGGAGGCGCGGGCGATGGGCGCGCTGGCCATGTTCGGCGAGAAGTACGGCGAGGAAGTCCGCGTCGTCGAGATCGGCGACTACTCCCGCGAACTGTGCGGCGGCACCCACGTGCACAGCTCCGGCCAGCTCGGCCTGGTCAAGATCCTCGGCGAGCAGTCCGTCGGCGCCGGCGTGCGCCGCGTCGAGGCGCTGGTCGGCATCGACGCCTTCCGCTTCCTGGCCAAGGAGTCGGTGCTGGTCGCCCAGCTCACCGAGCAGCTCAAGGCCCGCCGCGAAGAGCTGCCCGAGCGCATCGACGGCATCGTCTCCCGGCTGCGCACCGCGGAGAAGGAGCTCGAGAAGCTGCGCTCCTCCCAGGTGCTCGCCATCGCCGGCGAGCTGGCCGCGCAGGCGCGCGACGTGAACGGAGTCTCTCTGGTCACGCACCGCGCGCCTGATGGCACCAGCGCCGACGACCTGCGTAAGCTCGCGCTTGATGTGCGCGGCAGGTTCCCGGCCGACCGCGCGGCGGTCGTGGTGATCGCCGGAGCCCCCAGCGACAGGCCGGTCGTGGTTGCCGCGGTCAACGAGGCGGGACGCACGCGCGGGCTCAAGGCCGGCCAGCTTGTCGGCGTCGCCGCCAAGGCGCTTGGGGGTGGCGGTGGCGGTAAGGACGACGTCGCGCAGGGCGGGGGGACTCGGGTCGAGTCCATTGCCGACGCACTGCGCCAGGTGGGCGAGTCCGTCTCGGGACAGCTCGGCTGAGATGAGGTTCGGCACGCGGCTCGGCATCGACGTCGGGTCAGTCCGCATCGGCGTGGCGCGCAGCGACCCCTCGGGGATGCTCGCCACGCCGGTCGAGACCGTCAAGCGCGGCAAGGGCGACCTGCACCGCATCTCCCTGCTGGCCGCCGAGCACGAGGCGGTCGAGGTCGTGGTGGGCCTGCCCACCTCCCTGTCGGGCCGTGAGGGGCAGGCGGCCGCGCTCGCGCGCGCCTTCGCCGAGCAGCTCGCCGTACGGCTGGCGCCGATCCCGGTGCGGCTGTTCGACGAGCGTCTCACGACCGTCGCCGCCGCCGCCGGCCTGCGGGCCAGCGGGGTGAAGGCCAAGAAGCAGCGCGGGGTGGTCGACCAGGCCGCCGCGGTCGTCCTGCTCCAGGACGCGCTCGACGTCGAGCGCGCCACCGGGAAACCACCCGGCAAACCCGTCGATCCGCCCCCTGCGGCGGACGGCGGGGCCGGCGATGCGTGAGCGCGACGACGACTCCGGCTTCTTCTGGCGCGACGACACCCCCGAGCCCGCAACGGACGGTGGATCCGAGGACCCTTCCCCAGGATCCACCCCAGCCCACGCGTCCACCGAGGGTGCCACCCCTTCTCCAGGGTCCACCCCAGCCCACGCGTCCGCCGACCCCGGCGACCCGTCCTCAGGCCGTGCGTCCGCCGACCCCGGCGATCCCTCCTCAGGATCCACCGCAGCCGGTGCGTCCGCCGAGCCCGGCGTCCCCTCCCCAGGATCCACTCCAGCCCGCGGGTCCGGTTCCGGGGAGCCGGGGACGGGCGGGCCTACCGCGAAACGGAAGGCCGTCCGCCTCCTGACCGGCCTGGCCGTCTCGGCCGCCCTGCTGGGCACGGTCGCCTACCTGGTCGTCAAACCCCGCCTGGTCCCCGAGGACTTCGAGGGCGCCGGCACCGGCTCGGTGACCGTCCACATCCCGGCGGGCGCCACCGCCTCCCAGGTCGGCGAGACCCTGGCCGGCGCGGGCGTGGTGGCCAGCGCCCGCTCCTTCACCAACGTGACCATGGAACGTGGCAAAGCGGGCAGCCTGCGCCCCGGCCACTTCCAGCTCCGCCGCGGCATGGCCGCGGAAGCGGCCCTGGACCTCCTGCTGGCCCCGGTGTCGAGGGTGGTCAAGAAGGTGACCGTCCCGGAGGGCCTGCGCCTGACCGAGGTCTTCGCCCTGGCTGCCAAGGCCACCGGCTTCCCGCTGGCCGACTTCCGCTCGGCCGAGGTCTCCACCCCGTACGGCAAGGGCCTGGAGGGCCTGCTCTTCCCGGCCACCTACGAGGTCGAACCCGGCCAGACCGCCGCCGACCTGCTGAAGGCCATGGTCGCCCGGTTCGCCCAGGCGGCCGAGCAGCTCGGCGTCGCCGAGGGCGCCGAGCGCCTGGGCCTGGAGCCGCTGCAACTGGTCACCGTGGCCAGCATCGTCCAGGCCGAGGGCGGCAGGGACGCCGACTACCCCAAGATCGCCCGCGTGATCTACAACCGCCTCCGCAACGGGACCCCGCTGCAACTGGACACCACGGTGCTCTACGCCCAGCGCCGGCACACCCTGCGCGTGCTGGAGAGCGACACCCGGGTCCGCTCGCCGTACAACACCTATCTGCGCCCGGGCCTGCCGCCCGGACCGATTTCCAACCCGGGGGAGAAGGCCCTGCAAGCTGCCCTGCGCCCGGCCGAGGGCGACTGGCTCTGGTTCGTGACCACGGATCCGCAGCGTAGAATCACGAAATTCACCGACAAAGAGAGTGAGTTCGTGAGATACCGGGAAGAGCTGAACGAAAAACTCGGCATGAACTGATCACTCATGCGTGTCGGCGGCGCTCCGCGCGTCGCCTAGCATGGCTACTCAGTGTGATAATCGCTGGTCACCCGCACTTGGCCGGCGGTCCCCCACGTTCAGCCCGGTAACCCCCACCGGTTTGGCGCATCCCCTTGACGCCGGCCCGGCCCTACCGGGAGATTGGCGAGCGCACCTATGAACGATCTCGACTTCGACACCATGCTCGGCAGCGAGCCCCGCGGAAACAGACGCGCGGCCCGCCGCCGGCGCAAGCGCGCCGGCCGGGGCCGATTCCTGGCGCCGTTGCTGGCCTTCATCGTGCTCGCCGGCATCCTCGGCGGGGGCGGTTACTACGGCTACCTGTGGGTCACCCAGGCGATGGTGCCCGACGACTACACCGGCGCCGGCAGCGGCGAGGTCAGCGTCGAGATCAAGTCGGGCCAGAGCGCGGCCGAGGTCGCCGAGGAGCTGGTCCGGCTCGGGGTGGTCAAGAGCGCCCGCGCCTTCACCAACGCGATCGAGTCGGCCGGCAAGAGCAGCTCGCTGCAGCCGGGCACCTACGAGATGCGCAAGGGCATGTCCGCGGCCAACGCGGTCGCGATGCTCGACTCCGGCAAGCGGGTGACCAAGAAGGCACTGATCAAGGAGGGCCTGCGGCTGACGGACACGATCTCCGTGCTGGCCGAGGCGACCGGCAAGCCGAAGGACGAGTTCACCGCCGCCGCCAAGAACCTCGGCGACCTGGGCCTGCCCGCCTACGCCAAGGGCCTGGAAGGCTACGCCTTCCCCGCGACCTACGAGTTCCAGCCCAAGGACAGCGCCTCCGACGTGCTCGCCAAGATGGTCCACCGCTTCGGCGAGGCCGCCGACAAGGTCGGCCTGGAGAGCGGCGCCAAGAAGCTGGACCTCACCCCGCACCAGGTGGTCATCATCGCCTCGATCATCCAGGCCGAGGCCGGCCGGCACGAGGACATGCCGAAGATCGCCCGGGTCATCTACAACCGGCTCGCGCTGCCGATGAAGCTCCAGATGGACAGCACCACCATGTACGGGCTCAAGAAGTACGGCACGCGCGCCACCCACGCCGACACGCAGTCGAAGTCGAAGTACAACACCTACTACTGGGAGGGCCTGCCGATCGGGCCCATCGCCAACCCCGGCGAGGACGCCCTGGACGCGGCGCTCAACCCGGCCAAGGGTAGCTGGCTGTACTTCGTGGCGACCGACCCCAACAGCAACGTCACCAAGTTCGCCACTACGGAGGCGGAGTTCCGGGTGCTGGAGGCGGAGCTCAACCGCAACAGCCAGTAGGGTCTGAGCCCGTGGGTCACAGTCAAGCCATGCGCGCCGCGGTGCTCGGTTCCCCGATCGAGCACTCGCTCTCGCCCTTCCTGCACCGGGCCGCCTACGCCGCGATGGGCCTGGACGGCTGGCGTTACGACGCCTTCGAGGTGGGCGAGGACCGGCTGCCCGCCTTCCTGGCCGCCCTGGACGGGCCGTGGGCGGGGCTGTCGCTGACGATGCCGCTCAAGCGGGCCGTGCTGCCGCTGCTCGACTCGGTCTCCGAGCTCGCCGTCGAGGTGGGCGGGGCGAACACGGTGATCTTCCGGGACGGCGGCGCCCACGGCGACAACACCGACGTGTACGGCATCGAGCAGGCCCTGGCCGAGGCGGGCGTGCCCGCGCCGCGCAGCGCGCTGGTGCTGGGCGGCGGAGCCACCGCCGCCTCCGCGCTGGCCGCCCTGCGCAACCTCGGCCTGGGCGAGGCCACGCTGGCGGTGCGCGAGCCGGCCCGGGCGGGGGAGACCCTCGCGGTCGCCGAGCGCCTCGGCGTCGCCCTGCGGGTCGAGCGGCTGGACAAGCTCGACGCCCTCCTCGACGTGGACCTCGTCGTCTCGACCCTGCCGGGCCGCGCCGCCGACGAGCACGCGGTACGGCTGGCGCGGGTGCCGGCGTTGTTCGACGTGGTCTACTCGCCGTGGCCCACCGCGGCCGCGCTTGCCGTACGGCAGGCGGGCGGGACGGTGGTCGGCGGGTTCGCGATGCTGCTGCATCAGGCGGTGCGGCAGGTCGAGCTGATGACCGGCCGCACCGGCGTGCCGGTCGAGGCGATGCGCGCGGCGGGCGAGGCCGAGCTGAGCCGGCGGAGTGCTCCGGCGGGTTGATCCGGTGGTCAACCCGGTGGTCGGCCCGGTGGTCGGCGCGGTGATCCGGTCCGCCGGGATGATTTCGAGCTCGCGCGTGGTTGTGGTAACGTAGCTCGTCGATCGGTCTGGCACTTCCGCCAGACGCGCAAGCGGAGGTCTCCCTCCCACCTGAGTCGCCGCGAGGCGGCCGGGTCCAGGATCACGCCGGACTTCACTCCGGGGAACTCGCACCAGCGGGTTCAGTGGCCCCGCATGCGCGACGTGCGGGGCTTTTGGTTTTCCTCCAGCAGGTTCTCCAGGGCCCCGAGCACGACGAGCATCGTAGGGATCGCAAACCTAGGAGGCCCCATCAGCACTGAGCCCCGCATCAACGAGCGCATCCGTGTGCCCGAGGTTCGCCTCGTCGGCCCCAACGGTGAGCAGGTCGGCATCGTCTCGATCCACGACGCGTTGAAGCTCGCCCAGGAGGCCGACCTCGACCTCGTCGAGGTCGCGGCCACGGCACGACCGCCCGTGTGCAAGCTCATGGACTACGGCAAGTTCAAGTACGAGTCCGCGATGAAGGCGCGCGAGGCGCGCAAGAATCAAGCGCACACGATCATCAAGGAGATCAAGCTCCGGCCGAAGATCGACCCGCACGACTACGAGACCAAGAAGGGTCACGTGGTGCGGTTCCTCAAGGCGGGGGACAAGGTCAAGGTGACGATCATGTTCCGCGGGCGTGAGCAGTCGCGTCCGGAGCTGGGCTTCCGCCTGCTCCAGAAGCTGGCGGACGACGTCAGCGAGCTGGGCTTCGTGGAGTCCCACGCCAAGCAGGACGGCCGAAACATGATCATGGTGATCGGTCCGCACAAGAAGAAGGCCGAGGCGAAGGCCGAGAAGGCGGCCGCCAAGGCGCAGCGGGAAGGCGCGGAGCCGGGCGAGAGCCTGGACGACGGGGAGTCGTAACGCTCCGTTCGGGTTAGCCTTACTGGCGGACCGCCGCCGCCGACGTTCCGATCGTCGACGGCCTGGCGACAGCCGCGGGTGACCCAGCCACCGCAGACCGGGATGCCGCCGCCCGGGCCGGGCCCCGAGGCCCGCCCGGCGCGCGGCGCCAGGCGGGACCGGCCTGATCCCCATCGGGCCCGGCAGACCGCCCAGGAGGACGGGGGAGGAAGTCGCGATCGCGGCTGCCCTGCTCCGTGTGAACGACGATTTTGAGGGAGAGACGGCATATGCCGAAGATGAAGACGCACAGTGGTGCGAAGAAGCGGTTCAAGCTGACCGGCTCTGGCAAGATCAAGCGGCGTCGTGCGAACCGTGCGCACTACAACGAGTGGAAGTCGTCCACCCTGACGCGCCGTCTCAAGAACGATGTCGTGCTGTCCGACGCCGACTCCAAGAAGATCAAGAAGCTGCTCGCTAAGTAACGCGACGAACCCCGGGGAGATAAGAACATGGCACGCGTGAAGCGGGCGCTCAACGCCAAGAAGAAGCGCAGGGTCGTCCTCGAGCGGGCGAGCGGTTACCGTGGCCAGCGGTCGCGCCTTTACCGCAAGGCCAAGGAGCAGATGCTCCACTCGATGACCTATGCCTACCGTGACCGCAAGGACCGCAAGGGCGCCTTCCGCCGCCTGTGGATCCAGCGCATCAACGCCGCGGCCCGCGCCAACGGCATGACCTACAACCGCCTGATCCAGGGTCTGCGCCTGGCGGGTGTCGAGGTCGACCGCAAGATCCTGGCCGACCTCGCGGTCAACGACGGCCAGACTTTCGCCGCGCTCGTCGAGGCCGCCAAGAAGGCCCTTCCGGCGAACGTGAACGCGCCGGTCGCCGGCTGATCCAGCGACTTCGCCTAGGGCTCACCGACGTTGTCCGGTGGGCCCTTCGCCTTTTTCACGCGGCGCCCCGGCGGGGCGGGCCGCTCGCTTCCGATGGGATGGGGGACGCATGACGGGGTCCGAGCTCACCAACGTCCGCGCGCCGCGGGTCAAGGCCGCGCGCCGGCTGACCAAGCGCTCCTTCCGCGAGCAGGACCGCAGGTTCCTGGCCGAGGGCCCGCAGGCGGTGCGCGAGGCGCTGCGCCTGGACGGGGTCACGCTGGAGGTGTTCGCGACCGGTGAGGCCGAGCTGCGCCATGCCGACCTGCTGGCCGAGGCGCGGCTGGGCGGGGCCGAGGTGCACCGCGCCAGCGGCGAGGTGATGGCCGAGCTGGCCCAGACGGTGACGCCGCAGGGGCTGCTGGCGGTCTGCCGCTTCGTGCACGTCCCCCTGGAGGAGGCGCTCACCGCCGAGGCGCGGCTGGTGGCCGTGCTGGCGCACGTGCGCGACCCCGGTAACGCCGGCACGGTCCTGCGGACGGCCGACGCCGCCGGGGCCGACGCGGTGGTGTTCACCGACGCCTCGGTCGACCCCTACAACGGCAAGTGCGTGCGGGCCAGCGCGGGCAGCCTGTTCCACCTGCCGGTCGTCATCGGTGCTCCGGTGACGCGTGCCGTACAGGATCTGAAGGCGCGGGGGCTGCGCGTGCTGGCGGCCGACGGCAGCGGCAAGCGGACCCTCGACGAGGTGGACCTGTCCGGTCCGACGGCCTGGGTGTTCGGCAACGAGGCGTGGGGGTTGCCGCAGGAGGTGCTCGACGTGTGCGACGAGGCCGTCCGGGTGCCCATCTACGGACAGGCCGAGAGCCTCAACCTGGCGACCGCGGCCGCTGTCTGCCTGTACGCGTCCGCTCGCGCTCAGCGCTCCCCGGCCTGACGGGAAACCCGCTATTGTCGGCGTTGTAGGTCGAGGAGGCGGGGTTCGTGCACGGCGAGGAAACCGGCGGTCAGGCGGCGGACTCGGCGTGCGGCGGGAGCCCGAGGGCTCCCGAGAGCATGATCACCATCGACGACCTGCCCGACGGTCTCATCGTCGCCGGGCGGCACGGGCAGGTGCTGGCGGTCAACCGGGCCGCCGAGCGGCTGACCGGCGTCAGCGCCGAGCGCGCTAGCGGCCAGGTGATGGACGACGTCTTCCCCTTCCGCGACCACGACGGCCGCGAGTGGTGGAAGTCGCTCGACGTGCACAGCGGCCTGCGCACCCGCACCCGGGTCCCCGAGCGGCCGGTGCACCTGCCCGGCGGCCAGGAGCTCTATGTCGCCGCGCGGCTGGTGCGCGAGCCCGAACGCGGCGGCGAGGTGCAGCGCGTGACGATCACCCTGCGGGACGGCGGGGCCCGCACCCGCCTCGAACGCAGCCGCGCCGACCTGGTCACCACCGTCGCCCACGAGCTGCGCTCGCCGCTGACCAGCGTCAAGGGCTTCACCGCCACGCTGCTGGCCAAGTGGGAGCGCTTCACCGACCAGCAGAAGCGCGTGATGCTGGAGACGGTCAACCACGACGCCGACCGGGTGACCCGGCTGATCACCGAACTGCTCGACGTCTCCCGCATCGAGTCGGGCCGCCTGGAGGTGCACCGGCAGGTCGTCGACCTGCCCGCCCGCGCCCAGCGCGTCATCGCCGGCCGGATCGCCGCCGGGGAGCCGCCCGACCGCTTCGACCTGCGGGCCGCGGCCGACCTGCCGGAGATGTGGCTCGACCAGGACAAAATTGACCAGGTTCTCGCCAACCTGGTCGAAAACGCCGTGCGCCACGGACGCGGTAAAGTGACCATAGACATCGAATCCGTCGGCTGGGGAGCTGCTGTGAGCGTGCGAGACCAGGGCGAGGGCATCGCGCCCGAGCTGGCTCCGCGCGTCTTCCGCCAGTTCTGGCGCGGCAACAGCCGCCGGCGCGGCGGCACCGGTCTCGGCCTGTTCATCGTGAAGGGCCTTGTCGAGGCGCACGGCGGCACGATCACCGTGCAGCGTGCCCCCGAGGGCGGCGCCGAGTTCCGATTTACCGTGCCCACCGGCACACCCGACTTCGCCTGACGAGGTCGCCGGCCCCGGTGGGCTTCCAAGGTTTTCCACAGGCGCCCCGAGCGGCGCGATCCCTTCGGCGTGACCCGGCTAGACTCGGGTCCGCTCAAGCCCTGGATACGGAGCTATGTCTTGTCTGACTACGACCCCGTCGAGGTGACCCCGTTGCATGCCGACGAGGTGTCCCGCATGGAGGCCGACGCCCTCGCGGCGATCAAGGCCGCCGACAGTCTCGACGCACTCAAGCAGGTCCGGCTCGCGCACGCCGGCGACCGCTCGCCCATCGCCCTGGCCAACCGTGAGATCGGTGCGCTGCCGCCGGCCGCGCGGTCGGAGGCGGGCAAGCGCATCGGCGGCGCGCGCAAGGCGATCAACGAGGCGCTCGCCGCCCGGCAGACCGAGCTCGAAGCGGAGCGCGACGCCCGCGTGCTGGTCGAGGAGGCCGTCGATGTGACGCTGCCGTGGGACCGCCGCCCCGTCGGCGCGCGCCACCCGCTCACCACGCTGCAGGAGCGCATCGCCGACACCTTCGTGGCCATGGGCTACGAGGTCGCCGAGGGCCCCGAGCTGGAGGGCGAGTGGTTCAACTTCGACGCGCTCAACATCGCCACCGACCACCCGGCGCGCTCCGACCACGACACCTTCTTCGTGGAGTCCACCGACTCGGGCAAGGTGCTGCGCACCCAGACCTCGCCGGTGCAGATCCGCGCGCTGCTCACGCGCGAGCTGCCGGTCTACGTCATCTCGCCCGGCAAGGTCTTCCGCACCGACGAGCTCGACGCCACCCACACCCCGGTCTTCCACCAGGTCGAGGGCCTGGCCGTCGACAAGGGCCTGACCATGGCGCACCTGAAGGGCACGCTCGACCGCTTCGCCGAGGTCATGTTCGGCGAGGGCATCACCACGCGCTTCCGCCCCAACTACTTCCCCTTCACCGAGCCCTCGGCGGAGCTCGACCTCAAGTGCTTCGTCTGCCGCGGCGCCTCGGCGATCCCCGGCAACCCGCACTGCCGCACCTGCAAGTCGGAGGGCTGGATCGAGTGGGGCGGCTGCGGCATGGTCAACCCGCGCGTGCTCATCGCCGCCGGGGTCGACCCGTCGGTCTACTCCGGCTTCGCCTTCGGCATGGGCGTGGAGCGGACGCTGATGTTCCGCCACAACGCCGAGGACATGCGTGACATGGTCGAGGGCGACGTCCGCTTCACCCTCCCGTTCGGAATGGAGATCTGATGAGGGTCCCGCTTTCCTGGCTGCGGGAGTATGTCGACCTCCCCGCGGTCACCGCGCAAGAGGTCGCCGACCGGCTCACCGCCGCCGGACTCAAGCTGGAGGCCATCACCTCCCACGGCCACGACGTGAAGAACGTCGTGGTCGGGCAGGTGCTGGCCATCGAGGAGCTGACCGGCTTCAAGAAGCCGATCCGGCACTGCGTCGTCGAGGTCGGCCCCGGCAACCAGGGGGCCGAGCCGCGCCAGATCGTCTGCGGCGCGACCAACTTCGCCGTCGGCGACAAGGTGCCGGTCGTGCTGCCCGGGGGCGTGCTGCCCGGCGGCTTCGAGGTCGGCGCGCGCAAGACCTACGGCCGGCTGTCGGAGGGCATGATCTGCTCCGAGCGCGAGCTGGGCCTGGGCGACGACCACGACGGCATCATGGTGCTGCCCGCCGACACCCCGATCGGGGAGGACGTCGTCGAGCTGCTCGGCCTGCGTGACGAGGTCCTGGAGCTGGAGATCACCCCCGACCTGGGGTACTCGCTGTCCATCCGCGGCGTCGCCCGCGAGGCGGCGACCGCCTTCGAGGTGCCCTTCCGCGACCCGGCCCTGATCGGCGCCGAGGCGATGGCCGCGGCCGACGCGGACGCGCCCGGCTCCTACCCGGCCTCCATCGCCGACGACAGCGCGTGCGACCGTTTCGTGCTGCGCGAGGTCTCCGGGTTCGACCCCGGCGCGCGCAGCCCGCTGCGGATGCGCACGCGGCTGACCCGCGCCGGCATGCGCCCGGTCTCGCTGGCCGTCGACATCACCAACTACCTGATGCTGGAGCTCGGCCAGCCGCTGCACGCCTTCGACCGGACCAAGCTGTCCGGCGAGATCGTGGTGCGCCGGGCCCGCGCGGGGGAGAAGCTCGAGACGCTCGACCACGTCGTGCGCACGCTCAACCCCGACGACATCCTCATCACCGACGACTCGGGCCCGATCTCGATGGCCGGCACCATGGGCGGCCTCGAGACCGAGATCTCCGACAGCTCGACCGAGATCGTCATCGAGGCGGCGCACTTCTCCGCCTCCGGCATCGCCCGCGAGTCGCGCCGGCACGGTCTGGTCTCCGAGGCGTCCAAGCGCTTCGAGCGCGGGGTCGACCGCGAGCTGCCGCTCATCGCCTCCTGGCGGGCGGTGCAGCTCCTGGCCGAGCTGGGCGGTGCCCAGGTGCGGCCGGGCGTCACGCACGCCCAGACCGAGGTCGAGCCGCAGCGGATCGCCATCCCGACCGGGCATCCCGGCGCGGTGGCGGGCATCTCCTACCCGCGCGAGGCGGTCATCGCCCGCCTGGAGCAGGTCGGCTGCCTCGTCGAGGCGGGCTCCTCGCCCGCCGGGCGGCGCGGCGGCGTCGACGCCACCGGGGTCGTCTCCGGCGGCGAGGTCGACCTGTCCGTGATCGGCGACGACATGATCACGGTCACCCCGCCGTCGTGGCGGCCCGACCTGACTGACCCCAACGACCTGGCCGAGGAGGTCATCCGGCTGGAGGGCTACGACAAGCTGCCCTCCGTGCTGCCGAAGGCCCCGGCCGGGGCCGGGCTGACCGAGGGGCAGCGCCTGCGCCGCCGGGTCGGCCGGGCGCTGGCCGCCGCCGGGTATGTGGAGGTGCTGGCCTACCCGTTCATGGGTGAGCGTGACCTCGACAACCTGCTGCTGCCCGCCGACGACTCGCGGCGCCTGGCCACCCGCCTGGCCAACCCGCTGTCGGAGGACGAGCCGCTCATGCGGACCACCCTGCTGCCCGGGCTGCTCAAGATGCTCGCCCGCAACGTGGGCCGCGGCTTCGCCGACGTCGCGTTGTTCGAGAACGGCCTGGTCTACCGGCCGCGGGCCGGGGCTCCTGCCCAGGCGCCCGTGCTCCGCGTCGACCGGCGGCCCTCGGCGGAGGAGCTCGCCTCCGTCGCCGAGGCGTTGCCCGCGCAGCCGTACCGGGTCGCGGTCGTGCTCGCCGGTGAGTTCGAGCGGTCCGGCTGGTGGGGCAAGGGCCGTGCGGCCGGGTGGGCGGACGCGGTCGAGGCCGCCCGCACCATCGCGCGTGCTGCGGGGGTCGAGCTGAACGTCTCCGCCGACCAGCACGAGCCGTGGCACCCGGGCCGCTGCGCCGCCCTGTACGTGGGGGACACCCTCGTCGGCCACGCCGGCGAGCTGCACCCGCGCGTCATCGAGGCGTACGGCCTGCCGCCGCGCACGAGCGCCATGGAGTTCGAGCTCACCCGGGTCGAGGCGCACCTGACCGGGCCGGTCGAGACGCCGCGGGTGGCGTCCTATCCGGTGGCCACCCAGGACGTCGCGCTCATCGTGCCCGACTTCACCCCGGTGGCCGACGTCGAGGCCGCGCTGCGCGACGGTGCGGGCGAGCTGCTGGAGTCGGTGCGGTTGTTCGACGTGTACAGCGGGGAGCAGGTGGGGGAGGGGCACAAGTCCCTGGCCTACACGCTGCGCTTCCGTGCGGCCGACCGGACGCTGACGGTGGAGGAGACCACCGCGGCCCGTGACGCCGCCGTCGCGGTCGCCGCCGACCGGGTGGGCGCCCGCCTCCGCGGCGCCTGACCTTGCACGCGGGCCGGCGGGCCCATCGGTTCTCTGCGGGGATCCGGTGGGCCCGCCGGCGTTTTCCGGGAGGCCTGCGGGTGGCGGGATACTGGGGCGATGAGGCAGCTGCTGGTGTTCGAGGAGCGCGACGACGCCGAGGAAGCGGCCGAGACCGTGGCGGAGTGGCACCCATGGCTCGGCATCCCGAAGGTGGTGCGCGAGACGCTGGCCGGTGAGGACGACGCGGAGGCGGCCCAATGGCTCGTGGTCGTGGAGGACGCGGACGACCGGCTGACCCGCGAGGACCTGACCCGGCTGGACGAGCTGGCCGAGCAGGCGGGCGGCTGGCGCGAGCAGGAGTGATCGACTGGATGGTGCCCGGGGTCCTCGCGGCCTAGGGTGGGCCGATGAGACTGACGCATTTCGGGCACGCCTGCGTCCGCCTGGACGACGGTGACCGCGCGCTGGTGATCGACCCGGGCACGTTCGCCGATGCCGCGGCGGCGCTCGCCGGGGCCACCGCCGTGCTGGTGACCCACGAGCACCCCGACCACGTGGACGTCGAGGCGCTGAAGGCCGCTCAGGCGGGCGACCCGGCGCTGACCGTGCACACCCATGCGGCGCTGGCCGGTGACCTGGGCGGGCTGGCCATCGAGGCGGGGGAGCGCAGGCAGATCGCGGGCTTCACCGTGCAGGCGGTGGGCGGCAGGCACGCCGAGGTGATCGACGCACTGCCCGGCTGTCCGAACCTCGGGTATGTGGTGGACGGCCTCTACCACCCGGGAGACTCGCTGTTCGTCCCGGACGCCGAGGTGGAGACGCTGCTGATCCCGGCTGCCGGGCCGTGGCTGAAGGTCGGCGAGGCCGTCCAGTTCGTCCGGGACGTTCGCCCGGCGCGGGGGTTCCCCATCCACGACATCCACCTCAGCCGGATCGGGAGGGAGTACGCCGACGCCTGGCTGCAGGAGGAGACGGCCTACACCCGGCTCGCGCGAGGCGAGTCCGCAGACCTCTGACCCAAAGCCCCGCCGGCCGAGCCGCGACCGCCTGGATCGTGGCGCGGCCGGCCATGGCCGGGGGTCAGCCTGGCTTGGGGTGGTCGGCGGCTTCGGCGGCCTCGCGGCGGGCCTTCTCGCGCAGGGCGTGCTCGTCGGTCCGGGCGTCGTAGGTCCGGAAGGACGGCAGCCAGGCCGCCAGCGCGCCCACCGCGGCCAGGCAGAGCGCACCACCGGCGCCGAGCGAGAACCGCCAGCCGCCGAGCTGCTCCATGAACCCGGCCCGGGCGTTGCCGAGCATGGGGCCGGTCATGTACGACAGCAGCTCGATCCCGGCCAGCCGCCCGCGCAGCTCGTTGGGGATGGTCTGGTTCCAGATGGTGGCGCGGAAGATGCCGCTGATCATGTCCGCGGCCCCGGCCAGGGCCAGGAAGGCCAGGACGCCCCAGAGGCTGGGCATGAGCGAGGCCAGCACGACCGCCCCGCCCCAGCCGGCCGCGGCCAGGATGACGCCCAGCCCGTGCCGGTGCACCCGCGCCGTCCACCCGGAGGTCAGCGAGGCGAGCAGCGATCCCACGGCACTGGCCGAGAAGAGCAGGCCGGCCCACTGCGAGCCGCCGAAGCGCTCGGCGATGAGCGGGTAGAGCGCGGTGGAGAAGGCGAAGATCATCGCGGCGATGTCGACCAGGTAGGTCCCCATCAGGTCGCGCCGGCTCACCGCGTACCGCACCCCTTCGACCATGCTGCGCAAGGACGCGGGAGGCGTGTGCTCCGCCGGAGGCCGGGCGCGGATGAGCCAGAGCAGCCCCAGCGAGGCCGCGTAGGTCACGATGTTGATCGCGTAGGCGGCGGCCGCGCCGTACCAGGAGAAGATCAGGCCCGCCAGCGCGGGCGAGACGATCGCGCCGAGGTTCCAGCGGAAGCTGCTGATCGCGGCGGCGGCGGTGAGCTGGTCGTGCCGGACCACCTGCGGGGTGAGCGCCTCCAGGCTGGGCCGCTGCAGCGAGCCGAGCCCGGCCACCAGCGCGCCCATGACGTACAGGACCCAGACCTGCGGGTCCGGCAGCATCGCGTTGACCAGCAGCGCCGCCACCGCGAGGCAGAGACCCACCTCGGTGTACAGCACGATCTTGCGACGGTCGAGCGCGTCGGCGATGGCGCCGCCCCACAGCCCGCAGACCACCATGGGCACGAACTCGGCCAGGCTCATCAGCCCGACGTTCAGCGTGGAGCGGGTCAGCTCGTACATCTGCAACGGCAGCACGATCATCGACAGGAACGACCCGAACATGCCGATCGCCCCGGAGCCGAACAACAACCGGAAGTCGCTGGAAGTGCGCAGCGGACTGAGGTCCATGCGCAGGTGGGACAGCAGAGTCTTCAACCGGTCGGGCACGAGTGTCGATTCTCAGGTACGGCAGGCGGCCAAAGCAAACGATTTCCAGGCGCCCCCACCCCGAATGCCGTTAGTGTCGCTTCCGACACGAGGAGTGATGATGAGTCTGCTGACGAGGGCCGCTGAGCTGAAGCCCGAGCTGGTGCACTACGCCACATCCGGACGGTTCGCCACCGAGCTGCGCAAGGTGCTCGACCGGTTCTACGCCGCCGGCCCGCCCGCCGACGAGGCGAACGCCGCCCTGCCGGTCGACTACTTCGTGCTGCAGCACCCGCTGCCCGGCGGCGACACGGTGCTCGACCGGTTCGTGGCCGATCACCCCGAGCTGACGGAGCGCGAGCGGGAGCTGCTGCTCGGCTGGAAGCACGTCGTCGAGGGCATCTTCGAGGTGCGCGAGGTCGAGGCGCGGGCCGTGGTGCTGCTCAACCTGGTCGACGAGCTGACCTACCGGACCTTCTCCGACCTCGGCAAGGGCGCCTTCGACCACCTGGAGCCTGGCATGTTCGTGGTCGGCCGGCTCGTGCCGCTCGGCCAGGACTGGCTGATCAGCTGCCCGCCCGCGGTGCACACCGCCGCCATGCGGGCGCAGCTCGCCTCGGCCGCGGCGCACACCGCGCTGGCCAATCCGGCGCTGGTCTTCCGCAACCCGGAGATCCTGTCGCGGGCGCGGCTGCTCCAGGCCGAGCAGCGGCGGTGCTTCGTGGCCTACTTCGGGGCCGACCAGTTCGTGGCGCACGGGTCGGAGGTGGCCGAGCGGCTGGCGGGGTATCTCGCCTACCAGGCCGATCGGCTCGGCGGGCCACGGCCGGGGCCGGTGTCCCTGCCCGAGCACGTCACCCGCGCCGAGAGCGTCGGGCTGATCTTCGACGAGGTGGACGGGCTGGGCTACTACGCCGACTTCGCCGCGCTCGAGGAAGTGTTCGCCGACCCGCGGCTGCTGGTCAAGCCGCGCTACCGCGAGCTGCTCAGCGGCTACCTGCGCGGCGACGCGGTCTCGCCGGTGCCGATCCGGCGGCTGGCCGCGCGCGACCCGGAGAAGGCCGGGGCGGTGTTCGCGCGGCTGCTCAACCGCAAGGGCTTCCGGTGGGAGCGCAGCGGTGAGGCGTTGCTGCGCTCGCACAAACCCGGCTACTTCGCCGCCGAACGGCTGCCGACCGTCACGCCGATCACCCGCGTGATCGCCGAGCACCTCGGCGAGCCGTACGACGCCGCGGCCTGATCACGCGCCCAGGACCTCCCGGCGCAGGTGGGTCTTGAGGATCTTGCCGCCGGGGTTGCGCGGCAGCTCGTCCTCGCGGAACCAGTAGTGCGCCGGGATCTTGAACTTGGCGATCCGCTCGGTGAGGAAGTCCCGCAGTTCCTCGGGCGAGACCGAGGCGCCGCGCACCGGCCGGACGACCGCGCCGACCTCCTCGCCGAGCTCGTCGTGCGGCACGCCGATCACCGCGGCGTCGTCCACCGCCGGGTGCTCGAACAGGGCGGCCTCGACCTCGGCGCAGTAGACGTTCTCGCCGCCCCGGATGACCATGTCCTTGGCCCGGTCGACGATGTAGACGAAGCCCTCCTCGTCCACCCGGGCCAGGTCGCCGGTGTGCAGCCAGCCGTTGACGAAGGTCTGCGCGGTCGCCTCGGGCTTGTTCCAGTAGCCCTTGATCACGTTGGGGCCGCGCACGCACAGCTCGCCGACCTCGCCGACCGGCAGCTCGTCGCCCATCGGCCCGACGATGCGCACGTCCACCACGGCGGAGGGCTGGCCGATGCTGTCCGGCCTGGCCTGATAGTCGGCGCCGCCGTTGCCGATGGCCAGCGCGGTGGTCTCGGTCATGCCGTAGCCGTTGGAGGCGGCGCGCTGCGGCAGATTGTCGTTGATGCGTTCCAGCAGCTTGGGCGGAGCCGGGGCGCCGCCGTACCCGAGGGTGGTCAGCGAGGACAGGTCGTACTTGCCGAAGTCGGGGTGGGACATGAGCTGCCAGGCGTTGGTCGGCACGCCGATCATGGTGGTGACCCGCTCGCGCTCGATGAGCTGCAGCGCCCGCTCCGGGTCCCACTTGTACATCAGGACCAGCCCGCCGCCGGTGAACATGGTGGTGGTGAGGGCCGAGAAGCAGCCGGTCACGTGGAAGAGCGGCACGGTGAGCAGCGTCACCCGGCGCACCGCGCTGGCCTCGCCGGGGTCCTTGCCGGACAGCGCGACCGCGCGCATCAGGCCGAAGGCGACGGTCATGGGGGACTGGCCGAGGTTGCGGTGGGTGCCCAGGGCGCCCTTGGGGTGCCCGGTCGTGCCGGAGGTGTAGAAGATCGTCGCCGGGTCGTCGGCGGTGAGCTCGACCTCGGGGAGGGTGACGTCGGCCCGCACCTCGCCGAGGACCTCGCGCCACTGCTCGCTGCGCGCGACGATCATCGGGACGCCGGTGGAGGCCAGCCGCTCGGCCCGCTCGTCGTCGGCGATCAGCAGCTTGGCGCCGGAGTCGCTGACGCCGTAGGCCAGTTCCTGCTCGGTCCACCAGGCGTTGAGCGGCACCGCGATGCCGCCGGCGGCCAGGACCGCGGAAAAGGAGATGACCCATTCGGGGTAGTTGCGCATCGCGATGGCGACCCGGTCGCCCTTGGCCACGCCGTAGTCCTCCACCAGGCGGCGGGCGAGCGTCGCGGCGAGGCGGTAGTGCTCCTCATAGGTGAGGTGCTCGTCCTCGTAGGCCAGGAAGACGTTCGCGCCCTGCCATCGGCTGTTCTCCAGGAGCGTCCGGAAGTGCTGGGGGGCGTGTTTCCAGGTGCGGACACCGGTGTCCCCGATCTCCTCCATCTCGAACAACTGACCAGGGGCGGTGAGCTGGGCCTCGACCTGGGCGTTCGTAGGGCTCATGGTTGCGCAACTCCAGGGGTGACGTTGTGCGGGATTTCACACTACCGACCGGTCAGTACGGCGCGCTAGATCAGGCGGCTTGCATGTCCATGCCTGCGCGTGCATAATCTTCACAACGCAAGAACATGAGTAAAGGTGAATAAACATGCAGCGCAGTAAGGTGGCTGTGGCGGGGGCCTCCGGCTATGCCGGCGGCGAGCTCCTCCGCCTGCTGCTCGGGCATCCAGGGATCGAGATCGGCGCGCTGACCGCCGCCACCAGCGCGGGCGACCCGCTCGGCGCGCACCAGCCGCACCTGCCGCAACTGGCCGGGCGCATCATCCAGGAGACGACCCCCGAGACGCTGGCCGGGCACGACGTCGTCTTCCTCGCGCTGCCGCATGGCCATTCGGCCGCCGTGGCCGCGCAGCTCGACGCCGACACCGTCGTCGCCGACTGCGGCGCCGACCACCGCCTCGCCGACCCCGCCGCCTGGGCCGAGTTCTACGGCGGCGAGCACGCCGGCACCTGGCCCTACGGCCTGCCCGAACTGCCGGGCCTGCGCGACCCGCTGCGCACCGCCCGCCGCATCGCGGTGCCCGGCTGCTACCCGACCGCGGTCAACCTCGCGCTCTTCCCGGCCTTCGCCGCCGGTCTGGCCGAGCCCGACGTGGTCGTCGTCGCCGCCTCCGGCACCAGCGGCGCGGGCAAGGCCGCCAAGACGAACCTGCTGGGCAGCGAGGTCATGGGCTCGGTCAGCGCCTACGGCGCCGGCGGCGTGCACCGGCACACCCCGGAGATGGAACAGGGCCTGTCGGCCCTGGCCGGCGGCCCGGTGAAGGTCTCCTTCACGCCGACCCTGGCCCCGATGAGCCGCGGCATCCTGGCCACCTGCACCGCGCCCGCCGTGCCCGGCGTCACCAAGCTCGGCCTGCGCGAGGCCTACGCCAAGGCCTTCGCCGCCGAGCCCTTCCTGACCCTGCTGCCCGAGGGCACGTGGCCCGCCACGCAGATGACCTACGGCGCCAACACCGCCGCCGTCCAGGTCGCCCTCGACGAGCGCACCCGGCGCATCGTCGCCGTCATCGCCATCGACAACCTCACCAAGGGCACGGCCGGGGGCGCGATCCAGAGCGTCAACCTGGCCCTCGGCCTGCCCGAGACCACCGGCCTCCCCTTCACTGGAGTAGCTCCGTGAGCGTAACCGCCCCCTTGGGATTCCGCGCCGCAGGCGTGTCCGCCGGCATCAAGTCCGGCGGCAACCGCGACCTCGCCCTCGTCGTCAACGACGGCCCGAGCCGCGCCGCCGCCGGCGTCTTCACCGCCAACCGGGTGAAAGCCGCGCCGGTGCTCTGGTCGCAGCAGGTGCTGAGCGGCGGCCGCCTGCGCGCGGTCATCCTCAACTCCGGCGGCGCCAACGCCTGCACCGGCCCGGAGGGCTTCCAGGACACCCACGCCACCGCCGAGAAGGTCGCCGAGCTGCTGGCGGACTCGGCCGGCGAGATCGCCGTCTGCTCCACCGGCCTGATCGGCGAGCGCCTGCCCATGGACAAGCTCCTGGCCGGCGTCGAGACCGCCAAGGACCAGCTCACCCGCGACGGCGGCCTGGCCGCGGCCGACGCCATCCGCACCACCGACACCGTCTCGAAGATCTCCTTCAAGCGCGGCGAGGGCGGCTACATGGTCGGCGGCATGGCCAAGGGCGCGGGCATGCTCGCCCCGGCCCTGGCCACCATGCTCTGCGTCATCACCACCGACGCCGAGGTGAGCAGCGACGAGCTCGACGCCGTGCTGCGCGCGGCCACCGCCGCCACCTTCGACCGGCTCGACGCCGACGGCTGCATGTCCACCAACGACACCGTCCTGCTGCTGTCGTCGGGCGCCTCCGGCGTGCGGCCCGACCTGGCGGAGTTCGCCCGCAAGGTCACCGAGGTCTGCGCCGACCTGGCCCGCCAGCTCCTGGTGGACGCCGAGGGCGCCTCCAAGGCGATCGCGGTCGAGGTGGTCGGGGCGGCCTCCGAAGCCGACGCGCTCACCGTGGGCCGCGCGGTCTCGCGCTCCAACCTGCTCAAGTGCGCCATCCACGGCGAGGACCCCAACTGGGGCCGGGTGCTGGCCGCGGTCGGCACCACCGACGCGGTCTTCGAGGCCGAGCGGCTCAACGTGGCGATCAACGGCATCTGGGTCTGCCGCGGCGGCGCGGTGGGCGACGACCGGTCCAAGGTGGACATGCGCCCGCGCGACGTCACCATCACCGTCGACCTGTCGGCGGGCACGCACAGCGCCACCATCCACACCACCGACCTGACCGCCGCCTACGTCCGCGAGAACTCGGCCTACAGCTCGTGAGCGCCTCGATGAGCAAGGCCGAGATCCTGATCGAGGCGCTGCCCTGGCTGGCCCGCTTCCACGGCGCGACCATCGTCATCAAGTACGGCGGCAACGCGATGACCGAGGAGTCCCTGCGCGAGCGTTTCGCCGAGGACGTGGTCTTCCTGCGCTACGCCGGGCTCAAGCCGGTCGTGGTGCACGGCGGCGGCCCGCAGATCAACCGTCAGCTCGCCCTGCAGGGCATCGAGTCGCACTTCACCGCCGGCCTGCGCGTCACCACGCCGGAGGCCATGGACGTGGTCCGCATGGTGCTGACCGGCAAGGTCGGCCCCGAGGTGGTCGGCCTGATCAACCGGCACGGTCCCTTCGCCGTCGGCCTGTCCGGCGAGGACGCCCGGCTGTTCACCGCCGAGCGCAAGTTCGCCGAGGTGGACGGGGAGAAGGTGGACATCGGCCAGGTCGGCGAGATCGTCGCGGTCGACCCCGGAGCCGTCCGGGCGCTGCTCGACGACGGCCGCATCCCGGTCGTCTCCAGCATCGCGGTCGGCGCCGACGGAGAAATCTACAATGTAAATGCGGACACCGCGGCCGCCGCGCTGGCCGTCGGCCTGCAGGCCCAGAAGCTCATCGTCCTCACCGACGTCGAAGGCCTCTACCGCGACTGGCCCGACGATCCGACGGTCATCCGGCGGCTGTCGGCCGGCGAGCTGGAGGCGTTGCTGCCCGGCCTGTCCAGTGGCATGGTCCCCAAGATGGAGGCCTGCCTCACCGCGGTCAGGGGAGGCGTCCCCCAGGCGCACGTCCTCGACGGGCGCGAACCGCACGCCCTGCTCCTGGAGATCTTCACCGACGAGGGGATCGGAACCATGGTGATGCCGTCATGACCCTGCGCGACCGCTTCGAGCAGGTCTTCATGCCCAACTACGGCGTGCCGCCGCTCGCGCTGGCCCGCGGCGAGGGCTGCACCGTCTGGGACGTGGACGGCCGGCCGTACCTCGACCTGATCGGCGGGATCGCGGTCACCTCGCTCGGCCACGCCCACCCGGCGCTGGTCGAGGCGGTCTCCACCCAGGTCGCCACCCTCGCCCACACCTCCAACCTCTTCCTGCACGAGCCCGAGGTGCTGCTCGCCGAGAAGCTGGTCGAGCTGCTCGGCCGGCCGGCCCGGGTCTTCTTCGCCAACTCCGGCACCGAGGCCAACGAGGCCGCCTACAAGCTCTGCGTGAAGTACGGCAAGCAGACCGGCCGCAGCTTCTTCGTCGCCACCGAGAACGGCTTCCACGGCCGGACCATCGGCGCCCTGTCGCTCACCGGCAAGCCCGCCATCCGCGAGCAGTTCGGCCCGTTCCCGGTCGAGGTGCGCTTCGTCCCCTACGGCGACGCCGACGCGCTCAAGCAGGCCGTGACCGAGGACTGCGTCGCCGTCTTCCTGGAGCCCACCCAGGGCGAGGCCGGCGTCGTGCCGCCGCCACCCGGCTACCTGCGGGCGGCCCGCGAGATCACCGCCGCGCAGGGCGCGCTGCTGGTCGCCGACGAGATCCAGTCGGCCATCGGCCGGACCGGCCACTGGTTCGCCCACCAGGCCGAGGGCTTCGTGCCCGACATCCTGACGCTGGCCAAGGGCCTGGGCGGTGGGCTGCCGATCGGCGCCTGCGTCGGCTTCGGCCAGGCGGCCACCCTGTTCGACAAGGGCGACCACGGCTCGACCTTCGGCGGCAACCCGGTCTCCTGCGCCGCCGCGCTCGCCGTCCTGGCCAACGTGGACCTCGCCCACGTCCAGGTCGTCGCCGAGCAGCTCCGCTCCGGCCTGGAGGCCGTGCGCCACCCGCTGCTCAAGGGCGTGCGCGGCCGCGGCCTGTGGCTGGCCCTCGTGCTCACCGAGCCCAGGTCGGCCGAGGTGCAGGCTGCCTTCCAGGACGCCGGCTTCCTCGTCAACGCCCTCCAGCCCGACGCGGTACGGCTCGCGCCGCCCCTGACCATCACCGGCGAGCAGATCCAGTCCTTCCTCGACGCCGTCCCCGGGGTACTCGACCATGCCTAGACACTTCCTGCGCGACGACGACCTCACCCCGGCCGAGCAGCTCGAAGTCCTCGAGCTGGCCGCGGCGATGAAGAAGGACCGCTTCGGCTACCGCCCCTTCGAGGGCCCCCAGACCGTCGCCGTGCTGTTCGACAAGCCCTCCACCCGCACCCGCGTCTCCTTCGCCGTCGGCGTCGGCGAGCTGGGCGGCCTGCCGCTGGTCATCGACGGCGGCTCCTCCCAGATGGGCCGCGGCGAGCCCGCCGAGGACACCGCCCGGGTGCTGGACCGCCAGGTGGCCGCGATCGTCTGGCGGACCTACGACCAGGCCAACCTGGAGGCCATGGCCTCGGTCTCCCGGGTGCCGGTGGTCAACGCGCTCAGCGACCTGTTCCACCCCTGCCAGATCCTCGCCGACCTGCAGACGATCCGCGAGCACAAGGGCGACACCCGCGGCCTGGTCCTGGCCTACCTGGGTGACGGCTCCAACAACATGGCCCACTCCTACCTGCTCGGCGGCGCGGCGGCCGGCATGCACGTGTGGATCGGCACCCCGGCCACCCACCAGCCCGACCCGGCGGTCGTCGAGGCCGCGGCGGCCGTCGCCGAACAGACCGGCGCGACCCTGCACATCGTCTCCGACCCCGAGGACGCCATCGCCGGGGCCGACGTGGTGGCCACCGACACCTGGGTCTCCATGGGGCAGGACGACAAGGAGGAGCGGATCGCCGCGATGGCCTCCTACCAGGTCGATGCCACCCTTATGCGCCGGGCGCGAGACAATGCCGTCGTGCTGCACTGCCTGCCCGCCTACCGCGGCTACGAGATCACCGCCGAGGTGCTCGACGGCCCGCAGAGCGTGGTGTGGGACCAGGCGGAGAACCGGCTGCACGCCCAGAAGGCCCTGCTCCACTGGCTGGTGACCCGACGATGATTCCCATGACCAAGGCCGCCAGGCAGGCCAAGATCACCGAGCTGCTCGAACGGCAGGTGGTCCGCTCGCAGCCCGAGCTGGCCAAGCTGCTGGCCGAGGAGGGCGTGGAGGTCACCCAGGCCACGCTCAGCCGCGATCTGGACGAGCTCGGCGCGCTCAAGCTGCGTGCCGAGGACGGCTCCTTGGTCTATGCGTTGCCCGGCGAGGGCGGCCGGCGCATCCCGCTGGCCCGCGTCGGCACGGGGGAGGACGCCGGGGCGCGGCTGCGCCGGCTCTCGGAGGAACTGCTGGTCTCGGCCGAGGCGTCGGCCAACCTGGTGATCGTGCGTACCCCGCCGGGCGCCGCCCAGTACCTCGCCTCGGCCATCGACCACGCCGGCTGGGAGTCGATCCTGGGCTGCGTGGCCGGGGACGACACCATCCTCGTCATCAGCCGTGACCCGCAGGGCGGCCCGGTGCTGGCCGAGACCCTGCTGAGACTGGCCGACCGGCGTCACTGACATCCGGCGTCCGACTACCGGCGTCACTGACAAGCGGTCGGCCGAGAACAACGAACGAAGCTAGGATTCGTGACCATGAGTGAAGGTGGCAAGCCGATGCGGCTGTGGGGCGGACGGTTCGAGAGCGGACCGGCCGACGCGCTGGCACGGCTGTCGGTGAGCGTGCACTTCGACTGGCGGCTGGTGCCGTACGACCTGGCGGCCTCCCGCGCGCACGCGCGGGTGCTGCACCGGGCCGGCCTGCTGAGCCAGGAGGAGCTCGAGCGCATGCTGGGCGCGATCGACGACCTGGAGCGCGCCTGCAAGGCGGGCGAGTTCCGGCCGACCGTCGCCGACGAGGACGTGCACACCGCGCTGGAGCGCGGCCTGCTGGAGCGGCTCGGCTCGCTCGGCGGCAAGCTGCGCGCGGGCCGCTCGCGCAACGACCAGATCGCCACCGACCTGCGCCTGTACCTGCGCGACCACGTGCGCAACATCGTCTCGCGCCTGGTCGAGCTGGAGACGGCGCTGATGGAGCAGGCCGAGCGGCACGCCGACACCGCCGCTCCGGGCATGACCCACCTGCAGCACGCCCAGCCGGTCTCCTTCGGCCACCAGTTGCTCGCCCACGTGCACGCCTTCGCGCGGGACATCGACCGGCTGCGCGACTGGGACAAGCGCGCGGGCGTCTCCCCGCTCGGCTCCGGCGCGCTGGCCGGCTCCTCGCTGCCGCTCGACCCGGTCGCCGTCGCCGAGGAGCTGGGCTTCTCGGCCGCCGCGCCCAACTCGATGGACGCCGTCGCCGACCGCGACTTCGCCGCCGAGTTCCTCTTCGACGCCGCGATGATCGGCATCCACCTGTCGCGGCTGGGCGAGGAGATCGTCCTGTGGGCCTCGCAGGAGTTCCGCTGGATCGAGATGGACGACGCCTACTCCACCGGCTCGTCGATCATGCCGCAGAAGAAGAACCCCGACGTGGCCGAGCTGGCCCGCGGCAAGTCCGGCCGGCTCATCGGCAACCTCATGTCGCTGCTGACCGTGCTCAAGGGCCTGCCGCTGACCTACAACCGCGACCTGCAGGAGGACAAGGAGCCGGTCTTCGACACCGTCGACACCCTGCTCCTGGTGCTGCCCGCGATGGCCGGCCTGGTCGCCACCATGCGGGTCAACACCTCCCGGCTGGCCGAGACCGCCTCCGACGGCTTCGCGCTGGCCACCGACCTGGCCGAGCTGCTAGTACGGCGGGGCGTGCCGTTCCGCGAGGCACACGAGGCGGTCGGCCACCTGGTGGTCTACTGCCAGGTCAACGACGTCGACCTGCACGAGCTGTCCGACGAGGACATGGTCAAGGTCTCCCCGCACCTGACGCCCGACGTGCGCGACGTGCTCGACGTGGCCGGGGCGCTCGCCGCCCGCAAGGCCTTCGGCGGCACCGCGCCCGACCGGGTCCGCGACCAGCTCGGCGCGCTGCGCGAGACGGTCGACGGCCAGGCGGCCTGGGCCGCGGGCTCCTGAGCACGGCGGCCTTCGACAGCCGGGTCTCCCCGTGGGGCCCGGCTCTGCCGCGTGCCTTCTTCGACCGGCACGCCTCGCTGGTCGCCCCCGAACTGCTCGGCCGCGTGGTCGTGCACGGCGGCGTCGCGCTGCGGCTGACCGAGGTCGAGGCCTACGGGCTGCCGGGCGAGGACCCGGCGGCGCACACCTACCGGGGGATGACGCCCCGCAACTCGGTCATGTTCGGGCCGCCCGGGCACCTGTACGTCTACTTCACCTACGGCATGCACTTCTGCGCCAACCTCGTCTGCCTGCCCGAGGGGCACGGCTCCGGGGTGCTGCTGCGCGGCGGCGAGATCGTGGACGGGCTGGAGCTCGCCCGCGCCAGGCGGGGCGGCGCGGTGGCCGACCGGGAGCTGGCCCGGGGACCGGCCCGGCTCGCGGTGGCGCTCGGGATCGCTCGCGCGGAGAACGGCCGCGACATGATCGGCGACGTGCTCACCGGGACGCCCCCGGGCACGATCCAGGCCGGGCCGCGCACCGGCGTCGCGACCGGGGCGGAGACGCCGTGGCGCTTCTGGATCGACGGGGACCCGACCGTGTCGCCCTACCGGCGGCACGTGCCGCGCAAACGGACCTAGGCGCGTTGCAGCCGGCGCAGTTCGGCGGCCACCTCGGTGGGCGAGGTGCCCAGGTCGGCGCGGCTGAAGATGTGCAGGTTCTCGCCGGTGTCGATCTCCAGCATCTCGCCCCGCCTGCCGTACCGGCGGGTGACGTCGACCTTGATGTCCTGCACCTGCTCCCACGGGATGCGCAGCCGGCCGGCGTAGCCGTGGACCACGGTGAGGCCGTCGTGGTCGGCGGCCAGCCGTACCGGAGCCACGAAGTCGCGCAGCGCCATCGCCCCCAGCAGCAGCGTCGCCGGCACGGCCAGGATCACCCCGCGGACGTCGCCCTGCAGATACCAGTAGACGCCCAGCGCCGCGCAGGCCAGCGCGGCCAGCGTCTTGGCGATCGTCGGTTCCCGGCGCACCCTCCACATGGACAACGAGGTTATCCGAGTGGCGAGGTTCTGAGATGATCAGGCAGGCTGTACGCACAAGTCCATCCACCTCAGGAAAGTCAGAAACGTGACCGACATCCTCGATGACCTCGCCTGGCGAGGCCTGATCGCGCAGTCCACCGACCTCGACGCCCTGCGCAAGGCGCTGTCGGAGGGCTCGGTCACGCTGTATTGCGGGTTCGACCCGACAGCGGCCTCTCTGCACGTCGGTCACTTCGTGCCCCTGCTGACGCTCCGGCGCTTCCAGCTCGCCGGGCACCGGCCGATCGGCCTGGTCGGCGGCGCCACCGGCCTCATCGGCGACCCGAGCGGACGCAACTCCGAGCGCTCGCTGAACGCCACCGACGTGGTCGAGAACTGGGTCAAGCGGCTGCAGGGGCAGGTCTCGCGCTTCCTCGACTTCGACCAGGCGCTGCCGAACCCGGCCGTCATGGTCAGCAACCTCGACTGGACCGCGCAGATGTCGGCCATCGACTTCCTGCGCGACATCGGCAAGCACTTCCCGGTCAACCGGATGCTGGCCCGCGAGTCGGTCTCGGCGCGGCTGGCCGGTGACGGCCTCAGCTACACCGAGTTCAGCTACCAGATCCTGCAGTCCAACGACTTCCTGGAGCTCTACCGGCGGCACGGCTGCGTCCTGCAGGTCGGCGGCAGCGACCAGTGGGGCAACCTGACCGCGGGCACCGACCTGATCCGCCGCGTCGAGGGCGCGCACGTGCACGCGATGACCGTGCCGCTGATCACCAAGGCCGACGGCCAGAAATTCGGCAAGACCGGCACCGGCACGCTCTGGCTCGACCCGGAGATGACCTCGCCGTACGCCTTCTACCAGTACTTCCTCAACACCGACGACCGTGACGTCATCCACTACCTCAAGGTCTTCACCTTCAAGACCCGCGAGGAGATCGAGGAGCTGGAGAAGGCGGTCGCCGAGCGGCCCTTCGCCCGCGAAGCCCAGCGCGCGCTGGCCGAGGAGCTCACCGCGCTGCTGCACGGGCGCGAGGAGCTCGACCGGGTGATCGCCGCCTCCAAGGCGCTGTTCGGGCAGGGCTCGCTGGCCGAGCTCGACGCCGCGACGCTGGGCGCGGCGCTGGCCGAGGTGCCCTTCGTGAAGGTGCCCGCGCTCGGCGCGACGCTGGTGGACCTCCTGGCCGACAGCGGGCTGGTCGGCTCCAAGTCGGAGGCCCGCCGGGCGGTCAAGGAGGGCGGCGCCTACCTGAACAACGAGCGGGTGGCCGACGAGTCCTACGTGCCGGTCGAGTCCGACCTGCTCGCCGGGCGCTACCTGGTGCTGCGCCGGGGCAAGAAGTCCATCGGCGGCGTCGAGGTCGCTCCGCAGTAGATCCGAAGGGAACCCGAAGTCGGTCACGGCACCTTGGTGTCATGACCGACTTCGCGGATATCAGGGACGAGTTCGAGACGTACATCGGCGACATCGTGTACGCGACCATGACCACCGTGGACGGCAGGGGCCGGCCCCGGGCCCGGGTGCTGATCCCCGTGTGGGAGATCGTGGACGGCCGGCCGCTCGGCTGGCTGGCCACGTACAGGACCCCGGTCAAGGCCGCCCACCTCGCGGGCAACCCGCACGCCGGCTTCTCCTACTGGACGCCCAAGCAGAACGCGGTCGCCGTGGACACGGTGGCGACCTGGGTGGACGAGATCGACGTCAAGCGGCACGTCTGGAGCCTGTACGGCAAGGGCAGCCCGCGAGGGGCGGGGTATCCGCTCGGGAGCTTCTGGAAGAGCCCGGCCGATCCCAAGCTTCACGTGCTGCGGCTGGAGCCGTACCGGGTGCAGGTGATCAGGGGGCTCGACCTGCGCAGCCGCATCTGGTCGGCTGCGCGCGCGGACGAGCTCGCCGGGTGATTCAGGAGCGCGTGTAGAGGGCGACGGTCAGGCCGGGGCTGTCGCCCGAGTGCCACGACCGGGCCTGCTCGAACCCGGCCGCCTCGACCTCGGCCACCCGGCGCAACCTCGCCGCCGCCTTCCGATCCCCGCGCCAGACCAGCCACACCCGCTCGTGCTTCTCGAACACCTCGGGGGCCGCGGGCCGCTCGTCGAAGCTGAACCCGCCCGGCCGCGGGTCCGGCCCCAGCTTGAGCACGTCGTCCGGCAGCCGGCCGCCGTAGTACTCGAAACCGGTGCGGAGCTGGCTGTGCCCGTAGACCAGGGCGTCACCCGGTTCGGCGTCGATCCTGGAGATCGCCCAGGGCAGGTTGTCGAACCGGCCGTTCGGCTCGCGGAGCTCCAGGTGCGTGGGTACGGCGAGGCCGACCGCCGCCACGGCGACGAGCGCGGAGGCGACGGCGTTGACGGGCCGGGGGAGTGCCGTCACGCCCAGCGCGGCGAGCAGCGCCAACGCGGGGGCGGCGACGAACAGGTACCTGTCCACGTACACCGGGGTGAGCAGGTGTGAGGTGGCCAGCAGCAGCAGAGGCGGCAGGAGCAACCAGCCGTAGGCCCACCACGGGCTCCGCTTGCGCAGCAGGACCAGGGGGAGCAGGGCTGCGGCGAACAGGAGCAGACCGGGGAGCGCCGCCCCCGCCACCATGTCCGGATACTTCAGCAGAACGTCAGGTCCGCGCTGCGGGATCCACGAGATCGCGTGCCGCTCCCTGTACCCCAGCACCCCGAGCGCCAGCGCCGGCACCGACCCGGCGGCCAGCGCCGTCACCAGCCTCACCACGGTGGTACGGCGGGCCAGCAGCAGGTGGGCGGGCAACACGAGCACCGCGAACAGGTGCGTGCACCCGACCAGCAGCACCGAGCAGCCGTACACCACCCACCGTCCCGTTCGCCGCGCTCCTGATCGCCCTTCGTGTCGCTCGTCCTTGTGCTCCTCCTGGCTTCCGCCCTCTCCGGCGACAGCCCGGTGCAACGCCCAGAACGACCACACCACGGCCGCCGCCGCGAAGGCGTACGGCCGGGCGAAGGCCCCGTAGTAGGACACCGACGGCAGCACCGCGAACAACCCGCCCGCGACCAGCCCCGCCAAGGGGCCGCCGACCCGCCGCCCGAGGTCGGTCAGCAACCCCGCCGCGACCGCCACCGCCAGGATCGACGGCAGCCGCAACCACAGCACCGACTCCCCGGCGAACTGCCACAGGTGCATGAACAGGTAGTACGGCAGGAAGTGCCCGTCGATGTGCTGGGCCAGCGTCCACAGTCCGGAGACCGACCGCCTGGCCGCGCTCAGCGTCGCCAGCTCGTCGCCGTTCAACGTGGGCGTCGTGCTGCCGGCCAGCGCGATGACCCCGGCGGCCACGGCGGGGAAGGGCCACAGCGGTACGGCGGGGCGGCGCCGGCGGGCGGATTCCGGTCTGGCGATCGTGGGGGCGCTGGTCACCTGGCGAGGATAGCGGGGCCGCCGCGCCGGTTCCGAGCCGTGATTTGACGGCGGCGCGATCCCGGCTTAGTCTTCTCTTCGCCCACGGAGCGAGCCGGACACCCACGCGGTGGACGGGCCCGGGGCGGAACCCACTCTCTCGGCTAGCCTCCATCGGCTTGGCTTCGCATCGGCGGAAAACCGTTTGATTCGACAGCGGGCAGATGTCACGGTAAGTTGTGAGGGTTGCCCCGGAGACGGGGTGGTCGATATTCCTGTCGTCCTGCGTGAATTCTGTCAAATCAGCGAATTTGACACGAAAATGCGAGGCGCTAGAATAGAGACACAACGAACGAAACGAAAAAGCGCCACCGGGCGGTACGACGGTGAACGCGTCCGTTTCTTGAGAACTCAACAGTGTGTTAAAAGCCAGTGC
>NZ_JBFAKP010000028.1:0-80997 GCF_040655795.1 Nonomuraea sp. NPDC050310 | reverse complement strand
CCCCGAGCTCACAAAAACCCCCCACCACCACCCCGGCCGGGTTGAGGCGGGGCGCCGCGAGGCCTGCGCCCCGCCCCGCCCGCACCGCGGCGAGCCGGCCGAGGCGCTGGACTACTACGGCCGGGCCTTGGTCCTCTTCGAGGAGACCGGCGACCGGTACCGCGAGGCGGTCACGCTCGGCCGGGTGGGCGACCTGCGCGCCGAGACCGGCGCGGCGGCCGAGGCACGCCAGGCGTGGCGGCGGGCCCACGACCTGCTCGCCGAGTTCGGCGACCCGGAAGCCGAGGTGCTCCGGTCGAAGCTGGGGGACGAAAGCCGGTCTCCGGACGAGTGGCCGACGATCGTGGCGATCGAGGCCCGGGGGATCCCCGGCCGCAGGCAGGCGAGCCTGGTCCGCTCGGCCTTCACCCGCGCGGGCATCGCGCTGAACGCGTGCCGCCTGGTGGAGCACGAGGACGGCCTGCTGATCCTCGCGCCCGGCGAGCTGCCCAAGGCGCCCTTCGCCGAGGCGCTGGCGCGGGAGCTGGCCTGGGTCTGGACCGGCCCGAGGGGCTCGGCGCTGCGGGTCGCCGTGCACGCGGGCGAGGTGCGCGAGACCGACGACGGACCGGCCGGCTCCGCGCTCGCCTACACCCGGCTGCTGGCCGCCGGGGTCCCGGCGATCGAGGGGACGATGTCGTTCGTGTTGTCCCCCTGGTTCTACGAGCACGTGGCGCAGCCGGGCGGGTACGGCCTGGTCTCCCTGCCGCTGAAGCAGGCCGAGGCGACGGCTTGGCGACAGTGCTTCCCGGAGGACGTCTGACCTCAGCCGCCCGAGGTCAGCGGCGTAGTTCGGCGCGTAGGTCCTCCGGGGTGGTGACCGGCAGGCGGCAGGCGAAGTTCCGGCACACGTACGCCGCCGGGGCGCCGTCCACCGGGGTGCGGCCCTCCAGGAGCGGCACCGCGCCCGGTCCGGTGGCCAGCACGAGGGGGACGCCGGACAGCAACGCCGCGCGCTGCAGGGCACGGGTGCGCGGGTCGGCGGGGTCGCCGACGATCGCCACCTCGACCGGGCCGGCCTGGGCGGCGACGGCGACGGCCAGGCCCCAGCCGGCGAAGCGGGCGTGCCCGCGGGCGAGCACCGAGACGGTGGCCAGGGCCGCGAGCGCGGCTTCCCGGTGGCGTGTGGAGCCGGTCAGCGCCGAGTAGGTCAGCAACGCGCCGGCGGCGGCGAACTGGCCAGAGGGGGTGGCGTTGTCGGTCGGGTCCTGGGGCCGCTGGAAGAGCCGCTCGGCGTCGTCGGCGGTGTCGTAGAAGCCGCCCTCCCCGTCGGCGAAGTGCTCCAGGACCACCTCCAGGAGCGCCCCGGCCAGCTCGTACCAGCGCGGCTCGCCGCTCACCCCGAAGAGCGCGAGCAGGCCCTCGGCCAGGTCGGCGTAGTCCTCCAGCACGCCGGCGTTGTGACCGGCGCGGCCGTCGCGGGAGGTGCGGACCAGCCGGCCGTCCCGCCAGTGCACCTCGTCGAGCAGGCGGGCCGCCGCGGTGGCGGCGTCGATCAGGTCGGGGCGGTCGAAGAGCAGGCCGGTCTCGGCGAGCGCCGCGATGGCCAGGCCGTTCCAGGCCGCGACCACCTTGTCGTCACGGCCGGGCCGGACGCGGAGCTCGCGGGCGGCCAGCAACGCCTGCCGTACGCGGTCGTAGCGGGCGCGGTCGCCGGGGTCGGCGAGGAGCTGGAGCACCGAGGAGCCGTGCTCGAAGGTGCCGGTGACCTCGAACAGCTCGGCCGCCCAGGCGCCGTCCTCGGGCCCGAGCACCTCGGTGAGCTGCTCGGGCGTCCAGACGTAGAAGCGGCCCTCCTCGCCCTCGCTGTCGGCGTCGAGCGCCGAGGCGAAGCCGCCCTCGGGCGTGCGCAGCTCGCGCAGCAGCCAGTCGGCGGTCTCCAGGGCGACCCGCCTGGCCAGCGGGTCGCCGGTCACGGCCCACCAGTGGCTGTAGACGCGCAGCAGGAGCGCGTTGTCGTAGAGCATCTTCTCGAAGTGCGGCACCACCCACTCGGCGTCCACGCTGTAGCGGGCGAAACCGCCGCCGAGCTGGTCGTACAGCCCGCCGCGCGCCATCCGCTCCAGCGTGGCCCCGCTCATCTCCCGCTCGCCGTACCGCAGCAGGAACTCCAGCGCCATGGACGGCGGGAACTTGGGCGCGCCCCCGAACCCGCCGTTGACCCCGTCGAACGCCGACCCCAGATGCTGTACGGCAAGCTCCAGCGTCTCGGCTGTGGGCGCCGGCCCCTTGGGCAGCGCGGTGCCGGCGTTGAGCACCTCGACGACCTTGGCGCCCTGCTTGAGCACCGAGTCACGGTCGTCGGTCCAGGTCTGGTGCACGGCGACGAGCAGCCGCTGGAACTGCGGCCGGGGGAAGTAGGTGCCGCAGTAGAACGGGTCGCCGCCGGGCGTGGCGAAGACCGTCATCGGCCAGCCGCCCTGCTGGATCATCGCCTGCGTCGCGGACATGTAGACCGCGTCCACGTCGGGCCGCTCCTCGCGGTCCACCTTGACGTTGACGAAGAAGGTGTTCATCAGCTCGGCGGTGGCCGGGTCCTCGAAGCTCTCGTGAGCCATGACATGACACCAGTGGCACGCGCTGTAGCCCACGCTGATCAGCAGGGGGACGTCGCGCTCGCGGGCGGCCTCGAAGGCCTCGGGCCCCCATTCGTACCAGTCGACGGGATTGTCGGCATGCTGGAGGAGGTATGGGCTCGTGGCGTTCCGCAACCGGTTCACCGGTTCAGCCTAACCAGGCCGTCGCGGGCCGGGGTATGCCGACATCCGGGGGTCAGGGCGTAGTCTCCGTGAGCGTGGACCTCGATTACGTGTGCGCGCACGCCGGCCGTTCCCCGCTGGCGCTGACCAGGCGGGACGTGGCCAGGGCGCTGCTGGCCGTACCGTCGGGGGTGGCGCTGGTGGCGCTGCCCGACCTGCGCAAGGAGCTGCTGGCGGCGGGCAACCCGCTGTCGGTCACGTTCTGGGAGAGCGCCAAGGCCACGCTGAGCTCGATCGAGGCGGGCCAGGCCACCGTGGGGGACGTGCAGCGGTGGCTGGAGGCGACCGGCACGGAGCCGATCCTGCTGACCTCCACCTACTTCCTGTGGCCGGAGGAGGACGAGCGCGGCCCGGTGGCCGAGGAGATGCACGCCCGGCTGGTCGCGGAGCTGGAGGCGCTGGTCGAGGCGGGCACGATCGACCCCGACGCGCTGGCACGCGGCGAGGGGACGGCCCGGCGGACCTACGAGCAGGTGCAGGAGGCGTGGCTGAACACGCCGCTGCCGGACGGGCGCGTCCCCGAGCACGTCGTCGCCGAGGAGCAGGACGCCGAGCTGATGGCGGGCTGGGACGAGCAGGAGGAACTGGCGCTGAGCGAGCTGCGCCGCATCCTGGACGAGCTGCCGGCCCGGCCCGGACGGCCGCAGGCGGCCCTGGAGACCGCGGCTAGCAGGCTGCGGCAGGTGCTGGACTTCCCCGGCTACCCGGGCAACGTGCTGCGGGCGTGCGCGGGCTTCGACGACCGGGCGGTGCCCGAGGGGGCCGAGGAGCTGTGGCTGGCGGTCACCGCCGGGGTGGCCGGGCCGATCTCCGACCTGCCGGAGGAGGACGACGACCCCGAGGAGTTCGGGCGCCTGGACGAGGAGCTGACGCCGGAGGACGAGGCGCTGGCCGCGCTGTGCTCGATCTCGCACGCCGACTGGCTGGCCGTGGTGGCGGCGCTGGCGCGGCTCGGTCCGGGCACGCCCGCCTCGCCCGAGCGGCTGGCCCGGCTGGTGGCCGACTCCGAGGACGTGGAGCAGGCCGACGACGAGCCGGACGACGTGGAGACGCTGGAGGGACTGTTCGTCCAGGTGGTCGCGCTCTGGGCGCACCTGGGCGTGGTGGACGAGGACGAGGCGCTCACCCCGCTGGGCTGGTGGGGCCTGCCCGCCGCGCTGGAGCGCGCCTGGTCGCCGGAGTGAGCCTCAGGCCGGGGCGAGCAGGTCCTTGTACTCCGGGTGCCGCTCGATGAACCGCGAGATGTACGGGCACAGCGGCCGGACGGTGAGGCCGGTGTCGCGCGATACGTCGAGGGCGTGCTTGACCAGCTTGCCGGCCAGCCCCTGCCCCTCGTGCTCCGGGAAGACCTCCGTGTGCGTGAACACCACGGTCGTGCCCCGGAGTTGGTACTCGGCGAAGCCGGCGAGCTCCCCGTCCAGGGTGATCTCGAACCGGCTCCGCTCGGGGGCGTCGGTGACTTCCAGGCCCATGTCAGTCCTTGTCGAGGTCGGATTCGCGCGGAACTTCGATCTTCGCCATCTGCTTGTTCATCGACTTGATGAGGAAGTAGAGGGCGACGCCGATGAGCGCCACGACCAGGAAGGCGATGACCCCGGGGCCGTACGGGCTGTTGGCAACGCTGCTGTTCACCCTTCCAGACTACTCAGCCCTGGAGAGCTCCTCACAGTGGATGCCCGCGAACAGGTCGCCCTCGGGCAGGTCGGTGTCGACCAGCGAGCGCGCCAGGTGGTAGTCCTCGGTCGGCCAGATCTCCTGCTGCAGTTCGCGCGGGCAGGAGAAGAACCAGCCGTCCGGGTCGATCTGGGTGGCGTGCGCCAGCAGGGCGTTGTCGCGCTGCTCGAAGTAGTCGGCGCAGGGCACGCGGGTGGTCACCGGCCACTTCTGCGGGCGGTCCTCCCAGCGGGCGATCCAGTCGGCGTACGGCGAGCCGATCCCGCGCTCGGTCATGGCCTCGTGCAGGGCCTCGAACCGGGCCTTGGTGAAGCCCATGTGGTAGTAGAGCTTGAGCGGCTGCCACGGCTCGCCGGTGCCCGGGTAGCGGTCGGGGTCGCCGGCCGCCTCGAACGCCTCGACCGAGACGCGGTTGGTCATGATGTGGTCGGGGTGCGGGTAGCCGCCGTCGTCGTCGTAGGTGATGATCACGTGCGGGCGGAACTCACGCACCGCGGCGATCAGCGGGGCGGCCGCCTTATCCAGCGGCTGCAGGGCGAAGCAGCCCTCGGGCAGCTCCTCCTCCTCGCTCTCCGGCAGGCCGGAGTCGATGAAGCCCATGAACTGCTGCTTCACGCCCAGGATCTCGCGCGCCCGCTCCATCTCCAGCCGGCGGACCTCAGCGATGTTGGCCACGACCTCGGGGCGGTCCATCTTGGGGTTCAGCACCGAGCCCCGCTCGCCCCCGGTGAGCGTACAGACCAGCACGTCCACGCCTTCCGCGACATAGCGTGCCATCGTCGCGGCGCCCTTGCTCGACTCGTCGTCGGGGTGCGCGTGGACTGCCATCAGTCTCAGGGGTGCACTCACAGTTGGGATCCTCAGATAGTTTCACATCGGGCGTCGGGCGCAGGGGCAAGACCCCCGCGGGCGACAATTGTCTCGGATAACGCCGAGGAAGTGCAGGGAGATTCCGCCATGGCCACCAGAGATGTCGAGAACGGTCCAGTTCTCGGCACCCCCGACGACTTCCCCGACCGGCCGCAGCGACAAGGACGCCTGGTCGTGCACGTCGTCATCGGGGTGCTGGTGGCGATCTTCATGGGCGGATGGGGGTATGTGGTCTGGATCGCGACCGGCGACGCCGGCGTGCCGAGCCGGGTGCTCACGTTCAACGTGAAGGCGCCCGACCGCGCCGAGATCACCTTCGCCCTCACCAAGCCCGACGAGCGCACGGCCCGCTGCCGGATCCAGGCCCTGGACAAGAACCACGTGGAAGTCGGCAGCAAGGAAGTAACGATTGCCGCTGGTGAGGGTATGAACCAACTCAAGGAGAGCCTGCAGACCAGTGCTCAGGCGTCTTCCGTCCACATCCAGTACTGCAATCTCGTATAGTGAGACATTTGGGGAAGCGATCGAACGGCTGACTTGTTAGCCTTTCGCAATTCAGCGGACCCAACTGACAGGGCCCCCTAGGCAAGCAAGGAGAACCCGTGGCCGACTCGCGCGATGAGAACGTCACCTGGCTGACGCAGGAGGCGTACGACCGCCTGAAGGCGGAGTACGAGCACCTCTCGGGCCCCGGGCGCGTCGACATCGCCAAGAAGATCGAGGCCGCCCGCGAGGAGGGCGACCTGAAGGAGAACGGTGGCTACCACGCCGCCAAGGACGAGCAGGGCAAGATGGAGGCCCGCATCTTCCACCTCCGGCAGATCCTCGACAACGCCAAGGTCGGCGAGGCCCCCACCACCGAGGGCGTGGTGGGCCCCGGCATGACCGTCACCATCCGGTTCGAGGGTGACGAGGACGAAGTCACCTTCCTGCTGGCCTCCCGCGAGGAGAGCGGGGCGCCGATCGACGTCTACTCGCCCAAGTCCCCCCTCGGCGCGGCGATCAACGGCAAGAAGATCGGCGAGCGGGCGACCTACGCCATGCCCAACGGCCGCCAGAACACGGTCGAGATCCTCGAGGCTGTGCCGTACGTCGGCAACTGACCCCAGAAGAACGGATCCGCCGGGCCCCCTTAGGCCCGGCGGACTTTTCGCATGGGATCAGGGGGGACCTGGCCTATCTGTTCCGCCGTTTCCGCCGGCGTCCCCCCGAGCCCGTCCCGCAGCCGCTGCCCTACTGGGGCGCTCCGCCGCCGCAGCCGCCCCGCCGGCGTGACCACCGGCGGTTCGTGCCCTACATCGCCGGCACGCTGACCGCCGTCCTCATCGTCGACCTCCTGCTGCTGTACGGCCCGGCGGCCCCCGAGCCCGAGCGCGTGGCGCAGCAACGGCCACGGACCTCACCGGCCGCCGAGATCGTCCAGCCGCCCCCGTCGCGCCCGGCCGTCGCCCCGCTGGGCGAGCTGCGCAAGCCCAACCTGTTCGTGGTGACGCGCAAGCCGTTCACCATGGACCAGCTCCGCAAGGTCGCCGCCCAGCGCGGCGTGCGCGCGCTGGAGCTGGCCGACGCCGCCGCGGTGACCATCGACGGCAAGCGGGTGCAGACGCTCGGCATCGACCCCTCGACCTTCCGCGCCTTCACCCCCAAGGTCACCGCCTCCTCCGACGCGTTGTGGAGCACGGTGGCCGCGGGGGACATCGCGGTCTCCTTCGTGCTGGGCACCGACGGCGGCCTCACCCTGCGCCGCAAGGTCCGCGGCCCGCAGGGTCCGCTGCGCGTGGGCGCCTACGCCACCACCGGGCTGGGCGCGGTCGACGCGCTCGTCTCCAAGCGCACCGCGCGTGACCTCGGCCTGCCGCGCGACAACGCGCTCATCGTCAGCGCGCCCGAGACCGACTCCGCGGCGCTGCGCCGCAAGCTGCTGCGCCTGCTGCCCAGGGGCACGCAGATCGCCACGGTCAACCCGGTCGCGCCGCCCACCGCCACGCTCCAGGTCACCCCGCTCATGTCGGTCTCGCAGCTCCAGACCGCGTTGCAGGCCGCGTACGGCAAGCTCGGCCGCCCCTACGTCTGGGGCGCGGAAGGGCCCGACAGCTTCGACTGCTCCGGCCTGGTGCAGTGGGCCTACGCGCAGGCCGGGATCAAGATGCCGCGGGTGACCCACCAACAGTGGGTCGCCGGGCCGCAGATCCCGCTGGCGCAGGCCCAGCCCGGCGACCTCATCTTCTGGCGGCACGACCCCACCAACCCCGGCTACATCTCGCACGTCGCCATCTACTGGGGCAACGGGCAGATGTTGCACGCGCCGCGCACCGGCGACGTCGTGAAGCTCGCGCCGGTGACGACGAAGAACCTCGCCGGGGTGGTGCGCATCAGCCCGCAGGTGGCGGCGCGGGTTCGCTGAGCCGGCGCGACTCGGCGGCGGTCCAGGCGAAGACGCCTCGGGCCATCAGCGAGGGTTCGGTCTCGGCTCGCCTGCCGTACACCTCGGCTCTGATCTCGTGCAGGGCCGGGTCGTCGGGCGCGGCCTGGACGGCGAGCTCGGCCAGGTGGCCGGCGAGGCGGGCGTCGCCGTCGGCCAGCGCGGTGCGGGCGGCCTCGGCCAGGCGGGCGTGGCCTCCGGCGAGTTCGGCGAGCTTGGCGGCCAGCACCGCGTCGGGGGCGGGCTTGAGCCGGGCCGGGTTGCCGTCGTACCAGCCGCCGTACAGCCGCCAGAGGTTGCGCACCACGAACTCCGGCTCGTCGTAGAGCGCCTGCAGGTAGGGCCGGTCGCGCAGCCGCTCGGGCGGTCGCACGGCCTGGACGATGGTGTCGAGGCGGGCGCCGGAGTTGAGCAGGTCGAGGGTCTGCTCGACCATGCTCTCCAGCCACTCGGCGGTCTCGACGAGCGCCTGCTCGACGCGGTCGGCGCCGAAGATCGGGGCGCCGTGGGAGGGCAGCATGATCTCGGCGCGCAGGGTGGCCATCCGGCGCAGCGCGATCGCCCACTCGCGCGGATAGCGCTGCACCTTCTGGGGGTTTCCACAGTTGGGCGAGACCCAGATGAACAGGTCGCCGGGCAGCAGGATCCGGGCTTCGGGGACGAAGGCGACGGTGGCGTCGTCGGTCTCGCCCTTGGCGTGGAAGAGCTCGAAGGTCCACCCGCCGCGTTGGAGCGTGAGCTCGTCGCGGTAGGTCAGGTCGGGGTGACGGTAATCGAGCGGCCAGGTGAGGTCCGGGATCTGGAACTGGCGCTGGTTGATGACGGCGTTGTAGCCGTTGGTGAGGACGTAGCGGTCGAAGCGCTCGGCGACCGCCTCGTGGGCGACCACGGTGACCGGGCCCTCGGCGTCGAAGGGGCCGACGCCCGAGACGTGGTCGATGTGGCCGTGGGAGAAGATCGCGGTGCCCAGCGGCTCGACGGCCCAGGCGCGGACGTCGGTGTGCAGCTTCTGGGCGCCCATGGGGTTGCCGGTGTCGAAGAGGACGAGTTCGCCCTCGCCGCGGAAGACGACGGAGTTGCCGAAGCCGCTGATGAAGCCGACGCCGTCGAGCACGTCGGCGACGGGACGGCGGCCGGCCGCGAGGGCGGCGATGTTGTCGAGGCGTTCGCCGCGCCAGACGGCGTCCGCGTGTTGCCGGAGATCCACCCGTGACTCCTTCTCCCAGAACTTTGTTCCGGCCATCATGACGCGCCTGTCAAGACCTTGGCAGTGCCGGGAAACGATGTAATGTTGATTACATGGATAGTGACGAGGTAGTAGCCCAGCTCCGCGGCTGGTTCACCGGCCGCCTCCCGGAGGACTGGTTCACCGGCCCGGTCGAGCTCGTGATCGACCGCGAGGAGATCGCCGTCATCGGCACCCTGCCCGAACCCGCCACCGAGTCCGAGGTGGAGAAGGCCGCCCAGATCGACGGCCTCATCCGGCGCTTCCGCGAGGAGACCCGCGAGCGCCGCATCGAGATCGCCCGCGAGGCCGAGCGCCGCTTCCGCCGCAAGGTGGCCTGGGGGGTCGCCTGCGGTGGCGACACGGTGATGTTCACCACACTGTCCGTGCCCGTGATGACCCGGTTGCGGCAGTCCGAGCGCCAGGTTCTCGACACGCTGGTGGCCGCCGGCGTGGCGCGCAGCCGCAGCGACGCGCTCGCCTGGTGCGTGCGACTCGTCGGCCGGCACACCGACACGTGGCTGAATGATTTGCGCGACGCGCTGCAGCATGTGGACCGCGTGCGCGCCGCCGGACCCGATGTCGGCGGCCAGAAAATGGACTAAACCATTTCCGGCATTGGTTTAGACCACCCTGAATGGACTGAACCAGTCGATGAATGGTTTTAGTTAATCTGCTTCTCTGTGGGTAGGCTCCCCCAATCACCTGCGGCGACAGCCGTACAGAGGTCTATGCCAATTGGCCTTTGCGGCACATTGTCGTTAATGATGTCTGGGCCGCAGGGAGAGAGTGGAGGAGCCGCCGCCGTGTCCGTATCCGTCGAAGTGAAAGCCCCCACGACCAATGCAGAATTGGTCGCGTGGGTCAATGAGATCGCTGCCCTGACCCAGCCTGACCGGATCGAGTGGTGCGACGGGTCCGAGGCGGAGTGGACCCGCCTGACCAACCTGCTCGTGGAGCAGGGCACCTTCACCAGGCTGTCCAAGCGCCCCAACAGCTTCTACGCCAAGTCCGACCCGAGCGACGTGGCCCGCGTCGAGGACCGCACCTACATCTGCTCCGAGCGCGAGCAGGACGCCGGCCCCACCAACAACTGGATCGCCCCCGCCGAGATGCGCCGCACCTTCGGCGAGCTGTTCCAGGGCAGCATGCGCGGGCGCACGATGTACGTCGTGCCCTTCTGCATGGGCCCGCTGGGCGGCGACATCTCCCAGCTCGGTGTGGAGATCACCGACTCGCCGTACGTCGTCGTCTCGATGCGCATCATGACCCGCATGGGCGAGCCGGCGCTGCGGCTGATCGAGGAGCGCGGCGAGTTCGTCAAGGCCGTGCACTCCGTCGGCGCCCCGCTGGAGCCCGGTCAGCAGGACGTGCCCTGGCCGTGCAGCAGCACCAAGTACATCAGCCACTTCCCCGAGACCCGCGAGATCTGGTCCTACGGCTCCGGCTACGGCGGCAACGCCCTGCTCGGCAAGAAGTGCTACGCCCTGCGCATCGCCAGCGCCATGGCCCGCGACGAGGGCTGGCTGGCCGAGCACATGCTCATCCTCAAGCTCACCCCGCCCAGCGGCGAGACCCGCTACGTCGCCGCCGCCTTCCCCAGCGCCTGCGGCAAGACCAACCTCGCCATGCTCCAGCCGACCATCCCCGGCTGGAAGGTCGAGACGGTCGGCGACGACATCGCGTGGATGCGGTTCGGCGACGACGGCCGCCTGTACGCCATCAACCCCGAGGCCGGCTTCTTCGGCGTCGCCCCCGGCACCGGCCAGACCACCAACGCCAACGCGGTCAAGACGCTGTGGGGCAACAGCATCTTCACCAACGTCGCCCTCACCGACGACGGCGACGTGTGGTGGGAGGGCCTCACCGACGAGCCCCCCGCGCACCTGACCGACTGGAAGGGCCGCGACTGGACGCCGGACTCCGCGGAGCCGGCCGCCCACCCCAACGCCCGCTTCACCACCCCCGCCGCCCAGGCGCCCACCATCGCGCCGGAGTGGCAGGACCCCAAGGGCGTGCCCATCTCCGCGATCCTGTTCGGCGGCCGCCGCGCCACGGCGGTCCCGCTCGTGACCGAATCGCTGAGCTGGCAGCACGGTGTCTTCCTCGGAGCCAACGTCGCCTCCGAGAAGACCGCCGCCGCCGAGGGCAAGGTCGGCGAGCTGCGTCACGACCCCTTCGCGATGTTGCCGTTCTGCGGCTACAACATGGGCGACTACTTCGGCCACTGGCTGAAGATCGGCCGGCGTGAAGGGGCCAAGCTGCCCCGGATCTACTACGTGAACTGGTTCCGCAAGAACGAGCAGGGCCAGTTCATCTGGCCGGGCTTCGGCGAGAACAGCCGCGTGCTCAAGTGGATCGTCGACCGCCTCAACGGCGAGGCGTCGGCCGTGCCGACCCCCATCGGGTTGCTGCCCAAGGAGATCGACACCGAAGGGCTGTCGATCTCCGAGGACGACCTGACGACGCTGCTCAGCGTCGACAAGGAGGTCTGGCGCGAGGAGGCGTCGCTGATCCCGGCGCACTTCGACAAGTTCGGCACGCACCTTCCCAAGGAACTGTGGGAGGAGTACAACGCTCTGCTGGACCGGCTGGCCTGATCCCCTGGCGGAACCCCATGGGAGGTGCTAAGCGTCTCCCATGGGGGATTTCCTGAGGCTGGGCGTCGGCATCGGCTGGCGCGCCGAGATCGATCTGACCGTCGAACGGCTGCCCGGCGTCGACTTCGCGGAGGTCGTCGCCGAGCACCTGCACCCTCCGCACCTGCCCGAGTCCCTCCAGGTGCTCCGCTCCCGCGGCCTGCCGGTCGTCCCGCACGGCGTCAGCCTGGGCGTCGGCGACGCCGCCCGGCCCTCCGCGGTACGGCTGGCGCATCTCGCCGCCTGCGCCGAGGCGCTCGGCTCGCCCCTCGTCAGCGAACACCTCGCCTTCGTGCGAGCCGGCGGCCTGGAAGCCGGCCACCTCCTGCCCGTCCCGCGCACCCGCGAGGCCCTCGGCGTCATCGTCGAGAACGTACGGCAGGCCCAGGACTCCCTGCCGGTGCCGCTCGCCCTGGAGAACGTCGCCGCCCTCTTCGGCTGGCCCGAGGACGAGCTGACCGACGCGCAGTTCCTCACCGAACTGGTCGAACGCACCGACGTCCTGCTGCTGATCGACGTCGCCAACCTCTACACCAACCAGGTCAACCTCGGCCTGTCCGCGCTCGACGCGCTCGACGACCTGCCCCTGGAACGGCTGGCCTACGTGCACGTCGCGGGAGGCGAGGAACACGCCGGGATCTGGCATGACACCCACACCCACGCCGTCCCAGAACCCGTGCTCGAGGTTCTCGCCGAGCTGTGCGCGCGGACCTCGCCTCCAGGGGTTCTACTGGAGTGGGATGACGACTACCCGAGCGACGCGGCGCTCGCCGCCGAACTCGGCCGGATCCGGAAGGTCGTGGGCCATGGACCGTAACGACGCCGCCTACCTCAGCGGCGGGCGCCGGCGCGTCGCGCTGGCCGTACTCGTCGGGCTCATCCAGGACGGGCGGTTACGCCTGTCGCGCGGGTCGTGGCTGATGCCCGTCTCCGGGGCCGTCGCCCGGGACCCGATCGAGCGCCTGGCCCTGGAGCGGGCCGACCACCTGCACGCCATCTGGCGGCGGGTCGAGCAGGGCGTCTCGGCCCGGGCCGCCGAGGCGCGGTTGCGGGAGCAGGGGCTGGCCGTCCGCGGCCTCTTCGGGCTTCGGGCCACCGACTCGGGTCGTTCGGCGCTCGCCCTGCTCGTTCAGACCGCCGATCCCGTCATGGCCGTTGCCCTGGGGGGTATCCCGGCCATCGTGGACCCTGAGGTACGGCTCGCCTTCACCACCGCCACGGCCGCCCGCGTCCCTCGCCGCGTCGGCCGCGTCCGCACCGGCGGACGCCCTCGAGCGGGTCGCGGCTCCGGCTCAGCCACCGGCTGCGGCGGCGGTTGCGGTGGGAGCAGCGGCGGGAGCAGCGGTGGGAGCAGTTGCGGCAGCGGAGGCGGCGGCGGAGGTTGCGGCGGCGGCGGAGGCTGCGGTGGTGGCGGGGCTTGACCCGTCGCCCGAGCGGCCCGCCGAGCGGGAGGCTGGGGCGCGGGGGCGGTTGGCTGAGGGGCAGGCCCGGGTGGTGGCCGCGCTGGTTGCCCGGGGTGAGGTGCCCGCCGGGTTCGATCCCGCGCGGATGGCGGTGCAGGCAGCGAGCCTGGTGGCCAAGCGGCGCGCCGTCGTCGCCCGGCTGCGGCCTGACCTGCGGGAGATCGCGGGGGCCGGCTACGCCCGCGAGTTCGCCGCCTACGCCGCGGCCAGGACGGAACCCCCGACCGGCTACCGCGCCGACGCCGAGGACTTCGCGAGGTGGCTGCGGAAACGGCACCCCCAGTCGCGGTGGCGACGCTGGATCCGACGTCTCTCCCCGTAGCCGGTAGTGGCGCTGGACCCTTAACCGATGGCCGGGCTCTTGTCCTGACCGGTCGAGAGATCCTATGTTTGCCGCGTGATTGTGGACGCGCACCAGCACTTCTGGTCCCTGGAGAGCGGCCGGTACGGCTGGCTGACCCCCGAGTTCGGCGTGCTGTACCGAGACTACGCCCCGGAAGACCTCCAACCTCACCTCCACCAGGCGGGCGTAGACCGCACGGTGCTGGTCCAGGCGGCAGACTCGCTCGCGGAGACCGACGCGATGCTCGCCCAGGCCGACCGGCACGAGTTCATCGGCGCGGTGGTGGGCTGGTTGCCGCTGACCGACCCGGCGGCCACCGCGACGGCCCTCGGCACCTACGGAAAGCACCCCAAGTTCGTAGGCGTCCGCCACCTGATCCACGAGGAGCCGGACCCCGACTGGCTGGTGCGGGAGCCGGTGCAAGAGTCCCTGGGCCTGCTGGCCGAGCACGGCCTGAGCTTCGACGTGGTCTCCCTGCTCCCCAGGCACCTGGAGCACGTGGTGACCACCGCCGCCCGCCACCCGGGCCTGAGACTGGTGATCGACCACCTGTCCAAGCCGCGGATCAAGGACGCCGGCTGGGAGCCGTGGGCCGGGCAACTGGCCGAGTGCGCCCGGTTCGCCAACGTCCACGCCAAGGTCTCGGGCCTGGTGACCGAGGCCGACCACGAGCGGTGGACCCTCGACGACCTGAGGCCGTATGTGGCGCACGCGCTGGCCTGCTTCGGCCCGGAGCGGCTGATGGCGGGCAGCGACTGGCCGGTGTGCCTGCTGGCGGGGGACTACGAGCGGGTGTGGGACGCCTACCGTACCCTCCTGAGCGGGAGCGACACGGCCAGGGTCCTGGGCGGGACCGCGCGGGAGTTCTACCGCTTTGACCGCTGAAAAGCCGTTTAACAGGTGATAACCAGGAAACGTCAGTGACGTGGGAGGACTGCGTTGCGTGGACGGCTCCTATCTGACCGTCACGCCGGTGCCGTGCAAGGACAGCGTCGGCGTGCCCTACGAGATCACCCTCGCGCTGCACCGGGACGGCTCGCCGTACGGGACCGTGGGGGAGCGGTGCGGGTGGTTCCTCGCTCGCCTGGCGCGCGGGGTGGACGAGGCGCGGGCGGAGGCGAGCTGGCCGGACCCGGAGGACAGGTTCCCCGACGACGGCGAGCTGTTCGCCTTCCGCTACCGCACCAGGCTGGGCTCGCCGGGCGGTGAGCTGCGCTGCCAGTTGCGGACCATCCCGATCTGGCAGCCGGAGGGCCGCTGGTTGCTGACCAGGCGGGCCTACCTGGAGGCATGGGGCACGCAAGGGGTGGGGCTGCGGGCGGTGCTGTCCTCCTCGGAGCTGGCGGCCTTCGTCGGCGAGCTGCTCGCCGAGGCCGAGGCGTGCCTGGGCGGGCGGGATCTGGCCAGGAATCCGATTGAGGGGGCGGGCAGCCACTAAACCCGGCGATAATTGCCTGTTGAGGCGGTTCCGACACCGGGGAGGGCTCCGTGGGCCTGCGCGATTTGGTCTACCGGCTGTATGAGCGCCGGCTGGAGTCCAAGCTGTCCAGGGACAGCATGCCGCGCCACGTCGGTGTGATCATCGACGGCAATCGCCGCTGGGCGAAGTCGCGCGGGATCGCCGACGTCAGCCGGGGGCACCGCAGCGGCGCGGACAAGATCTCCGAGCTGCTGACGTGGTGCGACGAGGCCGGGGTCGAGGTCGTGACGGTCTGGATGCTGTCCAGCGACAACCTCAACCGGTCCAAGGACGAGCTGGACGCGTTGTTGCTGATCATCGAGGAGACGGTCCAGGGACTGGTCGGCGCGGGGTGGCGGGTCTGCCCGGTGGGCGCGCTTGACCTGCTCCCCGACAGGACGGCGAATGTCCTGAAAAATGCCAAGGAAGTCACCTCGCATCGTCCTGGTCTGATTGTGAACGTTGCGGTTGGGTATGGTGGAAGACGTGAGATTGCCGATGCGGTGCGCTCACTCCTCCAGGAGCACGCCAGCAAGGGGGCGACCATCGAGGACCTCGCCGAGGTTCTCGATGTCGAGCACATCGCCGAGCATCTCTACACTCGCGGCCAGCCGGACCCGGACCTCCTCATTCGCACCAGCGGGGAGCAACGGTTGTCCGGCTTTTTGCTGTGGCAGAGCGCCCACTCGGAGTTCTACTTCCACGAGGCCTACTGGCCCGACTTCCGGAGAGTGGACTTCCTCCGGGCGCTCCGCGACTACGCCGCGAGGCATCGGCGTTACGGCTCCTGAAACTGGGTATCCAGGTCGTAGCGTCGAACGCTCTGGAGAGGGCCCGCCTTTGCATCTGCACCTGCTGAGGGGGGCCGGGATCCGGCGCCTCTCTGAAGGCACGGGCCCGGTCCGATTCCCACCTCGTCTGCAGGGTGCCCGCCCCACCGGGCGCCCGGGGGAGAATGCGTGGCAGCAAACCCTCAGTCCAAGCGCACCTACGTCTTGGACACCTCTGTCCTCTTGGCCGACCCGGCGGCGCTGACGCGCTTCGCCGAACACGACGTGGTCCTCCCGATCGTGGTGATCACTGAGCTGGAGGGCAAACGGCACCACCCGGAGCTCGGCTACTTCGCCAGGAAGGCGCTGCGCTACCTCGACGACCTGCGGGTCCGGCACGGCAAGCTGGACGAGGCCATCCCGGTCGGCGAGGGCACCATCCGGGTCGAGCTCAACCACAGCGACCCGTCGATCCTGCCCGCGGGCTTCCGCCTCGGGGACAACGACACCCGCATCCTGACCGTGGCGCGCAACCTCGCCGCGGAAGGGGCCGACGTGGTGCTGGTCTCCAAGGACCTGCCGATGCGGGTCAAGGCGGCCTCGATCGGCCTGGCCGCCGAGGAGTACCGCGCGGAGCTGATCGTCGAGTCCGGCTGGACCGGCATGGCGGAACTGAACGTCACCACCGAGGACGTCGGCTCGCTCTTCGAGCAGGGCAGCGCCGAGCTGGAGGAAGCCAGGGAACTGCCCACGCACACCGGTCTGCGGCTGCTGTCGGCCAAGGGCTCCGCACTCGGGCGCGTGCTGCCCGACAAGTCGGTCAAGCTGGTGCGCGGCGACCGCGAGGTGTTCGGCCTGCACGGCCGCTCCGCCGAGCAGCGCATCGCGCTCGACCTGCTGATGGACCCGGAGATCGGCATCGTCTCGCTCGGCGGCCGAGCCGGCACCGGCAAGTCGGCGCTGGCGCTCTGCGCGGGCCTCGAAGCCGTCCTGGAGCGCCGCCAGCACCGCAAGGTGATCGTCTTCCGCCCCCTGTACGCCGTCGGCGGCCAGGAGCTCGGCTACCTGCCCGGTGGCGAGGGCGAGAAGATGGGCCCCTGGGCGCAGGCGGTCTACGACACCCTGGGCGCGGTCACCACACCCGAGGTGATCGAGGAGGTGCTCGACCGGGGCATGCTGGAGGTGCTTCCGCTGACGCACATCCGCGGCCGGTCGCTGCACGACGCGTTCGTGATCGTGGACGAGGCCCAGTCGCTGGAGCGCGGGGTGCTGCTCACGGTGCTCAGCCGGATCGGCGCCAACTCGCGCGTGGTCCTCACCCACGACATCGCCCAGCGCGACAACCTGCGGGTGGGGCGGCACGACGGCGTGGTCGCGGTGGTGGAGAAGCTGAAGGGCCACCCGCTCTTCGCGCACATCACGCTGACCAGGTCGGAGCGCTCGCCGATCGCCGCGCTGGTGACCGAGATGCTGGAGGATCTCACTCTCTGATCAGCGTGAGATCGTCCCGGCAGCGGAACGACCCGTAGAGGTCGTCCTCGTTGCCACGGTAGATCTCGACACGGAGAAGGTTCTCCCAGTTCCGCACGGCGGTGCAGGTGATCTGCAGGGCGGCCTTCTCCGTGATCTTGCTGTGTTTGTAGACGAAGACCTGGAGCGTGGTCCGGCGGGAGTCCAGGTCCCTGGGCGAACCCTCGGACGAGCGCGGCGGCGTGTTGGCCCAGTCGTAGAACATCTCGGCCATGGCGGTCTCGTAGCCACGGCGGCGGGTGTCGAACAGGCGCTTCATCAGCTCGTCGATGTCGGCGTTGCGCAGGTGCACCGGGGCCAGGACCGGCCTGCCGTACTTGTAGAGGACGATCCGGTGGGGCAGCGGCGGGATCTGCACCACCGGCGCGGGGACGGCCACGCTCGTCACGTCGCCCGGGGACAGCCCGCAGCCGGCCGCCAGCAGCACCGGCAGCAGGAGGGCGATCAGCCGGCGCCTCATGCCGGGGGCAGCCAGACCGTGAAGAGGGTGCCGGGCTGCTGCTGCCGTACCGAGATGGTGCCGCCGTGCAGCTTGGCGTTGGCGCGGGCGATGGCCAGCCCGAGCCCGCTGCCGTGGCTGCGGCTGCGCCCGCCGTCCACCTTGTAGAACCGGTCGAAGATGTACGGCAGAGCCGCGGCCGGGATGCCCTTGCCGTGGTCGCGCACCTTCACCTCCAGCCCGTTGGCCGTGCTCCTGGCAGTGATCATGACCGGCGGCCCGCCGTGCTTGAGCGCGTTGCCCACCAGGTTGGCGATGATGACGTCGAAGCGCCGGGGATCGACGTCGAAGGTCAGTCCCGGATTGGCGTTCATCCGCACCTTGTCCTGCCACCCGCGCAGTTCGAGGCAGCTCACGATCTCCTCGGCGATGTTCACCGGTTCGAGGTTGAGCGTGGCGGTGCCGGCGTCGAAGCGGCTGACCTCGATGAGGTGCTCGACCAGCTCGCTCAGCCGGGAGATCTCCTTGAGCACCAGCCGCACGGCCTGGGCGGGCTCGTCCGGCAGCCGGTCGGCCTCGTCGGAGAGCATGTCGGTGACCGCGGTCATCGCGGTGAGCGGGGTGCGCAGCTCGTGGGAGACGTCCGCGACGAAGCGCCGCGACATCGCCTCCAGGTTGCGCAGTTCGGTGACGCTGGCCTCCAGCGCGGCGGCGGCGTCGTTGAAGCGGACGGTGAGGTCGGCCAGCTCGTCCTGGCCCTGGACCGGCAGCCGGGTGTCGAGCTGGCCGTTGCCGAGGGCCTGGGCGGCGGCGCTGAGCTGGCGGACTGGCAGCAGTACGCGCCGGGCGGACACTAAAGCGACGGTCAGCGCGATGAGGAGCGTGATGGCGCCGGCCTGGAGCAGCGCCCCGCGCAGGAAGGCGAGCTGCTGCAGGTCGTTCTTGAGCGGCACGAACCTGAAGACGCGCATCCCGGTCGGCTCGGGCCGGTTGAGCTCGTCGGCGCGGAAGACCTCGGTGCCGACGATCAGCCACAGGTCGCCGCGGATGTACTTGCGCTGGCTGACGAAGCCGGCGCTGGCCCGGCCGCGCAGCTCCTGGGGCAGGTCGCGCTCCTCCATGACGTGCTCGGAGTCGCTGTAGACGTTGCGCTCGTAGACCACGATGACGTGGCCGCCGGGCGTGTCCAGCTCGTTGGCCAGGTGCTGGAGGTCGGCGTCGCGCGGCCGTTCCTCGCCTTCGCGGAGCCGGCCGAACGGAAATTTGATCTTGACCAGTTCCCTGGTCATCAGCTCGACCGTGTTGTCCTCGGTCCGCTTGACCAGGGCGTTCTTGGCGAGCTCGAAGCCGATGCTGGCGACCAGGAACGACGAGATCACCGCGACGAGGGTGAAGGTGATCACCAGTCGCGCGCGCAGGCCGGTCGGCAGGCGGTTCACGGCGGGCTGAACCGGTAGCCGAAGCCGCGGACGGTGTGGATGTAGACGGGCTCGGCCGGCCGGGGCTCGATCTTGGCCCGTACGCGCTGCACGCAGGCGTCCACCAGGCGTGAGTCGGCGACGTGGGTGTGGTCCCAGACCACGCGCAGCAGGTAGCGGCGGTTGAGCACCTGCCCGGGGTGGCGCACGAGCTCCAGCAGCAGGCGGAGCTCGGTGGGGGTGAGGTGGATCTCCTTGTTGGCCAGGGTGACCTTGAGCGCGCCCCGGTCGATCATCAGGTCGCCGAAGGCGATCCGGTCGGAGGCGGCCGACTCGGCCCGGCGCAGGATGGCGCGGATGCGGGCGTCGAGCACGCGGGGCTCGACCGGCTTGACCACGTAGTCGTCGGCGCCGGCCTCCAGGCCGACCACCACGTCCAGGTCGTCGCCGCGCGCGGTGAGCAGGATGACCGGGAGCTGGTCGAGGCGGCGGATGCGGCGGCAGACCTCGACGCCGTCGATGCCGGGGAGCATGACGTCGAGGATCGCGATCTCCGGGCGGCGGGACCGGATGTGGTCGAGAGCCTCCTCGCCGGTGGCGTAGGACGTCACCGAGTGCCCTTGCCGGGTGAGCGCTAATTCCAGCGCGGTCCGGACAGAGGGGTCGTCTTCCACCAAGAGGATGCCTGCCACGGGCACATTATTTATGCTGGCCGCGAATATCCGGGTTCTGTCATGAAAACGTGACATCACGCGCACCGGATCCCAAAAAACGCGGGGCACCCTGAGTCCGAGTAATGTGACGAAAGTCACAGCCGTTGGCAAACGTCCCGCCAACCTGGAGATTGGTCAAGCCTTCGCCAACTGAATGGCGGGTTCCGGTTGCGGACCACCCCCCTCCACAGGGCAAGCTCAGGGGCGTGCTCAGAAAGCGACCGGAATCCAAAGGCTCCAAGGGCCCCAAGCGGGCAGCCATCATCGCGACGTCGGTGCTGGTGATCGCCGGAGGCGGAGGATTCGTCGTTCACCGGGCGATGGAGAACGCCAAGGAGGCACGCACCCCGATCGGCCCGGAGGAGTTCAGCGCGCTCGTCGGCGGCTACGTCCCCGAGCCGAAGAACGACGAGCTGAAGGCCGCCGCCGCCCAGGCCTACAAGAAGGACCAGCTCGCCCAGCTCCGCGCCGGCAACAAGGGCACCCTCGACAAGGTCAAGGTCGAGGAGCAGGCGCCCGCGGGCGACGGCTTCCCGCCGGTCAACTTCCCGCCCGGCAGCGACCCCGACCCCGGCAGCAACAAGGCCATCGCCAAGGAGATGCTCGCCTCCTTCGGTTTCGGCGCCGAGCAGTGGGGCTGCCTGGAGAAGTTGTGGCACAAGGAGAGCGGCTGGAACGAGCGGGCGATGAACCGCTACAGCGGCGCCTACGGCATCCCGCAGTCGCTGCCCGGCACCAAGATGGCCAGCGCCGGATCCGACTGGCAGACCAACCCGGCCACCCAGATCAAGTGGGGTCTCGGCTACATCAAGGGAAGGTACGGCTCGCCGTGCGGGGCCTGGGGCCACTCACAGGCCAAGGGCTGGTACTGACACCCCCTTCGATCGGCAAGCCTGCGGGTCCGCGCCGAGGTGACGACGCACGCTAGCTGACATGGGCGTGAAGGTCAGCGTAGTCGTCAGCATCCACAATCCCGGCGGCACGGCCGACCCGTGCATCCGCTCTGCGCTGGAGCAGACGATCGACTCCTACGAGGTCATCTTCGTGGACGACGGCTCCACGGACGGCATGGCCGAGCGGCTGGACGCGGTGGCGGCCGTGCGGTCCAACGCGCGGGTGCTGCACCTGCCGCACACCGGTTCCCCCGTGCGCGGGCGCAACGTGGGCATCGCCAGCGCCCGGGGCGAGTACGTCTACCTGCTCGACCAGCACGACCGGCTGGAGCGCGACGCGCTGCGCGTCATGTACGAACGGGCCGTGGAGTGCGAGTCCGACGTGCTGGTCGGGCGGCTGGTGCGCGACTCAGGGCCGCCGCTGCCGGCGTTCGAGAGCGACCGGGCGCGGGCCGACGTGCTGGGCGACCGGCTGCTCGGGCTGCTGGGGCCGCAGAAGCTCTACCGGCGCGCCTTCCTGGAGGAGCATCGGCTGGGCTTCGCCGTACCGGGTGGGCAGGTCGCGGAGCAGGCCTTCGCGGTGCGGGCCTACCTGCTGGCCAAGGTCATCACCGTGCTCGCCGAGCCGATCTGCTGCCACCTGGGCGAGCGGCCGGAGCGCGAGGAGGAGCCGCTGGCCATGGTGGCAGAGCTGCGCGCACTGCTCGACGTCATCGACGAGCACACCCAGGGCCGGGAACGCGACCGGATGTATGCCCACTGGTTCCGCTCCACGGTGTTGCGGCCGTTCATGACCGCCCGCTTCGCCGGGTCCTCGCTCGACCGCAGCCGATTGTTCGGGCTCTGCCGCGAGCTCGTGCTGGAGCGCTTCCCCGACCGGCTGGACCGCTACCTGCCCGCGCACCTGCGGGCCATCGCGCTGATCCTGCGCGAGGGGCGGCTCGACCAGCTCGTCACCTTCGCCAACGCCACCCGCCGCACCGCCGTCCGCGCCGACCTGCACGAGGTGCGCTGGGACGAGGAGGTGCTGGTCCTGGGGCTGACCGTCGAGCTGTTCGACGCGGCGGGAGAGCCGGTGCTCTTCCACGCCGAGGACGAGCGGCTGCACTGGTCGCCGCCGGACCTGGGCCTGGCGTTGCCGCCCGGCGTCACCGACGTCACCTACGCCGCCGGGCGCGCCCGCATGGAGGTCTACCTGCGCAAGGAGGACACCGGCGACTGCTACTTCGTGCCGGTGGACTACCGGGTGCAGCGCGTGCCCGACGGGACCGGCCTCCGGCTGCAGATCGTGGGCGAGGCGCGGGTGGACGTGACCGGCGCCGCCCTCGGCGAACCGCTCGGCTCCGGGCACTGGGAGGTCCACGTCCGGATGTACGGCGGAGCCCACCAGGCCAGGGCCAGGGTCAGCCGGCCCGAAGGCCCGCTCAACTGCCTGGGCGTGCTCGCCCCCATGCCGCGCCGCCGCCTGGTGGTGCCCTGCTGGAGCGACGAGGGCGAGCTGGGCCTGGCCATCGAGCCCGGCTCCTTCCCCGAGTCGGTGGCGCTGGTCTCGCCGGGCGCGAGCGTCACGCGGCAGGACGACCACGTCTTCGTCGTGGTGCCCGTGCCGTACGTGCCGCCCAGCGGCGGCCCGGCCCTCGAACTCGTGTTGCGCAACACCTCGGGCCGGCTGCGCGAGATCACCGCGCCGGCGATGGTCGAGCCGGGCGTGCCCGGCCGGCAGCCCGGCCAGCTCGTGGCGAAGGTGCCGGTCAAGCGGGTGCTGCCGGGACGCGACCACCTCGGCCCCGGCGCGTGGCTGACCTCGTTGCGCACCGGCGGCGCGGAGACCGGCCTGCGCTTCGGGCTGGAGATGCGCGGCGGCGAGGTGTCCGTCCAGCCGGTCGCCCAGGTCGACCCCGAGCGGCGCCGACTGCTGGTGCACGACTCGCGGTTGCGCCGCCTGGCCCGCCGGGTGCCGGGCGCCCGCCACCTGGCGAGGCTGGCCCGGGCGGGCCGGCAGCGCTACCTCAGCGACTGACCCACTCCTCCAGCTCCTCGAAGGCGCTGCGGAAGACCGGCAGGATCGGCCTGAGCCGGTCGGGGTAGGCGTCGACCAGCGCGTCGAGGTGGTTGCCGCCCTCGACCCGGTGGTAGCGGAAGGGGCGGTGCGGGCCGACCATCCGCGCGTAGACGTCGGAGCTGCGCGCGATCGGCAGCAGGGCGTCCAGCGTGCCGTGCACGGTGATGAGCGGCTTGGTGATGCGCCCGGTGAGCGCGATCCTGGCCACCGCGCGGTACGGCCGGCGCTCGGCGTAGACGTAGTCGGCCGGGGCGCCGGTGTAGGTCGGGTCGAGTTCCTGCTGGTAGAGCCGCTGGGTGAGCTCCCAGTAGTACTGCCGGTGGAAGGGCCACAGGAACTCCGACTCCGCGGGGAAGCCCGCCGCGAGCGGGTCCTTGAGCGCCTGCGGCAGGAACTCCAGCAGGTTGTCGCCCTTGAGCCGCCAGAGCGTGCCCTCCCAGTCGAGGCCGCCGTCGTAGAGCCAGCCGCGGTTCTCCAACTGCCAGCGCACCAGGTAGCCGCCGTTGGAGATGCCGGCGGCCAGGGTGCGCTCGGGGGCTCTGCCGTACCGCTGCCTGACCACGGCCTTGGCGGCGACGGTGAGCTGGGTGACGCGCTCGTTCCACTCGGCGATGGCGTCGCCGGGGCGCCGGCCGTCCTCGTGGAAGGTGAGGCCGACGTTGCCCTTGTCGGTGGAGGCGAAGGCGTAGCCCTTGGCCAGCACCCAGTCGGAGATGGTGAAGTCGTTGGCGTACTGCTCGCGGTTGCCCGGGGTGCCGGCGACGACCAGGCCGCCGTTCCACCGCTCGGGCAGGCGGATCACGAACTGCGAGTCGTGGTTCCAGCCGCGGGTGGTGTTGCCGGTGGAGGTGTCGGGGAAGTAGCCGTCGAGCTGGATGCCGGGCACGCCGGTGGGGTTGACGGTGGCCTTGCTGTGCAGGCCGGCCCAGTCGGCGGGATCGGTGTGGCCGGTGGCGACGGTCCCGGCGGTGGTGAGGTCGGCGAGCTGGGCGCTGATGACGTGCTCGGCGCCGGGCACGCGCAGCTCGGCGCTCGCCGGGGCGGCCAGCAGGTTGGCCAGGAGGGTGAGGGCGAGGATCTTCATGCCAGGTGCTCGTTCAGCAGGCGGAGGAACTCCTCCGGGCGCTCGATGTGCGGGCTGTGGCCGCACTCGTCCAGGACGACCTCGCGGTAGTTGCCGTAGCGCTCCAGGACCGCGCGGGTCTGGGTGACCATGGGCTGGGCGGGGGTGCCGTCCCAGCCGGGGATCGCGCCGATCGCGCCCAGGTGCACCACGTCGAACATCGAGGCGTCGGAGACGATCGCGTCGTCCGCGCCGCGGATCCACAGGATCGGCGGCTTGGGGTCGAGGGTGTGCAGGTCGTCGATGCGGAAGTGCACGGGCGCGATGGCGTTCAGCACGCCGCGGCCGCCCGGGGCGGTGCCCGGCCAGTTCGGCGAGGGCACCGAGTCGCCCGGGTAGTTGTCGTCGCCGACCTCGGTGGTGAGCATCGAGTCGAGCCAGCGTTCCTCGGTGACCGCCGGGTCCTTCACGTAGCCGAACTGGAAGACCTGGCGCATCGTCTCGCGGTCGCCGGCCTGCAGCGCCTTGACGAAGTCGGGGTTGGCGCCGCCCGCGCCGGACCCGGCGCCGTCGGCGTGGGTCAGCGTGCCCTCGGGGCCGGTGGTGCCGCCGAAGCCGTAGGGTGAGACCGGGTTGATCAGGACGAGGCTCTTGACCAGGTGCGGGTGGTCGCGGAGGAGCTGCAGCACCACGCCGCCGCCGAGGCTCCAGCCGACCAGGTGGGCCGGCTCGCCGGACATGGCCGCGAGCACGTCGTCGACGAAGTCGCGCACGCCCCGGGTGGCGTCGACCGGCTTGCGCGGCCCGGCGCCGAAGCCGCGCAGGTCCACGGCCTTGGCGCCGGGCAGGCGCAGGTCCTCGAAGAACGCGCCGGAGGAGACGTTGCCGTGGACGAAGATGACGCTCATACCTTGATCCTTTCCTGCCCGGCCAGGTCGGTGCCGCGAGTCTCCCTGGCCACGAAGACCGAGACCAGGGTGAGCACGGCCGCCGCGCCGAGGTAGAGGGAGATCGGCAGGCTGCTGCCGAAGTCCTTGAGCAGCGCCGTCGCGATGACGGGCGCGAGCGCGCCGGCCACGATGGCCGAGAGCTGGGCGCCGATGGAGACGCCGGTGTAGCGCATCCTGGTGCCGAACAGCTCGCTGAAGAAGGCGGCCTGCGGGCCGTACATCATGCCGTGGAAGAGCAGGCCGACGGTGACGGCGAGGGTGATCAGCCCGAAGTTGCCGGTGTTGATCAGCGGGAAGAAGGCGAAGATCCAGACGCCGACGCCCGCGGCTCCCACCAGGTAGACCGGCCGGCGGCCGACGCGGTCGGAGAGCGCGCCCCACATCGGGATGGTGATGAAGTGGATGGCCGAGGCGATCAGCACCGCGTTGAGCACGGTCGCCTTGTCCAGCTTGACGGCCGTCGTGCCGTAGGTGATCACGAAGACGGTGATCAGGTAGAACGAGATGTTCTCGGCCAGCCGGGCGCCGATGGCGATGAGGATGTCGCGCTTGTGGTTCTTGAGCACCGCGGCCAGCGGGGTCTTGTCCAGCTCGGGGGCCTGCTGGAAGACCGGCGACTCGGTGATGGTCAGCCGGATCCACAGGCCGATCAGCACCAGCACGCCCGACAGCAGGAACGGCACGCGCCAGCCCCAGCTCTGGAAGGTCGCCTCCGACTGGACCGCGGCCAGCAGTGCGAGCACGCCGGTGGCCAGCAGGTTCCCGCCCGGGGCGCCCGCCTGCGGCCAGGAGGCCCAGAAGCCGCGCCGCTCGGCGTCGCCGTGCTCGGAGACGATCAGGACCGCGCCGCCCCACTCGCCGCCGAGCGCGAAGCCCTGCACCAGGCGGAGCACGGTGAGCAGGATCGGCGCCGCGCTGCCGATGGCGGCGTGGGTGGGCAGGCAGCCGATCAGGAAGGTCGCCACGCCCATCATCAGCAGGCTCACGACCAGCAGCGTCTTGCGGCCGATCCGGTCGCCGAAGTGGCCGAAGACCAGGCCGCCGAGCGGGCGGGCGACGAAGCCGACGGCGTAGGTCAGGAAGGCCAGCAGGGTGCCGACCAGGGGGTCGGAGTCGGGGAAGAAGAGCTTGTTGAACACCAGGGCCGCGGCCGAGCCGTACAGGAAGAAGTCGTACCACTCGATGGTGGTGCCGATCAGGCTCGCGCCCACGATCTTCTTGATGGACATATCACACCGTTTCTGACTGGGGAGTGCGCTCACGCTACGAAGTGACGGGAGTCACTCCTATGGGCGCGGCACCCACAGTCGGCGGTGGGCTTATGTGCTCAGCCGGTGGAGGCGGAGGGCGAGCTGGAGCTCGAGGGCTCGTTCCGGCTCCTGCCAGCCGTCGCCCAGCAGCCGGCCGATGCGCTCCAGGCGCTGGGAGACCGTGTTGACGTGGATGTGCATCGCCTCGGCGGTCCGGCTGGGCGAGCCGCCGGTGGCGAAGTAGGCGGCGAGCGTCGCGGTCAGCGTGGTCCCGCGCCGGCGGTCGTAGTCGAGCACCGGGCCGAGCGCGCTCGCGACGTAGCCGGGCAGGTCGCGGTGCTCGCCGATGAGCAGGCCGAGGAAGCCGAGCTCGGCCGCGCTGGTGCCGTCGCCGCGGCGGCCCAGCGCGATGAGCGCGTCGGCGCAGCGCTGGGCCTCGTGGTAGGCCGGCCGTACCGCGCCGGGGCCGCGCACCGGGCCGGCGGCGCCGGCGGTCGCGGGACTGGCCAGCGCGGCGCTGAGCTCCTTGGCGACCCGGCGCGCGTCCTGCGCGCCCGGCAGCAGCAGCACGACCTCGTCCGGGCGGGCCGCCGCGAGGCCGTGCGCCAGCGCCGCCTCCGCCGACGCCCAGAACGCCGCCCGCTCGCGCTGGCCCTGGTGCCGGGCCACGATCAGCGTGTACGGCTCCGCCAGATCGATGCCGAGCCGCCGGGCGCGCTCGGCCAGGCCCTCGTCCTCCGGGCGGGCGATCAGGTCGTCGAGCAGCTCGCCGCGGACCCGGCCCTCGGCCTCGGCGACGCTGCGCCGGAACAGCAGCAGCAGGGCGCAGACCAGCGCCGCCCGCTCCAGGATGCGCTCGTCGGCGTCGTCGGAACGCAGGATCAGCGTGCAGAGCGGCTCGCCGCCGACGTCCACCGAGGCGATCAGCAGGTCGCCCCGGCGGACCGTGCGGCCCAGGCTGCGCGAGGCCTGGGCGGCCTCCAGGATGCCGGGATCGGCGGGTGTGTGCGGGCCGGTGATCGGGCGGCCCTGGCCGTCCAGGACGGTCAGCTCGCCGGTCTCGGTCACCACGGCGGCGATGTCCTCGATGCCCCGGCCCTGGAGCACCAGCTCCATCATCCGGTCGTGTGCCCGGGCCGCCCGCTCGACCGCGTTGCCGTGCTCGCGCAGGCTGCGGTGCGCGGCCGACAGCTCCTCCAGCGCGTTGCGCGTCTCCTGGAGCAGCCGGGCGTTGTCGATCGCCACGGCCGCGTGCGCCGCCAGGCTGGTCAGCAGCGCGACCTCTTCCTGATGGAAGGGCCGGGCGCTGCGGTTGGCGGCCATGAGCACGCCGATCACCCGCTGGCCGAGCTTGAGCGGCACGCCGAGGATGGCGACCAGGCCCTCCTCGTGCACGGCGGAGTCGATGTGGTCCTTGTGCTGGAAGCGGGCGTCGGCGAAGTAGTCGGCGGTGGAGTACGGCCTGGCCGTCTGGGCCACCAGCCCGCCCAGCCCGGCGCCCAGCGCCAGCCGCAGGTTCTGGAAGGCGGCCGAGATCGAACCGTCGGTCACCCGCATGTAGGTGTCGCCGCGTTCGGGGTCGTGCAGCGTCAGGTAGGCGGTGTCGGTGGCCAGCAGTTGCCTGGCCCGGTGCACGATCGCCTCCAGCACCGCGTCCACGTCGCGCAGGCCCGCCAGGTCGCTGGCGGTGTCGTACAGCGCCGACAGCTCCGCCTCGCGCCTGGCCCGGCGGCGCAGCAGCTCGCGAACCTTCAGCGCCTCGACCTTGGCCCGCTCCAGCTCCGCGATCTCGGCCGGGTCCGCGCCGCGGGCCCGGGCCTCGATGATCGGGCCCTCGAACTCGACGGCCGAGGCCTCCCTGGCCAGGAGTTCGAGATAGACGTGCATGGAGCCCATTGTCCTATCGCGCGGTCCAGCCGCCGTCCACCGGGAGCGAGACGCCGGTGATGAACGCCCCGTGCGGCCCGGACAGGTAGGCCACCAGCTCGGCGACCTCCTCCGGCTCGATCAGCCGCTTGATCGCGGCCGGCTGCAGCATGATCTCCTCGACCACGCTCTCCGGCGGGATGCCGTGCGCCCTGGCCTGGTCGGCGATCTGCCGCTCGACCAGCTCGGTCCGCACGTAGCCCGGCGCCACGCACACGCTGGTCACGCCCTTGGCCGCGCCCTCCAGCGCGATCACCTTGGACAGGCCTTCGAGCGCGTGCTTCGCCGCCACGTACGCCGACTTGTACGGCGAGGCGCGCAGCCCGTGCACGGAGGAGATGTGCACGATCCGCCCCCAGCCCTGGGCGTACATCCCGGGCAGGTAGCGCCTGGTGATCAGGAACGGCGCCTCGACCATGACCTTGAGGATCGCCGCGAACACCTCAGGCGGGAACTCCTCGACCGGCGCCACGTGCTGGAACCCGGCGTTGTTGACGACGATGTCCACCCGCTCGTCCGGCAGCCGCTCGGCGAAGCCCGGCTCGGCCAGGTCCGCGGCCACCGCCACGCCGCCGGTCTCGGCGGCCACCTTCCCGGCGCTCTCCGCGTTCTTGTCCACCACCAGCACCCGCGCGCCCGCACCGGCCAGCCGGAGCGCGCACGCCCGCCCGATGCCGCTGCCCGCCCCCGTCACCAGGGCCGTGCGCCCGGTCAGCTCGTCCGCCATGCCTGGACCCTAAGCGCTGGGGTGTCCGGCGCACATGGGGGTGGCGGACATATGTCGGCGCCCGGCTGTGTGGGACGCGCCCTGGCGCGCGCTCAGCGGCGCGGCTGGGCGAAGCGCACCATGTTGCCGGACGGGTCGCGGAAGGCGCAGTCGCGGACGCCGAACGGCTGGTCCATCGGCTCCTGCATCACCTCGGCGCCGGAGGCCTGGATGTGCTCGTAGGTGGCGTCGCAGTCGTCGGTGCTGAACACCATCCGGCCGAGCAGCCCCTTGGCCAGCAGGTCCGCGATCGTCTCGCGGTCCTCGGGGGAGACGCCCGGGTCGGCGCCCGGCGGCTCCAGCACGATGTGCACGTCGGGCTGCGACTTCGAGCCGAGGCTCACCCAGCGCATGCCCTCGTAGGAGACGTCGCTGCGCACCTCGAAGCCCAGGGTGTCGCGGTAGAAGGCGAGCGCTTCCTCATGATCGTGAACCACCAGCGTGCAGTACGTCAGTGCGAGGTTCATGCCGGTCACGCTACACCTGGCGGTCCTGCGTGGCCTCCGCCGCGCGGACCGGACGGGTGTAGATCCTGGCGTAGCAGGCCGGGATCGAGGCGGCGTGCTCGTGGGTGCGGGCGCGGTAGGCGCTGGGGCTCTCGCCGACCAGTTCGGTGAACCGGGCGCTGAACGAGCCCAGCGACGAGCAGCCCACCGCGAAGCACGCCTCGGTCACCGACACGTCCCCCCGGCGCAGCAGCGCCTTGGCCCGCTCGATCCGGCGCGTCATCAGGTAGGAGTGCGGGGTCTCGCCGTAGGCGGCGCGGAAGCTGCGGGAGAAGTGGCCGGGCGACATCAGCGCCACCCGCGCCAGGGCGGGGACGTCGAGGGGCTCGGCGTACTTGCGGTCCATCAGGTCACGTGCCCGCCGCAACCGGACCAGATCCTCCCGGTTCACCTGCCCATTATCCACCCGCCCGCCATCCTGCATGATGGAGGGGACCACGAGAGAGGACGTACGTGCGCCAGGAGAAGGCAGCGCCGGATGCGGTGATCGCGCCGGCGGGCGGGGGTGTGCGAGGGGCGATCGCCGGCAACCTGCGCAGCACCCGGCTGGCGCGGGGGCTGAGCGTGCGGGAGCTGGCGGAGCTGACCGGGGTGAGCAAGGCGCTGATCTCGCAGGTCGAGCGGGCGGTGGCCAACCCGACGGTCGAGGTGCTGACCAGGCTGGCCGACGCGCTCGGGTTGACCTTCGCCGACCTGACGCGGGTACGGCTGACCGGCCCCGAGGTGGTACGGCGGGGCGAGGGCGGCCCGGCCGGCGAGGGCAGCGTGCGCATGTTGTTCGACGCCCCGGACCGGCGGCGGTTCGAGCTGTCCGAGGGCGACATGCCGCCCGGGGTGCGCAGCGCGAAGAGCGCGCACGGGCGTGGGGCGGTGGAGCACGCCTACGTGGTGTCCGGCGAGGTGATCGTCGAGACGGCCGAGTGGTCGGTGACCCTGGGTGAGGGGGACGCGGTGCGGTTCGCGGCCGAGGGCGAGCACGCCTACGTCACGACGGATCGGCCGTGCCGGGTGCTGACCCTGATCTCCTACGCGGACGTCTGACGGCGAACGGCCAGGCCCCGGCCTCTCAAGGAGGCGGGGTCAGCCAGGCCCCGGGTTTCTCACGGGCGCGGGGTCAGCCAGGCCCCGGGTTTCTCACGGGCGCGGGGTCAGCCAGGCGCTGGTGCCGTCGGGCACGCTGGCCAGCAACGCGCGGGTGTACGGCTCGGCCGGGTGGTCGAGCACCTGCCCGGCGGTGCCGCTCTCCACGAGCTCGCCGCGGCGCAGCACGTAGACCCGGTCAGCCACCTGCCGGACCACGGCCAGGTCGTGGGTGATGAACAACATCGCCATCCCCAGCCGCTCCCGGAGGTCGGCCAGCAGGTCGAGCACCTGCGCCTGCACCGACACGTCGAGCGCCGCCACCGGCTCGTCGCAGATGAGCAGCCGCGGCTCCCCGGTGATCGCCCGGGCGATGGACACCCGCTGCCGCTCCCCGCCGGACAGGCCGGCCGGGCGCATGGCGGCCAGGTCGGGGCCGAGGCCCACGGATTCGAGCAGCCGGGCGACGTCGCGGCCGGTGGCGGGCCGGCCGTCGGCGTGAAGGGCCTCCTTGAGGGTGGCTCCGACGGTCCGGGCCGGGTTGAGGGTGGAGTAGGGGTCCTGGAAGATCATCTGCGCGGTGCGCCGGGCCTGGCGGAGGGCGGGGCGGGTGAGGCGGCCGTAGTCGGAGACGTCCTGGCCGTCGAGGTGGATGGTGCCGGAGTCGGGGTGTTCGAGGCCGGCGACGCAGCGGGCCAGGGTGGTCTTGCCCGAGCCGGACTCGCCGACCACCGCGACCACCTCGCCGGGGGCGACGGTGAGGCTCACGCCGGCCAGGGCCGGGCGGGCGGCTGTGCCGTACGTCTTGCGCAGGGTGTCGACCCGGAGCAGGGGGACGGCGGTGGCGGGCGCGGGGGCCGCGACACCCGGAGCGGGCTCCGGGGCCGGGGGCAGACCGGAGGCACGCACACAGGCCGAGGACCGCGCGTCGGCAGCACCCAGGGCCGGCAAGGACGGCTCGGAGCCCGGGGAAACGGGCGGCTGGGCGGTCTCCTCGACGGGCAGCAGGGGTGGCTGGGCGGTCAGGCAGACGGGGAGGACGACGGGGCAGCGGTCGGCGAAGGCGCAGCGGTCTCGGACGGCGTCGTGGGCGGGCACGGAGCCGGGGACGGCCGGGATGCGGGCCAGGCGGCGGTCGGCCGGAGGCTCGGCGGCCAGCAGGGCCCGGGTGTAGGGATGGGTCTGCTCCCGGCGCAACGCCGCCGACCGGCCGGTCTCGACGACCCGCCCGGCGTACATGACCATGACCCGGTCGCACATCGAGAAGGCCAGCCGCAGGTCGTGCGTGATGAGCACGAAGGCCATCCCGCGTTCGTGCTGGATGCGGCGGATGAGGGCCAGGACCTCACGCTGGGTGGTGGCGTCGAGCGCGGTGGTGGGCTCGTCGGCGATGAGCACGTCCGGGTCACCGGCCAGCGCCGCGGCGAGGCCGACGCGCTGGCGCATGCCGCCGGAGAGCTGGAAGGGGTGGCGCCCGGCGGTCTCGGGCGGGAGGCCGACCTCGGCGAGCAGGCGGGTGACGTCAGCGCCGCGCGGCAGCCCGTCGGCGAGCTGCCTGCCGACCTTGCGCAGCGGGTTGAGCAACGTGAACGGGTCCTGGAGCAGGAGCGAGACGGCCCGCCCGCGCACCCGGCGCAGCCGGTCGGCGTCGGCGTCGACCCGCGTGCCGGCCACGTGCACCGTCCCCGTGGCGGTGAGGCCGGGCGGCAGGAGGCCGAGCAAGGCCCGCACGGTGAGCGACTTGCCCGAGCCCGACTCGCCCACGATGGCGAGCGACTCGCCGGGCGCGACCTCGAAGCCGACCTCCGACAGCAGCGTGCGGCCGGTGGCGGGCTGGCGCACGGCGAGCCCGGCGACGGAAAGCGCGGGAGGCGGGACGGCAGCGGCGGGAACGGCCATGTCAGCGGGTCCTTCCGCGCCGGTCGACGCGCTCTTGCAGCCAGTCGCCCACCAGGTTGAGCGCGGCGGCGGTGACGATGATGGCCAGGCCGGGGGCGATCACCGCCCACGGGTTGGCCACGAGCTGGGCCCGGTTGTCGGCCAGCGTGCGGCCCCAGTCGGGCGAGCCGGCCGGCACGCCGAGCCCGAGGAAGGACAACGACGACAACGAGACCAGCGCGAAGGCGAAGTTGAGGAAGACCGTGGCCAGGGCGACCGGCGCGATGTTGGGCCAGATGATCCGGATCATGATCCGCCAGGCGGGCAGGCTCTTCAGCAGGGCCGCCTCGACGTAGGGGCGGTGGCGCTGCTCCAGGACGGCCCCGCGCACCACGCGGGCGTCGGTGGGCGCGAAGAGCACCACGAGCACCAGGATGGCCAGGCCGTACCCGCCGCCGAGCACGCCCGCCACCACGATGGCGACGAGCAGCGCGGGCAGCGAGAACATCAGGTCGGCCCAGCGCATGGCCAGGGTGTCGGCCCAGCCGCCGAAGTAGCCGGCGGGCAGGCCGATCAGGTTGCCGAGGATCATGGAGCCGAGCGCCACGGCCAGCGCGCCCGGCACGGCGGTGCGCGCCCCGGCGACCAGCAGTTCCAGCACGTCGCGGCCGAGGTCGTCGGTGCCGAGCGGATGGCCGGGACCGGGGCCGGTGAGGCCGGTCATCAGGTCCTGCTCGGTGGCGCCCGGCACCAGCCAGGGCGCGAAGGCGGCGCAGACCGCGGCGACGGCGAGCACCAGCAGGGCCGCCAGGACGGTCAGCGGCGGGCGCGAGGCCGGCTTCACGAGGCCCTCCGTACGCGCGGGTCGGCGATCGAGTAGCCCACGTCCACCAGCAGGTTGATCGCGGCGATGAGCAGGGTGAGCAGCAGGGCCAGCGCCTGCACCACGGGCACGTCCTTGAAGGTGACCGAGTCCATGAGCAGCGAGCCCAGCCCCGGCAGCGCGAAGGTGACCTCCACCAGCACGGTGCCGACCAGCATGCTGGTGACCACGAGCCCGGTGGCGGTGAGGATCGGCACGAGCGAGTTGCGCAGCGCGTACCCGAGCACCGTCGCCGAGCCGAGGCCGCGCGCGCGGGCGAAGACGACGTAGTCCTGTTCCAGCTCCCGCACCAGCGCCGCGCGGGTGAAGCGCAGCAGCAGCCCGAGCGCCCCGGCGGCCAGCGCGACGGCGGGCAGCGTGAGGTGCCACACCGTCCCGGCGAAGCCCTCGCCGGTGCCGTAGACCGGGAACCAGCCGAGCCCGGAGGCGAACACGACCAGCAGGACCAGGCCGACGGCGAACGGCGGGGCGCTGAGCCCGACGATGCCGGTGACCACCACCAGCCGGTCGAGCGCCCGCCCGCGCCGCAGCGCGCCCAGCACGCCCATCGGGATCCCGGCCAGGGCGGCCAGCAGCGTGCCGTACGCGGTCAGCTCCAGCGTGAGCGGCACCCGGTCGCCGAGCATGCCGCTCACCGGCACGCCGGTGCGGATGGAGACGCCCAGGTCGCCGGTGAGCACGCCGCCCAGCCAGCGCAGGTACCGCACGAAGACCGGCTCGTCGAGGTGGTAGCGCGCGGTGATCGCGGCGATGGTCTCGGCCGTGGCCGGGCGGGTGCCGAGCAACGTCTGCTGGAGGGTGCCTGGAGCGAGGTAGAGCAGCAGGAAGACGCCGACCGACAGCAGGGCGACGACGACGGCGGTCCCGGCCAGCCGCCGCAGCAGGAACGACCCCCAGCCCGCCATCACAAGACCCCGTTCCCCCTCAGCCAGGCGATCGTGCGCTCGGCCGCGTCCCGGCGGTGCCCGTCCTCGACCAGCTCGTGCCCCTCCCGAGGGTAGACGACGAGCTGGACTGGGATCCCGGCCGCCGACCAGGCACGATAGAGCTGCTCGGCCTGGCCCGCGGGGGTGGTCCGGTCGAGTTCGCCGTGCAGGATCAGGGTCGGCGTGCTCGCTTCGGCGGCGTGGTGGACCGGCGAGCGCGCGGCCAGGAACTCGCGTCCCTCGGGCGTGGCGGCGTCGGCGCCGGCGTGGTAGAGCGGGTCGAAGCCGCCGGCCAGGTTGCTGGCGGTGGCGAAGCTGAGCCAGTCGGCGACGCCGGACATGACCACCGCGGCCCGGAACCGCGAGGTGCGGGTGGTCGCCCACGCGGTCATGTACCCGCCGTAGCTGAGCCCCATGATCGCCATCCGTCCGGGATCGGCGGCGCCGGTCGCGACGAGGTGGTCGACGCCGGCCAGCAGGTCGTCCAGGTCGGCCTCGCCCGCGACGCCGATGACGGCCCGCGCGTGCTCCTGGCCGCGCCCGCTGCTGCCGCGCGGGTTGGCGAGCAGGACCGCGGCCCCGGCGTGCGCGAGCGGCGAGGCGAGCTGGTTGGACTCGGCGGGCGCGAAGGCGCTCGACCACAACCAGGTGGGGCCGCCGTGCACCATGACGACCAGCGGCCGGGGCCCGTCCGCCGCCCCGTGGGTCAGCAGCAGGCCCTCGATCTCCCGCCCGTCGGGCGCGGCCCACCGCACCTTTTCCTGCCGTACGGCAAGCGAAGCCAGCCCCGCGTTGAGCGCGGTGACCGCACGCCACTCGCCGGTCGCCGGGTCGGCCAGCGCGATCTCCGGCGGCTGCCCGGCGTCCTCCCAGGGAGCGGCGGCCAGCGTGCCGGTGGCGTCGGGCGACAGCGACGGCTGGGCGCCGGGCCCGCCGAGCGTGCCGTGCCGCACCCAGCGCGACAGGACCTCGCCGGTGACCGCGTCGAGCAGGCCGCCGTGCGTGCCGGTGCCGTCCCAGCCGGTGAACCAGAGCCGCCGCTCGTCGAGCCAGCCCAGGTCGGTGACGTCGTCGAGGTCGCCGAGCGCGGTGACCCGGGTGTCGCCGTCGTCGAGGCCGGTGACGCGCAGGACGCGGCCCGAGACGATGGACAGCCCTTCGAGGACGACGGCGGTGCGGCCGTCGGGGGCGAGCTTGGGGCGGGCGAGCTGCCAGCCGGTGGTGTAAAGCGTGCGCGTCTGGCCGGTCTCGGGGTCGATGAGGTCCAGGTTCGGGCGGTAGAAGCCGCCCGGGGTCTCGTCGGCCGAGGTGACCGCGACGACGGGACCGCCACGCCAGTCGGCGTCCCACACGGTGGCGGTGAGCGGGACGGGCGTGAGCCGGTCGTCGCCGACGCGGGCGAGGGCCAGGCGGCGCAGCCGGGCGCCCGGTTCGCGGACCACCGGGTCGGCCGGGTCGTGGACGCGCAGGCCGAGATGGCTGCCGTCGCGCTCGCTGCCGGGGTCGGCCAGGCGCAGCAGGACGCGGTCGCCGGCGGGGATCAGGTCCTCGATCTCGGCGCCGGTGTCCAGCCGCCACGGGGGCTCGCCGACGGCCAGCCGTACCTCGACGTGGTCGAGCAGGGGGCCGCGGGCGGTGGCGAGCAGGAGCCGGTTGCCGGTGATCCAGCGGGTGAGCGCGTGCCACTCGCCCTCGGCGGCGGCCAGCGGGCGGAGCGCGCCGGTGGGCAGGTCGAGCACGTGGGCCCGGCCGTCGATGACGCAGGCCACGGCCGCGCCGCCGGGGTGGAGGGCGACCCATTCGGGCACCCGCAGCCCGCGCAGCGCGCGGTGGACGTCGAGCGGGGCGGCCATCAGCGCGGGGCGACCTTCGCGGCCCACGGGCCGACGAAGAAGTACGGGCCGAAGCCGGTGGCGGTGACCGACGGGCCGAAGGCGGTGGCCGCCTCACCCCACCACAGCGGCTGGTAGGGCAGATCGGCGGCCGACTTCAGCAGCGCCTGGCCGAGCAGCTTGCCGCGCTCGGCGTCGTCGGTGCTGGCCTTGGCGTCGGCGAGGAGCTTGGTGACCTCGGCGTTGGCGTACTCGGCGATGTTGGTGCCGTTCTTGCCGGTCGCGCCGCCGTCCAGGAGCTGGTTGACGTACTCGGAGGGGTCGCCGGTGGTGGCGAAGTACCACCCGGCGTAGATCCCGGCCGAGTGCGCGCCGAGCTCGGCGATCCACTGCTCCAGCGGCACCTCCTTGACCTCCAGCGTGATGCCGATGGTCTTGAGGTTCTGGGCCAGGGTGAGCAGCGCGCGGCCGATCTGCGGGCCGCTGTTGGGGTAGGTCACGGTGTCGCCGAAGCCCTGCGGGCTGGCCGACTGGGCGAGCTCGGCCTTGGCCTTGGCCAGGTCGAACTCGACCTGCGGGATGCTCGCGTACAGCGCCTTGACCTCGGCCTCGCCGAGCACGCCGCCCCACTGGACCGGGTCGGGGATGGTGGTGGCGACCGCGCCGTGGCCGCGCAGGATGCTCTTGACGATGCCGGCCCGGTCGACGGCGTGCCCGACCGCGCGGCGCACGTGCACGTCGTCCCACGGCTTCTTGGCGGTGTTGAAGGCGAGGGTGACCAGCGAGCGGTCGGCGGCGGTCATGACCTGGACGCCGGAGACCGCCTTCCACTGGTCGATCTGCTCGGCCGGGACGTTCAGGGCGACGTCCACCTGGCCGCCGCGCATGGCCAGCAGGCGGGTGGACTCCTCGGGGATGAAGTCGATTCTGATCTGCCGGTAGGGGGCCTCGCCGCCCCACCAGGCGTCGTTGCGCTCCAGCGTGACGTGCGAGTCGGGGGCGAACTCGGTCACCTTGTAGGGGCCGGTGCCGAGGATCTTGCCGGTCGGGGTGCCGAGGTCCGCGCCGGTGTCCTTGAGGAACTTCTCGCTGGTGACCAGCAGGGTGCCGGGGGAGGGGGTCCAGGCGAAGGAGGCGTCCGGCTGCTTGAGGGTGATCGTCACCTCGGCGGGCGCGGTGGCCTCGATGCTTTCCACGCCGGCGTAGGCGTAGGCGAAGGCGCTGGTGGAGCCCTTGGCGGCGTGCAGGTTGAGGCTGGCGACCACGTCGGCGGCGGTGAGGGCCGCGCCGTCGGCGAAGGTGACGCCCTGGCGGAGCTGGTAGACGTAGGTCCTGGCGTCCTTGCGCTCCCACGAGGCGGCGAGCGAGGGCTGGAGGCCGCCGTCCTCGCCCACCGCGACCAGCGCCTCCTGGCAGAGGAGGGCGACCACGTAGTTCATGATCCCCGCCTCCTTGCTCACGTCGAGCGTGCTGAGCGAGGAGGGGAGTGCTACGCGGAGCAGGTCGGCGGTCTTGGGTGCGCCTGTCGTACCGGCCGGGGCGGGGCTGGAGCCCGAGCCGCCGCCGGAGCCGCAGGCGGCCAGCGCGCCCGTGCCCGCGATCAGGGCGGTGGCGAGGAGGAAGGAGCGCCTGGCGAGAGGGCTGTCGGTCACGGCGGGACCCCATTTCGTGCAACCGGCCTACCTGCGATGTCTACCGGTAATATCCAAGTGGCACATGAGAGTATTCGCTCCTTCGGTCCAGGGTCAAAGATGGAAAACATGATCAAGGTTTACAGCGCCCCGTGGTGCGGCCACTGCCAGCGCCTCAAGGGCCAGCTCGCCCGCGCCGGGATCGCCTACACCGAGATCGATGTGGACGACACGCCCGGCGCGATCGAGCTGATCAGCGAGCTGAACGGCGGCTCCTGGCTGATCCCCACCGTCGTCTTCCCGGACGGCGGAGCCCTGGTCAACCCCAGCGTGGGGCAGGTTCAGGAGCGGCTGGCCGGCTGAGTCATCGACAGCACGTCGAGCGCCGAGTCGAGCTGCTCCTCGGTCAGCGTGCCGTTGGCCACGTGACCGCGCTCGATCACCACCTCGCGGATGGTCTTGCGCTCGGCCAGCGCCTGCTTGGCGATGCGCGCGGCCTCCTCGTAGCCGACGTACCGGTTCAGCGGGGTGACGATCGAGGGCGAGGACTCGGCGTACTCGCGCAGCCGCTCGGCGTTGGGCGTGATCCCGGCGACGCAGCGGTCGGCCAGCAGCCGCGAGACGCTGGCCAGCAGCCGGACCGACTCCAGGATGTTGCGGGCGATCACCGGGAGCTGCACGTTCAGCTCGAACGAGCCGGACGCCCCGGCGAAGGTGATCGCCGCGTCGTTGCCGATGACCTGGGCGGCGACCATGCAGACCGCCTCGGGGACGACCGGGTTGACCTTGCCGGGCATGATCGACGAGCCGGGCTGCAGGTCGGGCAGGTTGATCTCGCCCAGCCCCGCCCGCGGGCCGGAGCCCATCCAGCGCAGGTCGTTGGCGATCTTGTTCAGCGATACGGCGACGACCTTCAGGGCGCCGGACAGCTCGACGATGGCGTCCTGGGCGCTCTGCGCCTCGAAGTGGTTACCGGCCTCGGTGAAGTCCAGTCCGGTGGCCGCGGCCAGCTTGGCGATGACCCGCGGCGCGAAGCCGGGCGGGGTGTTGATGCCGGTCCCTACCGCGGTACCACCCAGCGGAAGCTCCAGGACGCTGTTGAGCGCGCCGCCCACCCGGGTGAGGCCCAGCTTGATCTGGGCGGCGTAACCGCCGAACTCCTGGCCGAGGGTGACCGGCGTGGCGTCCATGAGGTGGGTGCGCCCGGCCTTGACCAGCCCGGCGAACTCCTCGGCCTTGCCCTCCAGCGTCGCCGCCAGATGGGTCAGCGAGGGCAGCAGGTGGTAGGAGACCTCGGTCGCGGCGGCCACCCGGATCGAGGTCGGGAAGACGTCGTTGGACGACTGCGAGGCGTTGACGTGGTCGTTCGGATGCACCTCGCGGCCCAGGCGGCGCTCGGCGAGGGTGGCGACGACCTCGTTGGCGTTCATGTTGGAGGAGGTGCCGGAGCCGGTCTGGAAGACGTCCACCGGGAAGTGCTCGTCGTGCTCGTTCTCCGCCACGTCGGCCGCGGCCTGCGCGATGGCCTCGGCCATCTCCTTGTCGATCACGCCCAGTTCGCCGTTGACCTCGGCGGCGACCGCCTTGATCAGGCCCAGCGCGGCGATGTGGGAGGGTTCGAGCCCACGGCCGGAGACCGGGAAGTTCTCCACCGCCCGCTGGGTCTGGGCCCGCCACAGCGCCGTGGCGGGGACGCGGACCTCGCCCATCGAGTCGTGCTCGGTGCGGTATTCGCTCATGCTCCCAGTCTGTATCAGGCCGGTCAGCCGGTCAGAACCAGGATGGCGATGATCACCGCCGCGGCGGCGGCGATGGCCATCAGGATGAACATGCCGGTACGGCTGGCCTTACGGGGCGCCTCTGACTGGCCGGCGATGGCGAACAGGTCGGTGCCCAGGCCGCGCTCCGGGGGCATCGGGGCGGCGGGCGGGGGCTGGTGGCTCTGCCACGGGTTCTGCTGGTGGTTCTGCGGCGGGGACGGGTAGACCTGCTGGCCGGGCGGGTGCGGTTGCACGACCCGGGTCGTCTCGGAGCTCTCGTCGTAGACCGGCGGGCGGGGGTCGGCCGGCTGCAGGGGGCCGCCGAAGCTCGGCGGCTGGGGCTCGTAGCCGGGGGGCGGGCCCTGCGGTCCCGGGGCGTGGCCGGGTCCGGGGGTGCCAGGAGCATGACCGGGGCCGGGTGGCTGGTTCAGGGGGTGCTTCGGGCGGGCGACGGTGACCGTGCGGTTGGGGTCCTGGTCCGGGTCGAACCCACCGGACCACCCCGGCACCTCGACCGGCGGCTGACCGGGCTGCTGCACCGGCGGCTGACCGGGGTGCACCGGGGACTGCCCGGGGTGCTGCACTGGGGGATGACCGTGCTGCTGGGCCGGCTGCTGGGCCGGGGGAGCGGCAGGGGGCTGGTGGTTCTGCCACGGGTTCTGCTGCGGGTTCTGCTGGGGCCGGGGCCAGGCGTCGGAGGTGGGCTGCGGGACCTGCCACGACTCGGCGCTCTGCACCCGGATCGGCTCCTCCACCGCCGGGAACTCGTGCGTGGGCGTGTCGGCCACCATCCGCAACATCGTCTCGGCCTTGGCGGTGCTCAGCCGCTGCTGGTGGATCTTGTTGAGCATGCCGTCCAGCACCGGCCGCAGCGGACCGGCCTGGGTGGGCGGGTCGGCGCTCTCGGTCATCAGCGCGGCCAGCGTCTCGGCGATGCTCGACCGCTCGTAGGCCGGCCGTCCCTCGACCGCGAAGTACAGCGTCGCCCCCAGCGACCACACGTCCGACTCCGGCCCGGTGTACTCGCCCCTGGCACGTTCCGGCGCGGTGTAGCCGGGCGAGCCGATGACCATCCCGGTCTTGGTGAGCTTGGTGTCGCCCTCGGCCTTGGCGATGCCGAAGTCGGTCAGCACGACCCGGCCGTGCTCGGTGATCAGCACGTTGCCGGGCTTGACGTCGCGGTGGGTGATGCCCTGGGCGTGGGCCGCGCGCAACGCGCCGAGCAGGTCGACGCCGATCTCGGCGACCAGGCGGGGCGGCAGCGGCCCCTCCTCCTCGATGACCTGCTCCAGCGAGCGGGCCTCGACCAGCTCCATGATGATCCAGGGGCTGTCGTCGTGGATCAGCACGTCGTAGATCGCCGCCACCGAGGGGTGGTTGATGCGGGAGGCGGTCCGCCCCTCACGCACCATGCGCTCGCGCAGCTCGGCTCGTTGCGCCTCGCTCAGGCCCGAGTCCTGGCGGATCTCCTTGATGGCGACCTCGCGGCCCAGCGTCCGGTCGTGCGCGCGCCAGACCGTCCCCATCGTCCCCCGGCCGAGCGGTGCGAGCAGTTCGTACCGTCCGGCGAGCACGCGCCCCGCCACGCCCTTGTGCTGTTCCGACATGAGAAGAAGATATCTATTCCTGCTTAGAAAGTGCTTTACCCTCGCTTGCGAAGTTCCTTGGGCCAGAAGCGGCGCGGGAGGAAAAGCTTGATCAATCTGGCCCGTAGCCTGCCGTACGCCGTGGGCGGTGATCCCGGCCTGCGGTGCACCCCGCCACGGGGAAGAGGTACGGCCTGCGCCCCCGATGATACGGCAGCGGCCTGGGCCTCCGCCCGGTGCAGCCCGCGATGCGTGGGACGCCGGGTGAAGGCGGGCCCGGCCAGGGCGAGGGCGGGACGGCGGCCGGACTGGCTGAGCGGCTGCTCGGCGGAGCCGCCCGCGGCGACCCGCGCGAGCATGAGCGAGGCCCGTACCGAGTCGATGCGCGTCTCGGGGTCGATGCGCAGTAGCGCCTCCAGCACCGGGGCCAGCGGCCCGGCCTTGGGCATCGGGATCTGCTCGCCGCTGGTCAGCGCGGCCAGCGCGGCGGCAGCCGTACGGCGGCCGTGCAGGCCGTGGCCCTCGACGGCGGTGTAGAGGGTCGCGCCGAGCGACCACAGGTCGGCCGCCGGGCTGGCCTTGGCGCCCAGCACCCGCTCGGGCGCGATGTAGCCGGCCGAGCCGAGCACCATGCCGGCCTGGGTGATGGAGATCTCGCCCTCGAAGGCGGCCAGGCCGAAGTCGGTGAGGACCGCCCGCTGCTCGGTCACCAGGACGTTGCTGGGCTTGACGTCGCGGTGCAGGATGCCCTTGCCGTGCACCGCGCGCAACGCGCCGAGGATCTGCCGGCCCATCTCGGCGGCGAAGCGCGGCGGCAGCGGCCCGTTGTCCTGGATGAGCTGCTCCAGCGACCTGGCCTGGAGCAGCTCCATCACGATCCAGGGCCGGTCGTCCTCGGTGACGACGTCGTAGACGGTGATGACCGACGGGTGCGCGACCATCGCGGTCGCCCGGCCCTCGCGCTCGGTGCGCGCGCACAGCTCGATCCGCAGGTCCTCGTCGATGACGACGGGCAGCCGGACCTCCTTGACCGCGACGTAGCGGTCCAGCAGTTCGTCATGTGCTCGCCAAACGGTGCCCATGCCGCCGCGGCCGACCGGCTCCAGGAGCCGATAGCGCGCGGCAAGGAGATAACCGGACGGCGCACGCATGCCAGGCAGCTTACCGATTCGCCCAAACGTACCTGTAGAGGCGGGGCCGATTAAATGTTGCGATGTGGGGTCAAGTTGTCTGACCTGACGCGTCATGCAATGCGCGTGTCAGCGGTCTGTAGGTCTGCGGTAAGCGGGCGGGTTCATCCTCCGGACAGAGCACGAAAAAGTGTCGGTCGGGATCGTCAGAATGAAGGCATACGCCCTCGGAACTCGCGATCACCACACCGTCGTTGAAGGACGTGATGAGGATGCGACAGACCCAGGTCAGGAAAAGGCCGAGCAGGCCCGTGAAGTCCTCGCTCGACCTGCGTACTCCGTCCGGGCGCAAGCTGCCCTACTGAACGACCACCCGCCAGGAGCTCGTCACCCAGAAGAAGGTGTGCGAAATGTGCAAGCACCAGCCGCTCTGTCCCACCGCCGACTCGCTCGACCGCGAAGCCGCCCACGTGATGCGGTCCCACCACGACCAGGGCTGGAGCCTGCTGTGCAACGGCGTCATCCTGTTCGAGGACACCGGCCTGCTCCTGCCCGACGGCCGCGTGGTGGACCCGCATCGTGGCCTGGTGGCCGCCTGAGCCCTAGCGGCGTCCGATGGTGAGCACCGGGCCGGTGGTGTCGGCGAAGAAGTCCTGGCCCTTGTCGTCCACGACGATGAAGGCGGGGAAGTCCTCGACCTCGATCTTCCAGACCGCCTCCATCCCCAGCTCGGGGTACTCCAGCACTTCCACCTTCTTGATGCAGTCCTGAGCCAGCCGGGCCGCCGGGCCGCCGATGGAGCCCAGGTAGAAGCCCCCGTAGCGCTGGCACGCCTCGGTCACCTGCTTGGAGCGGTTGCCCTTGGCGAGCATGACCATCGATCCGCCGGCCGACTGGAACCGTTCGACGTAGGAGTCCATGCGTCCCGCCGTGGTCGGGCCGAACGAGCCGGAGGCGTAGCCCTCGGGCGTCTTGGCCGGACCGGCGTAGTAGACCGCGTGGTCCTTGAGGTAGGCCGGCATCTCGCCGCCGCCGTCGAGCAGCTCGGCGATCTTCGCGTGGGCGATGTCGCGGGCGACGACCAGCGGGCCGGTGAGCGAGAGCCGGGTCTTGACCGGGTACTTCGTCAGCTCGGCCAGCACCTCGGCCATCGGCCGGTTGAGGTCGACGCGCACCACGTCGTCGGAGAGGTGCTCGTCGGTGGTCTCCGGCAGGAAGCGGGCCGGGTCGGTCTCCAGCTTCTCCAGGAAGACGCCCTCGGCGGTGATCTTGGCCAGTGCCTGGCGGTCGGCGCTGCACGAGACCGCGATGGCCACCGGGCACGAGGCGCCGTGCCGCGGCAGGCGGATGACCCGCACGTCGTGGCAGAAGTACTTGCCGCCGAACTGCGCGCCGATGCCGAGCTTCTGGGTCAGCTCGAAGACCTTCTGCTCCAGCTCCAGGTCGCGGAAGCCGTGGCCGCTGGCCGAGCCCTCGGTGGGGATGGAGTCGAGGTAGCGGGCGCTGGCGTACTTGGCCGTCTTCAGCGCGAACTCCGCCGAGGTGCCGCCCACCACGATCGCCAGATGGTACGGCGGGCAGGCCGCGGTGCCGAGCGAGCGGATCTTCTCCTCCAGGAACTGCAGCATGCGCTTCTCGTTGAGCACCGCCTTGGTCTCCTGGTACAGGAACGACTTGTTGGCCGAGCCGCCGCCCTTGGCCATGAAGAGCAGCTTGTACTCGTCGGCGTGCCCGCCCGGGTCCTCGGCGTACAGCTCGATCTGGGCCGGCAGGTTGGAGCCGGTGTTCTTCTCCTCCCACATGGTCAGCGGGGCCATCTGGGAGTAGCGCAGGTTGAGCTTGGTGTAGGCGTCGTAGACGCCGCGCGAGATGTGCTCGGCGTCGGCGCCGTCGGTCAGCACGTGCCGGCCGCGCTTGCCCATCACGATCGCGGTGCCGGTGTCCTGGCACATCGGCAGCACGCCGCCGGCCGAGATCGAGGCGTTCTTGAGCAGGTCGAGCGCGACGAAGCGGTCGTTGCCGCTCGACTCGGGGTCGTCCACGATCTTGCGGAGCTGCGCGAGGTGCGAGGAGCGCAGGAAGTGGGAGATGTCGTGCACGGCCGTCTCCGTCAGCAGCCGCAGCGCCTCGGGGTCGACCTCCAGGAACGTGCGGCCCGCCGCTTCGACCTTCCGCACCCCCTCCGCCGTGATCAGCCGGTACTCGGTCTCGTCGGCGCCAAGCGGAAGCAGGTCGGTGTAGTCGAACTCGGGCATTGTCCTCGATCCTTTCGGTCCTCCTAGAGCCTACGGCCCCCGGGGAATACGCGGGACCGGTATCGGCTTATGTAGTCCAACTTTCAACTACATGGAGGCGTCATGGAGATCGTGTTCATGCTCGTGATGGGCGTCCTGGTCGTCGGCGGCATGGCCGGGGCGCTGGCGGCGATGGCGCTGAGCGGCATCAGGACCGGGCAGTGGCCGGTGCTGCGGCGGCGCCGGGTGATCTGGCGGGGGTTCGTGGTGCGCTGAGGCCGATCACGATGCCCACGATCACCAGCCCCGCGCCCAGCAGGTCCGGCACGGTCGGCACCGCGATGCCGAGCAGCAGGCCGGTGCCGATCGCGCCCACCGGGATGAGCCCGGCGAACAGCCCGGCCAGGCCCGGGCCGAGCTTCGGCAGGGACGAGTACCACAGGAAGAACGCCACGACGGTGACCACCGAGGCCAGGTAGAGGTAGCCGAGGGCCTCGGCCGGGGTCGGCACGCGGAGCATCGCCGTACCCTCGCTGACCAGGCCGACGGCGAAGAGCATCGGCACGGCCAGCCCGGTGGAGTAGGCCGACACCCGGACCGCGCCCAGCTTGGGCAGCAGCGGGATGGCCAGCAGCGAGAAGCTGACCTCACCGACCAGCGCGACCAGGGCCCAGAGCAGCCCCGGCAGGTTGCCGCTGCCCAGCCCGGTGGCGAGCGTCGCGCCGCCCACCACCACGACCGCACCCGCCAGCAGGCGGGGTGCGGGCCGTCCGCTCACCAGAGCGAGGGCCAGCGGCACGGTGCCGAGTACCACCCCGGCGAGCGCGGGCCCCGAGGCGCGTGTCGACTCGATCACCGCGACGTTGAAGACGACCAGGCCCAGCAGGGTCAGGCCGGCCAGCAGGAGCCACTCCTTGGCGGTCAGCCGGACCAGGCGCACCCGCATGACCCGGATCACCACCACCCAGATGAGCGCGGCGATCAGGTAGCGCACGGCCTGGCCGCCGTAGATCGGATAGTCCGCGATCAGTCCGGACGCGCCGGCGAGGGTGCCGACGAGGACCATGGCCGAGGCGGCGCCGATGACTCCCTTGTGCATGCCTGAGATGCTAGGGAGGTAATGGCTCTCTCGTAGAGTCCAATCCGGTGCGGAAAGAGTGGACCATTGGCCGATCTGCATCTCTCCATCGACCGGCAGGGCGGCGGGATCGCCGTCCAGGTCGCCGCCGAGCTGCGGGAGGCCGTGCGGCGGGGGCGGCTGGCGGCGGGGGCGCGGCTGCCCTCGACCCGCGAGCTCGCCGCCGACCTCCAGGTCTCGCGGGGCGTGGTGGTCGAGGCCTACGAGCAGCTCGTCGCCGAGGGCTTCCTGGTCTCCCGCGTCGGCCTGGGCACCACCGTCGCCGCCACGGCGGCGGGTACGGCGACGGGTACGGCGACGGGTACGGCGACGGCGGCTGTCCCGAGCGACGAGGAGGAGCCGGCCGCGCAGCCCGCGGGCCTGGGCGTCCCCTACCACGGTCACCGGCCCACCTCGCCCGACCTAGGGTTCTTCCCCCGCGAGCGGTGGCTGGCCGCGATGCGGCACGTGCTGACCACCCTGCCGTCGGACGCCCTCGACTACGGCGATCCGGGCGGCGTGCCCGAGCTGCGCGTGGAGCTGGCCGGTTACCTCCGCAGGGTCAGGGCGGCCGACGTGCGCCCGGAGAACCTGGTCGTGGTCGGCGGGGTCGCCCAGGGGCTCAGCCTGACCCTGCACGTCCTGGGCCGCACCCGGCTCGCCGTCGAGGACCCGACGAGCCAGCGCCAGGTGCCGCTGCTGCGCCGGGCGGGCGCCGAACTGCTGCCGATCAAGGCGGACGCGGCGGGCATCGACGCCCGCGCGGTCGAGGCGAGCGGCGCGCAGGCCGTGCTGGTCACCCCGGCCCACCACTACCCGACCGGCGTGGTCCTGTCGCCCGGCCGCCGCGCGGCGCTGATCGAGTGGGGCGGCCTGATCCTGGAGGACGACTACGACGCCGAGTTCCGCTTCGACCGCGACCCGGTCGGCTGCCTGCAGGGGCTGGCGCCCGATCGGGTGGTGTTGTGCGGGAGCGTGAGCAAGTCGATGGCGCCGGGCCTGCGGCTGGGCTGGGTGGCCGCGCCGCCGGAGGTGGCCGCGCGCATCCGGCGGGCGCGGGGCGAGCTGGATCTCGGCTCGCCGGTGGTCGAGCAGTACGCGCTGGCGCACTTCCTGCGGACCGGCGGCTACGACCGGCACCTGCGGCGCATGCGGCGCGAGTACCGGCGCCGGCGCGACGCCCTGGTGCGGGCGCTGGCCGAGGAGCTGCCCGAGGTGAGCGTGCACGGCATCGAGGCCGGGCTGCACATCTACCTGGAGCTCCCGCGAGGCTGCGACGAGGTGGCCGTCGCGCGGGCCGCCCAGGACCTCGGGCTGGCCGCCGAGCCGGTCGGTCCGATGCGGTTCACGCCGGGGCCGCCGGCCATCGTGGCCGGGTTCGCGCGGGTGCCTGTACACCGGGCGCTGCCGGCCGTACGGGCGCTAAAAGTCAGAATGTCAGGACAAACTATTGACTGATACCGGAGGCACCGGCTAGACCAGTAGCCATGCGGGTGGGATTGCTTGGATTAGGAAGAATCGGGGCGTTTCACGCAGAAACCCTGGCCCCTCTGGTCGACGAGCTGATCGTCGCCGACCCGGTGCGCACCTCGCCGTACGGCAGGCCGGGCGACCCCTTCGAGGCGGACGCCCTGGTGATCGCGACACCGACGGCGACCCACGCCGAGCTGCTGCTGCGTGCCTGCGCCCAGGGCATCCCGACGTTCTGCGAGAAGCCGGTCGCGCTCACCGTCGAGCAGACCCGCGCGGTGCTCGACGCCCGCGGGGAGACGATGGTGCACATCGGCTTCCAGCGCCGCTTCGACGCCGGGTACGCCGCCGCCCGCGCCGCGGTGCGCGCCGGGGATCTGGGGCAGGTACACCGGGTGCACCTGCTCACCGCCGACCCCGCGCCGCCGCCGGCCGGCTACATCCCGACCTCGGGCGGCATCTTCCGCGACTGCCACATCCACGACTTCGACATCCTGCGCTGGGTGACCGGCCGGGAGGCCCGCACGGTCTACGCCACCGGCGCCAACCGGGGCGAGGCGTTCTTCGCCGAGGCCGGTGACGTGGACACCAGCGCCGCCCTGCTCACGCTCGACGACGGCACGCTGGCCACGCTGCAGGGCTCGCGGTACAACGGCGCGGGCTACGACGTGCGCATGGAGGTGGCCGGCACGCGGGCCACCCAGGCCGTCGGCCTCGGGCCCCGCGCCCCGCTGGCCAGCCTCGACGAGGGCACCCGCCCGGCGGAGCCCTGGCCCGACTTCGTCACCCGGTTCGAGGACGCCTACCGGGCCGAGCTGCGCGCCTTCCTGGAGGCGGCGCGCGGCGACCGGGAGAGCCCGTGCACGATCGAGGACGCCCTCGCGGCGCTCCTGATCGCCGAGGCAGCCGACCGCTCGCGCCGCGAGGGGCGCCCCGTGGAAGTGGAGAAGGTATGAAGATCGCGGGAGCCCCCATCTCCTGGGGTGTCTGCGAGGTCCCGGGCTGGGGTCACCAGCTCCCGGCGCAGCGGGTGCTGGCGGAGATGCGCGCGCTCGGCCTGACCGCCACCGAACTCGGCCCGGACGGTTTCCTGTCCGCCGCCGACCTGATCGAGTACGGCATGCACGGCATCGGCGGCTTCATCCCGGTGGTCCTGCACGACCCGGAGCACGACCCGCTGCCCGAGCTGCGGCGCAAGGCCGCCGAGTTCGCCGCGGCGGGCGTCGAGGTGATGGTGCTCGCCGCCGCGACCGGCCAGGACGGCTACGACTCGCGCCCGGCGCTGGACGAGCGCGGCCTGACCACGCTCTGCGCCAACCTCGACCGGGCCTCCGCCGAACTCGACCGGCTGGTCACCCTGCACCCGCACGTCGGGACCATGGTCGAGAGCCGCGCCGAGGTGCTCGGCGTGCTGGCGGGCAGCGTCGCGCCGCTCTGCCTGGACACCGGCCACCTGCTGGTCGGCGGCACCGACCCGGTCGAGATCGCCAGGCGCGACCCCGGCCGCATCGCGCACGTGCACCTCAAGGACGTGGACGCCGCGCTGGCCGCCCGCGTGCCCGAGATCGGCTACACCGAGGCGGTCCGGCAGGGCCTCTACCGGCCGCTGGGCCAGGGCGACGTGGACGTCGCGGGCCTGGTCGCCGCGCTCGACAAGGACGGCTACGCCGGGTGGTACGTCATGGAGCAGGACGTGGTCCTGACCGGGGAGGCGGACGATCCGGCCGCCGACGTCCGGCGGAGCCTGGCCTACCTGGAGGGGATCGCCCGTGCCTGAGGTGCTGACCATCGGCCGGGTGGGCGTCGACGTCTACCCGTTGCAGGTCGGGGTCTCGCTGCGTGAGGTGGAGACCTTCGGCAAGTACCTCGGCGGCAGCCCGACCAACGTGGCGGTGGCCGCCGCCCGGCTGGGCCGCAGCGCGGCGGTGATCACCCGCACCGGGGCCGACCCGTTCGGCGAGTTCGTGCACGACGCGCTGCGCGGCTACGGGGTGGACGACCGGTACGTCACGGCGGTCGAGGGGCTGCCGACGCCGGTGACCTTCTGCGAGATCCGGCCGCCGGACGACTTCCCGATCTACTTCTACCGCTTCCCCAAGGCCCCCGACCTGGAGATCCGCCCCGAGGAGCTGGATCTCACCGCGATCCGCGAAGCCGGGCTGTTCTGGGCGACGGTCACCGGGCTGTCGCAGGAGCCGTCGCGGGCGGCGCACTTCCACGCCTGGGAGGCCCGCGGGCGCAAGACGCACACCGTGCTCGACCTCGACTACCGGGCGGCCTTCTGGGACTCGCCCGCCACCGCCCGCGAGCAGGTGGCCAAGGCGCTGCCGCACGTCAGCGTGGCGGTCGGCAACCTGGACGAGGTCGAGGTGGCCACCGGGCTGCGCGAGCCGTACGAGGCGGGGCAGGCCCTGCTGGAGGCCGGGGTCGAGCTCGCGGTGGTCAAGCAGGGCGGCGCCGGGGTCCTGGGCCTGACCAGGCACGAACAGGTCCTGGTCGAGCCGGTCGAGGTCGAGGTGGTCAACGGCCTCGGCGCGGGCGACGCCTTCGGCGGCGCGCTCTGCCACGGGCTGCTGGCCGGCTGGCCGCTGGAACGAACCCTCAGATACGCCAACGCGGCGGGCGCGATCGTCGCCGGAGAGCTGGCCTGCGCGCCGGCCATGCCGACGATCGAGCGGATCGAAAGGACGCTGGGCGTTGGCTGACTACGGCGCACTGCGGGAGATCCGGGCCCGCCATCCCGAGCGCATCGCCGAAGCCGCCGCGCAACGGCGCCGCCGCCCGCTCACCGGCGACGGGCAGCTCCTCATCATCGCCGCCGACCACCCGGCCCGTGGCGCGCTGGGCGTCGGCAGCCGGCCGCTGGCGATGGGCAGCCGCGAGGACCTGCTCGACCGGCTGGTCGCCGCCCTGGCCCGGCCGGGCGTGGACGGCCTGCTGGCCACCCCCGACATCGTCGAGGACCTGCTGCTGCTCGGCGCGCTGGACGATCGGATCGTCATCGGCTCCATGAACCGGGGCGGCATCCAGGGCGCGGTCTTCGAGTTCGACGACCGCTTCACCGCCTTCGACTCCGACGCCATCGCGCGCATGCGGCTGGACGGCGGCAAGATGCTCTGCCGCATCGCGCTCGACGAGCACGGCACCGCGGCCACCCTGGAGGCGTGCGCCAGAGCGGTCAGCGAGCTGGCCGCCCGGGACCTGATCGCCATGGTCGAGCCGTTCTGGTCGCACCGCTCCGGGCACGACCTGTCGCCGGAGGGCGTCATCAAGGCGATCAACGTCGGCCAGGCGCTCGGCGCCACCTCGGCGCGCACCTGGCTCAAGATCCCCGTGGTGCCGGAGATGGACCGCGTGATGCGGGCCACCACGCTGCCCGCGCTGCTGCTCGGCGGCGACCCGGGCGACACCCCCGACCTGGCCTACGCCGCCTGGCGCAACGCGCTCAAGCTGCCGGGCGTGCGCGGGCTCGTCGTCGGGCGGGCGCTGCTCTATCCGCCCGACGACGACGTGGTCACGGCTGTGGATACGGCTGCGGCGATGCTGGACGCGCGGCCGGCTCGAAGCCCCGCGCCAGGAGGATGATGCCCGCGGCCAGCACCAGCGGTACGGCGAAGGCCACCCGCAGGCTGGTCAGCTCGGCGACCAGGCCGAGCATCGCGCCCAGGATGAAACCGACGTAGTTGAACAGGTTGACCACCGCGATGGTCACCCCGCTGCCGGTCGGGTCGAGCCGGCCGGCCGCGGAGAACGACTGCGGGGCGACCACGGCCAGGCCGATGCCGGTCAGGCCGAAGGCCACGATGCCGAGGGGCTGGTTCTGGGCCAGGACGATGCCCGCGAAGCCGAGCGTGGCGACCGCGCCGCCGACGCGCACGATCGCCGCCGGGCCGTAGCGCCGCACCGCCAGGTCGCCGCCGAGCCGTACGAGCAGGGTGGTGGCCTGGTAGGCGGCGTAGGCGAGCGGGACGACGGCGGGGGAGGCGAGCAGGATGTCTTCCATGTAGACGGAGTTGAAGTTGGAGATCACCGCGTCGCCGACGTACAGGAAGGCCATGGCCAGGCAGAGCGGGACGATCGCCCGCCACGGGAAGGTGCGCGGGCCGGCGGCGGCCGGCACGGTCTCCTCCTCCGGCGGGCACAGCCGCGGGCCGGCGTAGAGGGAGCCGGCGACGGCCAGGACCATGGGCGCGGCCATGATCACGCCCATCGGCAGGGACTCGGCGGTGGCCGACACCCACAGCGCGCCGAGCACGCTGGCCAGGCTCCACAGGCAGTGGAAACCGTTGAGCACGGGCCGGGCGTAGCGGCGTTCGACCGCGACGCCCTGCATGTTCATGCCCGCGTCCACCGCGCCGACGCCGAGGCCGAACAGCACCAGGGCGGGCAGCAGGAGCGGGACGTTCGGGGCGAAGCCGGCGCCGGCCACCGCGACGGCGACCAGCGGCTGGGCCAGGCGCAGCACCCGGCGGCTGCCGAGGCGGCCGGCGAGCGAGCCGGCCAGCACGCTGCCCACGCCGGCCAGCACCGGCACGATGAGCAGGAGCAGGGTCAGCTCGCCCTCGGACAGGCCGTGGCGGTTCTGCAGGTTGGCCACCTGGACCAGCAGGGTGGCGAAGGACAGTCCCTGGACGGCGTAGACGACGAAGGTGGCGATACGGGCCTGACGGTCACGCGGAGTCGGCACGGCGGCCTCCTGTGGGGGGAACGTGAGCCCTCGTCAGGTTAGTGCCCGGGCCTCCCGCTTGGCCAGATCCCGCTCCAGGAGCGGCGCGAAGCCCCACCACAGCAAAAGCGTCGTGCCCCCGCCGAGCAGCACGCTCTCGACGGTGTCGGAGAACCAGTGCGCGCCGACGTAGGTGCGGTCCCAGATCATCAGCACGGTGATCACGCCGGTGGCGATGAGCCCCGCCCGGAGCCGGGTGGAGACCAGGACGGCCACGACGACCAGGCAGAAGGCGACGGTCGTGACCACGTGGCCGGAGGGGAAGGAACCGGTGTCCACGGTGACCATCGGGTTCTCCGGCCGGGCGCGGAGCACCAGGTGCTTGACGCCCTGCGCCACCACGGTCGTCGCCAGCGTGGCGGTGAACAGCAGCAGCGCGCCCCAGCGGCGGCCGGTCGGGATCCACCAGGCCAGCAGGGCGAGCATGATGACCAGGCTGGCCGGGCCGCCGGCGAGGTTCAGCACGTGGGAGACGGCGGTGAGGGCCTCGTTGCGCGTGCCGAGCATGGCCTCGCTCCAGGCGGAGTCGAAGCCCTGGGTGATCGGGGCGACCGGGTCGGCGAGCATGAGGGCGGCGAAGGCGGCTCCGGCGGCGAGCAGGCCCAGGCCGTAGAGGAGCATCCATCTCGGGCGGTTCATGGGCCGGAATTTATACGTATAACCAACCGAATGATAGGTATGTGGCCATTCTGTTAGGGTGACCCCCGTGAGTCGCAGGGGATACGCGCGGCGCGAGCGGATCCTCGCCGTCGCGCTGCAGGAGTTCGCCGAGAACGGCTACCGCGGCGCGTCCCTCGCCCGCATCGCCGAGCGCGTCGAGCTGTCCCAGGCCGGGCTGCTGCACCACTTCAAGAGCAAGGAACGGCTGCTCGTGGCCGTGCTCGAATACCGCGACGAGATGGACACCCGGCGCTTCGACCTGGCCTCGCTGCGCGGCGCCGAGGCGCTGCGGCGGCTGGCGGACGTGGTCGACTACAACGCCCGGATGCCCGGCCTGGTGCAGCTCTTCTCCGTGATCAGCGGCGAGGCGGTCACCGGCGACCACCCCGGGCACGCCTGGGCGCTGGAGCGCTACCGGCGGCTGCGGGCGAGCATGGCCGACGCCTTCCGCAGCGGGGTCGAGGCGGGCGAGTTCAGGGCCGGGCTCGACGCGGAGGCGCTGGCCGACCGGCTCATCGCGATGATGGACGGCCTGCAGACGCAGTGGCTGATCGACCCCGAGCAGGTGGACATGGCGACGATCTTCCGCGGCTACGTGGACGACCTGATCGCCGGGCTGCGTCCCTGACTCCGTCCCCGATCGGCTCGAGCGGCGGACCACAGGCCGAGGGCGATCACCGTCGCCACCTCGACCGCCGCGAGCACCCGCTCCACCAGCCCGAGCGGCATCACCTGCCACCACGCCAGCCCGTTGCCCCAGCCGACCGTCATCACCGCCGCGATGCCGAGCACGGTCACGACCGACCCGATGCCCAGCCCGTAGGCCACCGCGGCCCGCCGCCGCCACTCCGGATGCCGCCACGGCCGGGCGATGATCAGCGCGGCCACCGGCAGGCTCAGGAACGCCACGATGCTGCCCCAGCGGTGCACGGTCCCGCTCAGGCTCGGCCCCACGGCCCAGTTGTGCTTGGGAAAGGTGGCCGCGACCAGCAGCCCCGCACTCCAGGCGAGCAGCGCCAGCGTGCCGACCGGCCCCGCGAGCCGCCGCCTGGCCAGGCACGCCGCGATCGCCGCCGACCCCAGCGCGAGCAACGCGACCGCGACCGCGAAGATCCAGCCCTGCGGGCCCAGCCCGTGCTCGGAGATCGTCCGGCGGATCGGGCTCATCTCGTCGAGCCGGGCCAGATCGAGCCCCACCACCACGGCCGACCCCACCCCGACGGCCGCCAGGCCGGCCTGTCCCGCTCGCTGCATGGACTGTTCAACGGAGTGGCAAAGAGGAAGATTCCACCGCCCCACGCGGTACGGCGAAGCCGCCTCGCCTGCTTACCATCACCAGTGAGCGCCCATTCGCGATCTTGGGCGTCGTATGCCGATAAATCGCCGTGGACCGGTTATCGTCAAGAGTGTGAACGACTGGCTCCCACGCCTGTCCGAGGTCGGTGAGCGGCTAGCCGAGGAGTGGAACGCGGCGCGCAACCCACGCAAGGACGGACTACCGCAACCGCACGAGCTCCGAGCCTCCGACGAGGATCGCGAGCGCATCGCCCAGGTCCTGCAAGAGGCCCACGCCGACGGCCGGATCGGTCTCGACGAGCTGGAGGAGCGGCTCGGAGTGCTCTACTCCGCCCGCACCCTCGGCCAGCTCGCCGAGCTCACCGGAGACCTCCTGCCGCCCGAGGAGCAACCACTGGTCCTCGACGGGCGGCCGGTCTCGGCCGTCTTCCGCAAGGAGGCCAGGGGCGGACGCTGGGTGGTGCCCGCCGAACTGGGCGTCAACGCCATGTTCGGCACGACCAAGCTCGACTTCCGCGACGCGATCCTGCAGAACCGGCGCATCGTGATCAACGCCACGCTGGTCTTCGGCGGGCTGGAGATCCACGTGCCGGAGGGCGTCGAGGTCATCCGGGTGGCCAAGGACCGCACCGCACGGCTCACCAAGCAGCCGACCGAGCCGGACGCGCCGGTCATCGAGGTGCGCACGACCAACTTCGTCGGCGAGATCAAGGTGAAGGAGCCACCCCGGCGCAAGCGCCGCAGGTAGCCCCCTCACCCCGGAAGCCGCTGCGGGGGTCAGCCCGCGGTGTCGAAGTTGATGGCGCTGTAGGCGCGCAGCTTCCAGAGCTGGTGCTCCGACTCCACCTTGCGGATCGTTCCCGAGCGCCCGCGCATCACCAGCGAGTGCGTCACCGCCACCCCGCTGCGGAACCGCACGCCCTGCATGAGCTCGCCCTGCGTGATGCCGGTGGCGGCGAAGAAGACGTCGTCGGACCGCACCAGGTCGTGCGTGGTGAGCACCCGGTTGAGGTCGTGGCCCGCGTCCAGGGCCTTGCGGCGCTCGGCCTCGTCCCGCGGCCAGAGCTTGCCCTGGATGACGCCGCCCAGGCACTTGAGCGCGCACGCGGCGATGATGCCCTCGGGGGTGCCGCCGATGCCGAGCATCAGGTCGATGCCGGTGCCCTGGCGGGCCGCCATGATCGCGCCGGCCACGTCGCCGTCGGTGATGAACTTGATCCGCGCCCCGGTCTCCCGGATCTCCTTGACGATCTGCTCGTGCCGGGGCCGGTCGAGGACGACCACCGTGACGTCGGCGGGGGAGCAGCCCTTGGAGCGCGCCACGGCCTGGATGTTGGCGGCGACGGGCGCGTTGATGTCCACCACGTCGGCCGCGTCCGGCCCGGTGACCAGCTTCTCCATGTAGAACACGGCCGACGGGTCGTACATCGAGCCGCGCTCGCTCACCGCGATGACGGAGATCGCGTCCGGCATGCCCATCGCGGTCAGCCGGGTGCCGTCGATCGGGTCGACCGCCACGTCGCACTCGGCGCCGGTGCCGTCACCGACCTGCTCGCCGTTGAAGAGCATCGGCGCGTGGTCCTTCTCGCCCTCGCCGATCACCACCACGCCGTTCATCGACACCGTGTTGATCAACTGGCGCATCGCGTTCACCGCGGCGCCGTCGGCGCCGTTCTTGTCGCCGCGACCGACCCAGCGGGCCGCGGACATCGCGGCGGCCTCCGTGACGCGGACCAGCTCCATCGCCAGGTTGCGATCAGGGGCGTGCTCGCCGGTGACGAGCGGCGCGGGAACGGACGACTGATCGGACATGTTGGTGAGCCTTCCCTGTGGGACACGGTCCTCGACATCGATTCCGCCGCTTCCGGGGTGTCCGGGTTCGGCGTCCTCTACGCCCTCGATGGTAGTTGTCCTCCTTTCCCCGGTCAGCGGAGGATAATGTGCGTTGCTATGAGCAGCGAGGCGATGACCCAGGCGACCCCCCGTGGCGCGGCCACCCGGACCGCTCTGCTGGTGGCCGCACGTGACGTGTTCGTCGCCAAGGGATTCGCCGAGGCGGGCGTCACGGACGTGGTTGCCAAGGCCGAGGCGAGCGTCGGCAGCCTCTACCACCACTTCTCCGGCAAGGCCGACCTCTACCTGACCCTCTTCGAGGAGTTCCAGTCCCGCCAGGCGCACCGCACCAAACAGGCCGCGCGGGCGGCGCGGGACGCGGGCGAAAGCGACCCGATGCGCGTCTTCATCAGCTCGGCCCGCGCCTACTTCGACGGCTGCCTCGAAGAGCGCGAGCTCGCCGCGCTCTTCCTGCGCGGCGACGGGCCGCCCGGCTTCGAGGTCGTGATGCGCGAGCGGCTGCGCACCTGGACCAAGCGGAACGCCGCCCTGTTCGAGGGCGACGAGGGCGCGCTGGTGGTCGTCATCACCGGGGCGCTGGCGGCGGCGGTCAACGAGGTCGTCATCACCGGCGACCGCGATCTGGCCGAGGAGGCGCTCGCCCTGATCGGCCAGATCCGCCCGGCCGTTTCGTAGGGCGGGGGCCGGAGCGGGTAACCTCGCGACGTGCGACGGTTCACAGAGGGTTTCTACGGCTACGCGGTGGCCGTGTTCGTCAGCCTCGGTCTGGTGGGGGTGTTCTTCCTCGTCTCGCCGCCGAGTCGCGAGGAGCACATCCCCAAGCGCGAGTACGGCATCACCGTCGCCAACTTCAACCGGGCCGTGCCGTACAAGGTCTGGGCGCCGAGCCAGGACCCGGCCGGCTGGATCAGCAACAGCAACCGCGTCGCCAAGGGCGCGGGCGGGGCGCAGGTGCTGTCGATCGGCTATGCGACGGCGACCCGCGAGCACGCGATGTTCCTGCAGAGCGATGAGCGCCCGGCGGCGGAGTTCGCCAACCGGCTGGCCAACTCCAACCAGGTCGTCGGCAGCCAGGACGTGGGCGGCACGACCTGGGAGCGGCGCTTCCGCGAGGACAAGAAGCAGCGCACGCTCGTGCGCATGTTGCCCGACGTGACCCTGGTGGTCACCGGTACGGCGAGCTGGGAGGAGCTGGGCCAGCTCGCGGCGGCGCTCAAGGAGCTGCCCAAGCCGGCGGCCTAGCCTCGCGGGGTCAGCCGGCGCACGAGATCGTCGAGCCCCGCCTTGACCCGCGCGGTGTCGTACCCGCGCAGGCACAGCAGGTTGGCGTTGAGCGGCGCGAGCAGCACGTCGGCCAGGAAGTGCGCGTCCGCGCCGGGCACGAGCTCGGCCAGCAGGACCGCCAGGTGCGTGTGGTGCACCGAGTACGGGCTGGTGTAGCGCCCGCTGCGCTCCAGCAGGAGGAAGAGCTTCTCCTGCTCGGTGATGCGGTCCACGAGCGCGTGCAGGAACGCCGTGACGCGCTCGGCCGCGCTCGCGCCGCCGCCGGGCCCGAGGGGCGGCGGGCCGGACAGGAAGGACTCCTGGAACCGGCGCTCGCGCTCGTCGATCAGGGCCAGCAGCAGCCCCGAGCGGTCGCCGAAGCGCCGGTAGACCGTGCCGACCCCGACCCCGGCCGCCCGCGCGACCTCGTCGAGGGAGAGCTGCTCGGCGCCGTGCTCGGCCAGCAGGCGGACGGCGGCGTCGATGATCTTCAACCGGTTGCGCGCGGCGTCGGAACGCTCGGGCGGCGCCTGCCCGAGCACCGGTAGGTCGCGACGGTTGCTCACGGGTCGAGCATACGGGCGCTTGTAAACGGAGACTTCTCCGGTTAGGTTGAAGCGGAGAGTTTTCCGGTTGACTGGGAGCGGATTGATGAGCGACTTCAACGCCAACGTGATCGCCGAGTTCAGGGCCAACGAGGGCCGCGTCGGCGGCATGTTCGAGGGATCGAACCTGGTGCTGCTCACCACCGTGGGGGCGAAGAGCGGGCGCGAGGTCACCTCGCCGGTCATGTACCTGCCGGACGGCGAGCGCATCGTGATCATCGCCTCCAACGCGGGGGCCGACCACCACCCGGCCTGGTACCACAACGCGACCGCCAACCCCACGGTCACCGTCGAGCAGGGCTCCGAGACCTACCGGGCCAAGGCCGTGGAGATCACCGGCCAGGAGCGGGACGAGCTCTACGCCCGGATGGTCGCGGTCGCCCCCGGCTTCGCCGAGTACGAGGCGCGCACCAGCCGCCGCATCCCGGTCGTCGCGCTCTACCGCGACTGATCCCGCGGCCGCTCGTTCGCCAGCCGGGCGGCGAGCGCCGCGCCGAGGCGCTGCACGTGCGCGTCGTCGGCCGGGTCGAGCCCGGTCAGCGCCGCGACCCGCCGCAACCGGTAGTCCACGGTGTTCGGGTGCAGGTGCAACCGCTCGGCGGTGACCCGGCGCGAGCGGCCGTGCCGCAGGTGGGTGCGGAGCGTGCGCAGCAGGTCGGGGTGCGGCTCCAGCGGGTCGAGCAGCGCCGCCAGCTCCGCCGAGGCCGCGGTCGGCCGGGTGAGCTGGTACTCCAGCAGCACGTCGGCGAGCCGGTAGAGCCCCGGGCCGAGCCCGAACCAGCCCACCACCTCCAGGACCTCGCGCGTCTGGCGCACCTGCGCCGGCACCTCCTCGGGCGCCGCGTGGGCCGCCGCCGCGGCGACCGGGGTGCGGGCCGCCTCGGCCAGCCGTACCATCAGGGCTTCGAGCTGCGCCCACGGCCCCGACCAGGGCAGCAGCGCGATCGAGCCGCCGTGGTCGAACAGCGCCCCCGCGGCGAAGGACTCCAGCTCCCGCTCCATCCGGTGTGTCCGCCGCCTGGTCGCGACCGCCGGGCCGTCCTCGATCGCCAGCGACACCACCGTGTACCCAGGGGCGAGCCCGTCCACCCGCACCCCGTTGAGCAGCGCCGACAGCAGCCGGTGCCGCTCGTCGCGCTCCTCGGCCGAGCGGCGGTGCGCCTCCTCGAAGTAGGCGTCGGTGACCACCTCGCTCACCCGCCGCGTGTACGCCATGATCAGCCGGCTGCACTCCAGCACGTCGGCCAGCTCCTCCGGCCGCGCCTGCGCGGTCATCGCCCGCCACGTCTCGGCGAAGGCCAGGTGGTAGGCGTCGATCAGCGCGCTCGGCGGCATGCCCTGCTCCGCGCCCCTGACCGCGGTCTCCACCACCCGCCCGCCGACGTCGGCCGGCACCCGCCGCTCGCGCAGCGCCTCCGCCAGCGCGACCAGGTTCTCCTCGACCACCCGCAGGATGTCGTGCGCCAGCTCGCCGGCCGGCAGGCTGCGGTACTGCTCGTTCTCCGCCAGCAGCCGCGCCACGAGCGCATCGGCCAGCCGCGAACGCTCGTGCAGGAGCCGCCGATGCACGGGCTGCCCGCCGATTTTGAGATCCGTCACAAGAAAACCTGCGAATCTGTCCAATGGATTCCGCTAGAACGTCGTTCAATTATGTAGCGCATGACAACCGCCAGGGTCACGCTCCCCGAGAAGGCGGGCTTCTTCGCCGGGAACGTGGGCAACATCGTCTTCAGCACGACCATCAACTCGTTCCTGCTCATCTACCTGACCGACGAGATCGGCCTGGCCGCCGGAGCCGTCGGCACGCTCTTCCTCGTCGCGCGCATCGTGGACGGCGTCAGCGACCCGGTCATGGGCTACGTCGTGGACCACCTGCCGGTCACCCGCTGGGGCCGCTTCCGCACCTACCTCGCCCTCGGCGGCGTCCTGGGAGCGGTCAGCTTCGTCCTGCTCTTCCTCGCCCCCGCCTGGACACCGGCCCCGCTGGTCACGGTCTGGGTTGTCTACCTGCTGTGGGGCTTCGCCTTCGACCTCATGGACATCCCGCTCAACTCGCTCATCCCGGCGATGGCCACCGACCCGCGCGACCGGCGCGTCCTGTCCGGGCTGAAGGCCTTCTCCTACCTGTTCGGCGGCGCATTGCTCACCGCCGCCGCGCTGCCGCTCGCCGACCGGGTCGGCTGGCCCGTCTTCATCGTCGGCGTCGCCGTCCTGTCGTTGGTGCTCACCGTCTTCGCCGCCACCCGCGTGCGCGAGCGCGTCACCCCGGTGTCCGGCATCCGGTACGGCTGGCGCGACCTGGCCCGGATGGTCTTCACGACCCCCGCGGTCGTCGTGCTCGCCGCCACCGTCGTCGCCCTCACCGCCGCGAACGGCGCCCGCAGCGCGGGCATGGCCTACTACTTCACCTACTACGCCGGCGACCGCTCGCTCATCGGCGTCGCCGCGCTCGCCACGGTGATCCCCACCGCGCTCGGCACGATCGCCTTCCCCTGGCTGGCGCGCTTCCTCGGCTACAAGGCCACCTTCGTCGGGGCGCTCGTCCTGGAGGCGGCGGCCATGGCCACGCTGCTCGCCGTACCGGCCGACTCCGCGCACCTGGCCCTGGTCGCCCTGTCGGTGACCGCCTTCGGGGGCGGCGGCGCGCTCACCATGATCTACGTGGTGGTGGCCGAGCTCGTCGACTTCGTGGAGTGGCGGCACGGCTTCCGCATCGAGGGCGCCATGGCCTCGCTCGGCTCCTTCGCCGCCAAGGCCGGCGGCGGGCTCGGCGCCGCACTGACCGGCTACACCCTCGCGGCCACCGGCTACCTCGCCGGCCAGGCCCAGACCGCCGAGAGCCTGCGCGGCATCGTCCTCGCCCAGTCCCTGCTGCCCGCCGGGCTCGCCCTGCTCGGCGCCCTGTTGTTCGCCTGCTACCCGATCAGCCGCCGGCTCGCCGCCCAGGTCGCCGGCGACCTCGCCGCCCGAAGGGACACCGATGTCGTTCCCGCCCGCTGACCCCTTCCGCCCCGGCCGGTGGACCGGCCACTGGATCTGGGCCCCACGGTCGGAGGGCTCCGACCGCCGGGTGTTGTTCCGCCGGACCCTCACCCTGACCGAGGTGCCGGAACGGGTCCCCTTCCGGATCACCACCGACTCCCGGCACGTCCTGTGCGTCAACGGCGTCGAACTGGCCCGGGGCCCGGTACGGCACGGCCCGCGCTCGCTCTCCTACGACCACGGCGACGCCGCCCCCGCGCTGCGGCCCGGCCTGAACGTGATCACCGTCCTGGCCCGCTTCTACGGCCACCCCACCCCCTGGTGGGAGCCCTCCCCGGCCACCTTCACCCTCGGCCGCGGCAGCATGGCGGCCGAGTTCGTGCTCGGGGACGAGGTGCTCGGCACCGACGCCTCCTGGCGGTGCACCGTCCCGGCGGCCTGGACCCCCGGCCGGCCCAAGCACCAGCTCGTCTCCCAGATCCCCGAAGTGCTCGACGCCCGGCTGCTCGACCCCGCCTGGACGCGGCCCGAGTACGACGACTCCTCCTGGGAGCCGGCCCAGCTCATCGAGGCCCGCGCGGTCGTCGGCGGCGCCCCGGACTCGCGCCCGCCCTCCGACCCGTTCGGCGCCCTCCTGCCCCGCCCGATCCCGCCCCTCACCGCGACGGTACGGCAGGCGGACGTGCAGGCGGGGGCCGCGCCGGGGGAGTTCAGGGCCGACTTCGGCGACGTGGTCAGCGGCACCCTGCGGCTCACCCTGCGCGGCCCCAGCGGCAGCGTGGTGGACGGCGCGCTGGTCGAGGTGGACAGCCCGATCGGCCGGCAGACCGCCAACTCCTTCCGCTACACCCTGCGCGGCGGCGAGGCCGAGTCGTTCGAGACGGCCGACCCGGTGGGCGGCCGGCACGCCGTGCTCTCCGTCACCGGCGCCGCCGAACTCGTCCGGGTCGAGGTCGTCGAACGCCTCCGCCCTCGCCCGCCCGGCCCCTTCTTCGAGTGCTCCGACCAGCGCCTCACCGAGATCTACGCCGCCGGCCTGCGCACGGTCGACCTCACCGCGCACGACGCCTACCTCGACTGCCCCACCCGCGAGCAACGCGCCTGGACCGGCGACTCCGTCGTCCACCAGTCCGTCGACCTGATCGCCAACCCGGACTGGAGCCTCGCCCGCCACCACCCCAAGCTCGCCGCCCAGCCTCGCCCCGACGGGCTGCTCGGCATGGTCGCCGCCGGCGACTTCGCCTCACCCGCGCTCCCGTCCATCCCCGACTGGGCGCTGCACTGGATCCGCTCCGTCCACAACCTCTACCGCTACACCGGCGACCGGGCCCTCGTCGCCGACCTGCTGGCCACCGCGGAAGGCGTCCTGCGCTGGTTCGTGCCCTTCCGCGGCGGCGACGGCCTGCTGCACGACGTGACCGGCTGGGTGCTCATCGACTGGTCACCCGTCCAGGTCACCGGCACCAGCGCCGCGCTCAACGCGCTGTGGGCCCGCGCGCTGGCCGACTTCGCCGAGATGGCCGCCTGGCTGGGCGACCTGGGCCGCGCCCACTGGGCCCGTGACCTGCACGCGGGCGTCGCGGCCGGCTTCGAGGCCTTCTGGGACGCCGGCCGGGGCGCCTACCTCGACACCTTGGACATCCGCTCGGTCAGCGAGCACGTCGCCGCCACCGCCGTCTGCGCCGGCCTCGTCCCCGGCCATCGCCGGGCCGAGGTGCTCCGGCTCCTGCTCGACCGGGCCGCCCTGTTCACCCGCAGCCCCATGGGCGCTCGGGGCACCGACCAGGACGGGCCCGTCTCCAGCGAGCCGGTGTCCACCCGCGCGCTGCCCGACTGGGACGTGGAACGGCTCGTGGTCGGCGCCCAGCCGTTCTACCGCTACGTCGTCCACGACGCCCTCGCCCTGCTCGGCGCGGCCGACCGGATCGCCGAGCTGTGCCTGGACTGGGCGCCCATGCGGCACGGGGCCTTCCGCGAGTGCTGGGAGGGCGGCTCGTTCTGCCACGGCTGGTCGGCCACTCCGACCCGGGACCTGGTCACCTACGTCCTCGGCCTCACCCCGGCCGAGCCCGGCTACACCAAGGTGCGGGTCGAGCCCCGCCTTGGCCCGCTCGCCTGGGCCCGCGGCGCCGTCCCCACCCCGCACGGCCTGGTCACCGTGGAGGTGCGCGACGGCGACCTCACGGTCGACTCGCCCGTGCCGTACGAGGTGGTGCGCTAGCCACGCACCGACGTCAGCGGACCAGCCGAAAGAACGCCCGCAATTCCGCCACGAACTGCTCCGGCTGCTCGAACGCCGCGAAATGCCCACCCCGGTCGAGCTCGTTCCAGTGCCGGATGTCGGTGAAGCGCTGCTCCGCCCACCGGCGCGACGGCCGGGGATTCTCCTTCGGAAAGATCGAGCACCCGGCCGGCACCGCCACCACGTCACCGGCCTCCCCGGCGAACAGCCGCTGCACCCATCGGAAGCTCTCCCAGTACAGCCGGGCGGCGGAGGCCCCCGTGCCCGGCAGCCAGTACAGCATCAGGTTGTCCAGCAGCTCATCCCGTGTCAGCGCGTTCTCCGGATGCCCCGCGCAATCCGTCCAGGCCCGGAACTTCTCCACGATCCAGGCGGCCAGCAGTGCCGGTGAGTCCACCAGCCCGTACCCGATCGTCTGCGGCCGGGTGGACTGCTCCAGCGAGTAGCCGTCCTCCCACTCCTGCGCCTGCTCCAGCGCGGCGATCGACGCCCGCTCGGCCTCCGTCAGCGTCCCGAACGTCGCCGGGTCCGGCGGTGCCAGCGGTGGCATCAGGTGGATCCCGACGACCCGCTCCGGCGCCTGCTGCCCGATGCTCGCCGTCACGCTCGTGCCCCAGTCGCCGCCCGCCGCCCCGAACCGCTCGTACCCGAGCCGCCCCATCAACCGGATCCACGCCCCCGCGATCCGCTCCACACCCCACCCCGTTGTCGCCGGCTTGTCACTGAACCCGTAACCCGGCAACGACGGACAGATCACATGAAACGCCTCCCGCGCATCGCCGCCGTACTTCGGCGGGTCGGTCAGCGGCCCGATCACCTTGAGGAACTCCACCACCGACCCGGGCCACCCGTGCGTCAACACCAACGGCACCGCGTCTTGGTACGGCGAGCGTACGTGCAGGAAGTGCAGGCCCAGCCCGTCCACCGTCGTGCGGAACTGGGGAAACCCGTTGAGCCGTCGCTCCGTCGCCCGCCAGTCGTACTCCTCGGCCCAGTAGCGGCACAGCTCCTTCAGGTACGCCAGCGGCACTCCCTGCGACCAGTCGTCGACCGTCTCCCGCTCCGGCCACCTCGTCCGCCCCAGCCGCTCCCGCAGATCAGCCAGCTCGCCCTCCGCCACCTCAACCCGAAAAGGCAGCACTTCTTCCCCAGGCCAACCCTCTTCCTGGCCGAGCGGCCCCTCCGGGCGTGGCTCCTTCTCGCCGGGGACCGACACCTCTCCAGCCTCCACCTGGCCACCTCGCTTCTCCACCACCCGGCAGCCGGCTACCCGCCCTCAGCGGCCGGGCCACCTCTCAGCCACCGCCGCCTTCCCAGCCGAAGCCGGGACATACCTGAGAGCCGGGCGTGCCGAAGCGCGGGAGCGTCGCCTAGAAAGGAGCTCCAGGGTCGGGCTCGGTCTTGCGGGCCATCGCCGCCGCCAGCTTGACCCGTGCGCCCTGGAGCCACTCCTCACAGATCGCCGCCAGCTTCTCGCCGCGCTCCCACAACTCGATCGACTGCTCCAGGGTCAGCCCGCCGGCCTCCAGCCGCCGCACCACATCGGTCAGCTCTTCCCTGGCCTGCTCATATGAGGGCGACTTGGTCGCGGATGCATTCTCGTCTGCCACGGGACCCACCTTAGGGTCCACCACCGACAACCGCCCCCAAGCCCGCCGACACCCCCGGATGTCACCCGGGGGACGGGCCTAGTCCTCCGCCGCCACCTTGGATCCCGCGGCGGCTCCGGACTCCGCCGCATCCGGCGAGTCGGTCACCTTGGTGGGGGCGGGCTCGGGCTTCTTGCGGGGTTTGCGGGCCTTCGGGGCAGGCTTGGCGGCCGGTTCGGCCGACGCCGCCGCAGGATCGGCCGCGCGGCCCCCGGCGGAGCCCTCGAAAGCCTCGGGGTCTTCGGTGCGGACGGCGAGGCGGGCGTCGGTGAGGCGGATGGTGAGGGCCTCGCCCACGCCGATCCCCTTCGCCTGCCGTACCACCTCCCCGGAAGGGAGCTGGACGATGGCATACCCCCGCTCCAGCGTGGCGGCGGGGGAGAGGGCGACGAGGCGGGCGCGCAGGTGGGTGAGGGAGTCCTCGGCCCGGTCGAGGGAGCTGTGGAGGCTACGGCGGGTGCGGTCGCGCAGGGCGTCGACCTGCTCGGCCCGCCGCTCGATCTCCCGCACGGGATCGGCCAGCGAGGGCCGGGAGCGGACGGAGGCCAGCCAGGAACGCTCGCGTTCGAGCCAGCCGCCCACCACCCGCCGCCCACGGTCGCGAAGCTGCCGGACCAGGGTGAGCTGCTCGCCGACGTCGGGCACGACCTTCTTGGCCGCGTCGGTCGGGGTGGAGGCGCGGACGTCGGCGACGAGGTCGAGCAGCGGGCTGTCCTGCTCGTGGCCGATGGCACTGACCACCGGAGTGCGGGCGGCCGAGACGGCGCGCACGAGCGACTCGTCGGAGAAGGGCAGCAGGTCCTCCAGCGAGCCGCCGCCGCGGGCGATGATGATCACATCGACCTCGCGGTCGGCGTCGAGCCGGTGCAGGGCGTCGGTCACCTCGGCCACCGCGTAGGGTCCCTGCACGGCCACCTGCTCGACCTTGAAACGCACCGCGGGCCAGCGGCGCCTGGCGTTCTCCAGGACGTCGCGCTCGGCCGCGGAGTCACGCCCGCAGACCAGGCCCACGGTGCCGGGCAGGAACGGCAGGCGGCGCTTGCGCTCGGCGCCGAACAGGCCTTCTGCGGCCAGGAGCTGGCGGAGCCGTTCGAGCCTGGCGAGCAGCTCGCCCACACCGACCGGCCGGATCTCCAGCGCGGTGAAGGCGAACGAACCCCGGTTGACCCAGAAGTCGGGTTTGACGTGCACGACCACGCGGGCGCCGTCGGCCGGGCGGGGGACGGTCGCCTCATACACCCCGCGCGGGGCGGTGACCCGGGCCGAGACGTTGGCGACCGGGTCGCGCAGGGTGAGGAAGACCGTGCCGCCACGCGCGGTCAGCTCCGTGATCTGCCCCTCGACCCAGACCGTGCCGAGCTTGCCTATCCAGCCCGCCACCATCTGCAGGACGGTGCGGATCGGGAGGGGGGACTCCGGCGAGGTGGTGGCCATGAGGGCAGACTACGGTGCGACCGACTATTCCGCGGTCTCCAGCTTGGCCAGGCGGTTCTCGAACATCTTCACCACGTCGGCGCGGGCCGAGGTGGCCTGCTCGTAGGCGAGGAGCTCCCTGAGCTGGTCGGGGGTCTTGCCGCGCATGCGGGCGCGCAGCGAGGCCACCGTGAGCGTGGCGTAACCGGGCAGCGGCTCGGCCAGGTCGGCGGGGACCCGCTTGGGCTCCTCGGTGAGCGTGCTCTCCACCGCGTGTACGGCTGTCGCCAGCTCGCCGCCCTCGGCGGCGGGGGCCGGCTTGGCGGCCTTCGACGCCGCGCTCGCCCGCGGCTTGGCAGGAGCCTTGGCCTTCGCCGCACCCTCCGCCTTCGTGGCGGCGGCCTTCGGCTTGGCAACCGGCTTGACCTCGGCCTCAGGCTCGGGCTTCGGCTCGACGGTCTCCACGGGCTCGACGGCCTGGGCCTCGTCGGCCTTCGACACGACCGGCTCGACGGCCTCGGCAGTCTTGGCGGGCTCAACGGGCTCGGCGGGCTTGGCGGGCTCGGCCTTGGAGGCCTCGGCCGCAGGGGCCGGGGTCTCAGCAGGGGAGACGGTCGCCGTGGGGGCGGCGGGCTCGGGGGTCTCCTCCTTCTTGGGCGCGGGCGAGAAGATGACCGGCTCGGCCTTCTCCTTGGACCCCGTCCCGTTCGACTCGGCCGCGCCACCGGCCGGCCGGGGAGCGAAGATGACCGGCTCACGCCGAGGCTTGCTCTCCTCGACCTCGAGGACGGTCTCCTCCTGCTCCTCCTCCTTCTGCCCAAGCCCCTTGATGGAGTTCTTCACCCGGTCCACCACCAGCAGCGCCTGACCGGCGGCGCTGAGCGTCCCCTGGATGATCGCGAGTGGGATCTCCTTGACCTTCTCCTTGTCGGTGATCGTCTTGGTGATGCTGCGTATGACGTCGCTGAGGGACATGCCGACTCCTTGGGTGTGGACGGCCAGTCTGGCAAAGGCTGTTACCAGTTGCGAGCGGGCCGCTTCGTCGCTCCACGTAGCATAGGAACATGGAGCCTCAGACCCCCACTACCACCCGACGCGTCCTGGTGGCCAAGCCCCGTGGCTACTGCGCTGGAGTCGATCGTGCCGTGGAAGCGGTCGAGCGGGCTCTGGAGCAGTACGGCGCACCGATCTACGTCCGCAAGCAGATCGTGCACAACACGCACGTGGTCCGCACCCTGGAGGCCAAGGGCGCGATCTTCGTGGAGGAGACCGACGAGGTGCCCGAGGGGGAGATCGTGGTCTTCTCCGCGCACGGCGTCTCCCCGGCGGTGCACCAGGAGGCCGCCCAGCGCCGGCTCAAGACCGTCGACGCGACCTGCCCGCTGGTGACGAAGGTGCACAACGAGGCCCGTCGTTTCGCCGGCCAGGACTACGACATCCTGCTCATCGGCCACGAGGGTCACGAGGAGGTCGAGGGCACCGCGGGTGAGGCGCCCGACCACATCCAGCTCGTCGACGGCCTCGACGCGGTCGACGGGATCCAGGTGAAGGACCCGTCCAAGCTGGTGTGGCTGTCGCAGACCACGCTGTCGGTGGACGAGACGACCGAGACGGTCAAGCGGCTGCGCGAGCGCTTCCCGACGCTGCTCGACCCGCCGAGCGACGACATCTGCTACGCCACCCAGAACCGCCAGGTCGCGGTGAAGGAGCTGGCCGAGCAGGCGCAGCTCGTCATCGTGGTCGGCTCGGAGAACTCCTCCAACTCCAAGCGCCTGGTCGAGGTGGCCAAGGACTACGGCGCCGACGCCTCCTACCTGGTCGACAACGCCTCCTTCATCCGGGAGGAGTGGCTCGACGGCGTCACCACCGTGGGCCTGACCAGCGGCGCCTCGGTGCCGGACGAGCTGGTCGCCGAGGTGCTGGCCTACCTGGCCGAGCGCGGTTACGGCGACGTCGAGGAGATCGAGTCGGTCAAGGAGAGCATGCGCTTCGCCCTTCCGCACGAGCTGCGCAAGGACCTGCGGGCCAACTAGTCACTCCTCCGAGCCCCGTGCTGTGCCGTACACGCGGGGCTCGAAGTATCCCTCCGGCTCTGGCGCGAAGGCGGACTGCTCGCCGCCGCGCCGCGGCCGGGGCACCTCGCCGGCGGTCCGCAGGTCGTCGCGCAGGTCGCGCACGTTGGCCGGCAGCCCGCGCTTCCACGCGACGCCGAGCACGAGCGCGGAGCCGGCGAACAGCCAGGGCGCGCCCGCCGACAGCGAGGTGTAGAGGCCGAAGCCCAGCGACTGCAGCAGCGAGGGCGAGCCGAGCGCGCGCGCCAGCTCGACCACGAAGGTCGCGACGAAGAACACCAGCGGCGGCGTCACCACGAGGGACAACAGCTCGCGCGGGTTGACGAAGAGCACGCCGAGCAGGCTGCCCACGACGAAGACCGCGCCCACGACGAGTGGTATGCCGGTGGCCGCCGCGGCGACGTATCCGGCCAGCGCGGAGAACAGGGCGAGCGCGATGGCGCCGCGGGCGGTCAGCCTGATCGCCGATCGCCTGCCGTAGTCACCACTCACCAGCCCACCCCCTTAATGGCTCAACTTACCGTTGACGTGAGTGATCAGTGATGTGGTTTCCAGCAGTTCGGGGGAGGCGAGCGGCCTGGGCAGGTCGTCGAGCATCCCCGGCTCGTCGAGCGTGCCCTCCACGACGCCCAGATCGTGCAGTTTGCGTGCGGTGACGAGCACGCGGCTCTCCAGGGATCCCACCGTCTTGTTGTACGCCTCGACCGCGCGGGTGAGGGCCTTGCCCAGGCCGTCCACGTTGCGGCCCATCGAGGAGAGCCGCTCGTACAGCTCCTTGCCCAGGTCGAAGACGGCCTTGGCGTTCTCGCTGAGCGCGGCCTGCTGCCAGGCGTACTGGGCGGTGCGGAGCATCGTGATGAGCGTGGTCGGGGTGGCGATGTGCACGCGCCGGTTCATGGCGTGCTCCAGCAGCGCGGGGTCGCGCTCCAGCGCGGGGGCGAGGAAGGCCTCGCCGGGGATGAACAGCACCACGAACTCGGGCGTCGGGTGGAAGGACTGCCAGTAGGACTTGGAGGCGAGCTGGTCGACGTGCTGGCGCAGGTGCTTGGCGTGCGCGTCGAGCCGCGCCGAGGCCTGGGCCTCGTCCTCCAGCCCGGCGGCCTCCAGGTAGGCGGCGAGGGAGACCTTGGAGTCGACCACGATGTTCTTGCCGCCGGACAGCCGCACCACCATGTCGGGGCGCTGGGTGCCGTCGGCGGAGACGACCTGCTCGTCGAAGTCGCAGAAGCGCTGCATCCCGGCGATCTCGGCGACCCGGCGGAGCTGGAGCTCGCCCCAGCGGCCCCGGGCCTCGGGGCGCTGCAGGGCCCGCACGAGCGCGCCGGTCTGGGTGCGGAGCTGCTCGTTGCTCTGCCGTACCAGCTCCAGTTCTGTGCGGGCGGCGCGCTGGCCGGCCTGGGCCTCGCGGAGCTGGGCCTCCAGCCGGCCCAGCGCCTCGCGCAGCGGCTCGACGAGGTGCTCGACGGCCTGGCGGCGCTGGTCGAGGTCGCCGCTGGCCTCGGCGCGGCTGGCGGCCAGCCGGGTCTCGGCCAGCTCCAGGAAGCGGAGGTTGTTGACGTCGAGCGCGCGGCTGGACAGCGCCTGGAAGCGCTCGGTGAGCTGTTCCTCGACGTAGGTGAGCTTGTCGGCGGCGGCTTTGGCGCGGGCGTCGGCCTCGGCCACCCGGACCGCCGACCGGGTCCTCGCGATCAGGAATCCGATGGCGAGCCCGACGGCGAGGCCGAGCAGAAGCGAGACGACATCCACTCGATCGATGATTGCACCGTGGGTCGCGCGGGTCGTCCCGACACGCGTGGGGCGGGGAAACTGCGCATTCCGCTTGTGCCGCCGCACTTCTGTCACCCAGAGTACCCATATGGTTACCGGCCAGCGGATGATCCTCTCCATCGTCGCGACCGTCGCCGTCGCCGCCGCGGCGGTCGCCGTCTCCGGAGCGGTCATCGCGAGCCGGGCCGAGGAGCAGCCGCCGCCTCCCGTGCCGCAGTTCACCCTGCGGTGGGCCGAGGGCGCGTGCGTCAGCCGGACGGGGGCGCGCTTCGACCTCGTGCCGTGCAACGGCGGCGACGCCGAGGTGCTCGCCGTCGCCCCCTCGCCGCAGGAGTGCCCCGCGCCGACCGACGTGCTCATGCGCGTCGAGGGCGGGCGTACGGCCTGCGCGCGCAACCACGTCGCGCCGCATCCCGGCGACCCCGGGCGCGGCGGCGGGGTGCTGCGCGCGGGCGACTGCCTGACCCGCGACGGCCGCGAGCGGCCATGCTCGGCCAAGGGCTGGTACGGCAGAGCCGTGGCGGTCCTGCCGGGCGGCCCCGTGCCCGGCGGCCCCGGCGCGGGCGGCTCCCGGTGTCCAGGCGGCTCGGTGGACTCGATCGAGCTCTCCGCCGCGCTGGTCTGCCTCGGCCGGGGCGGCCAGGTGCCCGGCGCCGGCGACTGCGTCACGCGCCCCAGCCGGGGCCGGGTCGCGGCGGTCGCCTGCCGGTCGCGGCGGGCGTGGGGACGGGTGCTCGGTTTCGCCGCGTCCGCCGAGGGCTGCCCGGCCGCCGCCGACCACGCGCTCACCGGCCCCGGCCGGCCGGCGACCTGCCTGGCGCTCGCCCGCGAGTAACGGTGGTGTCCGGCGGTAAACTTGCCTGCCGTACACACCGCAGCCATCGGCTCATGAGGCCGACGAAGGAGCGCTCGTGAGCCTCAGCATCGGCATTGTCGGCCTGCCCAACGTGGGCAAGTCCACGCTGTTCAACGCCCTGACCAAGAGCGCCAACGCGCTCGCGGCCAACTACCCCTTCGCCACCATCGAGCCCAACGTCGGCATCGTCGGCGTGCCCGACGAGCGGCTGGCCAAGCTCGCCGAGATCTTCGGCTCGGCCCGCATCCTGCCGGCGAAGGTGGAGTTCGTGGACATCGCCGGCCTGGTGCGCGGCGCCTCCGAGGGCCAGGGCCGCGGCAACCAGTTCCTCGCCAACATCCGCAACACCGACGCGATCTGCCAGGTCATCCGGGTCTTCTCCGACCCCGACGTGACCCACGTGGACGGCGACGTCTCCCCTCGCCGCGACATCGAGACCATCAACACCGAGCTGGTCTACGCCGACCTCCAGACCGTGGAGAAGGCCCTGCCGCGGCTGCAGAAGGAAGCGCGGATCAACAAGGACAAGAAGGCCGCGATGGAGGCCGCCGAGGCCGCCAAGGCCGTCCTGGAGACCGGCAAGACCATCTTCGAGAGCGGCCTCGACCAGGAGGAGCTGCGCGAGCTGCACCTGCTGACCGCCAAGCCGTTCCTGTACGTCTTCAACCTCGACGCCGACGAGCTGACCGACGAGGCGCTGCGCAAGCAGCTCGCCGAGCTGGTCGCCCCCGCCGAGGCGGTCTTCCTCGACGCCAAGATCGAGTCGGAGCTGTACGAGCTGTCCGACGAGGAGGCGCTGGAGCTGCTGCAGAGCGTCGGCCAGGAGGAGTCGGGCCTGTCGCAGCTCGCCCGGGTCGGCTTCGAGACCCTCGGCCTGCAGACCTATCTGACCGCCGGGCCGAAGGAGACCCGCGCCTGGACGATTCCCAAGGGCGCGACCGCGCCCGAGGCGGCCGGCGTCATCCACACCGACTTCCAGCGCGGCTTCATCAAGGCCGAGGTCGTGTCCTTCGACGACCTGGTCGCGGCCGGTTCGATCGCCAGCGCCCGGTCCGCGGGCAAGGCGCGCATCGAGGGCAAGGACTACGTCATGCGCGACGGCGACGTGGTGGAGTTCCGCTTCAACGTCTGACAACCTCACGGGGCTCTGGCGCGTCGAATCGTCACGGCGTTCACGCGCAACCGTGTTCACTCGGAGGGCCCCATGATCCGTCGCATTCTCGGCAAGCGCCGGCCTACCCTGGTCGGCATCAGCCTGGAGGAGGAGCTCGCGCTGCTCCGTGTCGAGCTCATGTACGGCTTGCGCGTGAGCAGGGAGGCCTACCTGCGGCGCAAGATGGACGAGCGCGAGGAGCTCAGCCGCCGCCTGCACGGGCGCGACCCGGAGGAGCTCCTCTCGGAGCTGCGCGGCTGCCTGGAGCGGGTGGTCCACCCCGCGTCCCTGAACAGCGCCCCCGTCCCCGCCCAGTCCGCCGGCAAGGTCGTCGACCTGCGCAGTCACCGCCGGGCCCGGCAGGCGGAGGACCCCGAGCCCGCGTGACTTGTACGAAATGAACAGGTAGCGAGGGTATCTGAGCTATTCGGACAGCATTACCTGACTGTCGGGCTATGGGTTTTCCGGCATATCGCCTGGTCGACTACTCATTTCAGCAAACCGTGCCAGGAGCCGGCACTTCGCCGAGTCATGCACACTCGGTTTGCTCCTGCACGGCGATGCCTGCAGCATGGGCGTGGCTTTCCTGGAAGAATTGCCGCGACCGGTAATGTGACATCTTCAGACCGCGTCCTCCAGTTCGGATGGCGCGAGCGGAGGCGTGATGGCTCGTAGGTCCACCACCCAGAACGATCCCATGATCGCTGGTGACCTCGAGCTTTCGGCACGCCCGGAATCGACCTCCAACTTCGAGGGCCGCAGGTCGGCCCGGCGCGGCTGGTCCGGCGGCGGCGGCCGCTGGCTGGTCGCCACCGGACGGGTGATCGTCTGGGCGCTCATCCTGGTGGTCCTGGCCAACGGCGTCATCGCCATCGTCAGCCGCTTCCGCGAAGGCGCCGTCACCACGCCCGGCGGCGCCACCAGCTCGGCCGCGCCCTTCCCGACCGCGGCCGCCTCCGCTTTCGTGGTGCAGTTCGCCCACCTCTATCTCGACCTCAACCCGGCCGAGCTCTCCATCCGGGCCGCGCGGCTCAAGCCGTACCTGCCGCCGGACGCGGGCGAGCAGTTCGGCTGGGACGGCTACGGCCGCCTCCAGGCCGCCTACATCCAGCCCTACAGCGTCGAGGTCAACCCGGGCGACAACGAGAACGCCGTGGTCACCCTGACCTTCCAGTCGGGCGACCGGCGCTACCTGCTCTCGGTGCCGGTGCACTGGGACGGCGGCGGCAAGTTCGTGGTCTCCGGCCGCCCCGGCGTGCTCCCCGCGCCGGGCCCCGCCGAGCTTCCCCAGGTCGCCGCCGCGGCGACCGACGACGAGACCGCGACCGAGCTCAGGTCGCAGCTCGCCGAGTTCTTCCGCGCCTACGCCTCCGGTGACCAGCTCTCGCGCTACACCGCCAGCGGCACCAGCCTGACCAGTCTCGGCGGCGCGTTCAGCTTCGTCGAGTTGAAGGACATCGTGGTACCTGTGGGGGATACCACCAGCCGTGAGATCCAGGCCGTCGTGGTCTGGGGCGTGCCGTCCGGCGCCGCGCCGACGGCCGAGCCCACGCCGTCCGACCCTGGCGCGATGGCCGGGCGTCTCGAGCAGGGCTACCGGCTCACGGTCGTGAAGCAGGGCGACAAGTGGTACGTCAAGGACATCCGCGGCGCCGGTCGAGCCGTTGGATAACAGCCTGCTGATCGACACCCCCCTGGAGGACGAGAAGTGATCGTGAAGACCATTTTCCTGAACCTGATCGAACTGGCCACGCCGTCCCCCGCACCGACCGGCGTGAACACCGAAGGACTGGCGAACTTCCTCCGCTCGTTCTTCGCCCCGCTGTTCCTGGTCATCGTCTCGGTGGTCGCCCTGTTCTTCCTGTTCACCAGGGAGATCACCAGATTCGTGCAGTTCTTGATCCTGGCGGTGGCGATCGGTGTGATCTTCTACGTGCCGAACATCATCGAGGTGACGGCGAAGGCCATCGCCGGCGCACTGGGCATCAAGTAAGCGGCCACCCGGTTACCTGACGAGCGGACGGAGAGGAGGGACCGCGTGGACCTGCCTACGTATACCAATATCTGGCGAATCGAGAAGCGGCTCTACAAGCTGTACGACCTGCGGCTGCCTATGCCGCTGCCGATCGTGTGGATCGGCGTGTTCGTCGGCGTCGTGGTGCCCTGGTCGCTCCTGCTGTACCTCGTCGGCGTGCCCTTCCAGGCGCCCTGGCACGTCCTCTACCTGGTCCCGCCCGGTGTCGTCACGTGGCTGTCCACCCGGCCGGTCATCGAGAGCAAGCGGCTCACCGAGCTGCTGCAGTCGCAGGCGCGGTATGTCGGCGAGCCCAAGGTGTGGTGCCGGCTGGCGCCTGCCTCCGAGCCGGAGACCGTCTTCTTCACCGCCCGGGTCTGGCGGGCCCTCCCCGCCCGTGCCAAGACCCGCAAGCCCGCCCGCGCCGCCGCCCCGTCCAAGACCCGCAAGCCGTCCCGCGCAACGGCCCAGCCATCCTCCGCCGCCCAGCCATCCCGCGCCGTCGCGCCCGCTGTGGCCGACGTCCCCGCGACCCTCACCCCACACCCTTCCCGCCGCCCCGCCAACGCCCCCGCCCTCACCGTCCCCCCCCACCCGTCTGTACGGCAGGCCGAGCCGGGTCGCGGGCGCGAGGCCGAGCAGCCGAGCCGGGCCCGCGAGACCGAGCGTGGTCGCGCCCGCGAGACGGAGCGTGGCCGTGCCCGCGGAGACGCCGAGCCACGCAGCACCCGCGCCACCGAGCCCGCTCGCGGCGGCGAGCGCACCCGCGCCACCGAGCCCGCTCGTGGCGGCGACCGCACCCGTGCCACCGAGTCTTCCCGCGCCACGGAGTCCACCCGTAGCGGCCAGTCCTCCCGCCCCACCGAGCCCTCGCGTGCCACCGAGTCCACTCGTGGTGGTGAGCCCGCGCAGGTCCGTGCCCGGGAGACCGAGGCTGGACGTCGGCGGGCCGAGCCGCCTCGCGGGGCCCGTGGTCGGGGTGCGGGTGGGCGTGAGGTCGAGCCCGTTGAGACGGCCCGCCACGCCGAGGGTGCGCCGAGCCGGCCGGTCGAGGAGCGGGGTGCGCGGCGCCCGTTCGACCGTCCGTTGGTGCGCCGGCTGGACGAGCCGCCGGTCGACCAGCCCGTGGGAGAGCCCGGGACGCCTGCCGTACCGGACCAGAAGACCTCAGCCCCAACGGTCGGAAAGCCTGCTGCCGGGGATGTGGCGGCCGGAATGCCCGCCACGACAGGTGCGGCTGCTGGAATCTCCGCCACGACGGGTGCGGCTGCTGAGAAGCCCGCCACCCCGGGTGGCGCTGGCGGAAGGCCTGCCACCGCGGGTGCAGCTGCCGGTGGTCCGACTGCTGGGGACAAGCCTTCGGCCGACAAGCCCACTGTGGACAAGCCCGCGACGGACAAGCCCGCGACGGACAAGCCCGCGACGGACAAGCCCGCTGCCGGGAGGCCGGTGGTGGGGAAGCCGATCGACACCGAGGCGCTTCGGCGGTTGCGGAAGCTGGCCGCCAGCGCCGAGGCCGACTCACCGCGCCACGAGGCACCGCGTCCTGCCCAGCCGGGGCCCGGCCAGCACGTGCCCATCCCGCCTGGGGATGAGGTCGCGCGCACCCAGCACCGCAAGGGGCAGCCGCCCCCGCGCCCCCTCCCGTCGGTCGCCGCCCTGGACGCCCACCGGATGTGGCCCACCTCCTCGGACACCCCGGCCGAGGGGACGCCCACCCCTGCCTCAGCCACCACCGCCCAGCCCGCGAGTCCCGCCGACTCCGGCCAGTCGGAGACTCCTGCCCCCACCTCTGCCGTCTCCGCTCAGCCGCCGGCCTCTGCCGACCTTGGCCACTCGGAGACGCCCGCCGAGGCCGCACGAGCGGTCGCGCGGGACCATGCTGAGGCCACCGCTGGCCCGGTGAGCTCGGCTGGCTCCGTCGAGGAGGCCGGCGTCGTCGGTGGACGTCCGGCCCCCGAGGGTGCCGTCGACGTCACACCGGTGGCAGGGGAGGCTACGGCGGACAGCCCGGCCACCCCGGAACGCCACGGCCCGGTCACCCCGGATCACCCCAGCCCGGTGGCCACCGAACGGGCCGAGGCGTCGGCCGCGGAACGTCCTGAGCCGACCGCCCCCGCGCGACCCGAGTCCGCAAGCCCCGAGCAACCCGAGCCAACCGTCCCCACACACCTCGAGCAGGCCGCCCCCGCTCGGCCCGAGCCTGTGCGGTCGGAGGGGGCCGAGCCCACGCGGCCGGAGCGGCCCGAGACTGCGCGTCCCGAGAAGCTGGAGGGGGAGCGGACGGCGACCGTTCTTCCGCTTGGCGGCCGGATGGCGGACAAGGCGGTTGCTCGTGAGCCTGAGCGTCCGACCTTCACCCCGCCGCCCGGGCCCCGAAGGCCCGCCCAGAGCCGCCCCGGCCAAGACCGGCCCGGCCAAGACCGGCCGACCCAAGAGCGGCCCGTCCAGGACCGGCCCACCCAGGACCGGCCCACCCAAGGTCGCCCCGTTCAAGACCGCCCCGTTCAAGACCGCCCCGTTCAAGGCCGCCCCGTCCAGGACCGCCCCGCCGCCCGTGCCCCGGAGAGGAGCCCCCAGCAGGGCGTCCCCACGCCGCGGACAGGTGAGGGAAAGGTCCGCAGGGTGGAGTCGGTTGTGGGGCGGGAGAACTCCGGCGGCTGGCGCCGGATCGCCCAGGTGGTCGTAGGCAACACGAACGTGCGCGGCGACGGCTCGGAGGTGGACGAGGCCCGCACCAGGGCGGTGTTCTCCGGCAGCCGCCGCATCGTGGTCCTGGGCTGCACGGGCGGCGCGGGGCAGAGCACGACGGCGCTGATGCTGGGCCAGACGCTGGCGTCGGTGCGCGACGACCGGGTGCTGGCGATCGACGCCAGCACCGGCCCGACCACGCTGACGAGCAGGATCATCGAGGAGTCCCCCGAGACCCTCACCAGCTTCCTGTCCGGCCTGGACGGCATCAGCGGCTACCTGACCATGCGGGCCTTCACCACCAGGACGCCGTCGGGCCTGGAGGTGATCGCGGCGGATTCGGCCGCGGGCGCGGAGCAGCGGCTGGCCGATCGCACGCTGTTCTCCGACCACCGCCTGGGCCAGGCCGTCCACCTGGTGGACCGGCACTACAAGCTGACCGTGATGGACCCGGCGCCGGCGCTGGCGGCGCGCGTCCTGCCGTACGCGGACCAACTCGTGCTGGTGGTCCCGGCGAACGAGGACGGCGCGGACGCGGTGGCGATGACCTACGACTGGCTCGACGGGCACGGCTGCGCGGACCTGCGCCGGCGCGCGGTGCTGGTGGTCAACGGGGTGAGCCGGCGCAGCATGAGCGATGTCGAGCAGGCCGAGGCGATGGCCAGGGGCCGCTGCCGGGCGATCGTCCGGGTGCCGTGGGAGGACGAGCTGGCCGCGGAGGGCGGCGAGCCGATCGCGCTGGAGCAGTTGCGCACCGCGGGACGCCGGGCCTACCTGGCCCTGGCGGGGGTCGTGGTCGCCGGCTTCGCCGCGGCCCAGGCAGCACAGCAGGTGAGCGAGGCGCCGAGTGGAAGGGAGCTGGCCGGTGACCCCCCGGGCACGAGAATCGGTGAGCGCTAGGTGAGCGGGCTTGCGAGTGATCCGGTGATCTCGCCGGCCCTGGTGAAGGAGAGGCTGTGAGCAGGGCCTCGAAGGCGCACAGCCGCCTGGCGGTCCGTTACTTCGACGACCGCATCCTGCTGACGGACACCTGCGCGTGGGCGTACTTCAGGCTGCCCACGGTCAGCTACGAGTTCGTGACGCCCGAGGAGCGGGAGGCGCTGGCGACGAACATCACGATCGCGCTGGCCGCGATCCGCATGCCTGACGCCGAGGTGCACCTGCGGGTGGCGCATCGGGCCTATCCGGCGGCGGAGTGGGCGATGGCGCTCAACGCCACCTCCGACCAGGGGCCGGGCTGGCGCGACTACCTGGAGGAGATGTACGGGCACGTCTGGGCGAAGGACTTCTGGACCAAGGAGGTCTACCTGGGCGTACGGCTCGGCCCGCGCGGCCGGCAGATCGGCCAGGGCGTGCTCAGCCAGTTGTTCGGCTTCTACCAGCGCAGCGAGAAGGCGCTGGGTCTCGACGACGACCACGTGCCGGACGGCGAGATCGCCAAGTGGACCGAGCACGCCGAGCGCCTGGGCCGCGCGCTGGCCTCCAGCGCCCTGTACGCCCGGCACGCCAGTTCGGTGGAGGTCGCCTGGCTGTTCCAGCACGCCGCCGCGGGCAGCGCGGGCGATCCGCCGCCGAGCGCGAGCCCGAAGCGCCGCTGGGGCAGGGGCGAGATCGAGACGCTGGTCGAGGGCCAGATCCACAACGGGCGGGCGGTGCTCCGCATGGTGCAGCCGCAGGGTGAGGCTTATGTGGCCTACCTGTCGTTCGCTCGCTTCCCGGACCTGATGCCCTTCCCGGACGGCGAGCCGTGGATGCACTTCGCCGACCAGTTGCCCTTCCCGGTGGAGGTCTCCTCCAGGATGCGGCTGATCCCGCCGGTCAAGGCGTCGCGGGACGTCGCGCGCAAGCTCGCGCACGCCCGCGACATGGACATCCACATCCGTGAGGCGGGCGCCGAGGCGCCGATCGCGCTGGCCGAGCAGATCGACGCGGCGCGCATGCTGGAGCACGGCATCACCAAGGAGCGGCTGCCGTTCGTCTACGGCTGGCACCGGCTGATCGTCTCCGGCCCGACCGAGGCGCTGTGCCTGCAGCGGGTCGAGGCGGTCATCGAGCACTACCGCGACATGGGCATCGACGTGGTCAACTCGACCGGCGACCAGTTCTCGCTGTTCAAGGAGTCGCTGCCGGGCGAGAAGGTCACGGTCAACGCCTACGCCCAGCGGCAGCCGCTGCGCACGATCGCGGGCGGGATGGCCACCGCGACGGTCGATCTGGGCGACCGGATCGACACCGGTGAGGCCGGCTGGCTCGGGCCGTACATCGGGGAGACCATCGGCCGCGCGCGCAGCATCGTGCACTTCGACCCGCTGGTGGCGGCGACCCGCAACCGGCCGACGGCGATCGCGATCACCGGCGAGCCGGGCGGCGGCAAGACCACGCTGGCGCTGCTGATGATCTACCAGATGGCGCTGCGCGGGGTGACCGTGGCGGTCATCGACCCCAAGGGCGACGCCGAGTCGCTGGTGCGGCTGCTGCAGAAGCGGGAGCGCAAGGCGCGCATCATCCCGCTGGGCTCGGCCGCGCCCGGCCTGCTGGACCCGTTCTCCTTCGGTGACGACATCGCCACCAAGAAGATGATGGCCACCGAGACGTTGCGCCTGCTGCTGCCCCGCATGTCGGAGGAACGCGAGTCAGCGCTCGTGCAGGCGGTCTCGGCTGTCTCGAACAACCCCGACCCGTCGCTGGGCAAGGTGGTCGACTTCCTGGAGCAGGCCGACGACGCCGCGTCGAAGAACCTGGGCGCGGTCCTGCGCTCGATGTCGGAGATGCACCTGGCGCGGCTCTGCTTCGACCCCTCGGGCGGCGACCAGATCGATTCGGAGGGCTGGACCACCGTCTTCACCCTCGCCGGGCTGACGCTGCCCGACGTGGCCACCGGTCGCGACGACTACAGCTACGAGCAGCGGCTCAGCGTGGCCCTGCTCTACCTGGTCTCGCAGTTCGCCCGCAGGCTGATGAACGGCCTGGATCGCCGCGCGCCCAAGGCGATCTTCCTGGACGAGGCGTGGGCGATCACCTCGACCCCGGAGGGGGCCAAGCTGGTGCCCGAGGTCAGCCGCATGGGCCGCTCGCGCAACACCGCCCTGGTGCTCGTCTCGCAGAACGCCGGTGACCTGCTGAACGAGCAGGTGACCAACTGCCTGTCGTCCGTCTTCGCCTTCCGTTCCACCGAGCGCACCGAGGTCGAGCACGTGATGTCGCTGCTCGGCGTCGACCCGTCCGAGGAGCACAAGGCAGTGCTGCGTTCGCTCGGCAACGGCGAATGCATTTTCCGCGATCTGGATGGCCGGGCCGGCCGGATCGGGGTAGACCTGATCTCCGAAGACCTGCTCCGGTGGCTCGACACGAACCCGACGCACGACAAACCCAAAGACAACGGGCATGATCTTCAAGGGGGAGTGGTCCGAGCTCAGGAGGTCCGGTCATGAGACGTCGTCGGCTGTGGATGCTTGTCCTCGTCATGTTCGTCGGACTGCTGGCCATGCCGGGGTCCGCCGTGGCCGACGGGCCATGTGACCTGTCACCTGACCTGACCCCCGAGGTCGTCGGATCGAGCGTCGACGGGCTGCTCCAGCCGCCCGTGCCGGAGGGCGGCACGGCGCCGGCCGCGACCACCAACTACTCCCGTTTCGGCATGGCCGGGCAGTTCTGGCACACCAACGAACTGGGCTGCTCCGACATCGCCGCGGTCTTCGGCAACTCGTGGGCCAACACGATCTTCCTGTGGGCCAAGTCCATCGACAAGCTGACGATCAGCACCTACCAGGCGGCGGCCAGCGAGGGCCCGCTCACCGTGATCAAGGACAAGGTCGACGAGATCGTCACCAACCTGTCCAACGCGCTGTACTGGCCTTACCTGACGCCGATCATCCTGCTGGCCGCGATCTGGCTGGCGTGGTACGGCCTGCTGCGCAAGCGGGCCTCGGTCAGCGTCGAGGGCGTGGTCTGGATGGTGCTCGCGGTCACCGTGGCCACCTGGTTCTTCGCCCGCCCGCAGGACTTCACCGGGCTGGGCAAGCTGGTCACCGACAAGACCGGCGAGGTGGTCAACTCCGCCTTCTCCGGCCTGCCCGGCGCCGAGGGCACCGACTGCCTCACCGCGCCCGGCGCGGCCGGCTCCTTCGGCAACACCGGCACGCCCGGCGTCGACCAGAACGCCAACGCGTTGTGGTCCACGCTGGTCTGCAAGCCGTGGCTGGTCGGCCTGTTCGGCACCTCCGACCCGACCGCGCCGGTCGTGCGCGACTACGGCCTGACCATGCTGGAGACGCAGTCGGTCGACGCCACCGAGCTGGCGGTGCCGCCGAACAGCAGCGCCCACCAGGCGAAGTACGAGGAGATCGCCAACAAGCTCAAGGGCGACTACCGCTACGCCATCTTCCAGGGCAAGGACTGGACCAACCGGCTCGGCGTCGCCATCGGCGCCCTGCTCGCCGCGCTGGTCGCCGGCCTGCTGATCTTCCTGGTCGCGGTCTCGCTGCTCGTGCTCAAGGTCGGCTTCCTGCTCCTGCTGATCCTCGGCCCGGTCTTCCTGCTCATCGGCGTGCATCCGGGCAGTGGCCGGATCATCGCGATGCGCTGGGTGGAGATGCTGGTCGGCACCCTGCTTCGGCAGGCGGTGCTCGCGCTGGTGTTGTCGATCCTGGTGTACGGCTACGCCCTGATCATGTCGACGGGCATGTCGTGGGGCCTGCAGATCCTGTTCATGGCGTTGCTGACCATCGCCGTCTTCTTCTACCGCCGGCCGTTCCAGCACCTGTTCGCCTCGATGAGCGGGCACACGATCACCACCCGCATGCTCGGCGAGGCGGCCAGCTCCCCGGTGCTGGAGCGCTCGGCCGTCGCGCTGCCGCCGGTGGCCGCGGCGCGGGTGGGCAAGTGGGGCCTGCGCAAGGCCGAGCCGCTCATCGCGGCGACCGCCGCGGGCAGCACGGCCGGCGTCGCCGCGGCCGCGGCCTCGGCGACCGCTCAGGGCCGGGCCCGGGGCGAGGAGGGCACGTCCCCGTCGGGCACGCGCGTTCCCGCCGGCGCGGCTCCGCTCAACA
>NZ_JBFAKP010000027.1:0-85457 GCF_040655795.1 Nonomuraea sp. NPDC050310 | reverse complement strand
GGCCGGCGCGCGGCGCGGGGTCAGTCCTGGGGGCGGGTGCCGCGGCGGCGCAGGCCCATGACGCCGATGCCGACGCCGATCACGCCCACGGCCAGCCCGGCGCCGCCCAGGACCCGGGCGGTGGTGTCGGAGGCGGCAGAACCGGGGGACCCGGCCGCCACCGGCACGACACTCGGCGACGCAGCCTCCGGCTTACCGGCCGCGACAGCAGGAGAGGGTGAGGCGGACGCCGCCCCGTGACCTTCGCCCGAGGCAGGCGTCAGCTTGAGCACCGGCGCCGGCCGCTCCGCCTCCGACCCGTCCGCCTTGGGCGGCTCGTCCCACTTGACCACCTCCTTGCTGGAGTAGGTCTGCGTAGCCGGGAACACGATCTGCGCCGCGTCCTTCGGCAGCGGCCCCATCGAGACCTCGAACTCCTGGAACTCGCCCGGGTTGATCTTCCCGCCGGTCCAGACGATCTTGGTCACCGCCTCGGTGACCGTCTCGCCGTAGGCGGTCTTGACCGGCTTGGGCAGCTTGCCCTCGACGATCTCGGCCTTCCAGCCGGGCAGCGGCTTGACCGACACGAACACCAGCGGGTGCTCGACCGGGAAGCTCACCTCCAGCTTGATCGTCGAGGCGTCGTCCCGCTCGTTGGGGACACGGAAGGCGACCTTGGTCCAGCCGCCCTGCTCGGCGCTGCCGGGATTGACGGTGACGTGGGCCAGGGCGGGGGCCGCCAGGCCGAAGGTGAGTGTGGTGGCGGCGGCGAGCACGCTCGCGCCGCGTCGAATGACGGACATGGTGAACTCCACTGGGGAAGATACGCGGTCGGGGTGTCAGAGGATCAGGCGGGCAGTGGAGGACCACGCCTGGTGACGGTATGCCGCAACTCGTAGGGGGCCGGGACCCAGCCCGGCCGGGGGCGGTGCGCCTGCCGTACCTGCGGGGGGACGGACAGCGCGGGCACCCGGATCAGCCGCGCGCCCAGCCTGCGGATCAGCGACCACAGCGCCGACTCGCCCCGCGCCAGCCACCACCCGGTCACCGCCGTCGCCGCGGCGTGCGCGAGCAGCATGCCGAGGCTCATGCCGAGGGTGGAGCCGTGGTGGACCGGCAGGTAGTCGGTGGCCGTGCCGAACAGCTCGTGCAGCCCGAACTGGGCCGCGCCCAGGGTCACGCCGATCGTCGTGGGGGAGCGCTCGCGCCCGGCCATCCCCAGTGCGGTGAGCAGCACCGCCGTCCCGCCGCCCGCCACCGCGCCGACACCGGGCGCCGGCCCTCCGGCCAGCACGTGCGCCAGGGCGGCCAGAGCCACGCACACGGCGGCGAAACCTGCCGCGCGCGCCAGGCGCAGGGGGAGCTGGGCGGTCATGGGCCCGCCCATCCTCTCACCGATCCCCACCCCTGACACCCCCCACCCACCCTTCAACCTGGTCCTCCAACCCGCTCACCTGATCCCCCGCGACCGACCCCCGCCCACCGACCGACCCGATCCACGGGTCCACCTCCTGACCCCTTCACCCATCCATAGAGACGGTCCACCTCGTCCACGTCCGCCCTGGAGGGGGAGCGGGGCTGGTCGGGGCAAGGGGTTGACCGAGCCTGGAGCGGGCGGGTGAGCGCTGGGGCTCAGGGAGACGTGGGGGCGCGGGTGAGGGGTGGGGGATGCCGAGGTGGTCAATGCCTGGCCGTTATGTGCGCTTTGTCGCTAGGGTCGTGGCGAGGTGATGGACGTGCGGCATTTCGTCGGTTTGCTGCTCGGGTTAGTGGTCACGGCCGCGTTGCTCGGGGGCGCCGGGTGGGCGGCCTGGCAGGCGCAGGCGAGCGCCGGTGGCACCCCGCCCGGGGGCCAGGCGATGTGGACGGCGCTGGGCGCCATGGCCGCCGTGGGCCTGGTGGCCGGGCTGGTGGTCGCCGGCCGGGTCTCCCCGCTGGCCACGTTCGTGCCGTCGATGGTCCTGCTGGCCTGGACGGTCGTCTACGCGCTGGACATGAACCGGGCGCTCTCCTACATCCCGAAGGACCCCACCTACCACGAGCTGGTGCGCAACGCCGGGGCGGGCAACCAGTGGCTGCTCACCTCCGGCGTCTACGCGCTGCTGGGCGTGATGCTCTTCCTGCCGGTGCTCATGCCCTCCCGCTGGTCCCGCCGCGAGGACGAGTTGGAGGACGACGAGTACGAGACCCGCGAGGGCTCCTACTACTGAGCCGTCGCCCCGGCGGTGTACAGGCGGGTGACCACCTCCTCCAGGGAGCCGCCCGCCCGCAGTTCCTCCAGCGTGCCGTCGAAGGCCAGCCGGCCGTGGTCGATCAGCATCACCCGCCGGCACAGCCGCTCGATGTCGCCCAGGTCGTGCGTGGTGAGCAGCACGGTGGTGCCGCGCTCGGCGTTCACCCGGGCCAGGAACTCGCGGATGCCCGCCTTGCTGACCACGTCGAGCCCGATCGTCGGCTCGTCGAGCACGAGCATGTCCGGTCCGTGCAGCAGCGCCGCGGCCAGGTCGCCGCGCATGCGCTGGCCGAGGCTGAGCTGGCGCACCGGCCGCTTCAGGAACTCGGCCAGGTCGAGCGTCTCGACCATCTCCTCCAGCCGCGCGGCGAAGAGCTTGCGATCTACTTTGTAAAGGAGCCGGATCAGTTCGAAGCTGTCCCGGAGCGGCAGGTCCCACCAGAGCGTCGTCCGCTGCCCGAAGACCACGCCGATCCGCCGCGCCAGCGCGGTCCTCTTGCGCGACGGGTCGAGCCCGGCCACCCGGACCGTGCCCGACGTGGGCGTCAGGATGCCGCAGAGCATCTTGATCGTGGTCGACTTGCCCGCCCCGTTGGGCCCGAGGTAGCCGACGAACTCGCCCGGCGCGACGGTGAAACTCAGATCCTGTACGGCATGCACCACCGCCCGCCGCACCTTGAACGAGCGCCCGGCCCTGTCGAGTGTGATCATGTCAGCTCCCCGTCGATCGGTAGTGTCGGATGCCCTGCCGCCAGGCCAGCCCGGCGACCAGGCAGAGCGCGGCGGCCACCACCGGGCTCAGGAACGCCGTCCACGACGGCAGCCCGGCGGGATCGGCCCGGCCCAGCACGTACAGTCCGGGCAGCCAGTTGACGAAGGCGAGCGGCAGCACGTAGGTCACCGCCCGCACCAGGTCGCGCCCGTAGACGGTCAGCGGGTACTGCACCAGCGTCCCGCTGCCGTAGGTGAAGGCGTTGACCACCTCGGGCGCGTCGGTCAGCACGAACTGCACCGACCCGGCGAGCGTCCACAACGCGCCGAAGATGGCGATCCCGCCCACGACCATGACCGGGACGAGCCAGCTCCGCTCCGGCACGATCCCGGCGTGGGCCACGGCGTAGCCGAGCACGCCGCCGGCCTGGAGGATGCGCCCGATCCGCGCCGGGAAGAACCGGTCGGTGCACGCCTGCACCCACGCGCTGACCGGGCGGAGCAGGATGACGTCGAACGAGCCGTCCTTGATCTTCTGGCTGATCCGGTCGACGTTGCTGAACAGGGTGTCGGCGACGGAGAAGGCCAGGGACGCCGTGCCGTACAGGAAGAGCACCTCCTCGCGGGAGAAGCCGGCCAGCGAGGTGGTGTTGGCGAAGATGATCAGGATCGCGACCAGGTCGAGCCCGGCGACTAGGAAGCCGAAGACCGTCATGAGCGCGAAGGAGGCCGGGTAGGCGACGGCCGCGCGGGTCCAGACCCACGCCAGCAGGACGTAGCTCCTAACCACCCTGGATCACCACCTTGTGCCGGATCAGCCGGGTGCCGAGCGCGCCGAGGCCGAGCAGCGCCACCGCCCACAGCGCCTGGAAGCCCAGGTCGCCGCCCTTTCCGAGGAAGACGTCGGCGGGCACCTGAACCATGGCCGCCCACGGCAGGGCGCGGGCGAGCTCGCCCAGCCAGCCGGGGAAGATGGTCAGCGGCAGGGTCATGCCGCTGAAGAAGAGGGTCAGCACGAGCGAGACGGTCTGTACGCCGCGCTCGTCGACGAGCCAGCAGACCGACAGCGCCACCAGGTAGCGCCAGGCGAAGCTGACCACGACGCCGAGCAGCATGCTGAGCCCGAACAGCGCCCAGCGGCCGGGGCCGTCGGGCGTGACGATGCCGAACAGCAGGGCGCCGAGCAGGGTGGGCGGGATGCTGCGCACGAGCAGGAGGTAGCCGGCGCGGCCCAGGTCCTCGGCGAGCGTCCAGGCCTGCAGGGGAGCGGGCCGGACCAGGTCGAGGGCGATGTCGCCGGAGCGGATGCGTTCGGGCAGGCCGAGGCCGCCGCCGAACAGCTGCATCGGGCCGATCATGGCCTGGGTGAGGAAGCAGAAGGTGACGGCGTCGGCGACGTCGTAGCCGCCGAGGCCGGGGCGGGCCTGCCAGAGCGCGATGAGCACGTAGGCACGCAGGACGCCGAACACGCTGTTGGTGAAGGCGCCGGCGAGGCCGGCCCAGACGTAGGTCGCGTGTTTGCGGAAGCCGTACAGCAGGAGAGTCGGGTAAAGGGAAATGGTCACCTCCGGGGTGTGACGGCATGGCGACAGCCCGTGGCCGAGTGCGGGCACGGGTGGACCCGGAGGATTATGGGCGCCGGCCGGCGGCGCGGCAAGGCAATATTCGGCTCACCGCGGCGTGGCCGGCGTTGTTAAACGTCGAGTGTGCCGGGAAAACTCCGTGAAGGAGGCCTGCATGCTCGACCAGGACGTCTTCCCTTCCTATCCCCTCAGCTGGCAGGCGCGTGCCCTCAACGGGGTCCTCATGGGGGCGGTCAAGCCGGCCGGCTCCCTGCTGCTGCGCCACCCCCTGGCGCTGAGCGCCTGCTCCCTGCTCAAAGCCGTGCCCTTTCGTGCCCCCGACCAGGTCGGCATCGTGCCGCACGCCTTCAGCCAGTGCGGCGGCGAGTGGGTGCGGGGCGGGCTGGGCCTGGACGAGCGCAAGGTGCTGCTGTACTTCCACGGCGGCGGCTACTTCGCCGGTTCCCCGGCCACGCACCGGCCGCTGACCTGGCGGTTGTCGGTCGCCACCCGCCGGCCGGTGCTGGCGCTGGACTACCGGCAGGGTCCGGTGCACCCGTTGCGCGCCTCGCTGGAGGACGCGCTGGACGCCTACGACTGCCTGCTGGCGCGCGGGCACGAGCCGGCCGACGTCCTGCTGGGCGGTGACTCGGCGGGCGGGCACCTGACGCTGGCGACGCTGCTGGCCCTGCGCGACCGGGGCGGGCCGATGCCCGGCGGCGCGATCTGCCTGTCGCCGTGGGCGGACCTGACCGACGCGCCGCGCCGCGCCAACCGCTGGCAGGACCCGCTGCTGTCGGCCTCACGGGTGCGCTGGCTGGCCCGGCGCTGGACGGCGGGGCTCGACCCGCGCGACCCGCTGGTCTCGCCGGTGCTGGGCGACTACACCGGGCTGCCGCCACTCATGATCGTCACGGGGTCCACGGAGGTGCTGCGGGAGGAGGACCTGCGGGTGGCCAGGCAGGCGCGGGCGGCGGGGGTGCCGGTGCGGTACGAGGAGTGGGACCGGATGCCGCACGTCTTCCCGATCCTGGCCGACTTCCTGCCCGAGGCGCGGCTGGCCTTCCGGCACATCGCCGCGTTCGTCGCCGATCTGTCGGCCGCCTCGGGCCCGGCCGCGGCCGCCGCCTGATAAGTTAGGCTTACCTAACTAGTTACTTGGGGGTTCAGGATGGCGCACCTCGGAGTCGTGTCGCGCAGCGAGCGCATCACCCCGCACATGATCCGCGTGGTGGTAGGGGGCGAAGGGCTGGCCGGGTTCGCCACCACGGGGCTGACCGACCACTACGTCAAGCTCGTCTTCCTGGAGGAGGGCGTGGACTACCCGGTCCCGTTCGACATCCAGGCCTGCCGGGAGAGCCTGCCGCGCGCCCAGTGGCCCAAGCTGCGCACCTACACCGTGCGCGCCTGGGACCCCGACGCGCTGGAGCTCACCCTCGACTTCGTCCACCACGGCGACGAGGGCCTGGCCGGGCCCTGGGCGGCGAACGCGCGGCCGGGCGACGAGATCTACCTGCTCGGCCCCGGCGGCGGGTACGCGCCCGACCCGGAGGCGGACTGGCACCTGCTCGTCGGCGACGAGAGCGCCCTGCCGGCCATCGCGGTCGCGCTGGAGGCCCTGCCCGACGACGCCGTGGTGAACGCCTTCATCGAGGTCGAGGGGCCGCAGGAGGAGCAGAAGCTCGACCACCGGGTCACCTGGATCCACCGCGGGCCCGCGCCCGTCGGCGAGCGGCTGGTCGCCGCGATCGAGGGCCTCGACTTCCCGGCCGGGCGGCCGCACGCCTTCGTCCACGGCGAGGCCGGGTTCGTCAAGCGGCTGCGCCGGCACCTGCGGGTGGAGCGTGAGCTGCCGCTGGAGGCGCTGTCGATCTCCGGGTACTGGCGGCTCGGGGTGGACGACGAGGGCTGGCGCGAGGTCAAGCGCGACTGGAACCGCGCGATCGAGGTCGAGGAGCAGGCCGCCCTGGGCTGACCCATCTCTTGCCGGCGTCCCCTGCTCGCGGTGATCGGTGTACGGCCTGCCTTGGCCTCGGTCTGAGCGGCGCAGCCCCGACGGCAGGTCACCGGGCGATGGTGATCTCCACGCGGCGGTTGCGCGCCCGCCCCTTGGGGCTGTCCACCACCTTCCCCTCCCGGGTCACCGTGTTCGGCGCGACCGGCTTGCTGGCGCCGTGTCCCACCACCACGAACGTGATCCCGCTGCCGGCCAGCAACGGCTCCAGCGCGGCCCGTACGGCCTCCGCCCGGCGCCGCGACAGTGCGGCGTTGTAGGCGTCACCGCCCTTGGCGTCGGTGTGGCCGTCGATCGCGACCTGCTTGCCCGCGGCCCTGGCCTTCAGCAGTTCGGCGGCCTGCTCGATGCGGGTGCGCGCCTTGTTCGACAGGTCCGCCTTGTCGAAGGCGAACAGCACGTCGGCGGCCAGCGTGATGCGCCGGTCGGCGTCGATCAGCGACAGGTCCAGCGCCGCGACCGGCAGTTCGAGATCGACGATCGGCGCCACGAGGTCCACGATCGCCCCGCCGGCCACGGCCGCCGGGCCGGGCGACGCCGGCGTCGGCGCAGGCGTCGGCTCGAGCAGCCCTGCGGCCAGGACCGCCGCCAGGCTAAGTGAGCGGAACATCGGCGAACGTCCCGGCCAGGGGGATGTACACGTCGACCTTCGTGACGTCTTCCGGCGGCGCGGCGAACGACGCGGTGAACACCACCTTCTGGCCGGTGTTGATCGCGACGCTCTCGGTGTTGGCCGTGCACGCGCAGGCGCCCTGGACGTCCTTGGCGACCAGGTGCTTCTTGGCGTTCTTCTTGTCGACCAGGTAGAGGCCGTCGGCGTCCGGGGTGTCGCTGGGGACGGCCGAGAAGGCATCGCCGACGGTCCAGCCGAAGGCGCGGTCGTGCTCGGTTACGGTGACCGCGTAGTTGACCGTCACCAGCCGGCCCTCGCGGTCGGCGGCGAGCAGGTCGATCTTGAGCTTGTAGTGCTGGTCGGCCGCTGCCGTACGGCTGGCCAGGACCTGGTCCGAGGGCAGTGGTGTGGGGGTGGGAGCGGAGGCCGGTTGGGTGGGCGCGGGCTCCGCGGTGGAGGCGGATCGGGGAGTTGGGGCCGGGCCGAGCTGGCATCCGGTGGCCAGAAGGAGAGCCGCCCCCGCGACGACGATCTTCATCGGACTCATGGGTCAGGGAGTATAGCCAGACATAGATGCCCGAATCCCCATTTCCAGGGGGCTGTCCTTTTGGAGTGCCTCGCTCACCCTGCGGGATGATTTGACACTGAGAGGATCATGACCCCATGGCGGCAGAAGTGCCCAGCGGTGACTGTGGTCCGTAACGGCCTCGCTATTCCGCCTGCGAGCCTGTTCAAGGATTATCGCTGGAGCGAGACACCTGACCCCTGGCGAGCGGGATCAGTGGCGAGCCCGCCGGTGGAAGCACTCTCCGCCGATTCACGAGCAGCCCGAATGTACGGCCAGCCCGCGCCTGGTTGATATCACGTGGTGGCATAGCGGTCTGGTTGGGCACAATGTGCGGGTGATAGTGCTGGTACCGGCCGATGTGTTGAATCCCCGCCGTGTAGATGAACATTTCGCGGCCGAGGCGAACGCGGCCCGCGATGCCGGGTTGGATGTCGCGTTGATCGACCACGACCTGCTGGTCCAGAACGGCGATGTTAGTCGGGCGGTGGCCCGGGTCCGGTCCGGCGGCGTCGCGCTCTACCGGGGCTGGATGATGCAGTCGCACCAGTACGCGGCGTTCGGTGCGGCATTGGCCGAACGTGGGGTGATCCTGCGTACGGATGCGGCGCAGTTTCGGCGAGCGCACGAGTTGCCCGGCTGGTACGACGCGTTGTCGGATGCGACGCCATTCTCCGTGTGGACCGCCGGTGATGAGCGGACCGCTTTCCAGGCTGCCTGCGCCCAGCTTGGTGCGGGCCCTGCCGTACTGCGCGACTACGTCAAATCGATGAAGCACTACTGGAACGAAGCGGCTTTCATTCCGGATGCCGGGGACGTGGACGCCGCCTGGGCGACAGCGTGCCGGTTGCGGCAGTTACGCGAGGACGACTTCGTCGGCGGTTTCGTGCTGCGCCGTTTCGAACAGTTCGTCTCCGCCGAAGCGCGCACCTGGTGGGTCCACGGCGAGTGCCGATTGATCGGCCCGCACCCTGACAACCCGCACGACTTCCCGCCCGGCGACCTGGACGTCACACGGTTCGCGCCGCTGATCGCGGGGTTGGGCCTGCCGTTCGTGACCGTGGATCTGGCTCTGCGGGCTGACGGCGTGTGGCGCGTCATTGAGATCGGCGACGGGCAGGTCAGCGATCGGCCCTCGACCAGCGAACCCGGCACGTTCATCGAGATGCTGAGCTCTTCCGGACGGCCCGGATCCGCCGACGGGTAGCAGGCAGCATGTTGGCTCCCGTCGATCCTGGGGGAGTCGCAGGCCTATCAGGGCGTTGGGTCAGGGCTGCGGGTGTCGGCCTTGGGCTGGGCTGTATGGGCATGTCGGAGAGCTCCGGCCCCGACCCGGGCGCGCCGGTCAGGTCGCGGGTGCGCTCGCTCGGAGGCTGAGACACCCATCGCCAACACGCCCAGGGTCGCGAGCATTCACCCCACCGTCCACCCCGCCCCTCGGTCACGCGGGCGGAGCTGGGCTTTCATGCCCGTCCAGGACCAGGCATGGGGCTTCGGATTCGGATGCTCGGCCAGCTCTCAGTAGCTGACCGCGCCAGCCAGGCCGACCGTGCTGGCCGGGACTCGGAAGGTGTTGAGCGGATGCTTGTGCTTGAAGTGGTGGCCTGGCGGTGGGTCAGGCGTTCGTCCGGCGTCGGCGGTAGGCGCGCTGCTGGCACGCTCGCGAGCAGTACGCGCGCGGCCGTCCTGACGCTGGTTGCTCCACCGGCTCACCGCACACCTGACACCGGCTTTCATCACGCGTTTCGTAACGCTCTTGGGTGATGAGCAGCTCGACGCCGTCGAGCAGGCGGGCCAGGCCGAACTCGAACGGGTCCTCCGGCTCGTCGTAGCCGCCCGACTCCCACACCCAGGTGAGCGTCGGATAGCGGTCGAGGCGGGCGTAGAGCGAGTCGCGCGCCCCCCACCACTCCTCGTGGCTGACGCCGCTGCTCTCCTCTGCCCGCCTGATCTCCAGCAGCCGCAGTGATTCGGCGTCGACGAACCTGCCGACCAGGTCGACCACGGCGATGATCCGGGCCGGCGTCAGGCCGGTGTCGCGCACGGCGGCGAGCATCGAGTCGTAGTACGCCACCGCGTTGGGTCCGGGAGTGTGCCGGCCGCCCCGGATCTCCGCCAGCCACGGGTGCCGCTTGCGCAGCTCGTACCCCTGCCGCGCGCACGCCTCCAGTCGTGCCCGCCAGGTCGGTCCGCCGGGCGCCGTGACGCCGGCCAGCACCGTGTCCTGCATCAGGTCGACCAGGTGGTCACGCCCCGGCACGTGCCGGTACAGCGACATCGTGGTGAAGCCCAGGCGCTCGGCGACCTTGCGCATCGACAGGCCGGCCAGGCCCTCGGCGTCCGCCACCTCGACGGCCGCGCGCACGATCCGGTCCGTGCTCAGCCCGGCACGCCGGCCCTGGTCCCACAGCAGTTCCACCCCGAGATCGGGGTCGTGCGCCTTGCTCATTCCGTCCTCCTTGTTTACGGTATACACCCATGTACGCCATAAACAAGGAAGAACTATACGTCTCCCCGAACGGCGACGATGCCGGACCCGGCACTCTGGAAAGCCCCTTCGCGACCCTCGACCGGGCCAGGCTCGCCGCCCGGGAGCTGTCCGGCGACGTGGTCGTGCACCTGCGCGCCGGCACCCACACGCTGACCGCGCCCCTCGTGCTCGCCGGCGAGGACGGCGGCCGCGACGGGCATCGGATCACCTACCAGGCCTTCGGGTACGGCACCGCCGCCCAGGAGACGGCCGTCGTCAGCGGTGGCCGGGAGATCACCGGCTGGCGGGAGGAGGACGGACATCTGGTGGCCGACGTCGGCGACCTGGACACCCGCCAGCTCTACGTCGGCGATCCGCTCCGCCGTACCGAGCGCGCCGGCATCGACGCCCTCCCCGGCCACGCCACCCGGACCGTCACGGGTTACGTCACGGACAGCGCCGCCCCGCTCGCCTGGCGCAGCCCGTCCGACGTCGAGGTCGTCCATCGGGGCATCTACCCGTGGACCGAGGCCCGCATGGGCGTTGCCGCCGTCAGCGCCGACGGCGACGGCGCGGCGATCACGATGGCGCAGCCCGCCTTCGCCCGCGCGATCGAGCTCTACAACTTCACGTGGGAGGAGCATGTCCAGGCCGGCCCGCCGCTGCCCACCAGGATCGAGAACGACGCCGCCTTCCTCACCGAACCCGGCACCTTCGTCCTCGACCGCTCCCGCCCCGGCCACCACAGGCTGCGCTACCTTCCCCGCCCCGGCGACGGGCCCCGCGTCGTGGCGCCCGCCCTGGAGACCCTGGTGCGCGTCACCGGCGCGCACGGCGTCTCCTTCCGCGGTCTGGTCTTCGCCGACGCCACCTGGCTGCGTCCCAGCAGCCCGGAAGGCTTCCTGCACTACCACGGCAGCGGCCACTACGACGGCGGCCCCATCGAGAAGGTCGTCATCGTCGAAGGCCAGGCGTGGGTCACGGTGCCGGGCCGCTCCGAGACGATCCCCGCCTGCGTCGTCGTCGAGGACGCCGCCGACGTCGTCTTCGAGGGCTGCCGGTTCACCCGGCTCGGGGCCGCCGGGCTCGGCCTGACCGGCGGCTCGGGCCTGGTCGTGCGCGGCTGTGACTTCGACACCCTGTCCGCCTCGGCGATCACGATCACCGGCAGCAGCGACGTCCTCGTCGAGGACAACCTGGTCGAGCGCGTCGGCCTGGACTACTCGGGCTCCCCTGGCATCGCCCTTTCCGGCACCGACGGCTGTACCGTCGCCGGCAACCACGTCCGCGAGGTCCCGCACTGCGGCATCGTGGCGGGACCCGGCCGGCGCACCCGCATCCTGCGCAACCTCACGACCGGCACGATGAGCGTGCTCGCCGACGGCGGCGGCATCTACCTGTCCGGCCCTCAGGGCAGCTCGCACGCCGACGGCGCCGAGATCAGCGGCAACGTCATCAGGGACACGCGCACGCCGTACAACTTCGGGCTCTACACCGACTACGGCGCCGCCTGGGTCACCGTCGAGGGCAACGTGGTCACGGGCGCCGACAACACCGCGGTGCTGCAGGTGTCGCCCCCGCTGAGCAACGTCGTCTACCGGGGCAACTTCTGGGACGCCGACCCCTCCGGCGCCAACGCGGTCCCGGACGGGGTCACCTACGAGGACAACACCACGCTGGCCGAGGGACTGGAAGAGGCCACCGCGCACATCCAGGCCCGCGCGGGACTGCGGACGGCGCGGCCGGTCGCATGACCTGATACGCCTCGGCGTGAACGTCCCTGGCTCAGATCAAGGTGTACGCCCAGAACCGCGTCGTGATCAAGGTGACGATGCCGAGAAACCACAGGGTCAGAGCCACGATGTGATAGGCGGCCGCCGCCTGGGCCACCTGCCGCGCAGCCACTGAGGGGAGCGGGCCTCCAGTGGTTGCGTGATGTCCCAGAAGATCGCAATCCTGGCCACCCAGGCAATAGGGGCACGCCCATGACGTAGAAGCTATGAAAGATCAGCCAATGCACGAAGACGACCCCTGCCGTGGCGCCCGCCTGCAACCGCCTGTCGCGGCTGCGGGAGAACATCGGCGCGATCAACGGGGGCTGTCGGCCGATGGGCGGGCCGACCGGGAGGCTTTGGCCGCCAGCGCAGGGGTGGCCGGGCTCGCGATGGCCAGCGCACAGGAGCGTCGTCGGCCGCCGGCCCCGCCACACACCAACGGCCAGTCACTCTCCATCACGGAGGGCCCTTCCAGCGGCCCGCATGCCCGGCACAGTCTCGGCGGGTTGCTAGGCGGCTCAGCAGCCTGCGGCGGTCCTGGTGCCGCCGAGCCGCTCACGCACAGGGTCGGCGTCAGCGGCTTACCAGTGAGATCCCAGTGGGCGCTGGTTGGCTCAAGACGTCAGCACGCGCGATACAAGGAACCCGATGAACCCTCTGACCCAGCAGCTCTCCCGTTCGGTCGCCACGTCGTTGGCCCGCCAGTTCGCGTTGATGGATCTGCTCGGCAACCGCCCTTGGTCCGTAGACACCCGCGCAGGACTCATCTTCTTCGGCGACGACCTCCGCTTTCCCCTACAGCTGCTGGGGACGGAGAGTCACGGTGACCAGAGCTGGCTTTGGGCGTGGGCGAACACGCAGAGCAACCTCCCGCCGGACCTGCTGCGCGCCGCGGAATGGCTGCGTGACCACGGACGGCAGCACGGCATTCCGGAGCTGACCGAGCCGTCGCTGCCGCTCGACCGCGCCGACGGGCATCTGCTCGCCCTGCTGTCGGCGGGCGTGACCGGCCGCTGCTACTACCGCGGCCCCTACCAGGGCGGCGCCCTCTTCGTCCTGTTGGAGAACGTGCCGGACGTGGTGTTCGCGCCCGCTCATCCCGAGCGTGTGCTGTCCGTTCTGGGGCAGGCGCTGTCCACCTACGAGCTCGATCACCGGACGCTGGTCGAAAGCTTCCTGGTCCAGCAGGGCTGGCAGGTGGAGAGCGGACCGGGCTTCGTCGGCGGCCGTCATCCGGGCGGATCCAGTCTCCGCGCCGAGCTCGACTCCTACGGCCGGATCAAGGATCTGGAGAGCACGCTCCTTCCCCGTTGAGATCAGCGGCTGTCCACCGCCGACTTGCCCGAAGGGGTGGCCGAGATCAGAACATCCGACAGGCCGTCGCAGACGAAATGAAGCGAACCGATCCTCGGAGAACGCCACAAGTGGAGGAGTGACATGCAGGCCCTGACGCTGGGTCCCGCGAAGCATGAGCGTGTCGTGCTCTTCGCTGCAGGAGCAGGTGGCGATCCGGAGCGCTACCTGCCCCTCTTGGAGCACCTCGCCGCTCACGACAGCCAGGTCATCGCGCCGTACTTCGAGCGCTTCGCCGCGCGGGAGGCGACCACCGCCGAGCTGCTTGCACGCCCGGCGGGGCTGGTCGAGGCGCTTCACCGGTGGGCCTCTCCGGACGCGGCTGTCGTCGTGGTCGGCCACTCGATCGGTGGCTGGGCTGGCCTGTGCCTGGCCGGGGCGACGCCCTGGGGACGGGACGGCAGGCCGTTGGATGTTCCCCGAGAGCCACGCGTCGGCCGTCTCGTCCTGTATGCGCCCGCCGCCGGCTGGTTCGCCGCTCCGGGCGCGTTGGACGCGGTGACAGCACCGATTCTCCTCTACGCAGGGGAGAAGGACACCGTCACCCCTGTCGAGCTGGCCATCCGGTTGAAGAGTGCCCCAGCACCGGTCGATCTTCGCGTCGTGCCCGGCGCCGGACACTTCAGCTTCATGCACACGCCTCCACCGGGCACGGTCGAAGACGAGAGCTTCGACCGTGCCCAGTTCCTCACCGACCTCGCGCAAGCGACCACGGAGTTCGTCACCGCTTTCGAGGTGACGTGACCGGTGAGGCCGAGATCCGTAGAGCCAGGTGCCGGTCATCAACATGAACCTGGTGCGGGTTGACCTGGCGACGACACCCGAGACCGGCCCACCTCGGAAGTACGGCTGACGCGAGCCCACGGCATCCACACGCCCCTTGATGGGTGATTCGCCACCGACCTCCACAGCGAATGCTCCAGCCCCCGTGTACGACTTTGTGCTCCCGGAGCTACTTCTTGCTGGACGCCTGTCGGCAGGTCGCCATGAACATCAACCCATAACAGCCGGCTCAAGGGCCCCGCCGTACCGGTGGTGGAAGACGTTGCGCCCGATGGGCCGGCGGCCGGGGTGGCGGCGCTCCTCGGCCGGGTACCCGATCGAGACCAGCAAGGCGATGGCGAGGTCGTCACGGTCGTCGATGCCGATGACCTTCTTCACCTTGGCCTCGTCCCAGCCGTTCATCGGCGAGGTGGCCAGGCCCATCTCGGTGGCGGCGAGCATGACGTAGGTGGCGGCGATCATCGCGTCCTTCACCGCGTACTCGCGCAGCAGGCCACGCCCCTGCAGGCCCTCCTGGAAGGACTGCGAGGCGGCCGAGAACATGGTGATGAACTCCTCGTTCCACGCCTGATTGCGCCGCGCCTGTTCGTAGACGTCGTCATGGTCGGCGCGCCAAGCTTCGGGCTCAGCGACGAAGACCAGGACGAGCGGCGCCTCCTGCGGCTGCGGCTGCCCCCCGGTGGCCCACGTCAGCCCGTCGCGCCCCTCGGGGGTGTCGACCACGACGATCGAGCGATCTTGCAGATTCCAACTGGTGGGCGCCTCCACGGCCAGGGCAAGCAACTCGGAGAGCACTGCGGGCGGGAGGGGGTCGGGCAGGTAGTGGCGGACGGTACGGCGGCTGCGGATCGCCTCGGCGACCGAAAGCGTGCTGGTCATGTCTCAACTATCGGAGAGTCGCTCTCTATTAGGAAGAAGGCACTAATTAGTGCGCTACTCTCCATCTTGTGAACATCGTCGAGTCATCCGGCCTGCCGGCGGACGTCTACTCCGCCAAGTGCCCCACCCGTCAGGTCCTCGACCACATCGCCGGCAAGTGGACGATCCTGGTCGTGGACGCGCTCCTCGGTGGAACCATGCGCTACACCGACCTGAGCCGCCGCCTCGAAGGCATCTCGCAGAAGATGCTCACCCAGACCCTGCGAGCGCTCCAAGCCGACGGCTTCATCACCCGGACCCAGCACCCCACCATCCCGCCCCGCGTCGACTACGACCTCACCGAACTCGGCCGCAGCCTCGCCGAGCCCATCAGGGCCTTGCGCCAATGGACCGAAACGCACATCAACGACATCGAACGCGCCAGGGAGGCAGCCCACAACTGAGCGAAGCCTGGTCCATGCCGTCAGGCCCCATAGGAGCCGACCCGGACAATCACGAAAGATCGAAGGGGGCGGGGGAGTGGCCTGCCCAGATCTGGCGGGACACCTGTTCCGGGTAGGGCACAGTCTTCGACTCGGTGTCCAGCACGCGGGTGAGGTACTCGCCGGGCCGGTGGGCGGCCCAGCCCGCGTCGCCGGTGGTGATGAAGCGGACCCAAGCCTCCCGAAGTTCACCGGAGAGCGCGACGGCCTCGGGAGGCGGCGCCTCGCCGATGAGCTGGGTGGCGACGGGGCTGTCCAGCGTGCCGAACGCCAGGGGCATGTCGAGGCTGTGGCAGGCGCCCAGGATGCCGCCGCGGGCCGGAGCGACCCAGCACAGTTCGAACAGGTACGAGGTGCCGCCGGCCGCGGTGTTCGCCTCGGCCAGTTGCTGGGACGGCATGCGGAACAGGGCGTCCGAGTACACGGTCTCCACCAGCTCCTCCGGGGTTGCGTGCGGGAACGCGGCACGGTAGGCCTGCGCGCCGTCCGGCCGCGGCGCCTGCAGTACCAAAGCAGCGTCGGCGTCCTCCTCGGTGAAGGTGCCGTACCGTCCGCTCACGACGCTGAAGTACCGGAACTCGTCCCGGGTGTGGCCGACGAGCAGGTCGATCCCGCTCGCGGGGGCGCCGGTCAGCGCGGACCAGGGCGTTTCGGGGAGGACCTCGCCGTCGACGACCGGGCATAGCGCGGTGCCGGTCTCGGTGAGACGTCCCCAGCGCTCCCGGTGCGCGTGGAGGCCGGCGTTGAAGGAGGTGAGCTCGGCGGCCAGGCGCCAGGGGTCGATGTCGCGCAGGGCCTCGGCGGTGGCAGCCGCCGCGCCGACCCGGTCCGCGAACGCGGCGGTGACCTGCCGGGCCAGCACGGGGGTGCTGTACAGCCCCGGCACCGAATGGGCGATGGCCCGCCGGAACAGGCCGCGCGCGGACTTCATCGTCAGCAGGGCGGCGACCGAGCCCGCCCCGGCGGACACCCCGCCCACGGTGACCCGGCCGGGGTCGCCTCCGAAGGCGGCGATGTTGCGCTGCACCCACTCCAGCGCCGCGATCTGGTCGAGGAATCCCCGGTTGGGCGGCACGTCGTCGAGGAACGCGAAGCCCTCCGCGCCCACGCGGCAGTTGACGGTCACCACGACGACGCCCGCCTCGGCCAGCGCCGTCGGGTCGAACATCGGGTCGCTCGACGCCGCCGAGAGGTACCCGCCCACGGGGATCCACACCAGCACCGGCAGGCCCGCCGCGCCGGGATCCGGAGTGCCGACGTTGAGCGTCAGCCAGTCGGCCCCCTGCGGGGGCACGTCGATCGGCAGCGACAGCGGCACCACGGGGCCGAACTCGACCGCCTGTCTGGTCCCCTCCCAGCGGTACGGCGGGGCGGGCGCGGCGAAGCGGAGCGCTCCGACCGGCGGCTGGGCGTAGGGGATGCCGCGGAACACCACGTGCCCCTGCCGCCGGAGCCCCTGCACCACGCCTTCGGTGGTCCGTACCTTCGGCTGTTCGGACATGCCGATTCCTTCCCTCGAGTGCACCCCAGGGTTATCGGTCAAGTGTATTATGTCAACCGTATTGCAAACGGAGGCAAGGACGGGCGATGCCGAAACAGGTGGATCACCGTGGACGCCGCGAAGCGATCGCCCGCGCACTGTGGCGCGTGGTGGAACAACGCGGCGTCACCCAGCTGACGATGCGCGTGGTGGCGCAGGAGGCGGGCATGTCGCTCGGGCAGCTCCAGCACTACTTCGCCACCCGGACCGCCATGCTCTCTTTCGCCATGGACTTCGCCTCCGAGCAGACCTCGGTGCGCGTCCAGCAGGGGCTCGAAAAGCTCGGCGACCGTCCGCACCCCCGTGACGTGCTGCGCATGACGCTCGCGGAGATGCTCCCCCTGCATGCCGACGCCCGCGCGACCAGCCGGATGAGCGCCGCCTACGTGCTGGAGGCGCTGCACGACGAGACCGTGCACGAGCAGGCGCGCCGCGGCCTCGTGCAAGGGCGGGCCGTCGTCGAGCGGCTGGTCCGCCAGGCGATCGCCGACGGGCACATCGACCCCGACCGCGACCCGGCGACCGAGACCAACCTGCTCCTCGCCCTCACCGGCTTCACCCCTCTGATCGAACTCGACGTCATCGAGCCCCAGGACGCCCTCGCCGCGATCGACGTGCACCTGGACCGGCTGTTCAGAAGTACATGACCTGCCCCCGGACGCCGGGGCAGGTCGGGACAAGAGCAACTCTGGTACGGGCGTGCCGTGGCCTAACTCGTGACGCGAGTGAAGATCGACCAGCGCCCCTTGGGGCTGGTCCTGGTAGAACGCCTCGATCGCGGCAGTGTCGTGGGGGGTGCAAGCGTAGAGGATCTTGAGTTCGGCACCGCGTTTGAAGGGGTCGGCGGCCGCGACGACCCTGCGGATGTCGGCGGTTCCGCGCCACAAGTCGATGCCTTCACCGTCGCCCCCACGGGTGTCGTCGAGGACTTCCCAGAACCTCAGGGGCGGATTGTTCACCGACGCTCCTCGACGGGGTTGGCCTGCGGCCTGAACTGCATGGATGAATTTCCTTTCAGCGACATTAAACTTATCCATTTCCCGATAATTGAGAATTTGGCCCGCATTGTCGGGAATTGCTAGGGTGGGCGCTTTGATCACCCCCCTTGAGAGATGTGCCCCATGCGTCGCTACCGTTTCGGCTGGATCGCCGCCCTGCTCTCCCTCGGTTGCGTCGCCTTCCTCGCGGTGCTGGCCGCGACCGACCCGAAGCTGCTCTGGGCGGTTGTCAGCCGTTCCCTTCACCCGTGGCGAGGCCGGAGACCCGCCCCTCTGGGTGATCGCCGGTGCGATGCTGGCCGGGGTGCTCCAGGCCTGGATGTTGTGGCAGGTGCTGCGGGGCCGGGAGCGCGGCGAGCTCACCCCGCGCGGGTGGCGGGTCGGCCTGCTCCGGCTTGGCCTCTACCTAGGTGTCGGCATCTCCCTGGCCATCATGGTCCTGATCCCCTTCTCCGGCTCGCGCAACTCCTGGGACCTCCGCTGGCTCTGGATCGGCCTGGACGCCGTGGACGAGGTCGCCTTCCTGACCACCGTGGTGATGTTCTTCCTGGTGCTGCGGGGCGTCGCCCCCCGATGGCTGCGGCTGTTCGCGCTGGTCGTGGGCGGCCTGGCCGGCCTGGCCGGGTTCGGCTGGACACTCACGAGCCACCTCGACCTGAACGCCGTCGCCTGGGTCTTCACGGTCGCCGGCGGCTACGAGTACGGCTGGGCGGTCTGGACGGTGTGCATCCTGATCGCCCAGACCAGAGACCCACGGTTCAGCGCCGCGACCATCCGGATCGGCGCCGTCGCCCCGCTGATGTCGCTGGCGAACGGCAGTTACGGCTACCTCTCCTACGTCGGCGGCGACGGATACCCACCGGAACTGATCATCCTGGAGCTCCTCGGCGCCGTCAGTGTCTTCGGCCTGGTGTGGCAGGCCAGAACCGCCCACGAGCTGGCCGGGCCGCTGCCGGAGCCGGCCACGATCAGGCGGCCGGTTCGCCGGCCCGCCAGATGGTGGCCGCTGGCCGCGACGGCGGTCGTGCTCCCGCTGCTTCCCGCCGCCGTCAACCTCGCCCACGGCGCCTACCGCTGGGTCGGCGACACCGGCGTGATCGAGCCCTTCCTTCAGGACGGCGTCGTCGACGGGCTCGCCCAGACCTGGCGGGACCTGGACATCATGATCGGCGTCGGCGCGCCGGCCCTGCTGGTCCTGGCGACCGTCCTGCTTCGGACCAGGCCCCTGGTGCGCTTCACGCCGCCGGCGCTGGCCCTCGCCGCCCTGGTGGGACTGGCCGGACTGGTCAGCACCCCGGCCTCCGAGGAGAGCTGGCACGAGATGCGCCTGGAATGGGAGGCGGTAGGCAGGGACGCGGCCTCGCCGGCCTCCGGGATCTCCCCGGCTTGGTACAGCCTGGCGCTGCTCGGCTCCGCCGTACTCCTGCGGGTGCTCTACCCGCTCGCCCCGGCCCGGCCGCTGCTGGTGGTACGGCTTGCCGTACTGGCTGGGCTGGTCCTGTTGCCCGGCGCGGCGCTGGCGCGCGGCACGATCACGGCCGACGCGGCGTGCGGGCCGGGGGAGTCGTGGTCGAGCGAGGGGCCGACGGAGCTCACCGCTGATCAGAAGCTCGTCTGCGCGCTGCGCCAGGCGAATCTGATCAAGTTCCCCGCCACCACCCCCGACGCCGAGGCGGTCGCTCACGCCCGCTGGTTGTGCGGACTCTACACGCGCAACGATGCCCGGGAGCTGGCCGAACACGGGCTCGCCCGCGACTCGCTGACCCACCCGATCGCGCCGGTCTGCCCGCCCGCCGCCGCCACAGCGAAGGCCGCTGCGGACGAATCGGCCCGCGAGATGCAGGAGTGGGAGGCGGACGCGCAACGCATGTGCGACTCCCGGCCCGACCACCGCCCGCTGATCCGGCCCGCCACGGCGACCAGGATCCGGGAGCCGCAGTGGACCGACTACGGGATCATCGAGGCTTACGAGGAGACCGAGACGGGCCCGGACCCGTTCGAGGACGGCCTGCTGGAGAAGACCCAGGAGGAGGGCCTGGTAGCCGCGCTGCCCGGCCACCTGATGATCAGCGTGCACTCCGACTTCGAGCTGTGTGTCACGGTCGAGACCTACCCGCGCCGCCCGCCGGTCGAGGTCAAGGGCTGGGACCACGTCACCGAGATCGGCTACGAGAGCCCCGGCGGCCAGATCCTCCTGGCCGACGCGATGGGCGGCGAGCCGTACCCCGACCTCGCCCTCGACGGCCGCGCGGGCCATTATCGGATCCGCGTGCACTACGACATGTTCGACTGGCCGGGAGAGGAGGAGGGCGGGCAACGCCTGCTGATCATGGCCTGGCCGGCGAAGGGCGACAAGGTGATCACCTATCGCAAGAGCTGAGCGTGCGCCTGCCGGGGCGCCCGATTTCGCACGCGACCACGACGCCGACCACGGGCACGTCCTCCTGCAAGGCGCTGCCTACAAGGCTCTGGCCGGAGCGCTCCATCCCCGCCGACGGAGGCCGTGTCGAACGCGGTCTTTCAGGTCCCGAGCAAGCCGCGTCACCATCGTCGTCGACCGGCGATTGCCAACGATCAGCCATCATTGAGCATGGGATCTCCAGGCGGCGCATCGAAGATCATTCGACGGGAAGTGATCATGCAGTCGACCAGGTAGAACCAGAAAACAAGGTGATCGAAAGTGTCACGATCGAGCCTCCTCACCGGAGCCGTCGCGGCGGGCTTCGCCCTCTCTCTCCTCGGGGCTGGTACGGCCCTCGCCAACGTCTCCAGCTCCGACCTGGAGGTGGTCAGGATCGATCCGGACGCCACCACGCCGGGCGGCGTCACGACCGTGCGCGGATTCGTCGCCAACAAAGGCCCCGACCGTACGGCCTCGCCGTTCTCGGTCGTGGTCACCCTGCCCGACGGGGTCGCCCCGGAGGGGCCGATCTTCCCGGCGAACTGCCAGACCTTTCCCCAGCACAACCAGGTGCGCTGCAGCTTCCCGCCCGGACTGGGTACGTTCCAGACCGCTACGGCGCTGATCCCGGTCCGGGTCGACCCCGGCATCGAGGGCCCGGCGACGCTGAGGGGATGCGTTCAGGTGTACAGCCGCGACGACCGCAACACGGCCAACAACAGGCAGCCCTTCGACATCCAGGTCAACCCCGCCGGCTGATCTCTGGAAACGGCGGGCTAGTTTGCGGCGGGGCGAATCCTTCCCGGGCGTCGTGGCGTGCGGGTGGCCAGCCTGGCGCGTGTCTCCTGTCGTCCGGCGAGGGTTGGGAAGAGCGGGAGGCCGGTCGGTCGAGCGATTGACCGGCCTCCTACGCCTTCCCCCGGATCGGCTGACTGGGCGTGCCGTTCGATCTGACATGGATGCAGTTGTCGCCTGGCGAGGCCGGGTGAACGGCGTGGTGCCGTCATGGCCCGTCACAGCGAGGAATCGAACAGGCCGGCAGGCCGATCACGGCCGGATCGGGAAGCGGCGGTCCAGCCCGGTGAGGCGCAGCAGCAGGGAAACGCGCGGCGGAACGCCGGTCAGAGCGAGCGTGATGCCCCGCGCCCGAGCACGGCCTTGCAGGCCGATCAGCACGCCCAGGCCGCCGGCCCCGAAGAAGGTGACCCGCGACAGGTCCAGAACGAGCAGGCCGGTGCTGGAGTCGAGGGCGTTGAACAGCCGCTGACGCAGCTGCGCCGTGGCGAAGATGTCGATGTCCCCGGACAGCTGCACCAGAGTCGGGGCAGAGGCGCTTGCTCCGCTGAGCGGGGCGGTGGCGATGACGGTCATGAGCGGACTCCTGTTCGGAGAAGTCGACGACGGATTGGCTGCCTGCCGGCCGGAGAGCGGTCCGCCGCCAAAACGGGCGGTACCTGAACCGCTCGATCCAGCCGGCAGGCGGTACATGGGTGACCTCACGCCGGTGCTGTCTGCTGCGCGAGCACGGAGCCGCCCTCGTTCTCCCAGCGGGCCGGGCCGGTGGTGGTCGCCGCGCGGAACCCGGGGTCAAGGGGTAGGCCGCTCTCATCGAGTGACATGCCGGCGGTGTCCTGGAGGGTCAGCTTGAATGTCGCCAGCGCCACTCCGGCGGCGGCGTCCGGCGGGATGATCAGCAGGACGACCGGCTCGCCGACGGCGAAGACGAGAGTGATCACACGCGGGTCGGCATGGCGGAACCAGCCGATGCGGACCTGCCGGCCGCGCGCGGGGAGCCGGCGCGGGAGGTGCTGCCACGTGTCCCGATGCACGCCGATCCGCAGCGTGGTCCGGCCCAGTCGCTGGTCGACGGCGGCAATGAGGGTGGGAAGCTCGGCTGTCGCGTCGCAGGAGTAAGGCCACCAGGCGCCATCCACGACGGCTCGGCGATCCAGCACCGGGCCGAGGCTGAGCCGTAGCGTGGAATCCACCCGAGGAACCGCGGATGAGACGGAGCGTTGAGGAAGAAGCGTCGGCGACATGGTCTGCCTGACCGTCCGGGCCCTGTGCAGAGGGCCGGTGGTGGTTCGCCGGGGGCGACGCAGACTCGGGTGCCAACGCTCGAAGAGTCCTCGGTACCTACTACCGTACCTCATTGATTTCGGAATTACGCGATTTCTGAAATTCGGCTGAACAGACGAATTTCAGAGACGCCATATCGGAGCCAGCCTCCGGAAAATGCGCATAAGACTCGTGGGGCGCTGCAGGACCGCTCGTCCGCACGTAGCGCAGCGGCAGCGGTCGAGAACTGCGCCCACCCCTCTTAGGTCAGGTCGGTCCCTCGATCACTCCGCGGTGTCCAGGAGATGCGCCCCGGCGTCATGCAGCGTGATGCCGGCGCCATCCGGCTCGTCGGTCTGCGGCTTGGAGATCGCGATCGCCCGGAAGCGGGTGTCGCGGGTCGGGCCGTCGCCGACGAGGTGGCCGCGCAGTTGGCCGGCACGGTCGTAGACGGCCCAGCGGCCGGCGCTCACCTGGGGCAAGGCGGCCGGGTTGTCCTTGAGCCATTGGGCGTTGGCCCGGTGGTCGGGGGGTGTGTCGGCTGCGTCCGGCCCGGTGGGCTTGACGACGGAGTTCAGAGTTCCATGAGCGCTGCTCATGTTGCGCCTCGCGTTCGGGTTGCCGTTGAGCTTTCGAAGCTCCGAAAAGAGGTGCTTTGCCGGGGGGTGCGCCCCTGACCTGGCAGGTCTATGCGCGAAATACCATCGGCATCCTCACTGTACCGCATTATTCAATCGGGGGATTTTCTCATCCCCATCGATGGAAGGTTTCCGCAAATAGCGGAAAACGGGGCTTCATTTCGCCAGACCGTCTCGCGCGGAAGCAGGCGCACGACGCCTTCGTTCGAGCGCCTGAGCAGCAACTGCGCAGCCGCGACCGCCTCTTCGAGCTGCCCGGTCGGCATCTTCTCCAGGCAGGCGGCGAGTCGCTCATCACCAGTGATCTCCCAGTTCATCGATCGGGGTGCGACTCACAAGGAGCAGGCCTGGACACCACAGAAGCGGGCGGTCCTCTGCTCGTCCCCGGTGCCGCCGTCATCCGTGGGCGCCTGCGCCTCACAAGCGGGGAATATTTTCCAACAAATGTTCGCTTTCCTGAATCGAGTGTCCCCCATTCTCTCCGGCCAGAACTGGCCTAGACAGGCGGCCGTCCATGACGCCGAGCCAAACCGCGTCCCATCCGATCGCGCCGCTCCCGGCACAGTCACCGGCCACCGCCCCGGCGGTACGGCTGAGCCTCGGATCCCCGTTCGACTCCCGCCGCCCCGTGGACGGCGCGTGGTGGCCCCGCTCGACCGCCGCGGCCACCGAACTGGCCGCCCTTATCCGGGCCATCGAAAGCGTGCCCGCCCGTGACAAGCCCCGCAGTGGGTAGCACCCTGGCATGACGATCGGCTCGTTAGGCCAGCGCCTCGCCCTCGCGTGGGCGGGCGCCCGCCGCCGGCACGGACGGCTGGACCACCTCGTGCGCGCGGTGATCCGGTACGACGAGGCCGACGGTGGCCGGCTGTCGGCCGCGCTCACCTACCACGCCTTCTTCGCCACCTTCTCCCTGGGCCTGCTCGGGTTCGCCATCCTGGGGCACAGCCTGGACGATCCGGTGGTCCTGGCCACGGTGCAGGACTATCTCACCGGCAACTTCCCCCGCCTCGACGTGCAGGCCCTGCGCGACGCGCGGGGAACGGCCGGACTGGTGGCCACCGTCGGCCTGATCCTGACCGGCCTGTTCTGGATGGACACGCTGCGCTCGGCCAGCCGGGCGATCTGGCGGCTGCCGGAGTACCCCGGCGGCTTCTGGCTGCGGCAGGTCATCGACCTGGGCGTGCTGGCCGGCCTGGGCCTGCTGCTGGCCGTCTCGCTCGCGCTCGCCTTCGGCGCCCAGGCGCTGCTGACCTGGCTGGCCGGTCACACGGTCGGAACCGACGCGCTCCCGGCCCGCTGGCTGCTGGACGGCACCGCGTTCGTGCTCGGCCTCGGCGTGAACACCCTGCTCGCCGTCGCGTTGCTCAGCGCCCCGCCCCGCCTGCGTGTACGGCTCCGCCGCCTGCTGGGACCGGCGCTGCTCATCACCGTCGGCATCGAGATCCTCAAGACGCTCGGCCAGTTCTTCCTCAACCTCACCGCGGCCAACCCCGCTTACCAGGTGGTCGCCGGCGCCGTCGGCATGCTGTTGTTCCTCAAGGTCGCCAATCAGCTCGTCCTGTTCGCCGCCGCCGTGGCCGCCACGAGCAGGCGTGGCCGCGTCGTCGACCTGGCCATCCGCTCGTCGCGGCTGTGAAACCGAAACGCAGGCACCGTCGACGCGAGCCTGAGAGCACACCCGTCATCGTCTCCGGTGATGAGGCTTGCTGCGATCGGCCGTTTCCGATAGCTCCCGTCCAGCCTTCACTGGGAAGTGACCAGTCGGCGCACACGGCGTCGACGTCACCGTGAGGGGGTCGTCATGACCCTGAACACAGGAGACCTGACCACGGCCGCCACCGGCGTCCGTTCCAACGGGCAGGCCCCACGCTGCACCCACGCCGACGAACTCCCGCTCGTGGACCGGGGAGTGCCCGAATGCGCGGCGTGCCTGAGTCTCGGCTGGACCTGGCGGCGGCTGGTGGCCTGCCTGATCTGCGGATGGGTCGCGTGCTCCGATGACTCACCCGGCGCCCACGCTCGGGCGCACTACCGGGAAACCGACCACGCCGTGGTCGGCTCGCTGGAGCCATGGTCGACATGGCGCTGGTGTTACGAGCACGACCGAGTCGTCTAGGAAGGCGAAAGAGACCGATGACTGTTTCCGAACCACCGGTGAAGAGCCGGTCCACCTACGACGGCGAATCCCCGTTCCCCGGGGCCCAGGAGCGCGACCCGGTCGGCAGGACCCAGGCGGGACTGACCGCCTCGATCGTGGTGGTGCCGTTCCTCGCGCTCGGCGTCGCGATCTTCCTGGCGTGGGGGAGGGGGATCACCCTCCTCGACCTGATCCTGGCCGCGGTCTTCTACATCGTGACCGGGCTGGGGACCACCGTCGGATTCCACCGGCTGCTGACCCACGGCTCCTTCGTCGCCCGGCCGTGGTTGCGAGTGGTCCTCGGCGTGGCGGGCTCGATGAGCTTCCAGGGCAACCTGACCGACTGGGTGGCCATCCATCGCCGCCACCACGCCTTCACCGACCGCCCGGGCGACCCTCACTCGCCTTACCGGTACGGCACCAGCCTGCGCGGGCAGTTGCGGGGACTGGCCCACGCCCACCTCGGCTGGCTGTTCATCGACGATCGGACCTCGGCCGAGCGCTACGCCCCCGACCTGCTCGCCAACCCGGCCCTCGTACGGGTGGCGCGCGCCTTCCCCCTGCTCTGCGCCCTCTCCCTGGGCTTGCCGTTCGTGGCCGGCTGGGCGATCAGCGGCACCCTGTACGGCGGGCTGACCGCCTTCCTGTGGGCCGGTCTGATCCGGGTGGCGCTGCTGCAGCACGTCACCTGGAGCGTCAACTCCCTGTGCCACCTGATCGGCCGCCGGCCGTACAAGACCAGGCAGCACGACCGGTCCACCGACCTGTGGCCGCTGGCCCTGCTGTCGTTCGGTGAGAGCTGGCACAACGGCCACCACAGCGAACCGGGGTGCGCGCGGCACGGCGTCGCCCCCGGCCAGCTCGACCCCTCCGCCGGGCTGATCCGGCTCTTCGAACGGCTCGGCCTGGCGACCGATGTGCGCTGGCCCGACCCCGCCCGCCTCCAGCGACGCAGCACCTCCGGCGGCCCCGGGACGTACGGCGGGGCGAGGACCTAGGCTGGGTGAGGACCAGCCGGCAAGGTGGGCCGCCCGGCGGGGAAGGGGTGGCGTCCATGGAGATCCGCCAGCTCCGCTACTTCGTCGTCCTGGCCGAGGAGTTGCACTTCGGCCGGGCGGCGGCGCGCGAACACATCGTGCAGTCCGCGATGAGCCAGCAGATCCAGCGGCTCGAACGCGAACTCGGCGTGCGGTTACTGAACCGCACCACCCACCACGTCGAACTCACCCCCGCCGGCGCGGCCTTCCTCGTGGAGGCCCGCCAGATCCTCGACCATCTCGGCCGGGCGGCCCACGCGGCACGAAACGCCGCCGCTGCCCCGCCCACCCTGCGGGTCGGCATCATCGACGCCGGCTACGACTCCATGCCGCAGATCCTGCGTGAGGTCCAGCGACGACACCCCGAGCTGACCATCCACCAGGTGGAGGCCGGTACCCCGGAGCAGTACCGGCAACTGGCGGACGGCCGCCTCGACGTCGGGATCGGCCGGGCTTCGCAGGTGCCGGCCGGCGTGGTCTCGGAGTTGATCAGGCTCGATCCCCTGGGCGTGCTCATCCCGGACGAGCACCGGTTCGCCCGCCTCGCCGCCGTCCGCGTCAGGGACCTCGCGGGCGAGTCGCTCCTGATGGGCGAGGACACCGAGACGCCGGAGTTCAACCAGTTCGTCGTCGAGCTGTGCCGCGAGGCCGGGTTCAGGCCGACCATCTACGAGGGGACCGTCGAGAGCACCCGGGCGGCAGCCGATCTCGTGCTCCAGCACCGATGCGTGCTCTGCGTCCCCTCCTCGTTCCGCACCTCCACCCGCCCCGGCACCACCTGGCGACCCCTCGAACCCGCCGCCACCTACCCCTGGTCCCTGCTGTGGCGCTCCGGAGAACCCACGGCGCACGTCGCTGCTGTGCTCGACGCCGCGAGACGGCTGGCCGACCACCTCGGCTGGCTGACCGTCGGCGGCTCGCACCCTGACCCTCCCTCCAGGCAGGAGACTGCCGAGGATCAGGCTCGTTGACCGCGTTCCATCAGTGCGTGATCGGCGTCGCTGCGGACCAACAACGCCGTGGTGGTGGACCAGCCGGGTTTCCGGTGGGTGAGCGTGTTTGAGCTCGCGCTAAATCATTGGACGCGTCCGGTGTGGCCGTGTTTGATCGCGGGATGACGGTCTTGTTGAGCACGCCGGGTGTCGGTGACCTGGACGAAGTGGTGCGCGCGCTGGCGGAGTGGCGGCGCGAGGGGACCTCGATGCAGTTGCATCCGGGGGATGTCGGGTTCTACTGGCAGTTCGGCCCGGAGAGGACCGCCGCGGCGTTGCGAACGTGGAGTCGTGAGGGCAGGATCGTCGGGGTCGGCCTGCTCGACGGGTCAGACCTGGTACGGCTGGCGGTCGACCCGGAAGCGCGCATGGACGAAGATCTCGCGCGGCAGATGGTCGACGACGTGTCACGGGGCGAACGCGGCGTCCTGGCGGCGGGCAAGGCCCACGTCGAAGCGCTGTGGGGCGGCCGGTTCCGGGAGTTGCTGCTGGAGGGCGGCTGGGAACTGGATGAGCCGTGGATCCCCATGGTGCGTGGGCTGAGCGAGTCCGTGGAGGACTGCGGTCTGCGCATCTAGGTGGTCGGCCCCGAACTGGTCGACGAGCGGGTCGCGGTGCACCGCGCGGCGTTCCAAGGGTCGAAGTTCAGCGCGGAGCGATGGCATGCCATGGCGGCCGGCACGCCGTACACCAGTGCCCGCTGCCTTGTGGGGTACAACGACCAGGGCGTCGCCGTCGCGGCCACGACCGTCTGGTCGGCGGGTCCGGGCAAGCCCGGCCTGCTTGAACCCCTTGGCGTGCACGGCGATCACCAGGGGCACGGGTACGGCAAGGCGATGGCGGTCGGTGCCGCGGCGGCTCTGCGGGAGATGGGTGCGTCCAGCGCGACCGTGTGCGCCGAAGGCTCCAACGCCGCGGCCGTGGCCACCTACCGCTCCGCCGGTTACCAGCCGCAGGCCGAGGTGCGGGACCTGCGCCGGGTGGAGTAGGGCGTGGCGGTGAGGGCGCCGTGGTGCGGCTTTGGAACGACTTCAAGGGATGGACTCGCTTTCCGTCGATGAGCTTCCCCCCGGAGCCTTCTTCGCCAAGTAGGTCCGATATGCGCTGGAGCACCCACCTTGATCAGACGGGATCCCGTCCATTCAGGCCCAGCCGTTCCAAGTGCAGCTCTGCGTGAAGGTGTTGGCCGATCTCCGGGAGCCCGCGCCCGTGCAGGTGCGTGAGTTCCGGAAGGCTTCCGCTGATCCCTCCGGACTGGCCGGCTTCACAGCGACCGCCCCGCCCCCTGCGATTGCGTGGTTCGCGCTACGAGCTCGTCAAGCATGAGGGCGACATTCTCGGCCGGATCGGCGCCCGGACATGGTCCTGGAAGTCGTCGACGAGGGTCAAGGCGACCGTCGCCGGTATGGCGACGACTTCCAGGTTGCCAAGGACCTGCCGCAGGTGCTGGTCGGCGCGGATGCCGCCCTGGATCCCCTCGACCAGGTCGCCACGACCCTCGCCACCACCGCCGAGCGAAGCCTGTGCCGATAACAGCTCAGCCGCCGGCCCGACTCCGAGCTGCCCCGGCCGCCCAGGCGGCGGGGGGCCTGGGCGCGGTGATCGCGTTACGCCGTACTCCATCCCTGCCGCCACCTCGCTCCCGGTGACCGGACAGTCACGCCGACCAGCGGGTCCAACGTCGGGCCGCCCGTGGACGGACGCGCGCACCGCTCCTGCTTCGACGGGGGTGAAACGGCAGGTTTCGGGATCTGGCCGAGGGGGAATCGTTGTCCGAGAAGTCCAGCAGAGGGCTTCGTCTCCGTTGAAAAACGGGAGGCGGGCCGCTGCGTGGGCGTGGTCGGCTGCGCCTCCTTCCCCCATAGAAGGAGCAGTCGATGGCTGCACACGACACGATCACTCCGGGCCTCACCGCTGAAGAGCTGCTCGCCGAGCTGGCGCAGCCGGATCTCGCCGACGCCCGCCGCGAACAACTGCTCGAGCAGCTGACGCGGATGCACCGAGGCCTGATCATGGAGGCCGCTACCGCTACCGCTACCGCGGTGAGCCGTTCGACGACATCCTGCAGGCGGCCTACCTCGGGCTGATGAAGGCCATCCGCGGCTACGATCCGTCCCTCGGCCACGCCTTCAGCGGGTACGCGATGGTGACGATCAACGGCGAGGTCAAGCGGCACTTCCGCGACCGTACCTGGGCCATCCGCGTGCCGCGCGTCTACCAGGACCGGCGCGCCGAATTGAACGCGGTGACCGGCGAGCTCACCCAGGACCTGGGCCGATCGCCGACGGTGGCGAAACTGGCGCGGCGCATGAACATCTCCGAAGAGGACGTGCTGCTGACCATGGACGCCTCGGCGGCCTACCGGACCCTGTCCCTAGACGTTCCCACCGGCATGGACGACGACAGCACTGTGCTGGCCGATCTGATCGCCGCCGACGACAACTCCGTCGACCTGGTCATCGACAAGCACGCCCTGCGCCCCCTGGTGCGCGCCCTCCCCGAGCGGGAGCGGACCATCCTGAAGCTGCGCTTCTTCGACGACCGCACACAGAAGGAGATCGCCGACGAGCTGGGGATCTCGCAGATGCACGTCTCGCGGATCCTCAGCAAAACCTTCGCGCACCTGCGGACCGAACTCCTGGCTCCGTGCTGACGGAAGGACGCCCTACCTGTTCGGAAGTGCCGGTAACCGATGATCTACTCCGGCTGGGTCCCAACAGCGTCCAGGGTCTGGCCACGCTCGCGGGGCAGCAACCGTAAAGCAGCCCCCGGACGAAGAAGGCCCTGCGGCTAGTCCCCCCAGCCAGCGCCGCCTCAGCATCGGTCACCCTTGGATAGTGGGTGAGAGCGCGGTCCACTCCGGTGCGGTGCAGGAGCTGCCGGCAGATGCCACGCGCGCCGCTGAGCACCAACCGCCCGCCCGCTTCATGGGCCTGCTTCCACACCCACACCAACCCGCCCAACCCGGACGAATCGCAAAAGTCCACAGCGGACAGATCCATCACCACCCTTGGCGGCCGAAGACACCGCGCCAGGATGCGGGTCACCTCCCGAACCATGCGCGCCGTGGTGTGCGAACTCAGCTCGCCCGCCAACCCCACCACCACGCCACCCTGTAAGTCGCGCACCGTGACCAGCAAAGGCGGCGGCGGAGAGCTCTCCATAGGCTCCATCAAGCATTCCTCCCCTGCTGCCCCCTGCCCGCGACCGCCGCCATGATGCGAGCTAGCTGCAGTAATCAGGACGATCACGGCTTTTCGTGCCACCGCCGGTGGCTGGATGATCACCGAGGAGTTCGAGCCTTCGGTTCTCAACGCCCGCGCATCGAGGGCCGAAAGCCACAGTTCAAGCCCGATCACCCAGTCCCGCTCAGGAGAGTCCGGCGCCGGCGGAGGCCGTCGGCGCCGGAGGCGGTCCTTAGTAGACGTCCGCCGTGAGGAACTTCCACGGGTCAGGGGTGCGGCTCTGGCCAGGGGTCCAGGTGCCCGCGCGCTGCAGGGTGACCGGCGTGCCGTCGGCGGTGCCGGTGGCGGCGATCAGCCACGTGGGGTCCTTCCGCGAGGCGTACCCGCCGCCGGTCGCGTTCCAGCGCATCGAGTTCGAGTACTGCCCGATGGCCGCCGAGCAGTTGGCCACCTGGATCGGCCGGCCCTGGGTCATCGTGCCGCCCTCGACGTCGGCGCACAGGCCGGGATCGGCCAGGTTGTGCACCTGACCGGAGATCGCGTTGAACGCCCAGAACTGGTCGGCGTTGCCGTCGCAGGTGTACAGGACCAGGTTCGCGCCGCCGGACGGCTTGGTGCCGGGCACGTCCAGGCACTTGCCGCCCAGCTTCAGCTGCGTGTAGGCCAGCGCCTGCTTGGTCTCCCAGGTGAACACCTGCCGCTGGTCCGCGCCGTCGCACGCGGCCAGGACCAGACCGTCGCCGAGGGCGCGGGCCGTACCCGGAAGGGTGGCGCACAGGGACGGCGCGTTCGCGGCGTGCAGTCGCGCGCCGTCGTAGGTCCAGCGCTGGGCGGCGCCGGCGTTGCAGTCCCACACCTGTACGGCGGTGCCGGCGGTCAGGGTGCCGCCGTTGATGTCGGCGCAGCGGTCCTGCGACAGCTCGGTGTGCACGGCCTGGGTGGCCGGGTCGTACCAGAACGCCTGGTTGCGGGTGCCCTCGCACGGCCAGGAGACCAGCTTGCGGCCGTTGCGGGAGGAGTTGCCGTCGACGTCGAGGCAGTTGCCGGTGGCGGCGTGCCTGAGCTGCTTGAACTCCGGCAGTCCCGCGTACAGCTTCGGCGTGCGCGTGCCCGCCGGGTTCATGCAGGTCGCCTGGGCGGTGTCGGCGTGGAAGAACTGGGTCAGGCAGGCGCCGAACGCGGCGTGCCCGCTGCTGTTGGGGTGGAACGACTGGCGCACCGCGTTCGGCTCGAAGAAGTTGCCGTCGACGGCGTGCAGGCCCGTCACCCAGGTGGTGTCCTGGCAGACCTCGGTGCCGTGGTAGAGCCGGCTGGCGTCGAGGTAGCGGGCCCCGGCCTGGAGCGCGGCCCGGCGGATGCCCTGCTCGAACAGCGGGACGGCCTTGTTGCGCGCGAAGGCGAGGTCGGCCAGGTATCCCAGGCAGCCGCCGTTGTACCAGCCGGGGAAGCTGGGGTTGTCCTCGACGTCGGGGCTGGCCGGGCCGGGGTAGGACATGGCGACGAGCTGGTAGTCGCCGGGCGCGTAGCCGGCCTCCGCCATGATCTGCTTGATGTCGGTCAGCGCCTTGGCCACCCGCGGCACGATGAAGTCGACGCGCTGCGCCCAGGTGGGGCTCTGGGCGGGCCAGCAGGCGCCCTGGAACAGCACCCGCCGCTGCACGCAGCTCGTCATGGTCGGCGCGAACTCCGGGCCGCCGGTGTCGTTGGCGCCGACCACCACGGTGATGAGCTTGATCCGGGTGTTGCGCGCCTTGACGGCCAGGTTCTCGCCCTGGTTGAGCTCCTGGTACTGGTGGGTGCCGCCGATGGTGATGTCGTTGGTCTGGGCGCCGGAGCAGGACAGGTTGTAGGTGAGGTCGGCGGGGATCGTGGTGACGTGGACCGCGGCCTTCGTCGAGCGGTGGCACCAGTTGTCGGGGCCGTCGGTGCCGGGCTCGTACAGCGAGCGGTCGACGGCGCCCTCGCCGGAGATCTCGCTGTCGCCGAGGGAGGTCAGGGCGGTCTTGCGCTGGTTCAGGGGGCGGATGGCGGCGTCGCCGTACAGGGTGACGGCTTCGGCTTGGCGGATGGTCTCGAGGTGCGGGGGGAGGGGGGTCGGGTCGCTGGTCCGGGCTGGGGTCGTGAGGAGGGTGAGCGCTGTCAGGAGAGCCAGGGGTAAGTGCACGGGGGGTGCCTCTCTCGCGTTTTCTGAGCAGTACTCATAAGTAACCCAGTTCTCGCAAGATGTGAATAGGGCTCATGTTGGGAGCTTGTGGTCGCGCAAGGTCCGGAGCGTAGGTCGGGGGTGCCGGCGGTGTCAACGGGTTGACATCGTCCGATCTCTGGGACTACTAAATGCATTGAGTAACTCGGCAGAGAGGCGGAGAACCATGGACGGTCCAGGAGGTCCCGCTTCGGACACCCCGGGGAATCCTCCGACTATTGGCGACGTCGCCCGCCGAGCCGGGGTGTCCAAGGGAGCCGTTTCGCTGGCGCTCAACGGCAAGCCGGGCGTCAGCGAGGAGACCCGGCGACGCATCACGGAGGTCGCCGAGCAGCTCAACTGGCGGCCCAGCATCCACGCCCGGGCCATGCTCCGCTCCCGGGCGTTCGCCGTCGGGCTGGTGCTCGCCAGGGACACCCAGCACCTGGCCGTGGACCCGTTCTTCGCCGGGTTCCTCGGCGGGGTGGAGAGCGTGCTGGCCGGCAGCGGATCGGTCCTGGTCCTGCAAGTCGTGGGCGAGGACGCGGAGACCGAAGCCGAGAGCTATCGGCGGCTGGTCCGCGAACGCCGTATCGACGGAGCCTTCCTGCTGGACATCCGGGAGGGCGACCAGCGGCTCGACCTGCTGCCCCGCCTTCGGCTGCCCGCGGTCGCCGTCGGCCCGGCGGGCATGGACTGCGGGCAGATCCCCGTAGTCGGCATCCGCGACGGCGACGGCATCGGCGCGGCGGTCGAGCATCTCGCCGGGCTCGGTCATCGCCGGATCGGCTTCGTCGAGGGGGCGCCCGCCTACCGGCACTCCACGTCCCGCCTCGACGCCTGGCGGCAGGCGATGCTCTCCCGCGGCCTGCCGGCCGACCTGCACGACGCCGGGCACTTCACCGGCCAGGGCGGCGCGGCCGCGACCCGGCGGCTGCTGGACGGGCGGCCCACCGCGATCATCTACGCCAGCGACCTGATGGCCATCGCCGGCATGTCCGTCGCCCGCGAGGCGGGCCTGGAGCTGCCCGGCGACCTGTCGGTCACCGGTTTCGACGACAACCCCGAGGCGGCGCACCTGCACCCGCCGCTGACCACCGTCAAGCAGGACCCCGTCGCCGTCGGCGCGCTCGCCGCCGAGGTGCTCCTGGCCCAGATCGACGGCCGGCACATCACCCCGGAGCCTCCGGCACCCCAGCTGATCGTGCGCGCCTCCACCGCGCCCCCATCACCACGGCGCTGACCCCGCCGGGGCGCCGACCCCCATCCCCCCACCAACGGTAAGGAACGACACATGTCCAACAACCGTGACTTCGCCATGTCCCGGCGCAGCCTGCTGGCCGGTCTCGCCGGCGTCGGAGGACTGGCCGCGCTGACCGCCTGCGGCAGCCCGGGCAGCGGCCCCGCCTCCCCGGCCCGCAGCGGCGGCAAGCAGGCGGTCATCACCCACTGGGACAAGTGGGCCAGCCAGGAGCCGTGGGTGAAGAAGGAGATCGGGCTCTTCCAGGAGGCCAACCCCGGCGTGACGATCCAGCGCACCATGCAGGCCAGCGGCAACCTGGAGAACCTGCTCGACCTGGCCGCGCGCGGCGGCGACATGCCCGACGTGTTCATGGTCGCCCAGGACCGGCTGGACGAGCACATCGCGCAGGGACGGGTCCTCGACCTGTCCAAGTACGCCACCCTGGAGTGGCAGAAGACCTTCCCCGCCCACTCCTTCGTCGAGGGCGTCAACGCGGCCGGCGGGAAGATCTACTCAGCGCCGTTCGAGGGCTACGCGACCGACGTGCAGCTCTACCTCAACAACCAGGTCTTCAAGGACGCGGGCCTGGTGGAGGCGGACGGCACCGTCAAGATCCCCAAGAACTGGAACGACGTCACGCTGTTCGCCGAGCAGATCACCAAGAAGGGCAACGGCAGCGTGCACGGCCTGGGCTTCGGCAACAGCGCCTTCCCCATCATCCCGTGGTGGGTGAACTTCTTCGTCAACGGCTCCGGCACCCCGGCCACGCTCCCGTCGAGCACCCCCGGCGGCCTGGACCCCCGCACCGGCAAGTTCACCCTGCGCACCGAGAGCCCCTACCTCGACTTCCTCGCGCTCTTCCTCGAGTGGCGCGACAAGGGCTACATCTTCCCGCAGTCGCTCAGCATCGACGACGAGATCTCCCGCCAGCACTTCGCCCGCGGCAAGTTCGGCATGATCGTGGGCGGCGTGTGGAACCAGCCCGGCTGGACCGACCTCGGGTTCACCGACTACACCACCGTCACCATGGTCCCGCAGGACGGCCGGCGCAAGAGCTTCTTCTACCGCGGCGCCGGCTCCGTCCACCTGGCCGTCTCCGCCACCACCAAGCACCCGGACGAGGCGTGGGAATGGTTCAAGTGGTGGTACGGCCAGCAAGCCGGCACCCGTTTCGTGCAGGAACTCAAGGGCGGCGTCTCGATCCATCCCGAGGCCAACGACCCCAGCAAGATCGACTTCGCGCCGTTCGCCCAGTTCGTCGCCGGAGCCGAGCTCGTGCTCCCCGGCCCGCAGCCCTCGCTGCGCAACCCGGCCACCATCCACGTCGTGCCCAAGCCCGTCACCCCCAGCTTCGAGGACATCTGCACCGGCCTGTACACCGGCCAGATCAAGGACATGCGCGCGGCGCTCACCAAGCTGAACGAGGACCTGGAGAAGGAGTTCGTCAAGGCGCTGGACAAGGCCGTCCAGGAAGGCCACAAGGTCAGCCGGGACGACTACGTCTTCGCCGACTGGGATCTCGGCAAGCCGTACAAGTGGGACATCCCCGAGTACCTCGGGGCCTGAGCCGCGATGCCGACCACGCAACTCGACCGGGCCCATCCGGCGGGCCCGGCCGCCGAACCACCGCGCCGCCCTTCCGTGTGGCGCCGCGTCCGCGCCAACGGCTGGTCGTATGCGTACCTGCTGCCCTTCGCCGTGCTCACCGGCGCCTTCACCGTCTACCCGATCCTCGCCTCGCTCGGCTACACCCTCTACGACTGGGACGGGATCGGGGAACCGACCGACTTCGTCGGCCTGGCCAACTTCCAGGAGGTCGTCGCCGACGGCTACTTCTGGAACTCGCTGGCCAACGCCGCCCTCTACACGGTCGTCCTGGTCCCGGTCCAGCTCGTCCTCGCGCTCGCCATGGCGCTGGTGCTGAACAACCCGAAGCTGCGCGGCTCCACGTTCTACCGGGCGATCTACTTCCTGCCGGCGGTCACCTCGATCGCGATCGTCGGCATCGTCCTCAAGCTGATGCTGGCCAACTTCGGCGACGCGCTCAGCGCGCCGCTGGCCGGGCTCGGCCTCATCGACCAGCCGCTGCAGTTCCTCGGCGACCCCGACACGGTGTTGTGGACGGTCATCGCCATCGGCATCTGGAACACCCTCGGCTACAACCTGATCTACTTCCTGGCCGGGCTGCAGACCATCCCGAAGGACCTGTACGAAGCCGCCCAGCTCGACGGCGCCGGCCGGTTCGCCCGGTTCGTACACGTCACCGTGCCGGGGCTGCGCAATGTCGGAGTGGTGATCGTCTTCCTCGCGATCATCGGCAGCCTGCAGGTCTTCGACCTGGTCATGGTGCTGACCGGCGGCGGCCCCTTCTTCGCCTCCGACGTGGTCAACACCTACGTCTACCGCCAGGCGTTCGGCCAGGTCGGGACCGGCGTGGTCACGGAGCCGGACATCGGGCTGGCCTCGGCCGCGTCCTTCTTCTTCGGGCTGCTCCTGCTGGTCCTGACGGCCGGCCAGATGCTGGCGATCAAGAAGCTGCGGGCCCGCAAGGAGCGCACATGACCACCTTCCGTACGGCTTCCGCACGCCGCGCGCTGACCCACATCCTGCTGCTCGGCTTCGGCTTCGCCTACCTCTACCCGTTCCTGTGGGCCGTGGGCAGCTCGCTGAAGTCGAAACTCGACTTCCTCGACGGCGGGCTGAGCCTGATCCCGCCTGCTCCGCGCTGGGAGAACTACACCCAGGCCTGGCAGGAGGCCAGCTTCGGCACCTACTTCATGAACACCCTGATCATCTCGGTGGTCAGCGTGTTCTTCACGCTGCTGTTCACCGCGATGGCCGGGTTCGCCCTGGCCAGGACCACCTTCCCGGGCAGGAAGATCGTGATCGGCGTCATCATGGTCACCTTCCTGCTGCCGCACGGGTACACGATCATCCCGGTGTTCGACCTGGTGAACGCGCTCGGGCTGCTCAACACGCTGTGGTCGGTGATCATCGTGCAGGTGGGCGGCGGGCTGGTGTTCGGCACGTTCATGTTCATGGCCTACTTCTCCACCATGCCGCGCGAGCTGGAGGAGGCCGCGCGGGTGGACGGCGCCGGCTTCAACACGTTGTTCTTCCGCGTGATGCTGCCGCTGGCCAAACCGATGGCGGCGACGCTCGGGCTGTTCACCTTCATCAGCTCGTGGAACAACTTCTTCCTGCCGCTGGTGTTCACGCTGGGCAAGCCCGAGCTGCGCACCGTCGGCGTGGGCCTGTACGCCTTCACCAACCAGACCACCACCAACTGGACGCTGCTGTGCGCCGGGGCGATCATCTCGCTCGCCCCGATCGTGATCGTGTTCGTGGTCGCCCAGCGCTACATCGTCGAGGCCATCGCCGGGGCGGTGAAGGCGTGAGGCGGAAGGAGGTGGGCGAGCGAGGTGACGCCCACCGGCGACTCCACGGTGACGCACACCTGATCCGCGACCTCTACCTGCACGCCGACCGGCTGTCCGCCTGATCTGGAGGCACTGTGCACCTCATTCCCCGTCCCGCCCGCCTCACCACGACGCCGGGCGTCTGGCGGCTCACGCAGGCCACCGGCCTCGTCGCGGGCGCCGGCGCCGGCGAGGCCGCTGAACTCCTGCGCGAACTGATCGGCGGACCCGCGGGAAGCAAGCTCCTTCCGGCCACCGAGCCGGGCCCGGACACCATCCGGCTACGGGTCGACCCGCAGCTCGCCGAAGAGGCGTATCGCCTCTCGGTCTCCGCCGCGGGGGTCGTGCTCACCGGAGGCCGGCGCGGGCTTCCGCTTGCCGTACAGACCCTGAGACAACTGCTGCCGCCCGACATCTTCGCCGGTGGCCGGCCGGCCCGGGCCGAGTGGCCGGTGCCGCATGTGGAGATCGAGGACGCTCCCCGCTTCGGCTGGCGCGGCGTGCTGCTGGACGTGGCCCGCCACTGGTACCCGGTGGAGTTCCTGCATCGCCTGGTGGACCTGGCGGCGCTGCACAAGCTCAACCGCCTGCACCTCCACCTGACCGACGACCAGGGCTGGCGGATGGAGATCGAGCGCTACCCGCGGCTGACCGAGGTGGGCGCCTGGCGGGCGGAGACGATGCTCGGCCACTACACCGAGGGCCGCTACGACGGCATCCCGCACGGCGGCCACTACACCAAGCGCGAGCTGCGCGGCCTGGTGGCGCACGCGCGGGCCCGAGGCGTCACGATCGTCCCCGAGATCGACATGCCCGGGCACATGCGCGCGGCCATCGCCGCCTACCCCGAACTCGGCGACGACCCCGATCGCGCGCTGCCGGTGGCCACCGCCTGGGGCGTGCACGAGCAGGTCCTGAGGCTGTCGGAGGAGACCCTCGAGTTCTGCCGGAACGTCCTGGAGGAGGTGCTGGAGGTCTTCCCGGGCGAGTGGATCCACCTGGGCGGCGACGAGTGCCCGACGAAGGAGTGGGAGCAGTCCCCCTGGACCCGGGCGCGCGTGCGGGAGCTGGGCCTGCCCGGCGTCGACGCCCTGCAGGGCTGGTTCACCGCTCGCATGGCCGCCTTCCTGGCCGGGCACGGGCGGCGGCTGATCGGCTGGGACGAGATCATCCAGGGCGGACTGCCGCCCGGCGCGATCGTGATGTCCTGGCAGAGCGAGCAGGGCGGCGTCGACGCCGCGCGCGCGGGACACGAGGCGGTGATGTGCCCGCACACGCCCACCTACTTCGACCACTACCAGGCCGATCCGGCCCGGGAGCCGCTGGCCATCGGCGGGCTGACCACCCTGGAGGACGTCTACGCCTACCGACCGGTCCCCGCCGGGCTCGACGACGACGACGCCGAGCGGATCCTCGGCACGCAGGCCCAGTTGTGGAGCGAGTACCTGCCCACCCCGGCGCACGTCGAGTACATGACCTTCCCCCGGCTGTGCGCCCTGGCCGAAGTGGCCTGGGGCACCGCGGGGGAGTACCCCGAGTTCGCCGCACGCCTGCTCGGCCACCGGGAACGACTGGATCACCTCGGCGTGGCCTACCGCCGCCCGGTGGAAGCGGAGGCAGGACGATGACGACGGTGCTGGTCGACGTGCGCTTCGCCGGCACGTTCACCGCCGAGGAGCGCTACACCCCCGCCACCGGCGAGGTGGGCGCCCTGCGCAGGCTCACCGGGCGGGAGGTGATCCGGCCCGGGCGCGGACTGCTGCTCGGCGGGGGCGACGAGGGCGTCGCCGCGGCGATCGAGCCCGATGGCCGCGCGCTGGCCGTGGAGGCGCGGTTCATCCCGCACGGCCGGACGGCCGAGCGGGTGCTGCTGCTGACACCGGAACAGGACCCCCCGGATGGGGTGAGGGTGAGCGGGGGAGAGGTGGTGGTGTCCGGACTAGCGGGCCTTCTCCTGCGGCTGCGTGTGGTCGCGTTCACCGGCGCGTTCGATCCCTCCCTGCTGGAGGAGTCGTCACCCGGCTGGCGGGTGCCGATCGGCCCGGGCGACGACGTGGTGGCACGGGCGGCGCTGGTACGGCCGGCCGAGCGGCAACTGGCCTGGCAAGCGCTGGAACGCACCGCGTTCCTGCACTTCGGCGTCAACACCTTCACCGGCCTGGAATGGGGCTACGGGGACGAGAACCCCGACCTCTTCCAGCCCGAGGACCTCGACACCGACCAGTGGGCACGCGCACTCAAGGCCGCGGGCTTCACCTTGGCCATCCTGACCGTCAAGCACCACGACGGGTTCGTCCTCTACCCCTCGGCCCTGACCCGGCACAGCGTGGCCTCCTCCTCGTGGCGGGGCGGCAAGGGCGACGTGCTGCGGGAGTTCGCCGACTCCATGCGGGCACACGGCCTGAAGGTTGGCGTCTACATCTCACCGGCCGACGAGCACGAGCCGTCCTACGCCAACGGCAGCGCCCGCACGCCCAGGCGGATCGGCGGACTGACCTTGCCGGCCACCGACTACGGCGCCTACATGCTGGGCCAGCTCCATGAGGTGCTGACCGGGTACGGCCCGATCGACGAGGTGTGGTTCGACGGCTCGCAGGGCCGTATCCCCGCAGGCCAGGTGGAGGACTACGACTTCGACAGCTGGTACGCGCTGATCCGGCACCTCGCGCCCGACGCGGTGATCGCCAACTGCGGGCCCGACGTGCGCTGGGTCGGAAACGAGAACGGCCTGGCCCGGCCGGACGAGTGGAACGTGGTCCCCGTCACCGTCGAGCGTGGTCGTGTCGACGTGGCCCAGTACGATGCCCCCGACCTCGGCGGGCGCGACTTCCTCGCCCGTACGGCAGGCGAGGTCCTGCAATGGTGGCCGGCCGAGGTGGACGCGAGCATCCGCCCCGGCTGGTTCTTCCACGCCGAGCAGGAGCCCAAGTCCGTCGACGAGCTGATGACGATTTACTACGAGTCGGTCGGCCGCGGCGCGGTGCTGCTGCTGAACGTGCCACCGGACCGGCGCGGCCGGCTCGCCGAGGCCGACGTGGCGGTGTTGCGCGAGTGGTCGGCGCGGATCGATTGCGAGGTCGGCCACGACCTGGCCGCCACGGCCGTCCGGACGGTCCACGGCGATGGCCTGACGCTGGACCTGGGCAGCGCGGTCCGGGTCGAGCGGGTGATGCTGGCCGAGGACCTGCGCCACGGTCAGCTCATCGAGTCGCTGGTGATCGAGGCGGAGGAGGCCGGCGGCTGGCGGCGGGTCGCCGCCTGCGGGACCGTCGGCGCCCAGCGCATCCTCGCCCTCCCCGCCCCGGCCGAGGCGCGCCGCTTCCGGGCACGGGTGCTGCGCTCCCGCGCGCCGTTCCGGCTGCGGGAGTTCCGCTTGTTCGCCTCGCCGCCCCCCGGTCAGTCCTGAGACGGGAGGGAGCCGAGGTCGGTGCTGTTGCGCTCGAAGAGTTGGGCGCCGATCTGCCGTTCCTGCTTCTGGATCGCGTGGGTGACGCGGGCGGTCGAGACGTGCAGCCGGGCGGCGGTGCGGCCGAAGTGCAGCTCCTCGGCCAGGGTCAGGAAGATCTCGATGTCGCGCAGTTCCATCACGGGAAGAGCCTTCGCGTGGGTCAGCTTCGCCGGTACGTCAGCCGGCGCAGGGCGGCCTCGGCCGGTCCCCGTAGCCAGCCTGGGGCCGCGCGCCGCCCCAGGCCGACGAGGAGTCCGACGATCGCCGCGTACGCGAGCCCGCCGGCGAGGCCGGTGGCGCGACGGATATGGCTGACCTCTCCCATTGAAGGGTGCTTCCGCGGATTTAAGATGACACCGGGGTCGAACAAGGGGCGACGAGTGGGAGAGCACAGCGGCCGGACGCGGCGGAGCGCCGAAGAAGTGGCCAGCGCCATCCACGCCGCGGTGCTGGAGGAGGTCTGGGAGGTCGGCGTCGGCCGGCTGACCATGGAAGGCATCGGCAGGCGGGCGGCAACCGCCCGCACCACGCTGTACCGTCGCTGGTCGGACCCGATCGAAGTGCTTCTCGACGCGCTCTACCACGCGCATCCGGTCGAGGAGCCCACCCCGGGAGCCGACGATCTGCGCGGCGACCTGATCCGGTCGCTCCAACTGATGCGGGCCTGGATGCTCAGCCCGGCCGGGCGGGCGGTCGCCGCCATCCTCACCGATCCCCTGGGCGCCGCGCAGGTCTCCGAAGCGCTCTTCGATAAGGTCTTCGCCCGGCGGGGAGGCACGTTCACCAGCACGGTACTGCGGCACTACGCCGACCGCGGCCACTTCCCCGCCGCACTGGTCACCCCGGTGGTCGCCGACATCGGCGAGGCACTGGTCACCAAGCGCCTGCTGGACGGCCGGCCTCCCAGCGACGCCGACCTGGCCGACATCGTCGACCAGGCCATCCTCCCGGCCCTCGGGCTCGCCGCTGACAGCGGTTGACCCGCTGCTCGCTCCATCCGCGCACAAGTGGCCTCCAAGCGCGACCGATCACCATGCAGTCATGCACGCTCGCAAGATCCTTCAGTCGGCGGCGGTCCTCGCCCTCAGCGCCGCCCTCACCCTCCCCGCCGGTCCCGCTCAGGCGGCCGCCGGTCCGAACACCGACTTCAACGGCGACGGTTACAACGACCTGGCCGTCGGCAGCCCGAGCTATCCCGGCTATCCGGGCACCAAGAACTCGGGTCTGGTGGCCGTCCTGTTCGGCGGGCCGGACGGGCTGACCTACAACCGGCACATCATCCGCCCCGCGCCCGGCTGTACGGCAGGCGGGTTGCCCTGCGAGGCGTGGGGCGTGAACCTCAGCGCAGCCGACGTGGACGCCGACGGCAGGACCGACCTCATCTCCCGGGGACACTACGACCTGCAGGTCGACTCCTGGACCTCCCAGGGGACCGCCACGATCGAGCGCCGCGTCTACGGTCACCGTACGGCTCCCTGGAGACTGATGAGCGGCCAGTTCGACGACCAGCCGGGAACCGACATCGTCGGACCGACGAGAGGCGGCTACTGGTTCAGCGTCGGCGGCTGGTACAACAGGTCCGCGAACCTCCTCTTCACCGACTTCGCGGATGACAGCTACCTCACCAAGGAGACGAGCGCCGCCTCCGGTGACCTCGACGGCGACGGCAAGCTGGAGATCGCGGTCGTCGCCGGCCGGCACTCCGGCGCAGGGGAGCTGGGGCCCCACCTGTGGCTCATCGACGATCCGCACCGGCCCCAGGTGCAGCTCACCACGCTGGGCTCGCCGTCCACCTGCACCTCGCCTCCCTCCTACGGTCAGGGCTGCCCCAAGGCCGACTCCGAAGTGGCGATGGGCAACGTCAACGGCGACGGGCACGACGACCTGGTCATGCTCACCCCGAGCACGGCCTCGCTGCAGGTCTGGTACGGCAGAGCCACCGGCCCGTCCTCCGCCCCCGGCTACACCGTCGACCTGTCCTCGCTCGCCACCAGCGCTGAGCTCGGCCCCGGTCTGGCCGTGGGCGACGTCAACGGCGACGGCTGGGCCGAGATCGTCATCGGCGCCTCCAAGGCCACCGTCTCCGGCCACAGCGAAGCCGGCGCCGTCATGGTGATCCCAGGCTCCGCCACCGGCCCCGTGATCAAACGCGCTCAGCTCGTCACGCAGGACGGCATCGGGCCCGTCGGCGGAACCGCCCTGGCCGACCCGATCGCGGAGCAGTCCAAGCCCGGCGACCGCTTCGGGCAGGCCATCACGATCACCGACCTCACCGGCGACGGCAAGGGCGAGGTCATCGTCGGCGCACCCGCCAAGAACGGCGGCAGCGGCATGCTGGCCGTCCTGTTCGGCTCGGCCACCGGCGTCTTGACCAGTACGGCCCAGGCCATCCACCCCAGCCGGTACGGCCTCAACTCGACTCAGGCCTACTTCGGCGGGGTCTTGCTGAAATAGGCGGCAGCCCAAAAGCCTGTTCAGCCCCCTCTCGACACTGAAGGACGATGCCTTCCCTGCCGTCATCGCCGAAGGGGAGGGGCAGACTCGCCCGGATCGAGCAAGCTTCCACGACCGCGGCTTCAGACGCCCGCTCTGCGCGTGATCCCACAGGAGTCGGCGCGGCGGGGTGGTCGCCCTCGTCCCGTTGGGCGGTCCGGTGCTAGGGCACATTACTCCGGACGGCCGGGGGCCACAGGGGTCACAGGTAGCTGACGCCGGTCAGTTCCTCGGCCGCCGCCCAGAGCCGCTTGCCGACGGCCGGATCGGCCGCCTCCCGGCTGAGCCGGGCCTCGGCGACCGGCCCCCACGTCTCCCAGAGCCTGGACGGCCCGAAGAACTGGCCACCCCGCACACCGGGATCGGTCGCGGCGCGCAACTGCGGCAGCGCGCCCTGCTCCACCGACTGGGTGGCCAGCAGGCCCAGTCGCGCGATCAGCTGCCCGAGCCGGCCACGATGCTCCCAGGCACGTGGCGTCAGGTTGGTGCGGGTGACACCGGGGTGGGCCAGCGTGCTGGCGATCGGCGATCCGGCGGCGCGCAGGCGGCGGTCCAGCTCGACGCCGAAGATCGTGGTGGCGAGCTTGGACCGGCCGTAGGCGGCAGTGGCCCGGTAGTCGCGTTCGGACATCAGGTCGTCGAAGTCGAGGTGCGCGTTCTTGTGGGTGATCGAGCTGAGACTGACCACCCGGCTTCGCCTCGCCGCGGCGAGCGTGTCGAGCAGCAGGCCGGTCAGCGCGAAGTGGCCCAGCATGTTGGTGGCGAGCTGCAGCTCGAAGCCGTCGGCGGAGGTACGGCGCGGCCCGAGGAGCACCACGCCGGCGTTGTTGACCAGCAGGTCGATCGCCGGGTGGTCGGCGGACAGCTTCGCGGCGAACGCGCGGACCGAGTCGAGGGAGGCCAGGTCCAGCTCGCGCACCTCGACATCGCCGCCGATCCGGCGCGCGGCCTCCTCCCCGGCGGCGGTGTTGCGTACGGCGAGCACGACCTGGGCGCCGTGGCGCGCCAGCTCGCTCGCGGTGATCAGGCCGAGGCCCGAGTTCGCGCCGGTCACGACGGCGATCCGGCCGTGCTGGTCGGGGATGCGGTCTGCGGTCCATCCGGTCATCTGCGGCTCCTGCGGGTATCGGTGCGGTAGACCGGCGATGCTAGGCGCAGTGTGGGCCGCTTCGATCGTTCTCGGCCGCCTAGGTCTGCGGGACCTACCTTGGGCGCCCAGCGAGGCGGCACACTTACGGCATGAGCAATCCGTACGCCCGTGAGCTCGGAGATTTCCTGCGAGCCCGGCGCGGCAGGCTGCGTCCGCACGACGTCGGGCTGGAACCGGGCGGCCGGCGCAAGGTCACCGGGCTGCGGCGCGAGGAACTGGCCTTGCTGGCCGGACTGAGCACCGACTACTACCAGCGGATGGAGCAGGGCCGGGAGGTGCGCCCGTCCGACGACGTCCTGGACGCGCTCGCCGGCGCGCTCGGCCTCGACCACGACGAACGCCGCCACCTGTTCGCCCTGGCCCGCGCCGCCCGGCGCCCGCTACCCACCCGGGTGGACCGTGGACCGGAAAGCGTGCCGGACAGCACCCGGCGGCTGCTGCGGGTGATGCACGCCCCGGCGGTCGTGCTCGGCCGGCACCTCGACCTGCTCGACTGGAACCCGATGGCGGAGGCGTTGCTCGGCTCCCCGGACTCCTACCCGCGCCACCGGCTCAACATGCTCCTGCTGATGTTCGACGACACGATGACCGGCGAGCGGAGCTGCCCGGACTGGGAACGGCAGGCCCTGGACTACATCGGCATGATGCGCGCCGCCGTCGCCGCCGACCCCACTCACCCGCGCGCCACCGCGATCGTCGGCGAGCTGAGCATCCGCAGCGCCGAGTTCCGGCGGCTGTGGGCCCGGCACGACGTCCGCGCGTCGGTCAGCGGCACCAAGACCTTCCGGGTCCCCGCGGTCGGCGACATCGTCCTGGACTGGGACACTTACCCGCTGCCCGGCAACCCCGGCCCGGTCATGCTGGTCTTCACCGCCGAGCCGGGCACCGCCGACGCGGACCGGCTGCAGCTCCTGGGCTCATTGCACGCGACCCGCTCGTCGCTCCCCAACTAGTTCCACATCAGGCGGCGTAGGCATGGCGGTTGCGCTGGATGACGTGCGTCTCGGCCGGTCAGCGTGAGGCGGAGCAGCCCTCCGGTCAGGCGTACTGGAAGTGCTCGGCCAGCACGGACCCGAGCTTCTCCTTGATCGCGGCGCCGTGTGGGAGCGCGACCGGTGTCGCATCTCGTCGTGTCCGCACCCCCTCTCCGGCCAGAATGTAGAGAACTCGCAGCGTGCGAATGGTGTTGGCAGCGTGGGCGGGGATCGGCCCTCGTGGCAGCGCGGCCAGGTCCGCCGCCACCGTCTCCAGCCAGCCGAGCGCCTCCACAACCGTCAGCTCCGGCCGGGTCAGGCATCGCGCGATGGCCTGCGCCAGGCGCTCGTCCTCCTGCTGCGCGAACACGTATGCGGTCGGAGCCAGGAGCCTCGCCGCCGCCAGTTCCAGCATCGCCGCCGGCCGCACCGCGGGATGCTGCCCGAAGGTGCCGAGCAGGTCGGCGCCGTGCGCCACGGCGTGCAGCCAGCCCAGCCGCTCGTCATACCCGCGCACGTCGGCTTCCGCGGGGAACCAGCGGGTGAAGGCCGCTTCCCAGCCGGAGGCGTAGTCGCCCTTGGAAACGATCATGTCGAGGATCAGCGGGGCGAAGGTTCGAGCCTGGATCTCGTGGTCGTCGAACCGGGCCGCCATCACCGACCCGATCTTGGCCCGCCGCTCGGCGTCGATCACATCCCGCTCGATCCACGTGGACAGCACCGCATACGCGTGCCCGTCGCGGATGATGGGATCGGGGTCTCGTACGGCCTGCACCAGTTCTTCCACGAGCTCGTCGAACGGCCGGTCAGCGGGGACGACACAGTCATTCGCGCGAACGGCTTCCCAATCGGTCATACGAGCATTGTCCCTGATCAGCGGTATGTCCTCGCTGCCCGCGCGCGAACTGCCCCGGGTCGCGGCTGCCGTACAGGAAGACTCACCTCGGCGAGGATCGGATCGGCTTTTGGCGCTTGGCCTGACTGGGAGGTCCTTGTCCGCCAGTCGCCGGCGTGGCTGGTCGAGGGGCATGATGGTGGCGTGCTGATCCGCATCGAGGCGTCCGATCTGCCGGGCCGCGTCTGTGGGCGGGAACCCGGATTTCCCGGCTACGCCAACATCCACGTCGGTGTGCAACGGCGCCAGCGCCGTGAGGAATTGCTCGGGCTGACGCCCGGCGACGCCTCCTCAGCGGTCTGGGAGCTGGAGGTGACGCCGACCCGGACGGAGCCGGGTTGGGATCTGCGTGGCCCGTTCGTGCAGGGCGGACCCGGCGGCCGGTTCGTCTACCTGTCGTGGGGGACGGTCGATGATGCCGGGGCGATCGCGATGTTCCGGCGGGCCAAGCTGCACCTGGACGCGGTTCCCGCCCCGGTGCTGGAGGACGCCGTGGCCGGCGGTGTCCTGGTGGCGTGGCTGGGGTTGACCGACGCCAAGGGGCAGCCGTTGTGCGCGGCGGTCCGCCCGCCGCTGGTGGAGTGGTCGGCCCGCTCTGGTTGACGGCCGCCGTTCGCGGTGCGGGGTGGACGGGCCGGTCGGGATGTTGCACACGCAGCCCACGTTTGACCTTCCAGCGCACTCCGGCCCACCGTGAACGGAACCATCCAGGACCCGATCCCCGCCGCCCTCCGACAAGGGCAAGCGGTGCGGCCCTTCGGTGGCCGGCGCCTCCTGGGTCCCCGCCGAGGGCCGCGCGGGGTGTCGTCAGGCTCCGCCCGGGCTTGCACCGGTTCCTTGGCCCGGCTGGTTCAGGTCGAGGTCAGCGAGGAAGGCCAGGATCGCCTTGGTGGTCTCGCCGGGGTGGGTGAGCAGGCCGCCGTGTGCGGCGCCGGGGATCTGCGTGAACTGCCCTCTGGGGAGCGCGTCGGCGGCGATCTGCCCGCAGGAGGGCGGGAAGTACAGGTCGTGTTCGTAGGCGAGCACCAGCACCGGCGCGGTGATCTGGCCGAGGGCGGCCATGCGGTGCTCGTCGCGAAGCCATCGGTCCGAGGCCGCCGACTGGCCGTTCTCGCCCTCGGTGGAGGTCCACACCGCTTCCTGGGCGCCGAGGAGTTCCAGCCAGGTGCGGACCTGGGCGTCGTCGGAGCGCAGCACCGCCGGCGGCAGGGTGCTGAGGAGCGTCTGCAGCCGCATGAAGGCGGGCGAGAGCCGGCCGGTGGTGGCGATGAGCTCGGTCTCGGCCTCCAGCACGGCGTCCAGCACGCCGGTCAACGGCCCGGCCCCGGCCAGCAAGACGGCCGCACGTACCAGGTCGGGGCGGGTACGGGCGAGGAGCTCGGCGGTGAAGCTGCCCAGGGAGTAGCCGACCACGACGCTCGGGCCCAGTTCGAGTGCCTCGATCAGGCCCGCGAGATCGGCGGCCAGGTCGTCGACGGTGTAGGGGGCGGCGGGGGCATCGGAGGGGGCCACCCCGCGCGCGGCGTAGGTGACCACCTCGAACCCGGCCTGGACCAGCGCCTCGCGCAGGCCGCAGAGCTGCCAGGCGACCGGCGGCATGCCGGTGCCGCCGACCAGCACCACTGCGGGCCCCGAACCGGCCCGCTCGTAGCCGAGCCGGACGCCGTTCACCACTACCGAGTCCATACCGTCTCCCTGCGCGCCGCCCGCCGCGCGGAAGTTCCACGCCCGGGTCTGCTGGATCAACGCACCATGTGGGGCGATAGATCCCCGACGGCTCCTCGTCGACGCCAGGAGATCCGGGGCGAGCGCGATGGCCGCCACAGCGGGATGCACTCGGGGCCGCCGCCTTCGGAGCCCTCATGGTGGTCCGAGAAGCCGGCGCTCCCCGGCAGTGCCACAGGGCTCACAAAAGCGCAGATGTCACACCCCTTACTCACCAAACGGCAAGACTCGCCTTACCTCCGATACCCCTTATGAAAGACATGCGGAAACCCTCCAGCCATGGGGCCAGAGTGTGCCTTGTCATGACCTCAAGGCGAGCTGAGAGGCGATATCCGGATGGCGCGAGCTGAGGGCATGCCCCTGGGCGTGCGGCCGCTCACGGTGGGAGATCCGGTCATCATCGGCCGGTACCTGCTGCTCGGACGGCTCGGTTCGGGCGGCATGGGTGTGGTGTACCTCGCCGAGCATCCGCGCGGCGGGCTCGTGGCGCTGAAGACGCCGCACGCGGTCCACTTGAACGACGCGACGCTGCGGGCGCGGTTCGCCGAGGAGGTGACGCTCTCGCGGCGCGTGGTGCCCTTCTGCACGGCCGCGGTGATCGAGGACGGGGTGGACAACAACCGCCCGTACCTGGTGAGCGAGTACATCCGCGGGCCGGCGCTGTCGTCGGTGGTGGCCGCGCGCGGGCCGCTCACGCCGGATCTCGCCTACGGGGTGGCGCTGGGCGCGGCTGCCGCGCTGGTGGCGGCGCATGACGCGGGGCTGGTGCATCGCGATCTCAAGCCGGGCAACGTGCTGTTGTCGCCGCAGGGGCCGTGTGTCATCGACTTCGGCATCGCCCGTGACGTGGACACGGCGACGGCGCATACCCAGGCTGGGCAGGTCATGGGCAGTCCGGGGTGGGTGGCGCCCGAGCGGCTGACCGGGGGGCCTGCCGTACCGGCGTCGGACATCTTCGCGTGGGGCTGCCTGGTGGCCTATTCGGCGACCGGCCATCACCCGTTCGGGTCGGGCGAGGCCGATGTGGTGACGCGGCGGATCCTGCTGGAGCAGCCGCGGCTGGAGGGGGTGCCGGCGCTGCTGCGGCCCGCGGTGGCCGCCGCGCTGGTCAAGGAGCCGGCCGAGCGGCCCAAGGCGGCCGACCTGCTGCGGGCGCTGCTGGCGGCCGGTGGCGTCGGGGACCCGTGGGACCTGCGCGAAGCCGTACGGCGGGTGCTCGGCGAGATCTGGACCGCCGTACCGTACCCGCCGGCGGGGGAGCGGCGGCCCGAACGCCGGCCGCCGCCCGAGACCTCGCCCCGGCGGCGCCGCGCCCGCCAGGGCGCGCACCTGTCGCACGCCAGTTTCGCGGCGCTGGCGACGGTGTCCATCGCCGCGCTCACCGTGGCCGCCGCAGGAGGGGGCGGCACGGCCTTCGGCGGCGCTCAGGCGCCGGAGACCGTGCCGATCATCCGCAACCACGGGAGCGCGGCCTCGACCATCCGGCCCACGGTGGCCGGGACCTCCGGGGTGGCCACGCCGCCGGCGGTCGAGCCGACGCGGCCGACCGTGATCGTCACCCGGACGCGGGAGGCCAAGCCGCCGAACGTCGCCGCGGTGCGGACCACTCCGCCGCAGGTCACCGAGGAGATCCGGCCCGACCCGCCGGGGTCGAGGCCCGGCGACTGCGTCAACCCGGCCGGGCGCAAGCGCGGCAAGTCGAAGCACTGCCCGGAGCCGTCGTCGGGGATCTCCACGATCCCGCAGGAGGGTCCGGGGGAGACCGAGACGCCGACGCCCACGCCGAGCCAGACGCCGACCCAGATCCCGCAGGAGGGGCCGGGCGAGGAGCAGCCCAGCGCCTCACCGTCCGCAAGCGGCGCTTAGGCCTTCGAGAACAAGCTGAGAGGCCGGACCCGGGAGAGGTCCGGCCTCGATCAACAGGGTTCGCCTGTTGCCTTCCCGCCGGCCCGTTCCCTGGAAGAGCCCGCGGAAAGCGTCCTAGTGGGCCGTGGCGAACTGCTCCTCCTCCGTCGAGCCGCGCAGCGCGGTGGTCGAGGAGTCGGGCGAGATGGCCGTGCTGACCAGGTCGAAGTAGCCGGTGCCGACCTCGCGCTGGTGCCGGGTGGCGGTGTAGCCGCGCGACTCGGCGGCGAACTCGGCCTCCTGCAGCTCGACGTAGGCGGTCATGCCCTCGCCGGCGTAGCCCTGGGCCAGGTCGAACATCGAGTAGTTGAGCGAGTGGAAGCCCGCCAGCGTGATGAACTGGAACTTGTACCCCATGTGCCCGAGTTCCTTCTGGAACTTGGCGATCGTGGAGTCGTCGAGGTGCTTCTTCCAGTTGAACGACGGCGAGCAGTTGTAGGCCAGCATCTGGTCGGGGTACTCGGCCTTGATCGCCTCGGCGAACTCGCGGGCGACGTCGAGGTCGGGCGTGGAGGTCTCCATCCAGAGCAGGTCGGAGTGCGGCGAGTAGGCCAGGCCGCGGGCGATGCAGGCGTCGACGCCGTTGCGCACCCGGTAGAAGCCCTCGGCGGTGCGCTCGCCGTTGGTGAAGCGCTGGTCGCGGGGGTCCACGTCGCTGGTCAGGAGCGTCGCGGCCTGGGCGTCGGTCCGCGCGATAATCAGGGTCGGGACGCCGGAGACGTCGGCGGCCAGGCGGGCGGCGTTGAGCGTCTTGATGTGCTGCCCGGTCGGGATGAGGACCTTCCCGCCGAGGTGGCCGCACTTCTTCTCGGAGGCGAGCTGGTCCTCCCAGTGCACGCCCGCCGCGCCCGCGGCGATCATGCCCTTCATCAGCTCGAAAGCGTTGAGCACGCCGCCGAAGCCGGCTTCGGCGTCGGCCACGATCGGGGCCAGCCACTCCCGCTCCTCGCCCTCCGACCAGGTGATCTGGTCGGCGCGCAGCAGCGCGTTGTTGATGCGGCGCACGACGGCCGGCACCGAGTTGGCCGGGTACAGCGACTGGTCGGGGTAGGTCTGCGCGCCGAGGTTGGCGTCCGCGGCCACCTGCCAGCCGGAGAGGTAGATCGCCTTCAGCCCGGCCCTGACCTGCTGCACCGCCTGGTTGCCGGTGAGCGCGCCGAGGGCGTGGACGTAGTCTTCGGTGTGCAGGAGATCCCAGAGCCGCTCGGCGCCTCGGCGGGCGAGCGTGGGCTCCTCCTGGACGCTGCCGCGCAGCTTCACCACGTCTTCGGCGGTGTAGGTGCGCTCCACGCCCTTCCATCGGGGATCGGTGTCCCACTCCTGCTGCAGCTGCTCGGCAGCTCCCTTGAGGCGATCGCTCATCGTTCACTCCTTTTGTCGTCCCCTGGGTGCTTGTGCCGAGTGTGTGCCCGGAATCAACCCATGGGCAGCCCCTCTGCGGCAGCGAAGAACGAAGAAAATTCGCTATGGGAAAATACTGACAGGTATTCCAAAGAGAAAATTTCGCAAGTTTTCCAGTTGGCCTAGACCAATCCGGTACGGCAGGCGCAGCCGGGCACCCCGGCCGACACGGGCTGCCGCAGGGAGTAGAAGAAGTACAGAATTTCTGTCTAAGATGCCGACATGGCCTCCTTGCTGAGCGAAGAACCGCTGTCTTTGACGCAGGAGCTGGATCTGATCGCCTTCGGGCAGCGCCTGCGCCACCTGCGCAAACAGCGCGGGCTGACACTCTCCGACCTCGGCGAGCGGGTGGGCCGCGCCCCCTCGCAGCTCTCGCTCCTGGAGAACGGCAAGCGCGAACCGAAGCTCACCCTGCTCAAGGGCCTGGCCTCGGCCCTCGGCGTACCGGTGGAGGAGCTCCTGCGCCGCCAGGCGCCCAACCGCCGCGCCCAGCTCGAGATCGAACTGGAGGAGGCCCAGCGCGATCCCATCTACGCCGCGCTCGGCCTGCCCAAGCTCAAGGTCTCCGCCCGCGTCCCCAACGACGTCCTCGAACACATCCTCGGCCTCTACGGCGAGCTGCGCTCCCGGCAGGCCAGAGGCACCGCCACCCCCGAGGAGGCCAGGGCGGCCAACGCCGAGCTGCGCCGCCGCCAGCGCGAGCTGGGCAACTACTTCCCCGACATCGAGCAGGCCGCCGCCGAGGCCCTGGCCGCCGTCGGCTACCGCACCGGCGCCCTGTCGCAGTCGACCGTCCAGGCGCTGGTCACGCACTTCGGCTACACCGTGCACACCGCCCAGGACCTGCCGCGCTCGGTGCGCTCCATCGCCGACACCCGCAACCGGCGCATCTACGTGAAGAACGAGCAGCTCGGCATGCACACCCCGCGCACCATCCTGCTCCAGACCATCGGCCACCTGGCCCTCGGCCACGGCAAGCCGCGCGACTTCGCCGACTTCCTGCGCCAGCGCACCGAGGCCAACTACTTCGCCGCCGCCGTCCTGGTGCCGGAGAAGACCGCCGCGACCTTCCTCCAGGAGGCCAAGCAGGCCCGCGCGCTGTCGGTCGAGGACCTGCGCGACGTCTTCGCCGTCTCCTACGAGATGGCCGCCCACCGCTTCACCAACCTGGCCACCACCCATCTCGGGCTGGTCTGCCACTTCGTGCGCAACGACGCCGGCGGGATCATCTACAAGGCCTACGAGAACGACGGCATCGTCTTCCCCGCCGACGAGCAGGGCGCGATCGAGGGCCAGCGGATGTGCCAGCAGTGGTCGGGCCGGCAGGTCTTCCTCTCGCCCGACCGGTTCTCGGTGTTCTACCAGTACTCCGACTCGCCGACCGGCACGTACTTCTGCGTCGCGCACGTGGACCCCTCGCGCGAGCGCGACTTCGCCATCACGCTCGGCGTGCCGTACCGGGAGTCGCGCTGGTTCCGCGGGCGCGAGACGACCAACCGCACCAAGTCGGGCTGCCCGACGGGGGACTGCTGCCGCCGCCCGCCGACCGAGCTGGCCCAGCGCTGGGACGGCTTCGCCTGGCCCTCGGCGCGGGCCAACTCCCACGTGCTCGCCGCGCTGCCGCCCGGTTCCTTCCCCGGCGTGGACGAGGCCGACGTCTACACCTTCCTCGAACGGCATGCCGTACGGGGCTGAACTAGGCTTTCGGGGGAACGATCGTGACGGGGGAGACGAATGGGTGAAGCCATGCTGCCCGCGGTGGAGGCCTGGCTGACCAGCCGTACCTCGTCGGCGGGGGACTGGCCGCCGGCGCGGCTGCTGGAGTTGAAGCAGGACACCACGGTCAGCGTCGTGCTGCCCGCGCGCGACGAGCGGGAGACCGTGGGGGAGATCGTCCGGGTGGTGCTGGACGAGCTGGCCGGGCTGGTGGACGAGGTGGTCGTCATCGACTCGCGCTCGGCCGACGACACCGCGGTGGTCGCCGCCGAGGCGGGGGCCGCGGTGTTCGCGCAGGACGAGATCCTGCCCGACCTCAAGCCGCTCGACGGCAAAGGCGAGGCGTTGTGGAAGTCGCTGGCCGTGACGTCCGGGGATCTCGTGGTGTTCGTAGACGCCGATATCCGGAAATTTCGGGCGGAGTTTGTCAGTGGCCTGCTCGGGCCGCTCCTCGACGACCCTTCGGTGGTCTACGTGAAGGGCTGCTACGACCGCCCCCTCGACGGCGCCCCCACCGGCGGCGGCCGCGTCACCGAACTCGTCGCCCGCCCGCTCATCAACCTGCACTGGCCGCTGCTGTCCGGCTTCATCCAGCCCCTGTCCGGGGAGTACGCCGGCCGCCGCAGCGCCCTGGAGCGGGTGCCGTTCATCTCCGGCTACGGCGTCGAGCTCGGCCTGCTCGTCGACCTGCTCGACCTCGCCGGCCTCGACGCCCTCGCCCAGGTCGACCTCGGCTCCCGCGCCCACTCCCACCAGTCCACCGAGGCCCTCGGCGGCATGGCCGCCCAGATCATGCTCGCCGCCTGGTCCCGCCTGGAACGCCAGGGCAAGATGGTCGCCGTCGAGGAACCCGCCACCCGCCTCACCCAGTTCCGCCGCGCCGGATCCGGCCACGAACTCCGCATCCGCGACATCTCCATCGCCGAACGCCCCCCGATGCTCAGTCTCTAGGGACTCGGGGGACCAGCCCGCCCAGGGTCTCGTCCAGCAGCGGCTCGCAGCGTTCCGGTGGCACGCCCATCGAGTGGGTGAGCGAGCACAGCCACAACCCCAGGTCGTCGGTCTGCCCGTTCAGATCGAGGCGGGCCCGGAACGTCCCGGACTGGGCGTCGTAGGCGTTCGCGGCGTTGTTGAGCGCGGCGGGGGCGGTGTCGAGGAAGGTGGCGAGCGCCGCGCGATGCTCGTCGAGCAGCTTGCTGAGCCGCGCCAGGTCGCGCGTGCCGGCGGCGACCTCGTCGCGGTTGTCCTCCACGAAGCGCGCCACCTGCGTCAGGGTGCCCGACAGGGTCCTGAGCACGGCGCGGAGCTGTTCGCGGTCGTCGTGGAGGTGGCCGGTCACCTCGGCGACGCCGTCCAGGAAGCGACGGACCGCCGCGTCGTCCTCGGCCAGGCCGCTGGTGACCGTGGCCAGGTCGCGGACGGTGCCGGCGACCTCGTCCCGGTTGCCGGCGAGCACCTCGGCCGCCGCGCCCAGCCCCTCGACCGTGTCGGCGATCTTGCCGCCCTGCCCGTCGAAGGTGCGCGCCGAGATCCGCAGCAGCTCGGCCAGCGCGCCCTCGCGGTTGGCCCCCCGCGGACCGAGCGCCACCGCCAGCTCGTCGAGGCTCGCCATCGCCTCGTCGATCTCCACCGGCACCCGGGTGTCGGTGATCGTCGCGCCGTCGGCCAGCGAAGGGCCCGTCGTGTACGGCGGAGCAAGCTGGACGAACCGGTCGGCCACCACCGACCTGGACACCAGCACCGCCTGGACCCGGGCCGGCACTTTGGCCTCGACCGCCATCCGCACCCGCACCCGTGACCCCTCCGGCACGACCGCCTCGACCTCGCCCACCTTCACGCCGAGCACCCGCACGTCCGACCCCGGATACAGCCCGACCGTCCGGTCGAACAGCGCGGTGACGCGCGTGGCGGGCGCGGGCCGCAGCAGCAGGTACCCGGCCAGGGCGGCGAGCGTGGCGAGCACGGCGAGCGTCCAGCGGTTCATGGGTGACGGCCACGCTACCGAACGTGAGGCCGCCGGGCGGGCTTCACCCGAAAGCTACCCACCGGTAAGGTGTTACCGGAGGTAACACATGGACGGCAGCTTCTCCCTGGACCTGAGTCCGGACGTGATCGAGGTCCGCGACTGGGTCCGCAGCTTCTCCCGCGACGTCATCCGCCCGGCCGGCGCCGAATGGGACGAACGCGAGGAAACCCCCTGGCCCGTCCTCCAGGAAGCCGCCAAGATCGGGCTCTACTCGCTCGACTTCTTCGCCACCCAGTGGTTCGAGCCCTCCGGCCTGGCGCTGCCGGTCGCCTTCGAGGAGATCTTCTGGGGCGACGCCGGCATCGGCCTGTCCCTCGTCGGCACCGGCCTGGCCGCTGCCGCCCTGTCGGCCAACGGCACGCCGGAGCAGATGGGCGAGTGGCTGCCCCAGATGTTCGGCACCGAGAACGACGTCAAGCTCGGCGCGTTCTGCGCCTCGGAGCCCGACGCCGGCTCCGACGTCGGGGCCATCCGGACGCGTGCCGTACGCGACGGATCCGACTGGATCATCGACGGCGTCAAGACCTGGGCCACCAACGGGGGCATCGCCGAGGTGCACGTCGTCGTCGCCTCCGTCGACCCCACCCTCGGCACCCGCGGCCAGGCCACCTTCGTCATCCCGCCCGGCACCCCGGGCCTGTCCATGGGGCAGAAGTTCCGCAAGCACGGCATCCGCGCCTCGCACACCGCCGAGGTCGTCCTCGACCGGGTCCGCGTGCCCGCCTCCTGCCTGCTCGGCGGCCAGGACAAGCTCGACGCCCGCCTCGCCCGGGCCCGTGCCGGCGAGCGCACCGGCCAGCAGGGTGCGATGCGCACCTTCGAGACCACCCGGCCCACCGTCGCCGCCATGGCCGTCGGCATCGCCCGCGCCGCCTTCGAGTACGCCCGCGACTACGCCCGCGAACGCGAGCAGTTCGGCCGCAAGATCGGCGAGAACCAGGCGATCGCCTTCCTGCTGGCCGACATGGCCACCCGGGTGGACATCGCGCGGCTGATGACCTGGCGCGCCGCCTGGATGGCCCGCAACGGCCGCACCTTCGACCAGGCCGAGGGCTCGATGTCCAAGCTCGTCGCGGGGGAGACGGCGGTGTGGGTCACCGAGCAGGCGATCCAGGTCCTCGGCGGGGCGGGGTACACGCGGGAGCATCCGGTGGAGCGGTTCCACCGGGACGCGAAGATCTACACCATCTTCGAGGGGACCAGCGAGATCCAGCGGTTGATCATCGGGCGGGCGGTCACCGGGCTGCCGGTGCGCTGACCTCCTCACCCTGCAGTCGTAGCGTGCCGAGTTCCGTCATGCGCTCGGCCGCGTAGGACGGTTCGATCAGGGCTTCGGGGGTGTACAGGCCCGGCGGGACGGGGGCGCCGCGCAGGCCGAGCAGGCGTTCCACGCCCAGGGCGATGCCGAGGGCGGTCAGGGGGCGCTGGCCTTCGGGATGGACGAGCCATTGCCTGGTGCTGAGCGGGGTGCCTGCTGAACTGGTGCCTCGCAGTTCGAGGTGGATCTCGAGGGAAGGGGCGTCGCCGCGTCGGCGGCCGGTGGACTCGCCGACGGCGAAGTCGAAGCGGACGTTGGGGGCGCCGGTCGCGAGGGCGAGGCTCGGGACGTCGAGGGTGGCGATCGTCTGGCCGGGCAGGACGGACCCGTCCAGGCTGGGCACGTCCACCTGGGCGGCGGTGCCGGTGGCCCAGGTGAAGACGCCGTCGCGGCGGATCAGGCCGGCGGAGGTGACCTCCATCAGGCGCTCCAGGTCCTCGAGGGCGGCGGGGCCGCCGGCGTCGTGCTCGTCCAGCACCGCGGCCACCCGGATCGTGTCGACGCGCTCGAAGTCGCGGGCGGCGTCCATCGCGGCCAGCACGACGAGGCCGGCCAGGAAGTGGCTGGCCAGGAGGATCGGGGCGGCCGTCGTGCGCTGGGCGCCGGCGATGACCTCCGGGGTGATGTCCACCAGGCCGTTGGAGATGCTCAAGTACGGCACGCCGTGATCCTGCGCGAAGCGCAGCCCGTTCAGGTGGGAGTCCCGCACCGCCGCCACCACCGCCGTGAAGCCTGGTTCGGGCGGCAGGCCGAGGTCGGCGCGCCGCAGGTCGAGGGTGGCGGGGGTGGCGTTGCCGAGGTCGGCGGCGACCCGCCCGGCGCGTTCGAGGTCGCGGCCCGCGACGGTCAGCGGCAGGGCCGGGTACCAGCGCCGCAGGAGCGCGGCCGTGCCCGCCCCTGCCTGGCCCGATCCGCCCATGATCAGTACTGACTGGTCCATGGCTGAGCCCCTTTCAGCTAAGCTACATTTTGTAGCCTACATTTTGTAGCTTAAGCTGGAGTCCTCACGCAAGGGAGGAAAAGTGGGCACTCCGCCGACCCGGCTGTCCAAGGAGGCGAGGCGCGAGCAACTGCTCGACGCGGCTCTGACGATCGTGCGTACTCGGGGGGCCGACGAGCTGACCTTGCCCACGCTCGCCGAGGTCGCCCGGGTCAGCCGGCCGATCGTGTACGACCACTTCGCCACCCGTGCCGGGCTGTTGCTGGCGCTCTATCTACGGCTGGATGAGCAATACCGGGACCGGCTGGCTCAGGCGTTGCGGGACGCCGAGCCGACCGCCTCGCGGGTGGCTCGCGTCATGAGCGAGGCGTACTTCACCTGCGCCACCGACCTGCCGGAGTTCACCGCCGTGTCCGCCGCGCTGAAGGGCAGTCCGGCGCTGGAGGCCACGCAGCGCGACATGGTCGAGCACTACGCCACGCTGATGGCTACGGCTCTCCGGCCGCACTCGGGCCTCGACGGCGAGGCGCTGCGGCTGCGCTGCGTGGGGGTGCTCGGGGCGGCGGAGGCCGTGGCCGCCGAGCTCAATCGCGGGCGAGCTACTGCCGAGGACGCTGTCGCCGCGTTGACCGATCTCATTCTGGGCACGCTGCGTCACTGACGGCAGGCCGCCGAGCGGAGGGTGCGATGGAGGTGCTGGGGCAGGGGGCCGCCCTGGTCGAGCCAGTCCTCGACGGAGAGCCGCACGGCCGCCATGACCAGGGCCGCGATCAACCGGGGGCCGGCGTCGGTTTCGGTGAGGCGCGGGGTGATCAGGTCGGCGATGGTCTGCTCGTAGCGCTGGTGGTGGCTCAAGGTCCAGGCGGACAGGGTGGCCGAGGCGCGGGTGAGTTCGGCGGCCTCACGCGTCTGGGTGCACGCGGCCTCGTCGAAGGCGGCGAGGATCGCTTCGATCGCGGGCAGGTGGGACGGCTGGCGGGCCAGGGCGTCGATGACGGGGTCGAGGAAGGGACGGGTGAGGCCGTCGGCGACGGCGCACTCCTTGCTCGGGAAGTAGCGGAAGAACGTCGCGCGCGAGACCCGGGCGTCCTCGGCGATCCGGTCGACAGTCGTCGCCACGAGCCCCTGCTCGACCGCCAGTTTTGCGGCGGATAAGGCGATACGCGCCATGGTGTCGCGTCTCTTGCGGTCTCTCCAGCCATCGGCTTCACTACGAGACATAGTCTCATTTTAGGCCTCGTCTCATGTCGAGCCCAGAGTGTCTGGAGGCGCGATGCCGCTGACCGGCGAATACGAACCGAGCCCTGCCGACTTCGTCGCCAAGCAGGTCGAGCTCTACGAACGCACCGGGGGCGCGGAGGGCAACACCCTGCGCGACCGGCCGGTCATCATCCTCACCACCAAGGGCGCGAAGTCGGGGAAGATCCGCAAGACGCCGCTGATGCGGGTGACCGACGGCACGGCCTACGCGGTCGTGGCCTCCCAGGGCGGGGCGCCGACGAACCCGCTGTGGTACCACAACATCGTGGCCGACCCGCACGTGACCTTGCAGGACGGCCCGGAGCCGCGCGACTACACCGCCCGCCAGGTCGAGGGCGAGGAGCGGGCGCGGTGGTGGGACCGGGCGGTGGAGGCCTGGCCCGACTACGCCGAGTACCAGAAGAAGACCGACCGGGAGATCCCGGTCTTCGTGCTCGAACCGTCCGCCTGAGCGGCCCGGGTCAAGCCTGGCGCGCGGCCTCGGGCTCGTCGTGCGTGATGTGCAGCAACTGCCGCCAGAGCGCCACCACGAAGACCGCCGAGCCGGCGAAGGCGAACCAGAACGGCGCGGTCACCCCGTAGTGCGAGGCCAGCGCGCCGCCGATCAGCGAGCCCACGACCAGGCCGCCGAAGACGCAGAGGGTGTTGACGCTGCCGACCCGGCCCTGCAGCTCGTCCGGTACGGCGCGCTGGCGTACGGTGACCGAGGTGGCGCCCCAGATGAAGGCGTGCGCGCCGAAGAGCAGGAAGATCACCGACGCCATCCACGGCGAGGTGGTGAGCGCGAGCCCCAGATGGGTGAGCGTCTCCAGGATCAGCCCCACGCGCATGATCACCCCGAGGCTGAACCGGCGGGTGATCGCCCCGTACAGGCCGGTGCCGACGAGCCCGCCGACCGCGCCGACCGTGGTGATCAGGCCGAACCCGATCGAGCCCAGGCCGAGCCGCTCGGTGGTGTAGAGCACCAGCACCGACCAGGCGGCGCCGAAGGTGAAGTTGAAGATCAGGATGGTGAGGACCAGCGTCCGCACCGCGGCGTGCCGTACCGTCCAGCCGAACCCCTCCTTGAGGTCCTGCCACAGTCCCGCGCCGCCGGTGCCGTTGCGCCGCCCGTGCGGCGGCAGCTTGATCCGCGAGATCATGACCAGCCCGGCCGCGACCAGCAGCGCCTGCCCGGCGAACGGCCACGCCGCGCCGACGGTGAACAACAGCGCGCCCAGGGGCGGCCCGGCGAGCTGGTTGAACGTGATGAACCCGGTCTGCAGCCGGGCGTTGGCGACCAGGAGATCGTCCCGGGAGACCAGCATCGGGGTGAGCGTCGAGGTGGTGTTGTCGGCGAACACCTCGGTGACCCCGATCAGCGCGAGGGCGACCAGGGCCAGCGTCACCGTGACGCTGCCGGTGGCGATCATCGCGATCAGCGCGGCCACGAGCGCCAGCCGTACCACGTTGGCCACGAGCACGATGCGCCGCCGGTCGAGCCGGTCCGACAGCACGCCCGCGTAGAGGCTGAACACCAGCGGCGGGGCCCAGCCGATCAGCGCGCCGAGCGAGATCAGGAACGGATCTCGGGTCAGTGAGAGGATGAGCAGCGGTGCCGCCGCCATCGCCACGCCGTCGCCGAAGTTGGTCGCCCAGCTCGAACCGAGCAACCAGCGAAACGAGGACCCCAGTCGTTCGGGCATGAAACGCCCCATAACCCCGCGCAGCACAAACACAGGAGCTTACGGCGGTGCCCGGGTGGCGGCAACGGAATATGTGCCCGCCGGAACCTTCCGGCGACCGTCTCGGTAGGGAGGGGTGGGGGTGCGTGATGGAGGAGCCGCGCGGCGAGGTGCTGGAGAACGGCCGGCCGGGTCTGGGCCGGTGGGGGAGGGCCGGGGTGGTGGCCGCCGTGCTCGCGCTGGGCGCCGGCGCACTGACCTGGCCCCAGACCGCCGACCCGGCACCACTCCCGGTGGCCGCCGCAGCCACCACCCCACCATCCGGTACGGCAGGCAGGCCGTACCAGGCGGGGCTGACGAAAGACCGGCGGATCCGCCTGGGTCCGCCGGTCGAGGCCGAGGGCGGGCTGCCCCGGTTGCCCACGGCCCTGCCCGGCCGGCTGTCGCCGGACGGCGCGGTCCCGCTGGGCGAGGACCCGGTGGCCAGGGCGCTGCTGCTGATCCAGGAGACCCGGGAGGTTCAGACGACCGGGCCGGTGTTCGCGCTGGGTGACGACGGCCGGTTCCGCGAGCTCGACACCACCTCGTTGCGCCCCGTCGCCGACCGCCACGGCAACGTGCAGACGCTCCTGGACGACACCGCGCTGAGCCCCGACGGCAGACGGGCCGCCTTCGCGCAACGCGACGAGGTGGCCGTCCTCGACCTGACCACGGCGAGGCTCCACCGCTGGCGGCTCCCCGGCTACAACGAGGTCGTCTCGTGGCTGCCGGACTCGGCCACCCTGCTGGTCGAACAGGAGGAGCACGCCTACCTGCTCGACCTCACGACCGGCGAGGCACGGCGGCAGCCGTACCAGGGCTTCGGCACCGTCGCGGGCGGCCCCGGCCTGCACCGGCTGGCCGGAGCCGACCTGACCTCGTGGGACCGGGCGGGCCGGCGGCTGAGCCGTACGGTGGCCAGGCCGGTGGTCGGGGTGAGCCCGGCGTGGGCGAAGGCGGCCGGCCCGGAGTGGATGGGGCCGGGGTGGGCGCGTGGCGGCCGGATCGCTCGGGACGTGTTCGGCGCCGGTCAGCCGAGGCCCTACACCGACGTCTTCGAGGCCGAGGCGCTAGTGGTCCTGGACGCGGCCACCGGACGGCTGGACGCGGCGCTCGTGCACCAGGGCGTCGACCGGATGAAGGGCTGCTGCGGAGTGCTGGGCTGGTACGACGCCGGCACCGTGATGTTCACCAGCTCGTCGGCGGCGGCGCATCGGCTGCTGGCCTGGCGGGTGGGGACCGGGGAGGTGTTCCGGGTGACGGAGCTGCCGCTCGGAACCGTGGTGGCTCTCGGCCCGCTCTGACCCCGTCTCAGGCGCCCATAATGGGCGGCCCGTAAAGGTTGACAGAGGCGCGCACCAAGGACGATTCTTCGCAGAAGATCTTGGTGTGACCGCACGACGAAAGCGCGGGAGCACGATGAGAACGCGGGAGCACGATGAAGCTGATCGCCGGTGCGTTGTTCGTTCTCGTGGCGGCGTCAGCGGGCGCCCTGTGGGCCCGCCGGCGCCTGCTGGTGGTGACCGTACGGGGCGCGAGCATGGCCCCGACGCTGAACGACGGTGACCGCGTCCTGGTGCGAAGGCGCCGGATCGACCAGGTGAACCGGGGCGACGTCGTGGTGCTGGAGCCCCCGGCGGGCCCGGCGGGCCAGGACATCCTCGAAGCACCGCCCGGCGACGACGGCCGCCGGTGGAACATCAAACGCGCGATCGCCCTGCCGGGTGACCCGGTGCCGCCGGGCGTCGCCGATCCGGCCGCCACGGTGCCCGCCGGCGCGCTGGTGGTCTACGGCGACAACCCCACCAGCCTCGACTCCCGCCAGCGCGGCTTCTTCCACGCCGACCACCTGTTCGGCGTGGCGCTGCGCCGGCTGGGCGGACCCCCGCTCTGACCGCCGGGCGAACGTGAGATTCCGGCTTCTCGGGCCGCTGCGGATCGAGGCCGACGGGCCGCCGGTCCGGATCACCGCGCCCAAGCAACGCACCATCCTCGCGCTGCTGCTGGCCCGGGCGGGACACGTCGTGCCCACCCGGTCCCTGGTCACGGAGGTGTGGGACCGGCCGCCGCGCTCGGCGGTGGCGAACCTGCGCACCTACCTGATGCAACTGCGCAAGCAGATCCCCTCCGTGGCCGAGCGGCTGGCCACCTCGGGGGCCGGGTACCTGCTGCGGGTGGAGCCGCACGAGCTCGACCTCGTGCAGTTCGAGGCCCTGGCCGCGCACGGACGGCAGGCCCTCGCCCGGCGTGACCTGGCCGCCGCCGGGGCGGCCTTCGCCTCGGCGCTGGAGCTGTGGGACGGGACGGCGGCCGAGGACGTGCCGCTCGGTCCCACCCTGCGTGAGGTGGTCGCCCGGCTCACCACCGGCTACCTGGGCGTGGTGGAGCAGCACGCGGAGATCCAGCTCGCGCTGGGCGGGCACGCTGCGGTGGCCAAGCACCTGCGCGAGGTGCTGGGGCAGCATCCCCTGCACGAGCGGTTGTACGGGCAGCTCATGGTGGCGCTCTACCGGGGCGGGGACATGGCCGGGGCGCTGGAGGCGTTCGCGGCGGCCCGGCGGGTGCTGGCCGACGAGCTCGGCATCGACCCAGGGCCGGAGCTGGGGCGGTTGCAGCAGGCGATCCTGCGCCGCGACCCCAGCCTGCTCGCCACAGAACCACCCAGCCCGCCCGGCCCGCCCGGGAGATCCACCGAAGGCTCCGCCGTACCCGCCGGACACCCCGGGAAGGCCGCCGAGGCCGTGCACCCCGCCGGGACCGGTGAACCGGGTGGTCCCGGCGGGCGGCCCAGGCAACTGCCCAGGCCCCCGGCGGTGTTCGTGGGCCGCACGGCCGAGCTCGCCCTGCTCCGCGCCCTGGGCGACGACACCGGCGGGCCCCGGGTGCTGGCGCTGCACGGGCCGGGAGGGGTGGGCAAGTCGGCCCTCGCCCTGACCGCCGCGCACGCGGTCGCCGACCGGTTCCCCGACGGCCAGTTCTACGTCGACCTCCAGGGCGCCACCTCCGGCCTGACACCCTTACAGCCCGCGGAGGTGCTCGGGCGGTTCCTGCGCGCCCTGGACGTGCCGGCCGGCGAGGTCCCGGCCGGTCCGGCCGAGGCCGCCACCCGCTACCAGTCGCTGCTGGCCGACCGCCGCATCCTGGTCGTCCTCGACAACGCCGCCGACGCCGCCCAGGTGGCCCCGCTGCTGCCGGCCGGCCCCGGCTGCGCGGCGCTGGTCACCAGCCGGTCCGCGCTGACCACGATGGACGCCGTCCCGATCGCCGTCGGCCTGCTGGAGGAAGAGCAGGCCAGGGCGATGCTGGCCGCGCTGGCCGGACCCGAACGGGTGGCCGCGGAGCCGCGGGCGGCGGCCGAGATCGTCCGCTGGTGCGGCAACCACCCGCTGGCGCTGCGCATCGCCGGCGCGCGGCTGGCCGGGCGGCCCGACTGGTCGCTGGCCCGGTTCGGCGAGCGGCTCGGGAACCGGCAGCGGCGGCTCGACGAGCTCCAAGTGGCCGAGTTGCGGGTGCGCTCCTGCTTCGAGGTCAGCTATGGGCTGCTGTCGCGCACCGCCAAGACCCTGTTCCGCCTGCTCGGCGTCCTGGAGGTGCCAGAGGTCAGCGTCGAGCTGGCCGCCGCGCTCGCCGACGTCGGCCCGGGCCCGGCCGAGGCCGCGCTCGACGAGCTGGTCGAGGCGCGGCTGCTGGAGCCGGCCGCCGAGGGCCGCTTCCGCGGCCACGACCTGCTCCGGCTCTTCGCCGCCGAACTGGCCGAGGCCTACGACGCGCCGCAGGAGCGCGAGCAGGCGGTACGGCGCGCCCTCAACTGGTACCTCGGCCTGTGCCACCAGGCGCACGGTCTGCTGCAGCCGCACCTCGGCGCGGGAACGGCCGGCGACGGCTCCGGCGTGCTCCTGCGCGACCCCGCCGAGGCCGCGCGCTGGCTCGACACCGAGCTGCCCTGCCTGGTCGCCGCCGCCACGCAGGCCGCCAGGGGCGAGCCGGAACAGGCCCGCTTCGTCACCGAACTGATGCGCCACGTCAAGGCCATGGCGATGAAGGGCGGCTACTGGCGGGAGCTGGAGGCCGTCGCCCGGCTGGCCATCGAGGTCGCGCGGCGCGACGGCGACCGCGCGGGGGAGGCGGTCACGCTCACCTCGCTGGGCCTGCTGGAGTGGCGGAGCGGCCAGGTCGAGGCGGCACGGACCCTGCTGCGGCGGGCCCTGGAGCTGCGCCAGGAGCTCGGCGACCCCGGCGAGGAGGGCCTGGCGCTGCACAACCTCGGCTGGCTGAGTATGCAGACCGGCGACCTGGACGCCGCGCTCGCGCACATGCGCGCCGGGCTGGCCCTGCTGGCCGGGCACGAGCGGCTCGGGCTGGTCACGCACAACGTGGGCGAGGTGCTGCTGCGGCTGGGCCGGGCCGCCGAGGCGGCGGCCACCTTCGGCCGCTGCCTCGCCCTGCGGCGCGCCGACGGCGACGTGTACGGCGAGAGCATCACCCTGGCCGCGCTGGGCCGCGCCCACGCCCTGCTCGACCAGCGCGTCCAAGCCCTGGCGACGCTGGAGCGGGCGCTGGCCCGCTGCCTGGAGACCGGCAACAAGGAGGACCAGTGGGAGGTCCTGCTCAGCCGCTCGGAGATCCTGCTGCGCCAGGGCGACCCGGCCGGGGCCGAGGCCGCCCTGCTGCCGGCCGTGGAGCTGAGCGCCCGCATCGGCGACGCGTACGGCGAGGCCGCCTGCACCCGGCAGCTCGCCCGCGCCCGCACCGTCCTGGGCGACCCGCGCGCCACGGCCGACGCCTGCCGCGCCGAGACGCTCTTCGCCGATCCGCGTCTGCGCCGCGACCCGGTGCTGGAACGCCTGGTCACCTCGGGTTATAGCGCCGATGTACGGCCTGCTGTATGCCCCGCTACTAGCGTTTCGGCCTGACCGCATCGGGACGAAAGGTTGAACCCATGAACGTGTTCAGCAGGCTCGGCGACCGGATCCTCGAAAGGCTCGTGCCCAAGGCGTCCGCCCAGGCGGCCGAGTGGTACGTGCACTGCTACTGCCGGGAGCGCTCCGGCTTCCGCAAGCTGTGCGGCAACTACGGCGGCCAGACGCTGTGCGGTGCCTGCTACGCCTACAAGATTTGCTAACCAGGCCGCGACCGGCCTGGCGGTGCCCCCTCGCCGCCAGGCCCTGCCCGGGGGTGACGAAATGACCTATCTCGTGCTCGCCTGCCAGGTGTTGCTCGCCGCGGTCTTCCTGGTCGCGCTGGCGGGCAAGGTGCGCGGCCGTGCGGCCTACGCCGAGTTCGCCGCCTCGATCGGGGCGCTCGGGATCCTGCCGGGGCGCTGGTCCGGGCCGGCCGCCGCCGCTCTGGTCGTGGCGGAGGGGGTGGTGCTCGTCCTGCTGGTGGTGCCGCCTGCCGTACCGCTGGGGCTGCTGGGAGCGGTGGGCACGCTCGCGGTGCTGACCGGCGGCATCCTGGTCGCGCTGGGCCGGGGGGAGCGGGCGCCGTGCCGGTGCTTCGGGGCCTCGGCCACGCCGCTCGGCCGGCCGCACGTCATCCGCAACCTCTTCCTCATCGCCGTCGCCGGAACCGGGCTGGCCGCCTCGATCCCCGTGGACTCCGCCGCCGCGCACCCGGCCGGTGTCGCGCTCGCCGTCGCGGGCGCGGCCGTGGGCGCCGCGCTCGTGGTCCGGCTCGACGACCTGATCGCGCTGTTCGCCGGATGAACCCGACAGGTCCTGATCGCCGTGTTCTTCGCTTGAAATGAGGTTGGCCGATGCCCTTCCTGATCGCCGCAGTCGTCTTCGTCGGCGTGTTGTGCCTGCTGAACCTGGTGCTGACCCTGGGCGTGCTGCGCCGGCTGCGTGAGCACACCGCCGAACTGGAGCGCCTGGCCGGCCAGCGGATGTTCCTGCCGTACGACCCGGCCGTCCTGGTCGGGCGCTCGCTGCCGGAGGCGCTGACCGGGGCCCGGCTGGTGGGCTTCTTCGACGTGGACTGCAGCACGTGCCACGAGAAGGCACCGCGGTTCGCCGCCGCGGCCAAGGACGAGCCGGCCCTGGCGATCGTCACCGGGAGCGCCTCGAAGGTCGGCGACCTGCTGGAGGTCGTGGGCGGCACGGCCGACGTGATCACCGGCGAGGACGCCGGGCTGATCGCGCACGCCCTCGGCGTGGAGGCCTTCCCGACCTTCCTGCGGGCCACCGCGGACGGCACGATCGAGGCCGCAGACACCGAACTGGCCGCCCTCGGCAGCCCGGCCACGGCTCCGTGACCCCGGGCCTCCGCCGCACCGCCATCCTGGCGGCGTTGTGCTGGCGGGCCGGCCCACTCCTGACGGTGGCCCAGCTCGTGGTCACCGTCGCGGCCGGGCTGCTGCCGATGGCGACCGTCTGGGCGACCAAGCTGCTCATCGACGCCCTGACCGAGGGCCGGCCGGAGGCCGTGCTCGGGCCGGTGGCCGGGCTGCTCGCGCTCGGGCTGGCCACCGGGGTGCTGCCGCACCTGACCGGCTACCTGCGGGCCGAGTCCGACCGGCGGCTGGACCTGCTGCTGCAGGACCGCCTGTACACGACGGTCAACGGGTTCCAGGGCTTGTCGCGCTTCGAGAACCCGGCCTTCCTTGACGAGCTGCGGATGGCCGCCCAGGCCACCGGCGGCGCGCTGGGCCCGATCACCTCCGGGGTGTTCGACCTGGGCCGCAACCTCATCTCCCTGGCCGGGCTGCTCGGCGCGCTGGCGGTGCTGAGCCCGCTGATGGCGCTGCTGGTCGCGGTCGCGGCGGTGCCCACCCTGGTCGCCAGGATGTCGCTGGAGAAGCGGCGCGCCCAGATGATCGCCGGCCAGTCGGCCGCCGCCCGGCGGCAGATCTTCTACGCCTCGCTGATCACCGACGTCCAGGCGGCCAAGGAGGTGCGGCTGTTCGGGCTCGGCGACTTCCTGCGCGGGCGGGTGCTCGGCGAGCTGGCCGGCATGCAGGCCGGGGAGCGCCGGCTGGACCGCCGCGAGGCGCTCACCCAGTCGCTGCTCGCCGCCCTGTCGGCCGTGATCAGCGGCGCGGCCCTGCTCTGGGCGGTGTACTCGGCCCTGAACGGCCGGCTGACCCTCGGCGACGTGGCCGCCTTCGCCGGCGCGGTGGCCGGCACCCAGGCCGCGCTCATCGCGACGGTCGAGAACGCCGCCAACGCCCGGCACGCGCTGCTGCTGTTCGACCACCACGAGCGGGTGATGTCCCTGCCCGACGACCTGCCGCCGGCGGTCCGGCCGACCGCGCTGCCGGCGCTTCGCCGCGGCATCGAGCTGCGGGACGTGTGGTTCCGCTACGACGACAACCACCCGTGGGTACTGCGGGGCGTCGACCTGACCATCCCGCACGGCTCCTCCGTCGCCCTGGTCGGGCTGAACGGGGCGGGCAAGAGCACGCTGATCAAGCTGCTGTGCCGCTTCTACGACCCGACGCGGGGGAGCATCCGCTGGGACGGGGTGGACCTGCGCGACGTGCCGCCGGCCGAGCTGCGCGCCCGGCTGGGCGTGCTGTTCCAGGACTACATGAGCTACGACCTGACCGCGGCGGAGAACATCGCGATCGGCGAGCTCGCCGCCCTGTCCGACCACGCCCGCATCCGCCGGGCCGCCGGGCTGGCGAACGCGCACGAGCTGGTGGAGGCGCTGCCGCGCGGCTACGACACGATGCTGAGCCGGATCTTCTTCGGCCCCGAGGACGAGGACGACCCCCAGGCCGGGGTGGTGCTGTCCGGCGGCCAGTGGCAGCGGCTGGCGCTGGCCCGCGCGCTCGTGCGCGAGCAGCGTGACCTGCTCATCCTCGACGAGCCCAGCTCGGGGCTGGACGCCCAGGCCGAGTACGAGGTGCACCGGCGGCTGCGCGAGCACCGGGCGGGACGCACCAGCCTGCTCGTCTCGCACCGCCTCAGCGCCGTCCGCGACGCGGACCTCATCGTGGTGCTGAGCGAGGGGCGGATCGCCGAGCAGGGCTCGCACCAGGAGCTCATGGCCGCCGCCGGGCGGTACGCCGGGTTGTTCGACACCCAGGCCCGGGGGTATCGCGAGGAGGCCGGGACGCACTGAGCCGGGCGAAGGATCAAGAAATGACATGATCTGCGAGAGCGGTCCGTCCTGGCCTGGACGCTCGTCCCCCACTGCCCGTCACCGTGCCGGCCGGACGACTCCGGCACCGGCGGCATCTGGCGCGTGCGCTGAGCGCCGTCCACACTCGAATCATGACCGGGCGCGGACGGCCGACGGCGGGACTGGCGTTGCTCTGCGTGCTCCTGCTGCTGGGCGCGTGCGGCGTCGCGCGGCAGGACTCGCTCGTGGACAAGGACGAGGTGGTCGTGGCCATCCGCTCCGACGTGCCGCTGATCAGCTTCCGCGGCCAGGACGGCGGCTACGACGGCTTCAACATCGACGTCGCCGAATACCTGATGGCCCGGCTCGGCAAGCGCATCCGCTGGCTGGAGATCAAGGCCGGCGACCAGCTCACCGTGCTCACCGACGGCCGCGCCGACGCGGTCTTCGCGCACATGTCGGTCACCCCCGAGCGCAAGCAGGTCATCGACTTCGCCGGGCCGTACCACGTGGACCTGCAGGACATCGCGGTACGGCCGGCCGACCGTGAGGCCGTCCGCGACGTGTACGACCTGGCCGGCCGGCGGATCTGCCTGGTGAAGGGCACCAACATCGCGCAACGCATCATCGACGAGCGCCGCGTCAAGGCCGTCCCGGTCGAGGCGCCCGACTACGACGCCTGCCTGCGGATGATCGCCGAGGGCGGCATCGACGCCATCTCCACCAACAGCCAGATCCTCGCCGGCCTGCTCACCCGGCCCGGCGTGGACCTGCACCTGGTCGGCTCGACCTTCAACGAGCAGCGCACCTCGATCGGCGTGCGCAAGGGCGACGTGGACGGCTGCGAGGAGCTCAACCGCGCGATCACCGCGATGTACCAGGACGGTACGGCCCGCCGCCTGCTGGAGAAGTGGTTCGGCGCCGCCGGCCTCGACCTGTCGGTGATCGCCGTCCCGCAGTTCGAGGGCTGCTCGTGAACCGCCGCGCGGAGCGCCCGGCAACGGGGTAAGGAGAGGTGGACACCTGCTGTCCACCGAGCCCTGGAGCCGGCCCATGCCCGTCAAGCCCTTCGCCTCCGCCGCCGACCTGGAGGCCAAGCGGGAGACCCTGGAGATCGTCGCCGACGGCGTCTACGCGCTGACCGCCGAGGGCGATCCGAACGTCGGCGCGATCGAGGGCGAGGACTTCCTGGTCTGCTTCGAGGCCCGGGCCACTCCCGTGGCCGCCCGCGAGTGGCTCACGCTGCTGAGGGAGCACACGGACAAGCCGGTGCGCTACCTGGTGCTGTCGCACTACCACGCGGTGCGCGTGCTGGGCGCCTCCGCCTTCGACGCCGGGGTGATCGTCGCGCACGAGAACACCAAGGCGCTGATCGCCGAGCGCGGCCTCCAGGACTGGGCCTCGGAGCTGGGCCGCATGCCGCGGCTGTTCAAGGAACCGGACTCGGTGCCGGGTCTGACCTGGCCCACCCTCACCTTCTCCGACCGGCTGGTCATCGACCTGGGCGGCGAGCGGGGCGAGCTCGTGCTGCAGCACTGCGGGCGCGGCCACACCGAGGGGGACATCGTGGCGTGGCTGCCCCGGCAGCGGGTGCTGTTCGCCGGCGATCTCGTCGAGGCGCAGGCCGCGCTGTACACCGGCGACGCCTTCCACCGGGAGTGGGCCGCCACGACGCTCGACCGGGTGGCGGCGCTGGAGGCCGAGGCGCTGATCGGGGGCAGGGGCGCGGTGGCGCACGGGCGCGAGGCGGTGGCGGCGGCGATCGGCCAGACCCGGCACTTCCTGGAGGTGATGCTCGCGGAGGTCGGGGCGGTCCACGGCCGCGGCGGCATCCTCAAGGAGGCCTTCCAGGCCGCGCACGCCGCGCTCGAACCGCGTTACGGCCGCTGGCCGATCTTCGAGCACTGCCTGCCGTTCAACGTTTCACGCCTGTGGGACGAGCTGGCCGGGATCGAGCGCCCGGTGATCTGGACCGCCGAGAGGGACCGAGAGGTATGGAACGCACTTCAGTCGTGATCGTCGGCGCCGGACCGGTCGGCGTCGCGCTCGCGTTGCTGCTGGCCCGGCAGCGGGTGCCCAGCGTGGTGCTCGACGCCCAGCCGTACCGCGACCCGGTCGGCTCCAAGGCGATCTGCTTCCAGCGCGACGTGCTGGACATCCTCGACCGGATCGGCGTCGCCGAGCAACTGGTCGCCGAAGGGGTGACCTGGACGACCGGGCGCACCTACTACCGCGAGCACGAGCTGTTCGCCGTCACCTTCCCCGACCCGGGCAAGAGCGTCTTCCCGCCGTGGATCAACGTCTCGCAGGCGCGGATGGAGGAGCTGCTGCTGGCGAAGGCCGCCACCGAGCCGCTGGTCGACGTGCGCTTCGGGCACCCGGTCATCGGCCTGCGCGAGGACGCCTCGGGAGTGGAGGTGGAGGCCGGTCGGGCGAGCGTGCGAGGCGAGTTCGTGGTCGGTGCGGACGGGGCGCACAGCATGGTCAGGCGCCTGGCCGGGATCGGCTTTCCGGGCCGCTCCTTCGAGGATCGGTTCCTCATCCGCGACATCAAGGCCGACCTGCCCTTCCCCAGCGAGCGGCGCTTCTTCTTCGACCCGCCGTGGAACCCCGGCCGGCAGGTCCTGGTCCACCAATGCCCCGACTCGGTGTGGCGGATCGACTGGCAGGTGCCGCCCAGTTTCGACCTCGGCAGCGCGGACCTCGACGGCATGGTCCGGCAGATCACCGGGGACCGGCCGTACGAGGTCGTGTGGCAGACGCTCTACCGGTTCCATTCGCGCGTCGCCGATGCCTTTCGCAAGGGGAGGGTGTTCCTGGCCGGGGACGCCGCGCACGTGTTCGCGCCGTTCGGCGCCCGCGGGCTCAACTCCGGCCTGCAGGACGCCGAGAACCTGGCGTGGAAGCTCGCCCTCGGCGGCGAGGCGCTGCTGGACACCTATGCGGTGGAGCGGCGGGCCGCGGCGCTGGAGAATCTGCGGGTCACCGCGAACACGATGGAGTTCCTGGTGCCGCAGAGCCCGGAACAGTGGCAGTGGCGGCGCTCGGTGCTGGAGCAGGCGGTGACCGAGCCGGAGGCGCGCAAGCTGATCGACTCGGGCAAGCTGGCGGAGCCGTACTGGTACGTCGACTCCCCGCTGACCACCTTCGGCGGCCAGGTGCCGGGCGGGCCGGGAGTCGCGCGTCCGCCGGTGCCCGGCGTGCTGTGCCCCGACGCGCCGGTCGTGGTCGAGGGGAGCCGCACGAGACTGCGGCGCCTGTTCGGGACGGGTTTCGTGGTGCTGACCGCCCGTGCCGGGCACGTCCTGCCGGGGGTGACGGTGTACGGCCTGCCGGACATCGACGTCGAAGGCGTGGCGACCCGGGCCTTGCACGCGGGCGACGACAGCGTCCATCTCGTCCGCCCCGACGGGCACCTGGCCGCGGTGCTCGACACCTTCGACGAGGAAGCGGTACGGCGAGCACTGCGGCGGGCCTCCGGCGGCTGAAGACCGGCGGTGCCGATAGGGATGCATCCGATCGGGCGCCCGCCACGAAAGCAGGGCCAGATGCCGTCGCCGGGTCTGGATGGGGAGGCGCGATGGGAAGGCCGGGGGAGACCGCGTCCCGCGAACCGGGGCGGGGAGCGTCAGCCCGTCAGGGGGTCGGCGCCGTCCCAGGTGCCCTCGCTGCCGTAGGGGCGGAACCGGGCGAACAGCTCCTCGCTGTACCAGTTCCCGGCCCGCGTGCGTTCGATCACCTGCCGGTGCTCCCGGGCGGCGTAGGCGAAGCGGTTGGCGGCGTCCCGGTCGCGCCAGAGCGAGAAGGTCGCCTGGCGGGCCACCGGCCACTCACCGACGGCGACCGAGGCCAGCAGGCCCTCCTGGCCGCCCAGCGAGGCGTCGACGGGGGGCACCGAGCGGTAGAACGCCACCAGCCGCGCCGGCCGGATGGCGGCCCTGGTCAGGACGGCCAGCGGTCCGGCTTCAAGAACACCCACTTGGCCCGGGAAGGGGTCGATACCGCCCCATCGGCCCCGCGAGGCGAGCGGCGCCAGGCGCACGTGCCAGCTCTCCACCGCTTCGGCCCGCCAGCGGGCCGCGATGGGCGAGCCGGCCAGGAACGCGTCGAGATCCGCCTCCCGCCGCCACACCGCCAGCAGCGCCCAGCGCCGCAGGTCGGCCCCGAGGGTCATGGCCCGCCCCCGGCCGGTGCCGAGCAGCCGCCAGAACGTCAGCCCGGTCGTGCGCCGCAGGACCGGCCGGTCGAAAGCCATGTAGCGCATCGCGCCCGCGGTGCCGTACCTGATGAGGTGGAACGAAGCGATGCTCACCGAAATCCTGCCGGTCGTCGTGTCGGTCATCGTCGGCTACCTTCTCGGCTCGGTGCCGGTCGCGGTGCTGGTCGCGCGGCGGCACGGGTTCGACCCGCGCGGCGTCGGCGATCGCAATCCCGGGTTCTGGAACGTGAAGGAGCGGCTGGGGTGGAAGGCCGCCGCGCCGGTGTTCGCCGGTGACCTGCTCAAGGGCACGGCGGCCGGCCTGGCCGCGCTGGCCGTGTCCTCGGCGGCGGACGGCCCGCGCCTGGTCTGCCTGTACGCGGCGGTGGCGGCGGCCATGATCGGACACGCCTGGCCGGTGTTCGCGCGCTTCCGCGGCGGGCGGTCGATTCTGACGTTCGCCGGGGGGATGGCCGTGATCAGCCCGCCGGCCTTCGCGCTGGCCCTGGTCGCGCTGGTGGCGGTGGCGCTGGTGACCAGGTCGTTCGCCATCGGGGCCCGGGTGGGGGTGTTCGGGCTGCCGGTGCTGCAACTGCTGTTCGACCCCGCTCTGCAGGTGGCGGCCACGGGTGCGCTCATGTGCCTGATCGGGTTGCGGTTCGGGCAGGCTGCGCTGGCCTCGCGGGCGTGAGATACGTGCGGCCCCGCCAGGTCCGCGTGGGACGGAACGTCGCCTGCGTCAGCCGTACTGCGGAGGCCACGTCCAGCAGGGGCGACAGGGCCAGGCCCAGTCCCGGCCGGTCGTAGCTGCGGCGGAAGGCCGCGGTCAGCAGCCAGCGCTGGAGCAGCAGGCCCAGATCCAGCGGCGTCGGCCGGCCCAGCAGCAGCCGGAGCGAGGGCAGCCCCATCGTCAGCCAGACGACGGCCAGGTCGGCCGCCTGCCACCCGCGAGAGGTCACGTCGGCGAGCGGCAGCGATCGTCCCCACTCCCGCCAGACCTCGGCCACCGAGTCGTGCATGTCGACTTCCAGCAGGTCGGCGGCGTCGAGGAAGCCCACCCGCCAGCCGCGCCCGGCCAGGTGGCGGGCGAGGGCCACGTCGTCGGTCATGGCGCTCCTGACGGCGGCGAAACCGTCGGCGGCCAGCATCCGGTCGCGGCGGAAGGCGGTGCACTGGCCGTTGGCGAGGGTGCGGTGCGGCGGTGGCACGGTGCGCGTGCTCGACGGGCCGAAGCGGTAGACCAGGGTGGCCAGCATCGAGGCGTGCAGGGCCTGCTCGGCGCCGCTGCCGCAGTCGAAGCGGGGAGCCGCGGTCACCAGGTCGTGGCCGGACAGTGCGGCGGCCATCGCCCCCACCAGGCCGGGCACGGGCCGGGTGTCGGCGTCGAGCGTCACGACGATGGGGTGGGTGGCCGCCGCGACGCCCTGGCGCAGGGCCCACTGCTTGCCCACCCAGCCCGGTGGCAGCGGGTCCGCGGCGATCACGCGGGCGCCGAGTGCGGCGGCGAGCTCGGCGGTGGCGTCGCGGGAGGCGTCGTCGACCACGATCACCTCGCCGGCGGCCGGGTCGGTCAGCACCGCCCGCAGGCAGGGGGCGAGCCTGGCCTCCTCGTCCCGCGCCGGGATGACCACGGAGACGCGAGGGCTGTCATCCGCCGGTGCTGGTCGCAGCGGCGGCGGGCGGTGGCGACCACGGGCGAGGCGGGCCGCGACCACCGCGGCGGCGGCCGCCTGAGCGAGCGTAAGCACCTTCATGACCGCACCTTCCGCTCGGCCGGGAAGTCCTGGCCGACCAGTCCGGCCACGATGTGCGCGCCCAAGGTCACCAACGGCAGCCCGCCCCCGGGATGGGCCGAGCCGCCGACCAGGTACAGGCCGCGGCGTGGTCCCCGGTTGCCGGGCCGGCGCAGCGAGGCCAGCCGGCCGTGGGTGGCCGAGCCGTAGATCGCGCCGCCCCACGAGCCGTACCGCTCGCGAAGGTCGGCCGGCGTGAACAGGTCCACGAACCGCAACCGTCCCGCCAGATCATGGCCGCGCGCGGCCAGCCGCTCCAGCACCAGGTCCCGGTAGGACTCGGGGCTCATCGGCCAGCGGGCGGGATCGCGCGCGGGGACGTTGACCAGCATCACCCAGTTCTCCGCCCCCGGCGGCGCCTGCGACGGATCGTCGACCGCGGAGCAGCCGACGTAGACGGTCGGATCGAGGGGCGGCCGGCCGCGGTCGAAGAGGTCGCCGAACTCGGCCGCGTAGTCGGCGGAGAAGATCACGGAGTGGTGCGGCAGCCCGGGCGTGCGGCCTTCCACCCCGGCGAGCAGGAGCAACGCCGAGGAGGAGCGGCCCAGCCGGGCCTCGGCGCGCAGCCGCCGCCGGTGGGGCAGCAGGCGCCCGTACAGCTCGGCGCTGTCGGTGTTGGCCACCACGACCTCGGCCGACGCCTGCTCGCCCGACTCCAGCCGGACCCCGGTGACGCGCTCGCCGTCGGCGAGCACCCGCTCGACGCCCACGCCGGTGCTGACCTCGACGCCGGCCTCGGCCAGGAGCAGCGCCAGCTCGTCGGCCAGCCGCGCCAGCCCGCCCGGCACGTACCAGCCGCCCTGGCCGTGCTCCAGGGCCGGGATGCAGCCGAGCGCGGCCGGGGCCAGGTACGGCGAGGACCCGGCATAGGTGGCGTAACGCCCCACGTACTGGCGCAGCCGTGGATCGGTGAAGAAGTGCCGGGCCAGCCCGTCCAGGGTCCGGCCGGGGGACACGGCGAGCAGGTCGGACAGGCGGGCCTCCTCCGGCCGCCGCAGCGGCGGGCCCGCGAAGACCGTCCGCTCGGCGGCCCGCAGGCAGCCCTCGGCCCAGCGGTGGAACGCGCGCCAGGCCGTGCCCTGGCCGGGGGAGAAGGACTCCACCGCGCGGGCCATCCGCTCGGGGTCACGGCTCGCCGTGAGCCGCGTGCCGTCGGCGAACCGGTAGCGGCACAGCTCGGCGGGCTCGATGAACTCCTGGCGCAGTCCCAGTTGCCGGAACAGGTGCGGCATGGTCAGCAGGGACGGCCCGAGCGAGAAGGTGAACCCGTCGCGCCGGTGCTCGGCCAGCTTGCCGCCGAGCCGTTCATGCCGCTCGACCAGGCGCACCTCGTGCCCCTGCCGGGCCAGCAGCAGCGCCGCCGCCATGCCGCCCATGCCGCCGCCGATCACGATCACTTCTGCCACGCGGGGCTCCTGTTCGGGTCGCGCATCCGGATCCAGGCGGCCGTGGCCAGGCCGCCCATGGCCAGGCCGCCGGTCACGGCGACCAGGGGGTCGGTGGGCCGGAAGACCGCCGCGAAGGCGACGGTCTCCATCACCGCCATGGCCGTGTACAGCGTCACCAGCGCCCGCCCGGGCGCCGGCAGCAGGCGCTCGAACAGCAGCATGAGCAGCGCGGAGACGAGCAGCCAGCCGGCGAAGTTGGTCAAGGGCACGTCCCGGTAGGGGCCGGGATGTTCCCAGACCCACAGGCCCATGCGCAGCATCTGGGGGTCCAGGAACAGGTCCCAGGCCGTCAGGGCCACCGCCCCGGCCGCGATCCGCCGCCAGCCTGGGGCCGCGATCGCGGCGGCCACCGCGTGCGCGGCCAGGCCCATGCCGCCCCAGGCGAGCGCCACCGCCACCGGCACCCCGGCGACCTGCGGCTGCAGGAGGCCGGTGTAGTGGTAGGCGCCGAACGGGAAGCCGGTGGTGACCCCGATCAGCTCGGCCGCGTATCCGACGGCGACGGCTCCGGCGAGCGCGGCCACCGCCCGGCGCGGGCCCGCCGTCGCGGCGGCGAAGCAGGTGGCGCACGCCGCCAGCGCCACCACGATCGCGGTGGTGTAGGCGTCCGGCCGCTCGCTGAGGCCGGAGACCACCTGCAGGGCGACCATCACCGCGAGGAACACCGCGCCCAGCTTGGTCATGAGGCCGCCGTCCCGGCCACGACGCAGGCCCGGGCGATCGTGGCCGCCGAGGAGGAACCGTGGGCGACGATCACCGGTCCGCGCAGGCCGAGCAGCGCCGCGCCGCCGTGCGTCTCGGGGTCGTAGCGGCGGGCGACCTCGCGCAGCGCTCCCGGCGCGGCGATCCCGGCCTGGGCCACCATCGCCAGGGTGGTGCGCACGCAGCCCTCGATGTTCTTCAGCACGACGTTGCCGGTGAAGCCGTCGGCGACCAGCACCTCGACCTGCCCGGAGAGCACGTCGGAGCCTTCGACGGGCCCGGCGAAGCGGATCGGCGCCTGCTCCAGCAGTTGCTCGGCCTGCCGGGTGAGCCGGTTGCCCTTGCCCCGCTCCGCCCCGATCGACAGCAGTCCGACCAGCGGGTCGGCGACCGCGAGCACCGAGCGGGCGTAGCCGGAGCCGAGTTCGGCGAACTGGGCCAGCATGGCGGCGGTGGGATCGGCGGTGGCGCCCGCGTCGACCAGTACGGTCGCCCCGCCGTCGAGGGTGGGCAGCGCCACGGCCAGCGCCGGGCGCAGGACGCCGTCGGCCCGGCCGATGCGCCGCACCGCGCAGGCCACGATGGCGCCGGTCGAGCCGGCCGACACCAGGGCCGCGCCGCCCTGCCGTACCAGATCGCAGCCGACAGCGAGGCTGGAGTGGGAATTCAGCGCGGCCCCAGGGCCCCGCTCGGTCATCGGGACCGCCTCCGGCGCGTGCACGATCTCCAGCTCGCCGCCCTGCCGGTCCAGTTCCTTGCGCAGCTCCGGCTCGCGTCCGGCCAGGATCACGGCCACGCCGTGCTCGCGGTGCGCCAGGAGGGCTCCGGCGACGGTCTCGGCCGGGCCGAGGTCGCCGCCCATGGCGTCGAGGACGACCCGCCTGCTCACAGCACCTCCACGCGGACGCGGCGCTCGGCCCGGCCCGCGGTGGCCGAGGCGGCCAGGTGCCGGGTGAAGACGGCGAGCCTGCGGCGGACCGGCACGCGGGCCCGGCCGGCCAGCACCTCGTGGCCGGACTGCTCGATCACGGTCAGGATGTCGCCGTACAGCTCGAACGCCGCCCTGATGCACGGCCTCGACGAGGGCACCAGCAGCTCGATCCCCGCCCGCGCGGCGGCGTAGTGCTCACGGGCGCGGGCCGTCTCGAAGGCGACCAGGTTCCGTACGGCGGAGCCGGACCGCGGCCGGCGCAGCTCGTCCTCCTCGACACCGAAGGCGGCCAGGTCCTCCTGCGGCAGGTAGATCCGGCCACGCGCCAGGTCCTCGGCGATGTCGCGGATGAAGTTGGTGAGCTGGAAGGCCAGCCCGAGCTGCCGCGCGGGCTCGCGGGCCGCCGTCTCGGCGCCGGGTTCGGCCTCCAGCACGGGCAGCATCATGGTGCCGATCACGGCGGCCGAGCCCTCCATGTAGCCGAGCAGGTCGTCGTAGGTGCGGTAGCGCGTCACCGACAGATCGGCCGTCATCGCCGCCAGGAAGGCGGTGACGTCGCCGCGGTCGATGCCGAAGGAGCGCACGGTGTGCGCGAAGGCGGGCAGCACCGGGTCGGTCACCGGCCGGCCGGCCAGCGCTTCGGCGGTGTCGTCCGCCAGGGCGCACAGCGCCTGCGCCCGGTCGCCGGTGGCGGTGAAGGAGTCGACGATCTCGTCGGCGTAGCGGGCGAAGCCGTACAGCGCGTGCACGTGCCGGCGTTTCCAGGCCGGCAGCAGCCGCGTGGCCAGGTAGTAGGAGCGCCCGTAGGCGGCGTGCAACCGGCGGCAGCGTTCGTAGCTCGCGGTCAGGGTCATGGCGTCTCTCTCAGGATGCGGCGGGCGGCCAGGCGGCCGGAGACGAGCACCGGCGGCACGCCCACGCCGGGGGCGGTGTGCATGCCCGCGAAGTGCAGGCCGGGCACGCGGGAGGCGGCCGAGGGACGGAACCAGGCGGTCTGGGCGAAACGGTGGTCGAGGGCGAAAGGGGTGCCCGCGGTGTGGCCGAGCCGGTGCCAGGCGGGCGGGTCGAACACCAGCCGGGGCACGTCCGACAGGTCGCCGTAGCCGAGCGCCTCCAGCCGGCCCAGCAGCCGCTCCTCCAGCCGGGGCCGCAGCTTCCGCCAGTCGGCGTCGATCAGGTTGGGGGCGGGTTCGAGCACGCTCAGCTTCGGCCGGTCGTCGTCCGGGCAGGTGAGCAGGATGCTGGGGTCGGGCTGCGGTCGCCCTCGCTCCAGCGCGGTGAAGGTGCTCGCCCAGGCGTGGCCGAAGTGCAGCGTGTGATGGGCCTGGCCGGGCGGGCGGCGGTCGAGCGCGAGGTGCAGCACCAGGCAGGAGGGGGAGAAGCGGGGCCGGCGCATCCGCCAGTCGGCGCTCTGGCCGGGCAGGATCGAGCGGGCGGCGAACCGGTCGCCGGCCATGACGACGTGCGAGGCGGGCAGGTGCCGCCCGGTGTCCAGGCGCACGCCGGAGACGCCGGAGACGCCGGTCGTCACCTGTACGGCACGCGTGCCGTACAGGATGGGGACCTGCAGCTTCTCCAGCAGCGCCGCCAGCGCGGCGGGTACGGCCCGCATGCCGCCGGAGCGGGGGAAGTAGACCCCGCCGACGGTGTCCATGTGCGCGATGACGGCGTAGATGCCCAAGGCCCGCTGCGGCGACAGCCCGGCGTACAGCGCCTGGAAGGTGTGCGCCCTGATGAGCCGCTCGTCGGTCAGGTGGGCGGCGGCCAGTCGGTCCAGGCGGCGGAACCCGCCCATCGCGGCCAGCCTGAGCAGGGTCGCCGGCCGGGCCATCGCGCGCAGCCGGGTCATGTCGGCGTCGATGAAGACCGGCCACTCGGCCCGGAACATGCGCTCCAGCAGGTCCCGGTAGCGCAGGTAGCGCCGCGCCTCGGCGGGCCCGCACAGGGCGCGCACCTGCCCGGCCATCGCCTCGCGCTCCGGCACCACGTCCAGGCGCGAGCCGTCGGCGAAGGCCAGCCGGTAGGACGGGTCCAGCCGGCGCAGGGGCAGCCAGCTCTCCATGTCCTCGCCGGCCGCGCCGAAGACCTCGGCCAGCAGGCCCGGCATGGTGAGCACCGACGGCCCGACGTCGAACCGGTGGGAGCCGAGCGTGGCCACCGCGCAGCAGCCGCCCGGCTCGTCGCGCGCCTCGACCACGACCACCTCGCGGCCCGCCGCGGCCAGGTGCACCGCCGCCGAGAGCCCGGCCAGTCCCGCTCCGATGACGACGACCGGCTTCACCGCTCCCTCCTCGCCGCCCGCACGGCCAGGTCGGCCAGCGCCTCGACGGCGTCGGGCGGCAGGCCCGGCGGCCGTTCCAGCGCACGGAGCCCGTGCTCGACCAGCGTGTCGATGCGCGCTTCCACCTCCTCCAGCGCGCCGCAGGACCGGATGAACGCCCGCGCCCGGCCCAGGTCGTTCCCGGCGGTCTCCAGCAGCAGTTCGCCGTCGGCGTCCGCGCGTTCCCTGGCCAGTTCCAGCAGCATGCTGTTGCGGTGGAGCCGCAGGTCCCCGCCGGTGGGCTTGCCGGTCACGGCCGGGTCGCCGAAGACGTCGAGGATGTCGTCGCGCAACTGGAAGGCCTCCCCGACCGGCAGCGCGTAGCCCGACAGCAGGCGCCGGGTGCGCTCGTCGCCCGCGGCCAGCGCGTGCCCCAGGTGGAGCGGGCGTTCGACGGTGTACTTGGCCGACTTGTACCTGGACACGGTGCGCGGGGAGGCGGTGCCGGTCAGGTCGAGGTACTGCCCGCCGACCGCCTCCACCCGCAGCAGGGTGAGCACCTCCAGCGCCGGCCCCAGCCGCGGCCCGACCTCGAGCAGGGCGGCGTCGGCCCAGGTCAGCGCCAGCATGCCGAGCAACGTCGCCGCGGACTCGCCGAAGCGGGCGCCGCCGTGCCGGGCGAGCGTCAGATGCGCCGCCGGTCGGCCCCGGCGCAGTTCCGCCTGGTCCATGACGTCGTCGAGCAGGAGCGCCGCGGTGTGCACCAGTTCCACGGCGCAGCCGGCGGCCACCACGGTCTCCAGGTCCTCGTCCCGGCCGCCGGCGGCACGGTGACCCCAGTACACGAACATCGGGCGCAGCCGTTTGCCGCTGTCGCCCAGAAACGGCGCGAGCGCCTCCCGCAGGACCGCCACGTGCTCGTCGCCGACGAATCTGAGCTCGTCGAGCCGCTGTGCGGCGAACGTGTCCAGCTTGGCGTCGACCAGGGTGCGCACGTGATCGGCGGGCGCGGTCGCAACGGTCATGCGCTGACTCCTCAGGGCTGTGGCGGTGGGGATGCCGGGGGGCGCCCTGCGGCGAACACATCCGCACTGCCGATGCTCAGCTTGCTCAACGAGTCTTCGCGGCCATCCCGGCCGCGGTTGCGCATGACACCGATGAATTGTTCAGAACTTACTCATCCCCAGGTCAGGGCAGGGCCGTCCGGAGAGGGACTCACCGCGCGGTGCGAACCGGGCGCCAGTCACCTCCCGGACGGCCGATGCCTCGGGACGCTCCTAGGGGTTGGGGACGGTGTCGACGAAGGCGGTCGACGAGGCGCGGTAGGCGGCGACGCGGCTCAGCACCTCGGCGGGCGCGACGACCTCGTTCTGCGCGTGGTAGACCCAGTCGACCTGCTGCCGGTAGGTGCGCGGTGTGGTCGAGCCCTGCAGGTCGATGAACCACTGGTTGAACATGATCCACATGGGCGTCTCGGGGTAGTAGATGCCGCCGTGCTCACCGAACAGGCGGCCGTCGAGGTAGTAGCGGATCGTGCCGCCCGACACCTGGATCACCAGGTCGTGCCAGCCGGCGAAGCTGACCCGCTCGGCGGTGTGGGTGTTGACGGCCTGCCACGGGTCGGCCTGGTAGGTCTCCCAGCTCGTGGCGTACATGATGGCCGAGGGCTCGCCCCAGCCGCCGTTGGGCAGGTACTCGAAGTCCAGCTCGCCGTAGTTCGGGTCCATGTTCTGCTGCAGCGGGGTGATCGTGAAGAAGGTCTGCACGATGTGCTCGCCGTCGGGGCCGCTCACCGGGGCGTCGCTGAAGTTCACCCGGGCGGCGTAGGTGCCCTCGAAGAACTTGCGGTTGCTGGTCGACAGCTCCGTCTGCACCGTGCCAGAACCGGTGCCGTTGGTCGACGACTCCAGTTGGAGCAGGCCGTTCGGGAAGGTGACGCCCGCGGGCGACCAGGTCGCGCCGGGCACGCCGGGACCGCCCGAGCTGGAGCGGACCGTCCAGCCGCGCTGGGCCAGGCGGGGGTCGCCGGAACCCGTGTAGCTGAAGTCGTCGAACAGCTTGCCGCCGCCGGGGTTGCCGGTCGGCGTGACCGTCGGGCTGGGTGACGGGGAGCCGCCGGTCGGCGGGACGCCCCAGACCAGGGAGCCGCCCTGGAAGACGGCGGCCTTGGTCCAGTCGGTGTAGGCGGTCTGGACGCCGAAGGAGTGGTCGTCGCTCTGCGTGAAGGTCTGCCAGTCGGCGCGGTAGAAGCGCAGTTGCAGGTCACCGGTGTTCGCGCCGGGGGCCAGCGAGCCGGAGGTGAAGCCCACCTCCAGGTACTGCCGGCCGCCCGTCAGCGGGACGAAGGTCCCGGTCACCGTGGAGCAGCCGACGACCGCCCAGGAGCAGGCGAAGCGGTAGCTCTCGCTGCCCGTCAGGTAGTAGCGGATCTTGACCTGGCTGAGCTGCACCGGGCTCGACCCGTCGTTGACGAGCTTGAACCACGGCTCGGCCTGTGCGGTGGTGGCCCCGGTCGAGCTGTTCTTGTACTGCAGGCGCAGCCCTGGCGCGGCGGCCGCGCTGGCCTGCGCGACGCCGAACAGCGCCAGGGGCAGGGCTAAGGCGAGAATGATCTTCATGGGGTGGCGGAACAAGGTGGTTCTCCTTCTCGATGGACCCCCGAGGCAGTGCGGAACACAGCGGGTGACCCTGTGCGGTTATTCGGCCACGACGCCCTCCTCTGAGTGAAAATTATGCTCAGTCTCTGGGTGTTGCAAGAGGTCGGGTGATAATTATTGATCTGAGGCGCGCTGTGGGTGGCAGTGGAAAAAAATTATCGGCCAGCGGTACCTCGCTAGGGTGGTGCCATGACCGAGGCGCCCACGTCCGTCCGCCGCCTGGTCGGCATCTACCACGCCGACGGCGGGCTGTGGGGAGAGCTCGCCTACGTCGCGGGCAAGCTCAGAGGGACCGCGCACTGCGCCCTGTGCGACATCACCTACGGCCGCCTGCGCGCCAAGACCGAGTGGGCCGACTACGTCGCCTGCCTGGGCGTGCCCTTCGACGTCGTGCACCTCAACGAGCGGCCGGCCGAGATCGCGGCCTTCAGCGAAGGCCGCACCCCGTGCGTCCTCGCCGAAACCGACGACGGCCTGCGCATGCTGCTGGGGCCGGCGGACCTGGACGCCGCGGGCGGCGACGTCGACCGGTTCGCCGTCGCCCTCAGCCGGGCCGCGTCCTCCGCCGGGCTGGCCTGGTGACCTGAGGCCCGCTGCTTGGGAGGCGGAACCGTCAGGGGTAGTCGCCCGGCAGGCCCAGCCCGCGGTGGATCGTCCGGTGCAGGTGCAGCCGGAAGCGCTGGGCGCTGCGCGGGTCGGCGAAGCCGGAGCGGTTGCCGTGCTCGCGCGGCACCCCGCCCTGTCCGAAGCCGTGCACCATCCACATCAGCGTGTGCCAGGTGTACTCCAGATCGGCGTCCGCGCAGATGAACCCCCGTTCCTGCGCCGGGCCGAGGATGCCGAGCGCGGCGCTGTAGAGCGGTTCGGCGTAGCGGCGCTCCAGCTCGGTGAGGTCGGTCGCGTCCGACAGCCACCGGTGCAGCCACAACGCCAGCACCTCGGGATGCTCGGCGGCGAAGTCGAGGTAGCCGTCGATCAGGTGGTGGATCCCGCGCACACAGCCTTCCTGGGTGTCGCAGGACACCTGCTCCAGGCACGCGGCGAACGCCGCCTGCTCGGCCTGGAAGCCGCGCTCCATGACGGCGAGGTAGAGCTCCTGCTTGCCGCCGAACTCGCGGCGCAGGTCCTCGGCCGTCCGGCCGCTGGCATCGGCGACCTGCTCCAGCGAGGTCGCGTCGTATCCCATCGCCGCGAACAGCCGGGTCGCGGCCTCGATGACCTGTGGGTCCATGGTGCCGACCCTACGCAAGGGTGATCAAGCGGCCGGTAAGGACGCCGTCAAGGGTGGGACGGGGTTCGTGGGAGCACGCTCCCAGCCCGGCGGCTCGCCGTACTCCCCGAGAGCTACGCGCGGAGGGGCCGCGATGAGGAGGTGACGGGCCGAGCCCGCTGAGAGCCTGATCTCCGAAGGCCGATCAGGGGAGGCAGGCGCATGGGAGCGGTTCAGAAGCGGCCGCGGAGGCTGCGGAGACTCGCCGGACGGGCCGCGCTCGTGCTGCTCCTCCTGGCCGCGGGCGGGTTCGCCGCCGAGACGATCGCCAGGACGGGCGACGCCACCGGGCACGCGCCGCCCGGCCGGCTGGTGGACGTGGGCGGGCACCGGCTGCACCTGCACTGCGTCGGCACGGGCGGCCCGACCGTGGTGTTCGAGGCCGGTTGGGGCGAGTCGGCGGCGAACTGGGCCGATATCCAGGCCAGTGTCGCGGCCGGGATCGGCGGCCGGTCGATGCGGGCCTGCGCCTACGACCGCGCCGGCTACGCCTGGAGCGAGCCAGGACCCGGCCCGAGGGACGCCGCCCGCGCCGCGGATGAGCTGCGGGTCCTGCTGGAGCGCAGCGGCGAACGCGGCCCGTTCGTGTTCGCCGCGCACTCCTACGGCGGGCACGTCGTCCGGCTGTTCGCGCACCGGCACCCCGAGCGCGTGGCCGGGCTGGTGCTGGTGGACGTCTCCGACGCCTCGGGCCACGCCGACGGGCCCGGCCGGGTGGCCGTGCCGCTGATGGTGGCGCAGACGACGGTGTACCAGTTCGCCGCCCGCGTCGGGCTGGTACGGCTGGCCGGCGCGGCGATGACGCCCGATGGCTCACCGGATCTGGCCAGGCGGCACGCCGCCGTCGTCTACGGCTCCGGGTCGATGAGCGCCGCCCGGGACGAGGCGCTGGCGTTCCCCACGAGCACCGAGCAGGTCCGCGCCGCCGAACGGCCCGGCGCCTGGAGCCGGCTGCCCGTCACGGTGATCAGTCCCGCCGGCGGGGATCCGCTCGGCACGCACCGCGACCTGGCCGGGCGCTCCGCCCAGGGCAGGCACGTGCTGGCCGGGACCGGCGACCACTACGTCCACCTGCGGGAGCCGCACCTGGTGGCGGAGGCGATCGCCGCCGTGGCCTGAGGTCAGGCGGCGTACCCGGCCGCGTCGTGGGTGAACGCGCCGCCGACGACCGTGGCCGTCACGGTGATGTCGCGGATGGCCGCCGGATGCACCGCGAACAGGTCGTCGGACAGCACCGCGAAGTCGGCCAGCTTGCCTCGCTCCAGGCTGCCCTTGACGCCCTCCTCGAAGCTCGCGTACGCCGACCCCAGCGTGTAGGCGCGCAGCGCCTGCTCGACGGTGAGCGCCTCGTCCGGGTTGAACGGCTCGCCGGCGGCGGTCCGCTGGTTGACCAGGTCGTGCAGCCCGAGCAGCGGCGCGCCCTCCACGACCGGGCAGTCGGAGCTGCCCGGCAGCACGATCCCGGCGTCCAGGAACGAGCGCTGCCGGTAGCAACCACGAGCGCGCGAGGGGCCGAGCGCGGCGAGCATGCCGTCGCCGATCTCGGAGATGAACCGCCCCTGCGGCACCGGGATGACCCCGAGCGCGGCGATCCGGGCGACCTGCTCGTCGCTGGTGACCGCGCAGTGCTCGATGCGGTGCCGCGCCTCCGGCCGGGGCCGGCGGGCCTGGGCCTCGGCGTAGGCGTCGAGGACCACGTCGACCGCGTGGTCGCCGATGGTGTGCGTGGCGCCTGGGTGCTCGCACCACGCAGCCGAAGCGGAGCGGAGATCCGATGATCAACAGGAAGCGGCCGACCGAGTCCGAGCGTGGCAACAGCGTGCGGCAAAGCTGCTAAGACCGTGTCCTATGTGGTGAGTGGGACGTTGGTGAGGCGTGGGAAGGAGTGAATGGGGGTGGATCGTGCCGGAGGGATTGTGGGAGTTGGT
>NZ_JBFAKP010000026.1:0-94741 GCF_040655795.1 Nonomuraea sp. NPDC050310 | reverse complement strand
TACCAGGCCACCGGCGTCATCACCCGCAAAGCCGGCACCGCCGCCACGATCAAATACCACTGGGTCCGCGACGGCCAGGCCGGCGACGAGCAGACCGCCACCTTCGCCAACGGCACCGCCACCGCCACCCTCGCCTGGCACCACGCCGGCCGCGAGGAGAAGGCCGGCACCCGGCACACCGTCGAACTGCGCCTGACCGGCGGCAAGGGCAACGCGACCAAGACCTACACCTTCACCTGCAAGGAAGCCCCCGAGGCCGACGTCAGAATCGCCGACCTCGAGGTCGGCGCCTACAACGGCTCCTGCACCCCGCCCCCGCAGCTCACCGCGCGGGCCGCGCTCCAGGCCTCGCAGGCCGGGACCGTCGAGTACCACTGGGTCGTGGACGGCAAGGCGAGCGCCGGGGAGAAGCACACCTTCACCGCCCCCGGCCAGACGCGGGTGGACCACGTCTTCACCGCCACCCGGCCCGGCAAGGTCGAGCTGGTCGTCGACAACTACAACAAGCCGCGCGCGGCCTACGACTTCCACGTCACCTGCAACACCAACGACCCCCAGCCGGTCGTGGCGCTCAGCCCGCTGGTCTCCGACGTGGCGGAGGACGCCGGTCTGTGCCCCTGGAGCATGCGGGTCTCGTCGATGGTGTCGGCCGACCGCGCCGCCACCGTCCGCTTCCGCTGGATGGTGAACGGCTCCGCACAGCCCGAGCAGAGTCTGACGCTCAAGGCCGGCGAGGAGCAGAAGATCATGAGGCCCGTCTTCTTCAGCGCGAGCAGGACCGAGAGGTTGACGCTGGAGGTCCTTTCGCAGAACGAGCCGTCGCGCACGGACTCCTTCGCCTGGACCTGCCACACCGTGGGCGCCGACATCCCTCAGGTCCACCCGGCCACCTACCACGGGAAGTGTGCGGAGGGCAGCTTCAGGGTGAGCGTCGCGCTGCGCTCCTTCACGGCGCAGACCGTCAAGTACCAGTACATCGACAAGAACGGCGACCCGCTTGAGGGCAAGACCCTCACGTACACGTTCACCGGCCAGGGCACGACCGGCCTCTCGACGGCCTTCGCACTACGGAAGTGGGACGGCACGGTCCGAGTCAAGATCCTTGAGCCCGCGGGCGGTCTGGTGACCAAGCCGGCCCCCCTCAAGATCACCTGCACGGACCGGGATTAGCCCACATCGAGATCGGCGGGGATCGTCAGGTTCGCGCCGACCCGGATCTTCGCCCCGTCGCACGTCACCCGCGCCCGTCCCGGGACGATGACGGTCAGCAGGGAACGCGCGGGGGGCGAGGTCAAGGTGGTGGACTCGGCCGTCTTCAGATAGCCGGTCGAGATCCGCTCCACCTTGCGCGCGGGCGGGGCCGCGGGCACGCAGCCGGGCATCTCGAACTGCACGAGGGTGAGCTGAGCCCCGGGCGCGAGATGCCAGACGGTGCGGATCCTGCGGCCGCCGCCGGCGCTGTCCAGCACGGCCATGGCGTCCGGTCCGTGGTGGACCAGCACCTTCCTGGTACGGCTGACGCCGAAGGCGTCGTCGGTCAGCTCGTACGCCTGCCGTACCGGCTGGATGCGGGAGCGGACCAGGCGGGTGGCGGTGCCGGGCCGGAAGCGCTCGCCCTCGACCAGCGGCACGTTGTGCGCTTCGGGGGTCGCGGTCCAGGCCACGTAGGGGCTCTTCTCGTAGGAGTGGAAGCCGGCCTCGACCAGGACGTCCTGGCCGCCGGCCCGGTAGGTGAGCCCGAGGTGGTCCTCGTGGCCGTGCAGGCGGCGGCCGGGGCCGAAGCGGATGGAGTAGTAGGCGGCCTTCGGCCCCCAGCCGCCGCGGCCGAAGACGTAGCCGCCGGTGAAGACGCCGACCGGCGAGGATGGCCGCGGGAACCCGGTGGGCCGCAGGTCGGCGGGGCTGTCGCCGAGCGGCACGAGCCGGCCGTCGGGCCGGGTGGCGTGCGCGATGTACGTCTCCAGCGCGGTCCGCCTGGCCCGCAGCCCGGCCGGCAGGGCGAGGCCGCAGCGGCGGGCGGCGGTGAAGGCGACGCCGAGGCGCTGGTGGACGTAGACGCCGTAGCGCGGGGCCTGTTCCGCGAGCGCCCCCTGCCCGTCGATGGCGAGCTCGGCCGAGCTGGTCATCCGGCGCAGCGCCAGGTCGCGCCAGCCGGCGACGTCGAGCCGGCAGCCCAGGCTGAGCAGGGCGATGTCCTGGTCGAGGCCGTGGTTGTGACCGGCGCGGTAGAGGGACGGATCGCTCAGGACCCGGGCGTGCTCGGCCATGCTCTCGGCCAGCCAGCCGTCCCGCACGTGCTCGCTGAGGCAGACGAGGGTGGGGGCGCGCAGGGCGACGGCGTGCTCGGCCCAGGCCCACTCGCTGGTGCCGGAACCGCCGCGCGGGTTGTCCTCCACCCAGTCCCTGGTGATGCGCTTGGCACGTTCCAGGTAGGCGCCGTCGCCGGTCCGCTCGTACTCGACGATCAGGCGGCCCATCCAGCGCAGGGCGTGCAGGCTCAGCATCCACGAGCGGTTGCGGTGCGGGTCCATGCGCCAGTCGAGGTCCGCGCCGAGCTCGACCGGCGGCAGGCCGTGGAAGGAGACCGGGCCCTTCAGCGCGTCGGCCTGGGCGAACTGGGCGCGGTCGCAGACCGGCCGGCCCGCGGTCCCGGCGAGGCTGGGCACCGCCGGGCGGTCCCACAGCGTCAGGGAGATCAGGACGAGCAGGCCGGCGAGCACGATCCGGCGCGTCCTCATCTGCTCACCGGGCCCTGGTCGGTCCAGCCGGCATGGGCGATCAGTTCCGGACGCCCGTCGGTCACCGAGGCCAGCACCTGGCCGTCGGCCGGATCGATGATCAGCTCCCGGTGGGCCGGGCGCGGCCAGGCCAGGTCGTAGGCGAAGGCCATGCCGGACCGGCCGCGCTCGTCGGTGGCCGGGCCGAGCAGGCGCACCGCGGGCAGCCCGGCCAGCGCCCGGTAGGCCGCCGCCCGGACCGCGGGCGGGGCGGGTTTGCTCCACAGCAGCCCGCTGAGCGCGTCGGCGAGCACGCCCTCGCGGGTCCTCCCGGCCAGATCGGCGGGCAACAGCGCGCTCATCGCGGCGGTCAGCCGGTCGGGCTCGGCGGGCAACTCCTGGATCTGCGCCAGGCTGAGGCCGCGCCCGGCGACGGTGAACGGCCGCGCGAGCGGCGTGGCCTCGCCCCGGCCGCCGGTGCGCTGCCACGCGCCGCCGGTCCTGGCCGCCCACAGCTCGCTCACCCGGCCGCCGGCGATCCGCTGGACGTGCCAGAACCGGCCCTGCCCGGCCACCGGGGCGCTCTCGACGTGGCTCGCCGCGGCCAGCAGGATGGACCGCCCGCGGAGCCGCACCGGCTCGCCGGTCGCCGCGGGTCCGGCCGGGGGGTTCGCGTCGAGCCGGGGCACCACCACGATCAGGGCCGCGGCGGCGACCAGGGCCGCCGACCACGCGCCCAGGACCCGCGTCCCCGGGCGGCGCGACGAACGCACCCGGCCGCGCGGTCCGGTCTGCCGGGTCCGTTCCTGCTCCACGCGCGCCCACACCCGGGAGCGTGCCCCGGGATCGGCGGACGGCTCGCCGTACAGGTCGATTACCTCGCGCAGCTCATCCATGACCGGCCTCCATGGGGTTGGCGCCGCCCAGCGCGTCGCGCAGCTTCCTCCTGGCCCTGCTGAGCCGGGAGCCGACCGTGCCGTACGGGATGCCGAGCGCCTCGGCGATCTCCTCGTGCGAGAGCCCGGCCAGGGCGACGAGCAGGAGCACGTCGCGGTCGCCGGAGTTGAGCCGGGCGATGGCCGCGGCCAGGCTGGGGCGCAGGCTCTGCGCGCTGACGCGGGCGGCCACCCGCTCCTCGTGCCCGGCGCTCGCGGGGTCGGGCACGCCGTGCCGGGCGATGGCCCGCAGCGCCCTGACCTCGGCCCGGCGGTGCTTGCCGACCAGGTTGGTGGCGATGCCGTACAGCCAGGTGCGGACCGAGGCCCGCGCCGGGTCGTAGTGCTCACGCTTGCGGTAGGCGGCCAGGAAGGTCTCCGCGACCACGTCCTCGGCGTCGTCCACCCCGAGGCGTTGGGCCACGTAGCGGTGGATCTCCCCGAAGTACGCGTCGAACACCTCGCTGAAGGAGTCGGCGAGGTTCGGCACCTCGGTCACGGTCATCTGAAGCCTTCCGGAAACGAAAGCGGTCGAGGGGTATCACCCGTTCGACCGCTTCGCTTTCACGCAGGTTCAGGAAATTTCATACAGAAAGGTAAATGTCCGCCCCGCCATCGTGGTGGACCTCGAGGTCGGTCCGGAAGGACCGGGCCGGCTGGGCGCCGGACTCGGTGAGCTTCCAGATGTGCTGCCACGCCTCGATCAACGCGCCCGGCATCTGGCCGCGCACCTCGATCCGCACCGTCGGCGCCGCCGGCACCCGCACGGCCACCATGCCCTCGGGCAGCTTGGGCACCGCGCGCACAGCCACGCCCACGACCTGCGTGTAGGCGCCGTGGTGATCGCTCTCGTAGTCGGTCAGCACCGCGTAGAGATTCTCGTCCATCCGCCCCGGCACGTGCGCGAAAGCCCCCGGCGCTCCGGCCCGCTGCCACAACCGCGGCAGCCGGGCGCGCTCCGGATCCGCCTCATCGGCGTTCGACGTCCGTACGGCGAGGCCGACCACTAGGAGTTCACTCCGGTCGATCACGTCCATGCATCCGATCATAAGGGCTGATGAACAGGGGAAAGCTCTTTCATGCCCCATCGCCGAATAAGGTAGACGAACGTGAAGTTTCTTAACGGGATCGAGCCCGCGCACGACCTGACCTACAGCGACGTCTTCATGGTGCCCTCGCGCTCCTCGATCGGCTCCCGGCTGGCCGTGGACCTGTCGACCACCGACGGCACCGGCACCACCATCCCGATCGTGGTGGCCAACATGACCGCTGTCGCGGGGCGGCGCATGGCCGAGACGGTCGCCCGCCGGGGCGGCATCGCGGTCATCCCGCAGGACATCCCGATCGACGTCGTCGCCGAGGTGGTCGACTGGGTCAAGCACCGCGACCTGGTCCACGACACCCCGCTCACGCTGACCGCGCACGCCACCGTCGGCGAGGCGCTCAACCTGCTGCCCAAGCGCGCGCACGGCGCGGTGATCGTGGTCGACGGCGAGCACCGCCCGATCGGCGTGGTCACCGAGGCCGACTGCTCGGGCGTGGACATGTTCACCCAGATCGAGCAGGTCATGTCCACCGAGCTCCTCACACTGCCCGCCGGGCTCGACCCGCGGGCCGCCTTCGACCGGCTGCACGAGGGCCGCCACCGGCTGGCCCCGATCGTGGACGGGCAGGGCCGGCTGATCGGCATCCTCACCCGTACCGGCGCGCTGCGCGCCACCCTCTACCAGCCCGCGCTCGACGCGCAGGGCCGGCTGCGCATCGCCGCGGCGGTCGGCGTCAACGGCGACGTCGCGGCCAAGGCCAAGGAGCTGCTCGAAGCCGGCGTCGACTGCCTGGTCGTCGACACCGCGCACGGGCACCAGGAGAAGATGATCTCCGCGCTGCGGGCCGTACGGGCGCTGGAGCCCGGCGTGCCGGTCGCGGCGGGCAACGTGGTGACCGCCGAGGGCGTCAAGGATCTGGTGGACGCGGGCGCGGACATCATCAAGGTCGGCGTCGGCCCCGGCGCGATGTGCACCACGCGGATGATGACCGGCGTGGGCCGGCCGCAGTTCTCCGCGGTGCTGGAGTGCTCGCTGGAGGCGCGCCGCCTGGGCCGGCACGTGTGGGCCGACGGCGGCGTGCGCCACCCGCGCGACGTGGCCCTCGCGCTGGCCGCCGGCGCGGCCAACGTGATGATCGGCTCGTGGTTCGCCGGCACCTACGAGTCCCCCGGCGACGCGCGCACCGACGCCAAGGGCAGGGTCTACAAGGAGAACTACGGCATGGCCTCGGCGCGGGCCGTCCGGCTGCGCACCGCCGAGGACTCGCCGTTCGACCGGGCGCGCAAGGCGCTGTTCGAGGAGGGCATCTCCACCTCGCGGATGTACCTCGACCCGGCGCGCCCGAGCGTCGAGGACCAGATCGACGCCATCGTCGCCGGCCTCCGCTCCTCGTGCACCTACGCCGGCGCGGCCAGCCTGGAGGAGTTCCACGAGCGCGCGATCGTCGGCATCCAGAGCTCCTCCGGCTACAGCGAGGGCATGCCGCTGCACCAGAGTTGGTAGCTTGGGACGTTCGCTCGAAATCAAGGAGAAACACGTGGCACTCGAGAAGCCGGAAATCGACTTCCCGGAGGGCAACCCGCCCGCCGACCTCGAGATCGTCGACATCTGGGAAGGTGACGGCGAAGAGGCCAAGCCCGGACACAACGTCAACGTCCACTACGTGGGCGTGGCGTTCTCCTCCGGCGAGGAGTTCGACGCGTCCTGGAACCGCCGGGACAGCTTCGAGTTCCCGCTCGGCGCGGGGCGCGTCATCGCGGGCTGGGACCAGGGCGTCGCCGGCATGAAGGTGGGCGGCCGCCGCAAGCTGGTCATCCCGCCGCACCTCGGCTACGGCAACCGCGGCGCCGGCGCCGCGATCAAGCCGGGCGAGACCCTGATCTTCGTGGTCGACCTGCTCGGCGTGCGCTGACCCTGGCGCGCGTGAAGGGCGGGCCCCTGCCGGGGTCCGCCCTTCACGTTTTCCTCCCGGTCTCCGGTGGTTTCCGGTTCCCGGTTTTTCCTGGTGTACGGCGGGCGTGGGCTCCTCTTCCTCTTGCTCTGCCGTACACCTGGCTTCTAGTGGCTGACCAGCTCCTTGTCCTCCGCGGCAGCCGGGGCGGCCTCGGTCGGCGGGACGCGGCGCAGCAGCCCGATCGACAGCAGCGCCCCGATGATCACCAGCCCCGCCGCGACGCCGGCCGCGACGTTGAGCCCCCCGGTGAAGGCGTCACGGGCCTGAGCGGCCAGATCGGCCCCGCCGAGCGAGAGCGCGGTGGTCAGGTTCTCGGCGGCCTGCGCCGGGACCCCGGCGGGCAGCAGCGCGGCGTAGACGGCGGTGCCGACGCTGCCCAGCAGCGCGACGCCGAGCGAGGTGCCGAGGTCGCTGGCGGTGGTGGTCACCGCGGAGGCGGCTCCGGCCTTCTCCGGCGGCGCCGCGCCGATCACCAGGCCCGGGGTGAGCGCCATGGTCGGCGCGATGCCCGGGTAGAGCACGAAGAACCCGGCGACCAGCAGCGGCAGCCCGTCGACGCCGACCTGGGTGAGCATGATGTAGCCGACCGCCTCGACCAGCAGGCCCGCGGCGATCACGTAGGCCGGGCGGATGCGCCGGGCGATGGCCGGGGTGTAGGTCGAGACCGCGACCAGGGCCAGCGCGGCGGGCAGGATCCACAGGCCCGACTCCAGCGGCGACAGCTCGGCGACGAGCTGCAGGTACTGGGTGAAGAGCAGGTAGACGCCGCCCAGGGCGACCGCGGCGAGCATGAAGACCGCCAGCGCGCCGCTGAACAGCCGGTTGGTGAACAGCCGCACGTCCAGCAGCGGCGTCTCCAGGCGGAGCTGACGGCGGACGAAGGCGGTGCCGAGCACGAGCCCCGCGGCGATGGTGAGCAGGGCGGCGGCGGTGGGACCGGCCTTGGCCAGCTCCTTGATCCCGTAGACCAGCGGCAGCAGCGTCGCCATCGACAGCACCACGCTGAGCGCGTCCAGGCGGCCTGTACCGCCCGGCGCCTTGTACTCCGGCACCAGCAGCGGCGCGCCGACCAGCACCAGGGCCATCACCGGGACGCCGGCCAGCAGCGCCGCGCCCCACCAGAACGACTCCAGCAGCACGCCGCCGACCAGCGGCCCGAGCGCGACGCCCGCCGAGATGGAGGCGGCCCACAAGCCGATCGCGGTGGCCCGCTGCCTGGCGTCGTGGAACATGTTGCTGATCAGCGACAACGTCGAGGGCATCACCGCCGCCGCGCCCACGCCCATCACCGCACGGGCGGCGACCAGCAGTTCGGCGGTCGGCGCGAAGGCGGCCACCGCCGAGGCGACGCCGAAGGCCGCCGCACCGAACAGCAGCACCTTGCGGCGGCCGATCCGATCGCCCACGGTGCCCATGGCCACCAGCAGGCCGGCCATCATGAAGCCGTAGATGTCATTGATCCACAGCAGTTGCGCCCCGCTGGGCCGCAGGTCCGGGGCGATCTGGGGCGTGGCCAGGAACAACACGGTCATGGCCAGGAAGAGCAGGACGGTGGGAAGCAGCAGCACAGAGAGGCCGAGCCACTCCCGAGCACCCGCGCGGTTCATTCGATCTCCTTAAGCATCTGTTCAAGCAGGTCCGCGGGATACACCGCCGGCCGGTCCGCAGGGACCTCGCAGGGGGTGACCACCACGTAGGCGTCGGCGTCGGCCAGCCACGGCCCCAGGTCCGCCGCCGGGGCCACCGACAGGTCGATCAGATCGACCTCCAGCCCTTGCAGGCAGGCCTGTTCCGCCAGCCAGTCGGCCAGCTTCCGGCCGGGGCCGGAGCGGTCGACGAGAATCGCCACTCGCATGTCCCACACAGTGCCGGGCAGCCCTACGGATCGGCTCCAGATCCGCTTTGGGTACGGTGACCCCATGCGTTTCGGGGTGCTTGGTCCGCTGGAGGTCCACGACCCGGACGGCCGGCCGGTCAGGATCCCCGAGGTGAAGGTCCGCACCCTGCTCGCCGCCCTGGTCGTCGAGGCCGGCCGCGTCGTTCCCGCCGACCGGCTGATCGACCATCTGTGGCCCGGCCAGCTGCCGGCCAGCCCTACGGGTGCGCTCCAGACGCGCGTCTCGCAGCTTCGCCGCGCGCTCGGCCGCGACCTGGTCGTGTGGCGCGCGCCGGGCTACGTGCTCGACGTGCCGGCCGACGCGGTCGACTCGCTGCGCTTCCAGTCACTGGTGGTCCAGGCGCGCGCCCTGGCCGATCCCGCCGAGCGGGCGCGGCTGCTGGCCGAGGCGCTCGGGCTGTGGCGGGGCGAGGCGCTGCCCGACTTCGCCGACGAGGAGTTCGCCGCGGCGGAGATCGCCCGGCTGACCGAGGTACGGCTGACCGCGCTGGAGGAGTGGGCCGAGGCGCGGCTCGACCTCGGCGAGCACCAGGCGCTGGCCGACGAGCTCGGCGACCTGGTCGCCCGGCACCCGCTGCGCGAGCGGCTGCGGGCCGTCCACCTGCGGGCGCTGTACCGCGCCGGACGGCAGAACGAGGCCCTCGACGGCTACCGCGAGGTGCGCGAGCGGCTGGCCGACGAGCTCGGCGTCGATCCCGGACCCCAGCTCACCGCCCTCTACCAGGCGATCCTCGCCCAGGACCCCGACCTGGAGGCGCCCGCCGCGCCCGCGGGCAACCTGCCCGTCCCGCTGACCCCGCTGGTCGGCCGGGCCGAGACGGTGAGCGAGCTCGGCCGGGCCCTGGCCGAGGCGCGGCTCGTCACGCTCACCGGGCCCGGCGGGGTCGGCAAGACCCGGCTGGCCCTGGAGGTGGGCGGTTCCGTCTCCGGGTTCACCGACGGGGTGTGGCTGGCCGAGCTCAGCCCGGTCCATCCGGCCGACGGCAGCGCCACCCCCGATCTGGAGGTACTGCTCGCCGAGACGGTCTCGGCCGCGCTCCGGCTCCGGGACGAGAGCGCCGCCGCCCCCGGCGCGTGCGCCGCCGAACGCCTGGCCGAGAGCCTGCGCGGCAAGCGCATGCTCCTCATCCTCGACAACTGCGAGCACGTGATCGAGGCCGCCGCGCACCTGGCCGCCCGCCTGCTCGGCACCGCCCCTGACCTGCGCATCCTGGCCACCAGCCAGCGCCCGCTCGGCCTGGCCGGCGAGCTGCTGCGGCAGGTCCAGCCCCTGGCCGAGCCCGCCGCCGCCGAACTGTTCGCCCAGCGCGCCCAGCTCACCCTCGACGCCGGCACCGCCGCCGCGGTGGCCACCATCTGCGGCCACCTCGACGGCCTGCCGCTGGCCCTCGAACTGGCCGCCACCCGGGTCCGCGCCCTCGGCGTGCAGGAGCTGGCCGCCCGGCTGGAGGACCGCTTCCAGCTCCTCACCACCGGCCACACCGGCGCGCCCGCCCGCCAGCGCACCCTCCGCGCGATGATCGACTGGAGCTGGAGCCTGCTCGGCGACGACGAGCGGACGCTGCTGCGCCGCCTGGCGGTCCAGGCCGACGGCTCCACCCTGCGCGCGGTCGAGCAGATCGCCGGGGAGACCGGGCTGGACGTGCTCACCGTGCTGCCCGCGCTGGTCGACCGCTCGCTGGTCGCCCTCTCCACCGTCACCGAGCCGCCGCGCTACCGCCTCCTGGAGTCGGTCGCCGCGTACGCCTCGGAGCGGTTGCGGGAGGCGGGCGAGGACGAGCTGATCTCCTCGCGGCACCGCGCCTACTACGCCGGCCTGGCGGTGACGGCCGAGCCGTACCTGCGGGGGCCGGAGCAGCGGCACTGGCTGGCCGTGCTGGACGCCGAGACCGGCAACCTGCGCCTGGCACTCGACTCCGCCCTGCGGCACGGCGAGCACGCCCGGGTGCTGGCCATGGTCAACGCGCTGGCCTGGTACTGGGTGCTGCGCGGGCGGCTGGGCGAGGGGCGGCGCTGGCTCACCATCGCCGCCGGCTTCGAGTCGGCCGGGCTGGAGCCGGCGCGGCGGGTCGCCCGGCTGTGGCTGGCCGCCTTCTCGCTGCGCGTCGGCGAACTGCCCAGCGACCTGGCTCCGGGCGGCGACTCTCTTGAGCCGGCCGAGGCTTCCTTGGAAGTGGCCAGGGCTTCGCTGGAGCCGGCCAGAGCCTCGACGGAGGTGGCCAGGGCCTCGACGGAGGTCGCCAGGGCCTCGACGGAGGTCGCCAGGGCCTCGACGGAGGTCGCCAGGGCCTCGACGGAGGTGGCCAGGGCTGAGTGGTTCCTGATCCACTCCAGGCTCGGCGTCGGCGACCAGCCCGAGCTGGAGGAGACCGCCCGCCGTACCCTCGCCGCCTTCACCGCGACCGCCGACCGGTGGGGCACCGCGGCGGTCCTGTCCACCATGGCCAGGCAGGCGATGCTACGCGGCGATCTGGTACGGCTCGCGCAGTACGGCGAGCAGAGCCGCGCCCTGTTCGAGGAGCTCGGCGACCGGTGGGGCCTGCTGTACGCCCTGTCCTCGCTCGGCTCGCACGCGGAGATCACCGGCGACTACGTCCGGGCCGAGCGGATGCACCGCGAGGCCCTGCGCCTGGCCGAGGAGCTCGCCCTGGGCTCCGAGGCCGCCAACCAGCTCGCCTACCTGGGACGCATCGCCCTCCTCAACGGCGACCACGCCAAGGCAGACGACCTGCACGGCCGGGCCTCGCGCCTGGCCGCCGAGCAGGGGTACGTCCTCGGCGAGGAGTTCGCCGACCTCGGGCTCGCGCTCAGCGCCCGCCGCCAAGGGCGGCTCGACGAGGCCGAGGCGTACCTGCTGCGCTGGCTCGGCTGGGACCGCCGGCTGGGCTCCGACGCGGCGCTGTCGTTGATCCTGGCCGAGCTCGGCTTCGTGGCCGAGCAACGCGGCGAGCTCGACCGGGCCGCGGCCTGGCACGAGGAGGGGCTCGCCGCCGCGCGCAAGACCGGCGACCCGCGGGCGCTCGCGCTCGCCCTGGAGGGGCTGGCCGGGGTCCGCCTGGCCGCCGGCGATCCCGCCGAGGCCGCCCGCCTCCTCGGCACCGCCGCCGCCCACCGCGCCTCCGTCGGCGCTCCCCTGCCCGAGGGGGAACGCTTCGACGTCTCCCGCATCACCGCCGCCGCCGTGGCCGTCCTGGGCGAGTCCCGCTTCACCACCGAACAAGCCACCCCACCCCACACCCTCTGACCCCCTGGGGGAGCTCCGGAACCCCACCGACTCGCCCACGACCCCGGCCGGCTCCCCCTTCCTCTTAGGGGAGCCCGCCACGCTTCCCTCCTCCAGGCGAACCCACGCGGCTTCCCCTTCCTCCCGCAGAACCCCGCCCAACTCCCCCACCTCCCCCGGAAACCCGCTGGTCGGCGCGGGACATTTGTCAGTGCGATAAGGCACGATTGACCTGTGCTCCTCATCGATGTCGTACGAGTTTCGGAGGCAGTGGCAAGGACCTCCGCCCGCCTGGGCAAGATCGGTCACCTCGCCGAACTGCTCGGCCGGGTAGGTCCCGACGAGGCGGAGATCGCCATCTCCTACCTCTCCGGCGAACTGCCGCAACGCCAGATCGGCGTAGGCTGGCGCACCCTCCAGGACCTGCCCCAGCCCAAGCTGGTCGCCACCGCCACCCTCACCGACATCGACGCCCTCCTCACCCGCATCAAGGCCGTCTCCGGCCAAGGCTCCCAGGCCGCCCGCAAGGCCCTGGTCCACGAGCTGTTCGCCGGCGTGACCAGCCAGGAGCAGTCCTTCCTCATCCGCCTGCTCAGCGGCGAGCTCCGCCAGGGCGCCCTCGACGGCGTGATGATCGAGGCCGTCGCCAAGTCCTCCGGCGCCCCTTCGGCCGACGTCCGCCGCGCCCTCACCCTGCGCGGCTGGCTCCCCGCCGTGGGCGCCGCCGCGCTGTCCGGGGGCGTCGAGGCGCTCCACGCCTTCAAGCTGGAGGTCGGCCGCGGCATCTCCCCCATGCTCGCCGGCAGCGCTCCCAACGTCGCCGCCGCCCTGGAGAAGATCGGCGGCCCGGCGTCCCTGGAGTGGAAGCTCGACGGCATCCGCGTCCAGGCGCACCGCGACGGTCAGGAGGTCCGGGTCTTCACCCGGACCCTCGACGACATCACCCCGCAGGTGCCCGAGCTCGTCGAGGCCGTCCTCGATCTGCCCGCGACCGATCTCGTCCTCGACGGCGAGGTCATCGCCCTGCGTCCGGACGGCCGGCCGCACCCGTTCCAGGTCACCGGCTCCCGGGTCAGCAGCAAGATCGACGTCGCCCGGCTGCGTGAGGCCACCCCGCTCAGCGTCTACTTCTTCGACCTGCTCCGCCTCGACGGCCAGGACCTGCTCGACCTGCCGTACTCCGAGCGTCAGAAGGCCCTGGCCCGTCTGGCACCCGCCGAGCTCATCACCCCGCGGATCGTCACCGACGACGTCGCCGCCGCCACCGACTGGTTCACCGAGGTCGTGCGCGCCGGCCATGAGGGGCTGGTCGTCAAGTCCCCGTCGTCCGTCTACGCCGCCGGCCGCCGGGGCGCCGGCTGGATCAAGGTCAAGCCGCGGCACACCCTCGACCTCGTCGTCCTCGCCGTCGAGTGGGGCCACGGCCGGCGCGAGGGCAAGCTCTCCAACCTCCACCTCGGCGCCCGTGACCCGGAGACCGGCGACTTCGTCATGCTCGGCAAGACCTTCAAGGGCCTCACCGACGAGCTCCTGGCCTGGCAGACCGAACGTTTCCTGTCCCTAGCCGAGGGCCCCACCGACCAGCTGGTGGTCACCGTACGGCCCGAGGTCGTCGTCGAGATCGCCTTCGACGGCGTCCAGCGCTCCCCCCGCTACCCGGGCGGCATGGCCCTCCGCTTCGCCCGCGTCCTGCGCTACCGCCCCGACAAGCGCGCCGAGGAAGCCGACACCGTCGAAACCGTCCGCGCCCTCCTCCTCTAGCCCCCGAAGCCCGAAGCTGCGCCGTCCCCGCTGTAGCGACTCCGCCGCCCGAATCAGCCGACGGCGGCCCGCAGCTCCGGAACCACCTCTCCAGCCAGCCGTTCAACCTGCTCCGGCCCGTCCACCATGAAGTTGAACGCGCTGAACCCCAGCTCCACGAACCCCAGCAACGTCTCCGTCACGAGCCCAGCCGCTCCCCTGACCTGCCCGTCTCTCGGCTCGGCCCGCTCATCCACCCGCACCACCACGTTGTACGCGCACGTGATCTCCGCCGGATCCCGTCCAGCCCCCTCGGCGGCCCGGAGCATCCGCTCCCGCATCCCCTTGACCCGCTCCGGCCCGGCGAACCCCAGCGACGGAATCCACCCGTCCGCCAGCCGCCCCGTCACCTCCAGCGCCCGCGGCCCGAACGTCCCCAGCCACAGCGGGATCCGCCGCTCCGGCTTGGGCTCCAGCGGCGCCTCGACCGTCTGGTGATACCGCCCGGCAAAGCTGAACTCCCGCTCCGCCCACAGCCCCCGCGTGATCCGGATCGCCTCCTCCAGCCCGTCCACCTTCTCCCGAGCCGTCGGGACCCGCATGCCGTACGCCCTGAACTCCTCGTCCGAATACCCCCCACCCAGCCCCAGGATCAACCGCCCGCCCGACAGCCGATCGAACGTCTCCGCCATCTTCGCCACCAGGGCCGGATTCCGGTACGGCACGCCGAGCACCCTGGTCGCGACGTGGATCCGCTCCGTCCTGGCCGCGATCCACGCCAGCATCGTCCACGTCTCGAAGCTCGCCTCCGCAGTCGCCGGATGATCAGCCGCCGAAACGAAGTCAAACCCCGCCTCCTCCGCCCGCACAGCCTCCCCGACCGGATCGGCTCCCGCGCTCGCAGAGGTCGCGACGTTCAGTCCGAGCAAAAGCTGTTTTGTTGACATGTCACCAACTCTAAGCCCGCATGAAGCCCCTTGAAAGAGGCTTGAAGGGGATTTCCAGCGGCTCGCCGGAATCTGAGATCACCGAGGCCGACCGGGCCTCGCGAACCCAGAGGAAACGCGATGAACAAGAAGTCCACCGCCCGCCTGTTCTCCGGCCTCGCGCTGGTCGCCGCCACCTTCACCGCCACCGCCGTGAACCTCGCGATCACCCCCACCGCCGCCCACGCCGTCGTGAGCCAGCCGGACGGCAAGATCACGCGGTCCGAGGTCCTGCGACGCGCACAGAACTGGGTCGAGCGAGCGGTCCGCTACAACAAGACCCGCGACGCCGGCACGCTCTACACCGATATCGAGGGGGACAACAAGTACGGCCCGGACTGCTCGGGCCTGGTCTCCATGGCCTGGCACATCACCGCCTCCGCCTCGGTGGGTGGTCTGAACACGACCGGCTTCCTCAACTGGTCCGGCAAGACCGTGCTGAGCAGCCCGCACGACCTGCGTCCCGGCGACGCGATCGTCAACGACGGGCACATCGAGCTCTTCGCGAGCTGGAAGGACCCGGGCGATCACACCAAGGGCGCGTGGACCTACTCGCTCAACGGCGGCGGCACCGTCACCCCGGACGGCTGGCAGGACGATTGGGCGAAGGGGCCCAGCCAGAACTCCCACGGTCAGATCGGGGACGAGTCCTGGGCGAGCATCCAGAACTACACGCCGATCCGCTACAAGAACATCGTCGACGACCTCCCGCCCACCTCCGACCTGGACGGTGACGGCGTCGGTGACATCTTCGCCACCGGTACCGACCGGCTGACCATCTGGAACGGCACCGGCGCCAACAGCGTCCTGACGGGCAAGGGGTTCGGCACCGGCTGGGCCCAGTACAGCAGGCCGGTCGCCGGCGACTTCAACGGCGATGGCAAGAACGACCTGGCCGCCGTCAAGAACGACCAGCTCTACATTTGGAACAGCACCGGCCCGAACAGCTTCGGCACCGGGGCGCCCCTGCCGGGACTCGGCTGGAACAAGTTCGCCGGCACGCTGATCTCCCCCGGAGACCTCAACTTCGACGGCCATGCCGACCTCGCGGGCATCCACGACGACCAGCTCTACATCTGGGACGGCACCGGCACCGGCACCTTCGTGGGCAACCCGCCCCTCCCCGGCATCGGCTGGGGCGCCTACGGGCATCCGGTCGGCGGCGACTTCAACGGCGACGGCATCGGTGACATCGCGGCGATCAAGGACGACCGGCTCACCATCTGGCCGGGTAACGGCGCCCGGAGCGTCGGCGTCCCCGCCACCACCACGGGCACCGGCTGGAACAAGTTCGCCACCACGCTGACCCCGGCCGGCGACCTCAACCGCGACGGGCGTGACGACCTCGCCGGCGTGGCCAACAACCAGCTCACCCTCTGGAACAGCACCGGGACCCTCGTCGGCACCGGCATCACCCTGCCCGGCACCGGCTGGACCGCCCACCTGCCCGGCTGAGCCGAACACCTCCCCTCCCCACGAGGGCTCCCCCTTCCCCCGCGTGGCCGGGACCCCATGCCCGGCCACGCCGTCACGCCTAGGACCAGTCAGATGATCTCCCCCAAGCGCTTCGCCGCCACCGCCACCCTCAGCCTCCTCGCCCTGTCCGCCCTCTCGGCTCCGGCGCTGGCCGCGCCCGATCAAGGCCAGTCCCCCGCCGCCGACCTGCTCGTGTCCTACCTGACCGCCCCGTGCGCATCCGAAGGCACGACCGCGGCGGACACCGACCTGGCCGCCCGGCTCAACGGCGTCCTCACCGGCTCCCTGGCCGGCGCGATGACCGGCTACCGCGCCTCGTGCGCCCGCAAGGTGGTCAAGGCGGTCCGCGATCGCGGCCTGTCCGAGCGGGCGGCGGTGATCGCGATCACCACCACCATCGTGGAGAGCACGATCCAGAACGTCGCGGAGAAGGTCGACCACGACAGCCTCGGCCTGTTCCAGCAGCGCGACTCGTGGGGCAGCGAGAGCAACCGGCTCGACCCCGTCTGGGCCACGAACCGCTTCCTCGACTCGATGATCAGCAAGTACCCCGAGGGCTCCTGGGCGAGCGCGCCGATCGGTGAGGTCTGCCAGGCGGTCCAGGTTTCCGCCTACCCCGACCGGTACCAGACCCAGGCCGCCGACGCAGGCAAGATCGTCGATGCGCTGTGGGCCTCGGCCACCTCCGACCTCGACGGCGACGGCACGGGCGACGTGTTCTCGGCCGCCACCGGCCGGCTCACCATCTGGAACGGCGACGGTCGCAACAGCCTCGGCCCGGTCCAGCTCCTGGGTTCCGGCTGGGAGACGTACAGCAGGCCGGTCGCGGGCGACTTCACCGGTGACGGCAAGAACGACCTGGCCGCCGTCAAGAACGATCAGCTCCATCTCTGGAAGGGCACCGGCCCCAACAGCTTCGTCCCGCTCCCCGCCCTGCCCGGCACCGGCTGGAACAAGTACGCCGCCACTCTGGTCTCGCCGGGCGACCTGGACAGCGACGGCCACGCCGATCTCGCCGCCATCGCCGACGACCGCCTCTTCATCTGGAACGGGACGGGGACCGGAACCTTCGGGTCCGCCCAGATGCTTCCGGGCACCGGCTGGGCGCCTTACACCCGCCCGGTCGGCGGCGACTTCAACGGCGACGGCAAGGGTGATCTCGCCGGCGTCAAGAACGACCGGATCACCCTCTGGTACGGCAACGGCGCCAACGGCATCGCCGGCACGTTCACCTCCACCGGCACCGGCTGGAACAAGTACGCCGCCACCCTGGTCGGCCCCGGCGACCTCAACCGCGACGGCCGGGACGACCTCGCCGGCGTGTACAACGACCAGGTCACCCTCTGGAACACCACCCCGACCGGCCTCGGCGGTGGCACCACGCTTCCCGGTACCGGCTGGACCCCCCACTTCCCCGGCTGAGGACCGGAACGGCAACGCCGGGGCGTCGTCTCCACGACGCCCCGGCGTTTCGCCATGTCAGCGGTTCAACGGCCAGTCGACCGGGCCGTAGACCGCGGCCGGCGCGTTGGTCCTGAGCGCCCAGTACCGGTCACCGTACGACCAGTGCCACCACTCGGTCGGGTAGTTGACCAGCCCCACGGCCCGCATGGCGTCGATCAGGATGCGCCGGTTGGCCCGCGCGTGCTCGGACAGTCCCGGATGCTCGGTGTAGCAGGCTCCGCCGTCCTCCTCCGGGGCCGCGTTCAGCTCCCCGCCCATGTCCGCCTCGGCGCCGTCCGCGTCGAGCAGCGTGAGGTCGACGGCGGCCCCGCAGACGTGCGGGGCCACCTCGGGCGGTGAGAGCGAGCGGCTGGCCTGCACGTGCAGGTAGTCCTCGCTCCACTCCGGGTTGGCCGCGCGGAGCTCGGCCGCATAGCGGGTGAAGTAGTGCCGCTGCAGCGACAGGGGCCGATAGCCCTCGACGATGAGCAGGCGCCAGCCGTCCGGCAGCATCCCCTGCGCCGACACCAGCCGGTCCACCACGCCGATGCGCAGGTGGGCGAAGGCCCCCTCGGCGTCGGCCAACCGGTCGTCCAGCGCCAAAGCGGGTAGCTTACGCAGGTCGAACAGCGACTCCCCGCAGTCGACCGCCGGTATCGCCGCCACCCTCCTGTCTGACATGAGAACGATCGAACTATCTACCATTTTTGTCACACCCCTTCCACTTGGCGAATCTCTGGTCGATCATGAAGCGGCGCGCTCTAAGTTCCCTTCAATTCCTCGACGCGGGGGTTCGATGGAATTTCGGCTGCTCGGACCCGTCGAGGTCTGGGACGGGGACCGGCGGGTGGCGGTGGGCGGCCCCAAGCCGCGCGCGCTCCTGGCGGCCCTTCTTGTCAGGTCCGGCCGGGTGGTCTCGGCCGATCACCTGGTCGATCTCATCTGGGGCGAGAACTCTCCGGACACCTCACGAGGGCTGATCCAGACCTACGTCTCGTCCCTGCGCAGCAAGCTCCGTTCCACGGTGATCGAGACCCGGCCGCCCGGCTACCTTCTGCGCCTGGACGGCGACTTCCTGGACGTGCAGCAGTTCGAGCACCTGGTGGCAGAGGGCCGCCTGGCCGCGCGGGAGGAGCGGCACCGCGACGCCCAGCGGGCCCTGCGCGCCGCCGAGGCGCTGTGGCGCGGCCCAGCGCTGGGCGGGATCGGCGAGGTCATGGCGGCCGAGGCCGCGCGGCTGGACGAGTTGCGCCTGGTGACCGTCGAGGAGCGCATCGCCTCCGAGCTGAGTCTCGACCGGCACAGCGACCTCATCCCGGAGCTCACCGCGCTGGTCACCGCGCACCCGACCCGGGAACGGTTCCGAGGGCAGCTCATGACCGCGCTGTACCGGCTGGGGCGCTCGGCCGACGCCCTCGCCGTGTTCGACACCGGCCGGGCCGCCCTGGTCGAGGAGCTCGGCATCGACCCCGGGCCCGAGCTACGTTCCCTGCAGGAGGCGATCCTCCGGGAAGATCCCTCGCTGTCTGGTACGGCTCCGCCGTACCAGAAGCGGCTTCTGCCGGCGTTGCTGCCGCCCAACGTGCCGGATTTCACCGGGCGGACCGGGCTGCTGCGCGAGTTGACGGCCAGGCTGGGTGCCCGCCGTACGGCACCGCCGACCCTGGTGATCTCCGGCAAGGCGGGCGTGGGCAAGAGCTCCCTGGCGCTGTACCTCGCGCACCGTGTCACCGGGCACTTCGCCGACGGCCAGCTCTTCGCCAACCTCCGCGGCACCAGCGACACACCCGCGACCGGGCAGGAGGTGCTGGGCCGGTTCCTGCGCGCGCTCGGTGTCGCACCGGAAGCCCAGCCGGAGTCGCCGGAGGAGCGGGCGGACCTCTACCGCAGCCTCCTGGCACAGCGGCAGGTCCTGGTGGTGCTCGACGACGCGCGCAACGAGCAGCAGGTCCGGCCGCTGCTGCCCAGCGGCGCCGAGTGCGCGGTCGTGATCACCTCACGGGGACGGCTGGCCGGGCTGGCCGGCGCGCAGTTGACCGATCTGGACGTGCTCGAAGTCGAGGCGGCGCTCGCGCTGCTCCGGTCGGTGGCCGGGAGCGAGCGGGTCGAGGCGGAGCCGGAGGCCGCCCGCGAGATCCTCCGGCTGTGCGGCCGGCTGCCCCTGGCGGTGCGGACCGTCGGAGCCCGGCTGGCGAGCCGGCGGCACTGGTCGCTGGCCACCATGGCGACGCGGCTCACCGACGAGCGACGCCGGCTGGACGAGCTCGTCGCCGGCGACATCGAGGTGCGCTCGAGCGTCAGCCTCAGCTACCGGATGCTGGACGAGCAGTCCCGCACCGCCTTCCGCCGCTTAGGGCTCCTCGGCGTGCCCGACTTCGCGCCCTGGATCATCGCCCCGCTGCTGGACGTGAGCATCGACGAGGCCGACGACATCGCCGAACGTCTCGTGGACGCGCAACTCCTCGACTTCGCCATGACCGACGCCACCGGCCACCCCCGCTACCGGCTGCACGACCTCCTGCGCGTGTTCGCCGCCGAGTGCGCCGAGGCGCACGACCCCGCCGAGGAACGGGCGGCAGCCCTCTCCCGCACGCTGGGGAGCTGGGCGTGGCTCGTCAACATGATCGACTCCTACCTGCCCTCGGGCGAGGTCATGCTCCGCACGGAGTACACCTCGGCGTGGCCGGTCGACGACCGCGTCGCCAAGCGGGTGGCGAGCCACCCGCAGGCCTGGCTGGAGACCGAGACGCCCGCGCTCATCGTCGGCGTCGCCCGCGCCGCCTCGCTGGGCGCGGACGCCGCCGCCTGCGAACTGGCGGCCGTCCTGTCCTTCTCGCACGTCTTCCTCGCCAACCGGCTGACCGAGTGGGCGAGCAGCACCGACGCTGCCCTGAACGCCGCCCGCCGCGCCGGCAACCGCATCGGCGAAGCCGACCTGCTCTCCGGCATCGGGCAGATCGACTACATCCTCGACCGCTTCGACCAGGTGCACGAGCACCTCAACCAGGCCCTTCCCTTGTACGCCGAAGCCGGGGACACCCGGGGTGAGGCCGTCGTCCTCGCCGGCCTGGGTGCCGCCTGCCGCGAGCAGTGCCGGCTGCGGGAGGGACTCGGCTACCTGACCCGGTCGACCGCCATCTTCGCCGAGCTCGGCGATGACATCGCCATCGGCGCCACCGCCCGCACCGCCGCCGCCATCCACCTCGAACTGGGCGAATACCAGCAGACCTGGCCGCTGCTCCGCCAGTCCCTGGACGCCTACCGGAGGGCCGGCAGCCGCCGGGGCCAGGGCCTCACCCTGCGCACCACCAGCCTCGTCCACCGCGCTCTTGGCGAGTACGGCGAGGCCGTCGAGCTCAGTTCGCAGGCGCTCGACCACTTCCGGGCCGTGGGCGATCCGCTCATGGCGGCCTTCGCGGTCCAGTCCCTCGTCAAGGCCGAGCTGCGGCAGGGGCGGGCGGACACCGCCTCGCTGCCGCCCCTCGTCGACGCTCTCGAGGCCTGCCGTACCCACCTCGACCGGTACGGCGAGGCCTTGATGCAGCGCACCATCGGCGAGCTCCACCTCGCCATCGGGCAGCTCGACCTGGCCGAGGCGCACTTCCTGGAGTCGATCGCCATCTCCGACGAGCTGGGCACGCCGCTGCCGGCCGCCCGTACCAAGCGTGACCTCGCCACCCTTCTCACCTCCCGCGGCGACTCCTCCGCCGCCGCGGCCCTCGTCGACCAGGCGCTCACCGTCTTCGCCGCCCACGACGCCCGCGAACTCCACGAGCTCCGCGAGGCTGCCGGCTGATCCTGCCGCTACCGGTCCTGCCGCCCTGCGGATCGGTCAGTCGGATTCGGCCTCGAGGAGGTGATCGACGACATGCCACGAAAGATCGGCGAAGGCGGCGACCTGTTCCGGCGTTAGGAGGTCGATGAAGTGCCTCCGCACCGACGCCACGTGCGGCGGGGCGGCCTGCTGGATGGTGGACACCCCGGTCGTGGTGAGCGCGATCGTGGAGCCACGGGCGTCCGTGGGAACGTCCCGACGGGTCACGAGGCCACGCTGCTCCATGCGCGTGAGGTGATGAGAGAGCCGGCTCTTGGACCAGCGCATGTGCCGGGCGAGTTCGGTCAGGCGCATCTCCGACCCCGGCGACTCCGACAGGGCGGAGAGGACGTCGTAGTCGGCCTCGGATAGGCCGGAGTCGCGCGCTAGATCACGAGCGATCTGCCGGTTGAGCAGGAGAAACAGACGACGGTAGCCGCGCCAGGCACGGGCTTCCTCTTCGGTCAGCCACCGCGGGTCAGGCATGGGGCAGCAGTGTAGTTGACGCGTCATCAACGCTCCCGCAATGCGCTCGCAACGCGCTCGCCCGAAGCCGCCCAGCGCCCGAAAGCGCCCGTCGACCCGGGTTGTCAGGCACGAGCGCCGCTGCACAATTCGCGCCCGCTCAAAGGTTCCCCCACCTGAGGTTGCGCCCGCTCGGAGGCTCCGCCCGCTCGGAGGTTCCCCCACCTGAGGTTCCACCCGCTTGAGGTTCCGCCCACCTGAGGTTCCATCCGCTTGAGGTTCCGCCCATCTGAGGTTCCACCCGCTCAAAGACTCCGCCCGCTCGAAAGCTCCGCCCGCTCGGAGGTTCCGCCCGCTGGGCCGCAAGGCCCATCGCAGGCGCCCTGACCCGCTGGATCCCGAACCGCGCGCGGGCGAAGGCGCGGGTCGACCTCGGCCCACGCCCCTCGCCAAACCCGCCGCCAACGCGTCGGCAGCGGCCGAAACCCACGCCCGAGCCGTCCCATACCCCCTGCCACATCCGCCCCGCGCCACGCTCCAGCGGCAAACCCTCATCCCAAACCCGTTGGTTCTCGATCGCCGAAAACGCCAGATATCCCAAGATCCACCGCCTAGGGTCTGGGATTCAGCGACCAACGCTTGGTGAGATATATCACCATCTGTCCCATTAATTTGCCTTTGTCGGTTGCTCTTCACATAAGTTCAACCCCGTCGCGGGCTTCACTTGACCCGCATTTGGGACAAGGCCGACGCACCCTTCCGGCCAGGTCCCCGCCCCTGTCCCCTATCTAGGACCGTGGTTCCCCTTGGGCCAGCACAACGTCACCCCGTCCCGTACTTCCAGCAAGCGCCGCTGGACCGCCATCGCCACCGGCGCCGCCGTCCTCGCGATCGCCGGAACGGCCACCTGGGCCGCCGTCGCGGACGACGCGAACCCCTCGATGACGATGAGCGCCTCCCAGGCCATGAACAGCCCGGCCCTGGCGACGAGCACCCCCCACCCCTCGTCCGCCCCCGCCGCCGGCTCGGCCCTCGGCACTTCCCCGAGCGCCAACCCCGCCGCCACCGGCGCCCCGTCCAACGCCGCCTCCGGCAAGCCGACGAGCGGCGCCACCAGCGACTCCGCTACCGGGACCAAGTCCGACGCCGCCAAGTCCACCGACCCAACCGGCTCGACTGGCTCAACCGGTTCGACCGGTTCGACCGGCTCCACGGGCTCTACCGGGTCGAATGGCTCGTTGGGTGACAAGCCCACCGCGTCCAAGTCCGCCGCCCCCAAGCCGGTGACGCCGAAGAAGCCCCGCTACCAGGTCATCTCCTCCGGCAGTTGCGGTGCCTCCTACTACGGCGAGCCGCAGATGACCGCCAGCGGTGAGCGGTTCAACCCCTCCGCCATGACCGCCGCGCACAAGACCCTCCCGCTCGGCAGCAAGGTCCGGGTCACCAACCCCAACTCCGGCGCCTCGGTGATCGTCCGCATCAACGACCGCGGCCCGTACGTCGGCGGCCGGTGCCTTGACCTGTCCGAGGCCGCTTTCGACGCCATCGGCAACACCAACGCCGGGGTCATGCACGTCAGGTACGAGGTCCTTTCCTCGCGCTCCTGATCCTCTTTCGGAGCTTCCGACCCGAGCCCTAGATCCCGACCCTCCGCCCCCTAGGCTTCGGCCCCTCGCTCCCCGCCCCGCAACCCTTTGGTCCCCGCCCTTCGACCCCTGAGCTTCGGCCCCTCGACCCCTCGGCCCCGACCTCTCGATCCCGGCCCTTCGGCCCCTCGGTCCCGATGTATCGATGCCGACCGCACGCTTTGGGCATCACAGCCCGATCCCCCTCGGGCCCCGACCGCTTGCCCTGAGCTCTCAGTCGCGAGTGCCTGCTCTTGGCGCTAGCCCCTGGATCTTCGGTCACACCCCCGTCCCGGTATCCGGCGCTCGGGCACCCCCACCAACAACCTGCTGCTTAGCGCGAGCTCCCCCAGTGGCCCCGCGCCGGCTTCCAGATTGCGCGCCCCGTAGCTGCCCAAGCCCCGCGCCTGGATCAGGCTCGGCCAAGGCTCGGCGGCCGACACGAAGCCCCCGCCGCCCACCGCCCGCGATGAGACCCGGCGAGGCCGAGTTCAGTCTGCGGTCGGACGGCTACTTCACCAGGCGCAAGGTCATCGGGTAGCGGAAAGGCCCCTCGGAGAGAGCCGAGATGCTTCCCGCGATGGCCAGGACGAAGGCTGCGACCCAGATCACCGGGATCAGGATCACGCCGACGACGGTGAACGGCAGCAGGAAGGTCGCGCCGATCACGGTGAGGTGGAAGTTCAGCGACTCCAGAGCGTGATGCCGGATGTAGGGCGAGGTCTTGCCCGCGGTCAGCAGGAGGAGCAGGGGGCCGACGATGGGCAGGCCGACGACGGCCAGGCCGTGGGCGGCTGCGGCCCCGAGGCGTTCGTTGCTTTCGGGCGCGCGGTCGAAAGTCACGGGTGCGGGGGCAGGGCGGGCGGCGGGGAGCGGGCGCAACGGTGCTCGGGTGCCGGCCTGCGTGCCGTACAGCTCGGACATGATGGGCATGAGGTCGGCGTGCGTACGGGCGGTCATGGCCCGCTCAAGGCGCTCGTCGAACTCGAACTTGTCGAAGCGGCCCTCGGCGTACGCGGCCTTGACGTGATCGACTACGTTCTCGCGGTCCTGGTTGGTGACGCGCAGGTGCTCGCGCGGCACCGGTCCGGTCATCGATGGTGTGCCTGCCATGCCTGTCCCCTCCAGATGGATCGATCTGCCTTCATCCTGACGAACGGAGCCAAGGATCGGTATCGGGGCCAACCCGGAGGTGTCCCGGAGAAGCCCCCGACGCCGACGGGCGCGGAAAGGTATAAAAGGAGCTATGAGATGGCGAGACCGCTATGGGCTCCGGCGGCTGCGCGGGCCCAAGGTGGCCAAGTTCGACCGCGAAGCGACCGATGCGGACATCGAGGCGCTTATCACGTTCGCCAAGTCGCGGCGTGGGGTCGAGTTCTACGTCGAGCCTGAGACGTTTGCGACGGATACCACCGCGGTTGCGGTCGCCGATGACGGAGAGTGGACCCGGCGGCGGGTCGGGGCTCCTGCTGTGATCAAAAAGGTGGCTCATGGGCTTGGGCTGCCGGTCTATGACGTGAACCTTACGGGGTATCCGGCTCGGATGCGGGCTTACAACGAGCGGCGGCGACAGGAAGAGGCCTGAGGGCCGAGCGCCCCACGGCTGAGGGGCGGAAGCCGGGGGCTGAGGGCCGAGCGCCCGAGCGGAGGCCCCGGACGGGAACCCAAACCTGAGGGCTGCCCACCGACGGGGCCGGCGCCCGGGCTCGAAGGCAGGGGCGTTGGGGTTGAGATTCCTTGTGGCTCCGGGAATCATGCTGCGCTGGACGTCGGGTGTCGTCTGCGTCGTGGCGCCGCAGGGGTAGCGGCTAGCCGCTGAACCATAGAGCGGGGTGGGTTGTCATGAGGTGGCACCCTCGCTGGCTAGGAGGGCGAGCATGGGGGCCAGCCACAGATGGTTTGGTGGGCCCATGGAACGGTCCAGATCGGCTGGGGTGGGCATGCGGTCGCGCAGGGCGGACGGGGACATCATGTGGACCAGTGCATGGCGGATGAGGCCGGCCATCGAGTAGTGCGGGTCGATCGTCAAGGCGCGTTCGACGGCCAGGGAGGCCAGGACGCAGTCGCCTGAGCGCCACGCCGCCATGGCCAGGAGTGAGGCCGCTGGGGGGACGAAGCGGGGTTCCAGGCGGCGGGTGAGGTTTCGCCAGAGGGGGAGGTGGGCCTGGACGTCCATGGCGGTCCAGGCTTCGTCTCGGACTCGGATGATGGCCAGGTCGAAACCCAACTGGGCGGCTTCGTGGTCGGTTAGGCGGGGGCCTGTGGTGGCGGAGGCCATGGCTTTGCGGATGCGGGATAGCGCCTCGGCGACGTAGGTGGCGGCGAAGGCGTCGGTGACCTCGAGCTGGGTGACGGGGGTGGGAGCCGGCGCGTCGGCGGTTAGGCGGGTGGTGAGGGTGGTTGCGGCTTCGGTGGTGGCGGTGCGCATGGCTAGGCGGAGGGGGCCGTCGTAGGGGGCCAGGGTGCGTTGGAGGGTGGCGCGGTCGGGGTGCGCGACGAGGCCCTGGACGGTGGCTTCGGCGGATACCTGGGCGGCTTTTTGGTCGTACGGCGAGCCGTCCGGTGGGCAGCAGGTGGTGAGGTCGCACAGGTATGACCAGTAGCGGCCGTCTTCTACGCGGAGGGCCTCGGCGACGGGGAGGCCGGTTTGGGTGGACAGGGTGCGGAGGGTGTCGATGGCCGGCGTGACCAGCGGGCCGGGGCCGTAGCCGACTGCGAGGAGGTGGGTGAGGGCTTCGCGGTCGGTGGCTGGGATGAGGGGGTCGAGGGCGTGGGGTGGGAGGGGGAGGTCCCAGCGGGCTGCTATGCGGAGTTCGGTGCCGGAGATGCCCAGGGCTACCAGGCTTTTGGCGGGATGGAAGCCGAAGAGGTACGGCACGGCGGCCAGGAGGTCGGTGGGGTTGGTGAGGATGAGGGAGGGGGTGGGGGAAGGTTCGGCGGTCATGGGGGTTGAGGGTGCCGCAGGTCCCCCTCTGGCGGAGGGCATCGAACGGCGTTCTGTGGATGGGGTGCAGTGAGGGGTGCTTCTGTGGACAGGGGGCTGTCCGGTTTGGGGCGGGCGCAGGGGCATGGAAGGTGCCGTGGGCTGAGTCGCGGTGGGGTCTCGGGGACGCTGCGCCTGGGAAGGCGGCTCCGCGGGGTGGCCTAGGGGAAGGCGCCCTCCGGGGAAGGCGGCCGGGAGGAAGACGGCCGGGGATTGGGCCTCGGAGGCGGCGTGGCTGGGGGCGGCGTGGCTGGGGAGCTGGGGGCCGTCCAAGGGGCTGGAGTCTGAAGCGCCGCGACCTAGGGGGCAGCTCTCCGGCGCGGCGGGGCTCGGGTGGCGGGGGTCCTGGGGCGGTCATTTGGGGGGTGAAAGAAGAGGGGGCGGAGGAGGCGGGCGGGGTTTGGGCTGGGGTGGTATCAAGGCACGGTGGTGATCGAACGGGTCAAAACGCTGCTGGCCGTGGTGATCCTGGTCGCGGTCGGTGCACCGGCCGAGTATGTGAAGTTCGAGTACGCCTGGCGCATGGTTGATGGCATGGCGGCGTCGCATGCTTCCCACGGGGAGCTGGGGTCGGCGACCGTTGTCCGGTGGGCGGGGTATCGCAGCAAATACTGCCTGGCTCGCTTCGGCCGGACCGGGGCTGAGGTGGTCGTTCACCTGACTGGTGAGTGCGTACGGGGGGCGGTGCACCAGGTACGGGTGGTTAGGACACGTAATACCGACATCAGCTTCATCGGGCCCGCCGAGGCTGATCAGGCGTATGAGGCGGGCAGTCTTGATTGGCTTATGTACCTGTTGCCGGTGGTGTTGATCGGGTTGTTGGCGTTGCTCACGTTGGGCGGGGCGGTTGGGGGTGTTGTCGGGCTTGTGAGGGGGCGAGCGTGGGGCGCGGCGAGGGTGGGTTGAGCAGGGGTTAGCGCCTCGGGCCAGGGGTGGGGCCGGACGGGCCGGGGAGGCCATCCGGACCGGTGGTTCCTGGGGTGGCGGGGCCGCTGAGGCCGGTGGTTCCGGGGGTGGCGGGGCCCTTGAGGCCGGGGGTGAGCGAGCCTGGGGTGGTGGGGGTGAGGCGGTGGCGGACGAGGAGGGCGGCGCCGGCGACGGCGGCGGGCATGGCGAGGACGGCCACGAAGGGCACGAGGAAGAGCAGGAAGATGGGGACGCCGAAGCCCAGGGCGAGGCCGAGGTTGCCGCGGAGGAGGGCGAAGCGGGCGCGACGGGCCAGGCCGCGGCGTTCCATGGCCAGGGAGGTGAGCTCCACTGTCAGGAAAAATCCGGACACGGCGGCGCCTAGCACCGGCACAACCGTCTGTCCGATGACAGGGATGAAGCCCAGGAAGAACAGCGGAATGGTGAACATGAGCACGTAAAGCAACGTCACCAGACTGTCCCGGATGGACCGCGGGACACTACGCCACCAAGGCTCCTCCTGGTACCCGGGCAGCGGATCCGCCTCCCCCGACAACCGCTCGTAGAACGGCTCCCCCACAGCCAGCGTCAACGCCGCGAAGGTGATGACCGCCAGCGCCAGCCCGCCAAGGAAGATCACCACCCCCAGCCCCATCCGGAACCCGTCCCGCCAGCTCCACGAGTCGGCGAAGGGCGTGAGGAACTCGGCGACGTCCGAGGCGTACATCCCCAGGAACACCAGCGCGACGACGTACACGGCGAAGGCGATCAACGCCGGGATCAGCCCGAAGGCCCACCAACGGCCGTTCCGTCCGGCCCAGCCGACGCCCTGGAAGAAGAATCCGACACCGGTGAAGAAGTCGCGCATGCCGAGAAACCTAGCGCCAGAAGTCGGTCACCGCGTAGCCGAGTTCGCCGAGGAGCGCACGGACGAGCGGGAGCGAGATCCCCAGCACGTTCCCGTGGTCGCCCTCGATGCCCTCGACGAACCAGCCGCCGTACCCGTCGAGCGAGAAGGCGCCGGCCAGCCCCAGGGGCTCGCCGGTGGCGACGTAGGCGGCGATCTCCTCGTCGGAGGGCTGCGCGAAGTGCACCACGGTGGACCCGACACGGGCCGCCTCGCGCCCGGTGGCGGCCTCGATCAGGCAGTGGCCGGTGACCAGCCGCCCGGTGCGCCCGCGCATCAGCCGCCAGCGCTCCAGCGCCACCTCGGGCGTGCCCGGCTTGCCGTACGGCCGGCCGTCCAGTTCGAGGACGGAGTCGCAGCCGATGACGACGCCCTCGGTCAGGTCGGCGGCGACGGTGCGGGCCTTCTCCTGCGCCAGGCGCAGGGCGAGCTGGGCGGGCGTGGGCGCGCTGATCGCGTCCTCGTCGACGCCGCTGACGATCACCTTGGGGTCGAGGCCCGCGCTGCGCAGGAGGGCGAGACGGGCGGAGGAGGCAGAGGCCAGGACGATCACAGGCACCAGTTTACCGGCCTGGCCAGGCACGGATCGTGCCTACCGCGTCACCAGTCCGGGTTGGTGCCCCCGCCGCTGCCGCCGCCCTGGGCGGACTGAGGCTGCCGAGGTTCAGACGGTTGCTGAGGAGGTTGCTGAGAAGACTGCTGAGGAGCGCCGGAGTCGCCGAGCAGCCCGCCGAGGAGCCCGCCGAGCCCGCCGCCGCCCGCGCCGCCGAGGACCGCGTTCAGCAGATCCCCCAAACCCCCGCCCGACATTTCCGACTTCTCGTTGTTGAGGTCCTGGGCCACCGCCCCGGCGTCCATGCCCCGCTGATTGGCCCGCCCGGCCAGCAACGACATGATCATCGGCGCGAGCAGCGGAAGCAGCTTCAGCACCGTGTTCATGTTGATCCCGGCGAACTGCGAGATCCCCGCCGCCGCGTGCTCGGTCCCCTGCTCGCCCAGCACATGCCCGAGGATGCCGTGCCCGTCCCGGGTCACCGAGGACAGGTCGGAGTTGAACGGGTCGGCCGAGACGTGCTCGTCCAGCGCGGTGCGCAGGGCGTCCGCGCCCTCGGGGCGTTCGGCGTTCTGGGCCAGCCCGCCGACGATGGTCCCGGTGGCCGCCTCGACCGCCTGGCGCGCGGTGGCCACGTCGGTCCCGAGGAGCCCGGCGATCTGCTGGAGGCCGCTGCTGCCCAGTTGCTCGAGAAGTTCATCGTTGAGACTCACGACGACGAACTGCCCAGCGCTCGTTCCCGGTAAGTGCGGGGTTGGGCAAAGATCTAGCCGCTGGACTCGCTGGTCGGCAGCTCGGGCGTCTCGGTCTTGCGGGGCAGTCCCGCGGCCCGGTAGGCGTCCGCCTCGTCGAGGGTCTCGTGCTCCAGCAGGGCGGTCACGATCGCGTCGAGCCGCTCGCGGTTCTCGCCCAGCAGCCGGATGGCCTGCTCGTAGCACTCGTCCACGATCCGCCGGACCTCGTCGTCGACCGCGGCCAGGGTGGCCGGGGCCGCCTGCGGCTGGCCGTCGCTCGGCAGGATGGTCAGCGGGCCGATCTTCTCCGACATGCCCCAGCGCCCAACCATGCCCCGGGCGATCATGGTGACCTGCTCCAGGTCGTTCTCGGCGCCGGTGGTGATCACGTCGTAGACGACGCGCTCGGCCGCCATGCCGCCCAGCGCCCCGATGATCCGCCCGCGCAGGTAGTGGTAGTCGTAGGCGTAGCGGTCGGAGTCGGGCGTCGAGAGGGTGACGCCGAGCGCCCGCCCGCGCGGGATGATCGAGATCTTGCGCACCGGGTCGGCGCCGGGCTGGAGCATGCCGAGCAACGCGTGCCCGGCCTCGTGGTAGGCCGTGCGGGTGCGCTCCTCCTCCGGCATGACGATGCTGCGGGCCGTACCGAGCTGGAGCTTCTCCAGGGCGTCGCCGAAGTCAGGGGTGGTGACCTTCTCCTTGCCCCGCTTGGCCGCCAGCAGGGCCGCCTCGTTGACCAGGTTGGCCAGGTCGGCGCCGGTCATGCCGGGAGTGGTCTTGGCCAGGCGCTCCAGGCTCACTTCGCCGTCGAGCGGGACGCCGCGGGTGTGCACGCGCAGGATCTCGACGCGGCCCTTGGCGTCGGGCGGGGCGACGACGACCGTGCGGTCGAAGCGGCCGGGGCGCAGCAGGGCGGGGTCGAGCACCTCGGGGCGGTTGGTGGCGCCGATGACGATGACGCCCTCGCCGCCGGTGAAGCCGTCCATCTCGGTGAGGATCTGGTTGAGCGTCTGCTCGCGCTCGTCGTGGCCGCCGAGGCCGGAGGCGCCGCCGCGGGCGCGGCCGATGGCGTCGATCTCGTCGATGAAGACGATCGACGGGGCGACCTTGCGGGCCTCCTCGAACAGGTCGCGCACGCGGGAGGCGCCGACGCCGACGATCATCTCGATGAACTCGGAGGCGCTGGCGGAGAAGAACGGCACGTTCGCCTCACCGGCCACCGCGCGGGCCAGCAGCGTCTTGCCGGTGCCGGGCGGGCCGGCCAGCAGCACGCCCTTGGGCAGCTTCGCGCCGAGGCGGCGGTACTTGCCCGGGTCCTTGAGGTAGTCGACGATCTCGACCAGCTCGTTCTCGACCTCGTCGATGCCGGCGACGTCGTCGAAGTTGACGCGGACCTTGCCCGCCTCGACCGGCTTGGCCGCCTTCGACTTGCCCAGCCCGCCGAGGCCGCCACCGCCGCCCATCATGCCCGCGCCCCTGCGCATGATCCACACCCAGAGGCCGACCAGCAGCAGCACCGGCAGCAGGGAGAGCAACAGGTTCCAGAACAGGCCGCGGCTCTGCACCGGCGACTCGGCGCTGATCTTCGCGCCCTTGCTGGTCAGCGTGGCGTAGAGCTGGTCCATGTTCGCGAAGACCGGGATCTCGGTGACGAACTTGGTGTAGCTCTTGTTCTCGGTGTCGGGGTCCTTAGCCGTGGCCTTGAGCGAGCCCTCGATCGAGTAGCCGGTGGCATAGACCTCCTTCACGTTGCCCGCGTCGAGCTGGCTGGTGAACTGCGTGTAGGAGATGGTCTCCGGCTGGTCGGAGTCGAAGAAGGAGGAGATCAGGAAGAAGGCGGCGTAGACCACCAGGAGGGTGAGGACGAAGCGCCACCAGTTGATCTTCGGGCGGCCGCCGGGCGTGCCGGGCAACCCTTCGGCGCGCCAGGGCTTCTGCTTACCTTTGTCCTGGTCCTGGGCCGGTGGTCCGGAGCGTTCCACGGTGATCTCCCCCCTCGATCACGATCTAGCCTAGGGCACGCACCCCCGCGGCCACGCGGGCGACCTGTCCCCATTGCCGCTTACGCGTATCGGGGACGGAGATGAAGGCAAGGCCGGGCTTGCTCGCGCCGCCCTTCGCGACGACCACGGCCGCCAGGGCGGATCGCTTGCCGTACCGCACCTGGTAGACCAGCATCCAGCCGTCGCGGATCGGCCGGGAGTCGATCCAGGTGAGGCGGGCGCCCTTGGGGTGGCGGCTGAGGGTCCAGCGGGCGGCGAGCAGGGCGGTGTCGCGGTGCTCGCGCTGCACCTTGATCGGCACGGGGGCGGTGACGAACAGGGCGCGGGTGCCCTTGATGATCTGCCGGGTGGCGTACGGGCCGGAGCCGTAGGTGCGCCACGGCTTGGGCAGCCTGGGGACGGCGAGGCCGGAGAAGCGGTCCTTGATGGCCGGCCGGTAGCCGCGCACGGCCTTGGCGCGCAGCCGCGCGGGCAGCTTGGGGACGCGCGGGTCGGCGTAGAGGGCCTCCATCGCGGTGTACCCGGGCGCGATCGAGGGGGCCGCGGTCGGGCTGGGCGTGGGGGTGGGGGTGGGGGTGGGGGCGACGAAGGCGGGCGAGACCTCCGGGGAGGGCGTGACCGGGGCCGGTCCGGACGAGGACGGCACCGCCGATGGCGCGGCGACCGGCCGTGCCGCATCCTCGCCCGGACCGGACGGAAGCGCCCAGACGACCACGGCGCCCAGCGCCGCGACCACTGCCAGCCCCCGGTAGATCACCCTCATCGGCAGATCGCCGATCAGGGAACGCTTGGGCGGGTTCGGGCGGCGCGGAGAGACGACATCGGACCCCACGGTCCCACGATCCCCAGCAAGCACGATCGGGAGCGTACGACATATCGGGCCAGCGCGCCCAGGTCGTGTCCGAAGTGTCATCATGGCCCAATGACCCGCGTAGAGCTCCGCTTCGACCAGTCGTCGCGCGAGAGCCGGACGCACACGAACCTGTCCGCGATCCTGGTGGACGAGACGGGTCTGTGGGTCGCCGGGGACGAGACGGCGACCGTCGAACACCTCACCTGGACCGGCACGCTCTTCGACCGCCAGCGCGGCTTCCGCCTGGCCGACTACGTGGATCTGCCCGCCGGCCCGGAGGACGAGGCGGACATCGAGGGCCTGGCCCGGCAGGACGGTCACCTGTGGGCGGTCGGCTCGCACAGCTTGAAGCGCCGCCGCGTCAAGACGAAGAATCCGGACAAAGGGGTGCGGCGACTGGCCACCGTCGTCCGCGAGGAGAACCGTTTCATTCTGGTACGGCTCCCGCTGGACCCCGAGACCAACGCGCCCGCCAAGGGCGCGATCCTGTCCGGCCGGGGCGAGAACCTCGCCGACCGGCTGCACGACGACCCCCACCTCGCGCCCTTCCTGGCCCTGCCGGGCAAGGACAACGGGCTCGACATCGAGGGCCTCGCCGTGGACGGCGACCGGGTCTACGTGGGCCTGCGCGGGCCGGTGCTGCGGGGCTGGGCGGTCGTCCTTGAGGTGCGGCCGGTCGCCGACGGCCCCCGCCTGCGGCTGCGTGAGCCGTACCGCAAGCACTTCCTCGACCTGGAGGGCCTCGGCGTGCGGGACATCTGCCCGCTCGGCGACGGCGACCTGCTGCTGCTCACCGGCCCGACGATGAGCCTGGACGGCCCGGTGCGCCTGGTCCGCTGGTCGCCGCGGCGGCAGCCGGAGCTCGCCGACGACCTGGAGATCGTCGCGGAACTGTCCTACGGCCGCGGCTGCGACCACCCGGAGGGCATCAGCCTGCTCCCGGACGGCCGGCTGCTGGTCGCCTACGACAGCCCGGGGCTCGACCGGCTGACCGAACACGGCGTCTACGCCGACATCGTCACGCTCTAGGTCCAGGCATCGTCACGATCTGAGCCAGGGCGCTTCGGCGACGAAGGTGGCCGAACCGGGCGCGATCTCCGTGTACCCCGCGTCGCGCACCACCGGCAGCCCGGCCGCGGCCAGCTCGGCGAACCGCTCCGGAGCAGCGGTCCGTACGGCCACCGCCAGCCCCGCCGCCCGCCACGCGTCCCGCTCGGCGGCCGAGGAGGCCCACCAGGCGAGCTGCGCGCAGTGCCCGGCCTGCGCCATGGCCTTGCCCGCGGTCATCTCCAGCACCGGGTTCTCCCACAACACGATCCCCGAGGCCGCGGCCGGCTCGGCGGTGTCCTCCAGCGTGGTCCCGGACACCTGCAGCTTCGCCAGGTCACGCGGCCAGTCGTCGAGCGGCACCGGCGGATGCACCCGCACCTCGGCGCTGCGGTGCTGGATGGTACGGCCCGGCAGCGCGAGCGCCCGCGCCCACTCCGCGCCCCGAGCCCGGCGCACCACCTTGCGGATCTTCCCGCTGGCCTGCCAGGCCGCGACCTCACCGGCCCACTCCCCCGGCTCGTCGAGCAGCCCGAGCACGGCCGTCGCCGCCGCCTCCAGCGCGTCAGTGCGTTGGGGCGGACTCGCTCGTTCGATCCGGACGACCAGCGGCAGAACCATCCTCACGCCGCTTTCCAACGGTTCTGACCGCCAGGGACATTCCCGCCGCGAGCAGGCACAGCGCGCCCGCGGCGTACCACGCGACGGTGTAGGCCCCGAACTGGTCGCGGGCCAGGCCGGCGCCGACCGCGGCGACGGCCGCGCCGATCTGGTGGGAGGCGAAGACCCACCCGAAGACCACCGCCCCGTCCGCGCCGTAGATCCGCCGGCACAACGCCACCGTCGGCGGCACGGTCGCCACCCAGTCGAGCCCGTAGAAGATGACGAACACCAGCATGCTCGGCTCGGTGGTCGCCGCGAACAGCGACGGCAGCACCATCAGGCTGAGCCCGCGCAACGCGTAGTAGGCGCCGAGCAGCACCTGCGGGTCGACGCGGTCGCTCAGCCAGCCGGAGGCGACCGTCCCGGCGATGTCGAAGATCCCGATCAGCGCCAGCAGGCCGGCGGCGACCGTCTGCGGCATGCCGTGGTCGTGCGCGGCCGGGATGAAGTGGGTGCCGACCAGGCCGTTCGTGCTCATCCCGCAGATCGCGAAGCCGCCGGCGAGATACCAGAACGGCTTGGTCCGCGCCGCGTCGCGCAGCACCCGCAGCGCGCGGGTGGCCGCGCCGGGCAGCGGCTCGGGCCGCGCGACCGCCTCGCCGCCCAGCGGGGTGGTGCCGACGTCGGCCGGGTGGTCGCGCAGCAGCAGCCACACCAGGGGCACGACGGCCAGCGCGGCTCCGGCCACCGACAGCGACGCGACCCGCCAGCCGGGACCGTCGGCCAGGTGGGCCAGCACCGGCAGGAAGATCAGTTGCCCGGTGGCCCCGGCGGCGGTGAGGATCCCGGTCACCAGGCCCCGGTGCCGCACGAACCACCGGTCGGTCACCGTCGCGACGAAGACCAGCGCCATCGACCCGGTGCCCAGCCCGACCAGCACGCCCCACAGCAGCAGGAGCTGCCAGCTCGCCGTCATCAGCACGGTCAGCCCGCTGCCCGCGGCGACCAGGAGCAGGGCGAGGGTGACGACGCGGCGCATGCCGAAGCGGTCCATCAGCGCGGCGGCGAAGGGCGCGGTCAGCCCGTACAGCATGAGGTTGATCGAGACGGCGAGCGAGATCGTCCCCTTGGACCAGCCGAACTCGTTCTCCAGCGGGGTGATCAGCACGCCGGGGGTGGCGCGGAAGCCGGCCGCGCCCAGGATCGCGACGAACGCCACGGCGGCCACGAACCAGGCGCGATGGATTCTCATGCGCCCCATCGTGGCTGCCCCGGCCAAGCCCGCAGAAGTGGCCTGAAAGCCAATATGTGCAAGAATCCGGCCATGGTGCATCGTGTCGCGCTGGTCGTCCTGGACGACGTGGCCACCCTCGACCTCGGCGCGCCCGGCCAGATCTTCTGGGCCGCGCGCGACCCCGCCGGCGAGCACCTGTACGAGGTGGTGACCTGCTCGGTCGACGGCGGCCCGGTGCGCACCTCCTCGGGCTACCGCGTCGTGCCCGACCACGGGCTGGAGGTGCTCGACAGCGCCGGCACCGTGCTCGTGCCCGGCATCCACAGCGGCCCGGCGCTGAGCGATGGAGTGGTCCCCGGCGAGCTCGCCCGCGCGCTCCGGGGCCGCGAGCGGGTCATGTCCATCTGCACCGGCGCCTTCGTGCTGGCCGCCGCCGGGCTGCTCGACGGCCGGCCCGCCACCACCCACTGGGCGCACGCCCGCCGCTTCCGGCGGCTCTTCCCGCAGGTCAAGCTGGACCCGGAGGTGTTGTTCATCGACGACGGCGACGTGCTCACCTCGGCGGGCGTGGCCGCCGGGCTCGACCTGTGCCTGCACGTCGTGCGCCGCGACCACGGCAGCGAGGTGGCCAACCGCACCGCGCGCCGCTGCGTCATGCCGCCCTTCCGCGAGGGCGGCCAGGCCCAGTACATCGAACGCCCGCTGCCGCCCGCCGACGGTGCGAGCACCGCCGGCACCCGGGCCTGGATGCTCAGCCACCTCGACCAGCCGCTCGACCTCGCCGCGCTGGCCGCGCACGCCCGGATGAGCGTGCGCACCTTCACCCGCCGCTTCCGCCAGGAGAGCGGGCTGAGCCCGGCGCAGTGGCTCATCCGCCAGCGCGTCGAGCACGCCCGCCACCTGCTGGAGAGCACCGACCTGCCGGTCGACCAGGTGGCCCGCCGCTGCGGCTTCGCCACCGCGGTCTCGCTCCGCCAGCACCTGCACGCCGCCGTCGGCGTCTCTCCCCTGGCCTACCGCCAGACCTTCCGTGTCACCTGAGCTCAGGAGGTACGGCGCGCGGCCCGGCCGGCCAAGTGCAGGAAGGTGATCCGGCCGGCGTCGTCGCGCAGGAACCGTCCGACCACCCGCGACGGTTCCGCCGCCATGACCACGTCGTCGCTCCCCTCCACCAGCGCCAGCGCCATGCCCGGCAGCCCGGCCACGCCCTCGGCCACCAGCTCCGGCCGCAACACCATCTCCACGTTCAGCGCCTCGTCCACCTCGAACGTCCACTGCCCCGCGTCGTAGCTGCCCGCGCACTCCGGCTCCGGATCCCGCAGCCTCGGCCGGGCCCGCTCGATCTCGACCCCGAGCAGGTGCTCCAGGCACCAGTCCGTCACCTGCTGCCCCAGCCCCCGCCCGGCCCCGGAGTTGGTCAGCGTCGTCACCGCGAACCGCCGCTCCGGCACCAGCACGAACGTCGAGATCTGCACGTTGCCGATGTTGCCGCCGTGCGTCACCAGCTCGAGCCCGCCCTGCTCCTCCAACAGCCACGGCAGGCCGATGCCGCGCCACGGCACGCCCATCGCCACGTGCTCGCGCCGCATGAGCTCGCGTGTCGCCGCGCCCACCGGCCGCTCGCCGCCCTCGCCCAGGTGGAAGGCCGCGTACCGCAACTGGTCACGCGCCGACGACAGCAGCCCGCCCTCGGGCATCCCGTCGCGGAACAGCCCCCACGTGTGCGCCACCCGCGCCCCGTCCTCCTCGACCGCGTGGCCGACCGCGTGCGAGCGGGTCGCCGCCTCCCAGGGGAAGAAGAAGCTCTGCTCCATGCCGAGCGGGTCGAGCACGACCTTCCTGACCACGCTCTCGTACGGCTCGCCGTACACCACCTCGGCCAGCCGGCCGAGCAGCCGGAAGGCGGCGTTGTTGTAGGAGGCCAGCGTCCCCGGCGGGAAGAGCTGCGGCAGCCGGTCGTAGCCGTCGATCGACCGGCCGAGCGCGGCGGTGTCCCAGCTCGTGCCGTCGTCGATGTCGCCCATGAACCCCGCGGTGTGGGTGAGCAGGTGCCGTACGGTCAGTGCCGCCGCGGCCTGCTCGTCGGCCAGCCGCAGGTCCGGCAGGTGCCGCCGCACCGGATCGTCCAGCCCGACCCGGCCCTCCTCGACCAGGTGCATCACCACGGTCGCGGTGACCGTCTTGGTCGTCGACCCGATCTGGAACAGCGTCTCCCCCGTCACCGGGGCCGGTGAGTCGAGGCTGGTGACGCCGGTGGTGAGCACGTGGTCGGCGCCGTCGATCCGGACGCCCACCGCCGCGCCGGGAACGTGCCGGGAACGCGCCTCGCTGTCGAGCAGGCGCTGCAGGTCGTTGAGGTCAGCCATGGGCCCATCCTGCGGCCCGCGAGCCCGCGCGGCATTGTGCGCGCGCACGATATCGGCCGCCCGCTTTGTCCCCGCACGATCACGCGGAACACGAAAGAGGCCCGGCCCCGCCTCCGGAAATCCGGGTCGGACGGGATCGAGCCTCAGGTGTCGGGTGGAGCTATGGGGATTCGAACCCCAGACCTCTTCCATGCCATGGAAGCGCGCTACCAACTGCGCCATAGCCCCGCTGTCGTTGCGAGAAAAGCATATCGGACTCCGGGAGTGCGAGAGACGGTCAACCAAGAGCAACAGACTTGCTACCTTCCGTCACATGACCATTGTGGACGCGCGGCCGCTCACCCAGCGCTGCGCGAAGATCTACGCCGCCGGGGAGCACGCGCTGCTCGGGGTGAGCGCGCTGAACGGCTTCTTCTCGGTGCCCAACCTGACCGGGCTGCTGGGCTGGGCGGTGGGGCGGTTCGGGCGGGTGGACGTGCTGGTGCCGGGCATCGAGCTGGCCGGCACGCTGGTGGCACGCGGCTACGAGCGGCCGCGGGCGCGCAAGAAGGCCCGGGAGGAGATCAACAACACCCGCAACCGGGTGGCCCGGGCCCTGGAGGCGCTCGGCCGGCCGCCGGTCGGGGTCTTCTCCTGGACCGACCTGTACGGCGAGCCGGCCTACGAGCGGGCCCGCCGGGAGATCGGCGAGTGCTACGAGGCCGACCAGTCCTTCAGGAGCCGGTGCCGCCAGGCGCTGGAGCCGGTCCTGCACCAGGGTGAGCAGGCGGCCGAGCAGGTGGCCGAGGCGCTGCCGTTCCTGCTGGCCGAGCTGCCGCTGGTGCTGGACAGCCCGGCGGTGCTCGGGGTGCCCACCTCGTCGTTCTGCTACCCCCGGCTCATGCCGATGGCCGAGTGGCTTTTCTCCGGGTCGATGGGCATATCGCCGAGCGCGGGACAGGCAATTCTGACCACTCGATTGACACCCGTTGTCGCAGGTGAGGACCATTGTCGTGGGGTGGGATGAGATGAAGTCTCAGGTCCGCAACGCGGGACACGCGTTCGACAGCAGCGACATGGACGGCGACGGCTACCTGGATCACCGGGACATGGAAGTGGTGGCCGTCTCGGTGAGCGACCGGCTCGGCCTGGCCGAGGACTCGGCCCGGCGCGAGGCGGTGATCACCGCCTACGCCTACGCGTGGCGGAACGCGGTCGAGCTGATCGGCACCGACGAGCGCGGCCGGATCAGCCGGGAGGCCTACATCCGGCACGTGACCTCCCGGGTGCTCGACCGCATCGACTTCACCGCGCGCATCGTCTGGCCGATCGGCGACGCGCTGTGGGACGCGCTCGACACCGACGGCGACGAGCAGCTCACCAGAGCCGAGTACCTCCGGCTCTGGGGCGCCTACGACGTCGCCGGGCGGGCGGCGCGGGCGGCGTTCGAGCGCCTGGACTCCAACCGGGACGGCCGGCTGTCCAAGGACGAGTTCGCCCAGGCGATCTACGACTTCTACTTCGGCGCCGCCGCCGACGTGCCCATCTTCGGCTGACCTAGACCGCGCGGGCCTTGCCGATGAGCTGGGCGAGCTCGGTCACCGCCGGGTCCTCGACCTTGGCCGCCAGCCGCTCGGCCTGGTCCAGGAGCGCGGTCAGGTCGAGCCCGAGGGCTTCGCCGTCCCGCATGAACAGGGCGAACGCCGCGGCGACCACGTCCACCTGGAGCCGCGCGGGCGCCTGCCACAGGTCCTGGCCGAGCTGGCCGGTCTCGATCGACTTGGCGGACTCGGCGGGCTCGCGGGTGTCGGGGTGCTGCCAGCGCACGGTGGCCGTGGCGAGCTGGCCGGAGGCGCCGGGCTTGAGGGTGACCACGTAGAGCGCCGTCACCGCGTGACCGGGGCCGATCTCGCCGCCGTCGCGGGAGTCGTCCCTGAACTCCTCGGTGGCCAGTTGCCGGTTCTCGTAGCCGATGAGCCGGTAGGACTCCACGACCGAGGGGTTGAAGACGACCTGCGCCTTCGCGTCGCGGGCGCGCAACTCGATGGTGGTGGCCAGGTGGGTGGCGAAGGCCTTGTCGGCCTCCTCCTGGCTGCTGACGTAGATCGCGTGCCCGTCGCCGTTGTCGGCGAGCTGCTCCATGAGCTCGTCGCCGTAGTCGCGGCCGACGCCCACGGTGAGCAGCGTGATCTGCCGGCCCGCGTGCTCCTTGACCTGGTCGAGGATGCCCTGCCAGGTGACCTCGCCCTCGTTGGCCAGGCCGTCGGAGAGCACGATCACCCGGTTGGTCGCGGCCGGGCGGAAGCCCTGCGCGGCCACCTCGTAGCCCTTGACCAGTCCGGCGGCCAGGTTGGTGCCCCCGCCGATGTCCAGTCCGTTGATCGCGTCCGCCAGGTCGTCCCGGTCGACCAGCGGGGTCATCCCGGCCAGCACGGTTGCCGACTCGGCGAAGGCGACCACGGCCACCTGGTCCCCGGGCGCGAGCTGGTCCAGGAGCGTGCGCAGCGAGTTCTTGACCAGGTCGAGGCGGCCCGGCTCGGCCATGGAGCCGGAGACGTCCACGACGAAGGTGAGGTTGGCCGGCCGCCGCTCGGCCGCCTCGGCGGCGCGGGTCTGCAGCCCGACCCGGATCACGCCCTGGTCACGCTCGCCCGGCACGAGCGCGCCGTCCACGTGCACGGTGAAGCCCTCCCCGTCGGGCTGGGCGTAGTCCTGGCGGAAGGAGTTCACGAACTCCTCCGGCCGGATCTTCGCCGGCTCGGGCCAGCGGCCCTCCCCGAGGGTACGGCGGGCATAGCCGTAGGAAGCGGTGTCCACGTCGAGGGCGAAGGTCGAGATCTGGGCCTGTCTGGTGTCCTTCTCCTGGCCCTCCTCCGGCTTCGCCTCCTTGGGCGACTCGGCCTGCGTGGCCGCCTCGGGAGCGCGGTCGCGAGAGGCGACCTGGCCGCCTTCCGGCCCGCTCGTGGTGCCGCTGCCGCCGCAACCGGCCAGGACGAGCAGGGCGGCCAACCCCGCGATCAACGCGATCAGACGAAATTTCATGTCATGCACCTCCACGCCCTACGACGGCGCGCGAAGCCGCCTGGCCGGGCCCGTTATGCAAACGACAACAAACCGTGGCGGACCGCGGATCAGTTGTGATGAACCCGTGCGATCCGGTAGGCATGAGCCTCATGCGCGTCTATTTGGGAGTGGCCGCGAAGCAGGCGGAGATTCCGGAACGTGTCCTGGACCGGGTCCGTTCCGTGATCGAATCCGCCTTTCCGGTCCCCCCGGAGGTCATCCGCGGCGAGGAGTGGCACGGCCGCGGCGTCTCGCTGTTCGGCTGGAGCAACGAGCCCGACGACAGCCGCGAACCGGGACTGCTGCACCGGACCGGCGACCGGGTGGTCGGCGTCAACGGCCACCTCGCCGATCCCAAGGACGTCACCCGGCTGCCCGATGACACCGTGGGCGGCTGCCTGTCGGCCTGGGTGGCGCGCGACGGCGAGCTGACCGCGGCGACCGCGATCAACCGCGTCTGCCCGGTGTTCTACGCCGAGACGCCCGAGCTGCACGTTGTCGGCAGCCGGGCGCTGCTGGTGCATCTGGTGGCGAGCGAGCGGCCGGCCTTCGACGTGCTGGCGCTGCAGTCGATGGCGCGGCAGGGGTTCTTCCTGTCCGACGAGACGCCCTATCTCGGGGTGTCGGCGCTGCGACCCTCGTCGCGGCTGAGCGTGCGCGGCGGGAGCCGTACGATCTCGGAGACCCCGCTGCCGGAGGCGGCGCCGCCCCCCGCGTCGGGGCGCGCGAAGCGGGCGGCGATCTCGGAGCTGGCCGAGGCGCTGCTGGCGACGGTGGAGCCGCTGCGGGCGGCGGGCGAGCCGGTGAACCTGGCGCTGACCGGCGGGCGGGACACGCGCATCCTCGCCGCGCTGCTCCACGCGGCCAAGGTGCCGTTCCGGGTGACCACCAACGGGCTCGACACCCACCCGGACGTGATCCTGGCCCGGCAGATCGCCGCGCGGCTCGGCGTGGAGCACACCGTCATCCCGCCGGCGCAGACCGCGCAGAAGGACGCGGTGCTGGTCGAGCACCCGCTGGCGCGCGCCTACGAGACGCTGCGCACCTGCGAGGGCATGACCTCTGCCTACGAGACGATCGTGAGCTACCTGCCCTATGCCGACAAGCCCACCATGTCCGGGCAGAGCGGCGAGACCCTGCGCGCGGGCTCGCTCAACCTGCTGCAGACCGACCTGAGCGACAAGGCGCTGCTGCGCCGGGTGAACACCACCTTCTTCAAGGACGAGAAGCTGTTCAGCGCCGACGCCAACGAGCACGCGCGTGAGCTGGCCAAGCCCTGGCAGGCGCGGAAGAACCGGCTGGAGGCGCTCGACCACATCTACATCTGGTACAAGGTCGGCCGCTGGCAGGCCAGCGCGCGGGCCGGCTCGCTGCGCCGCGGCGACCCGGTGCGGCCCTTCCTCGACAACCGGGTGGCGCGGGCGGCGCTCGGCCTCGACCAGGGCTGGCGGCTGTCGGAGGAAGTGATCTACCGGCTCATCCTGCGCTTCGCCCCGGCGCTGCGCGACGTGCCGATCGAGGGCAAGCCGTGGCGCTTCGCCGGTGACCTGCGCAAGCGCTGGCCGTGGGAGCACGTGCCGCCGCCGTCGATGCCGACGGTCTCGACCGGCGGCGGCTGGTCGTGGCGGACCAGCCCGGGACCCGCGCTGTCGGCGATCCTGCGCGAGCAGGTGATCGGCCATCTCGACGTGCTGGAGCCGATCGTCAACCCGGACGAGGTGCGGGCGCTGTTCGCCGGGCCGGTGGTCACCAAGCCGGGGCAGGCGTGGCACCTGTACACGGTCAGCACCCTGCTCACCGGGCTGTATCCCGGCAAGGAGCCGGAAGGCCTCGAACCGGTGCCCGTCTCCCGGCCCTGACCCGCGGGCCGGGTACCATCCGGACATGCTGCTCCCCCTGCCGTCCAGGCTGCCCACGGTCGCCGTGCTGGCCTACGAGGGCATGGCCCCCTTCGAGCTGGGCTGCGTGGTGGAGGTCTTCGGCCTGCCCCGGCCCGAGCTGGACGTGCCCTGGTACGACCTGCGGGTCTGCGCCGAGACGACCGAGCCGATGCGGGCGGTGGGCGGCTTCACCGTGCGCGCCGAGCACGGCCTCGACACCCTCGCCCAGGCCGAGACGGTGATCGTCCCCGGCGTCGCCGACGTGCACGGCGAGACCTCCCCCGGACTCGTCGAGGCGCTGCTGGCCGCGCACCGCAACGGCGCGCGGCTGGTGTCGATCTGCTCGGGCGCCTTCGCGCTGGCCGCGACCGGGCTGCTCGACGGCCGGCCCGCCACCACGCACTGGCGCTACGCCGAGCTGCTGCAGCGGCGCTTCCCGCAGGTGGAGGTCCACCCGGACGTGCTCTACGTCGATCACGGCGACGTGCTGACCAGCGCGGGCAGCGCAGCCGGGCTCGACCTGCTGATCCACCTGGTGCGCAAGGACCACGGCGCGACGGTGGCCAACGCGGTGGCCCGCCGCCTGGTCGTGCCGCCGCACCGCGAGGGAGGGCAGGCGCAGTTCATCCAGGCGGCGGTGACCCCGATAGCCGCCGACGACGGGGTGGCGCGGGCGATGGCCTGGGCGCTGGAGCACCTGACGACGACCATCACCGTCGCCGAGCTGGCGCGGAAGGCGCACATGGCGGAGCGGACCTTCCTGCGCCGCTTCAAGCAGCAGACCGGCACCTCGCCGCTGCGCTGGGTCGTCTCGCAGCGCGTCGCCGCGGCCCTGCCGCTCCTGGAGCGCGGCGGCGTCCCGGTCGAGGAGGTCGGCGCGGCGGTCGGCTTCGACAGCCCGGTGACCTTCCGCCACCATTTCGGCCGGTTGATGCGCACCTCCCCCTCGGCCTACCGCCGCGCCTTCGGCTGAGGCTCGGCGCTACACGAGCACGCCCGGGTTGAGGATCCCCGCCGGGTCGAGCGCCGCCTTGGCCGCCCGCAGCGCCAGCGCGAACGGCTCGGGCCGCTGCCGGTCGTACCAGAAGCGGTGGTCGCGCCCGACCGCGTGATGGTGGGTGATCGTCCCGCCGTTGAGCAGGATCGCCTCGGAGACGCGGGCCTTGATCGAGTCCCAGTCCCCGCCCGGCGCCATGATCGTGTAGTACGGGGCGGGCCCGTCGGGGTAGACGAAGGCGAGCCGGCAGGTGATCCGGCCCAGCCCCATGACCTCCTCGTGCAGGCGCTCGAACCGGTCCCAGGTGACCGCCGTCTCGACCGTCTCCACCAGCACGTCCAGCCCCGGATAGGCATTCCTCAGGTACGGCATGCGGGTGAAGGAGCCCTTCCACTCGCGGTCCTGCCGGGTGGCGCCCGGCTCGCCGCCGTGCCGCCTGGCCAGCTCCAGCGCCGCCGCCAGCAGCGCCTCGACCGGCCCCGACTCGAAGCCCAGCAGCAGCACCGGCCCGTGCCCGTCGCCGCGCGCGGCCAGCGCCGCCTCCCCGGCGTCGAGCAGGCGGCAGTTGGACGGGTTCAGGCCGGCCTGCACGATCTCGTGCACCGCCGCGACCGCCGCGTCCCACTCCTTGAACGTCACCGGCGCCGACACCTTGACCTCCGGGCGCTGCTGCAGCCGCACCCACGCCTGCGTGATCACCCCGAGCGCGCCCTCGGAGCCGAGCAGCCACCGGTCCGGCGACGGCCCGGCGCCGCTGCCCGGCACTCGGCGCGATTCCCACACCCCCGACGGGGTCAGCGCGCGCACCGACTCCACCAGGTCGTCGATGTGCGTGTGCCCGGTGGCGAAGTGCCCGCCGGCCCGGGTGGCGATCCAGCCGCCGAGCGTGGAGAACTCGTAGGACTGCGGGAAGAAGCGCAGTTGCAGCCCGGCCGGGAGTTGCGCGTTCAGCGCCGGGCCGGTCGCGCCCGCCTGGACCAGCGCGGCCCGCGAGTACTCGTCCACCTCCAGCACCCGGTCCATCCGGCCCAGGTCGAGGCAGAGCGCCGGGGCGTCGAAGCGGGCCTCGACGCCGCCGACCACGCTGGTGCCGCCGCCGTAGGGGATCACCGCGACGCCCACCGTCTGGGCCCACTCCAGGGCGCGGTCGATCTCCTCCTCGGTGCGGGGGCGGGCGACCAGGTCGGGGGCGTTGGCGAAGTCGCCGCGGTAGGCGCGGACCAGGTCGCGGTAGGCCTGGCCGTAGGTGTGCCGGGCCCGTTCGTACGGCTCCGCCGTACAGAAGCCGGACAGGTGCTCGGGCACCGGCACCCGGGGCGGCGGCAGCCGTACCTCGGGGAAGGGCACCGGCGGACGCCAGCGGGCGGGATCGCCCAACCCGGTCACCGCGGCGATCAGGCGGGCGCTCTCGCGCAGTTCGTGCGGGTCCGGCTCGGGACCCCAGGCCCAGTGGCTCACGCTCCCGTCCTACAACAGCCGGGAGCGTGTGAAAAGGTCAAGCCGCCGGCTCCGGTTACCCGCACACCCAGTCGAACACGTAGGAGTGCGCCCCGGATTCGTCGACGTGGATCGTCATCTCGCCGCGCAGTCCGGTCAGGTCCCCCGTGCCCGAGTCGGCCACCACCGTGACCCGCAGCGACTGCTCGCCCCGGTCGCTGAAGGCGCTGTGCTGGAGCAGGAAACCGCCGGTCCGGCCGGCGAGCGTGCCGGTGACCCGCTCGACGGCCACGTACGAACGTGATGTCTCGACCGGGGTCGTCGCCATGGTCATGTGGACGACGCCGCTGCCGGTCAGGTCGCCGTGGAAGGTCTTGCCGAGCGTCACCGGGGTGATCGTCACGCCGTCGTGGTCGGCGTACGGCTCGCCCTGGGTCCAGTCGTGCGTCTCAAAGGTGCCCTTGGCCATCATGGGCCTCACGCTAGGGCCCTTAAAGGTGCCCTTGGCCATCATGGGCCTCACGCTAGGGCCCTTACCTGTCAGCTCCCGTCAGGTTCCGGCGAGCCGGGCGATGACCGGGGCGAACTGGGTCAGGAACTGCGCGTTCACCGAGACATAGGAGATGCCCAGCTTGTCGCGCCGCCGCCGCAGCGTGTCGGCCATCTCGGTCACCGACCCCCGGAGCAGGCCCACGCCTTCGCGTTCCGGTCCCAGCCAGGCGGGCACCTCGTCGCCGACCGCCGCCAGGTTCATGGCCAGCTCCAGCTCGCCGAACCGGTCGCCGGCCAGCTCGTACAGCTCGTCCACCTTGGCGGCGAGCTGCTCCTCGGTGGCGTGCGGAGGCACCGCGAGCGCGACGGTGTCGGCCTTGCCGGCCGCGAGGCGCAGGGCCGCCGGGCCGGAGGCGGCCAGCAGGATCGGGACGTCCTCGACCAGGTCGATCGTCTCGGCCACCCGTGCCAGCCGTTCGCCGGGCGTCCCGAACGGCACGCCGAGGCGGGCGGCGTCCTGCTCGCTGTCCGGCCGGCCCGCGCCCAGGCCGAGCTCGAAACGCCCGCCGGTCAGGGTCCGCAGGGTCGAGGTCTCCCAGGCCACGGCCGCGGGCGTGCGTAGCGGGCTCGCGAGCACGTAGGTGCCGACCTTGAGCGTCGTGGTGACCGTCGCCGCCACGGCCGCGGCGGCGAACGGCGAGAAGGTGCGGTGGGTGTCGGGCACCAGCAGCGTGTCGAAGCCCAGCTCCTCGCTGCGGCGGGCGATATCGGTCCAGGTCTGGGCGTCGGGGGCGAAACCGGCTACGGCGCCGAATCGGTAAGGTCTCATGCCCTCACCTTCTCCGGCCCGCCCCGGTCCGCGCGTCGGCCCGGGGAGCCGGATCCGGCTACCCCCGCGGACGCACCGCCCGCCCGCCGCCCTACTTCTCTCGCGGTACGGCAGGCGCCCTCAGGACTGAGGAGCCTTGTCCTGCGGCAGGCGGCTCGTGCCCTTCCGGGCCGCCGGTGCGGAAGGCGGCGGCACCACCGGGCCGATGTCCCCGTCCGGCGCCTCGTCGAGGTCGACGATCACCGGGGCGTGGTCACTGGGCCCCGTCCCCTTGCGCGCCTGCCGGTCGATCCAGGCCGCCCGCACCCGCTCGGCCACCGGATCGGAGGCCAGCACGAGGTCGATCCGCATGCCCAGATCCTTGTGGAACATCCCGGCCCGGTAGTCCCAGTAGGAGAACACCCGCCGATCCGGCCACCGCTCCCGCACCACGTCCCGCAGCCCGAGAGCGGCCAGCGCCTCCCGCTCCGGCGCCGTCACATGCGTGGACCCCGCGAACGCCCCCGGATCGAACACGTCCTCGTCGGCCGGCGCGACGTTGACGTCACCGCAGACCAGCGCGTCGGCCGGCCCGGCCGCCACCACCGCCTTCAGCGCAGCCAGCCAGGCCAGCTTGTAGTGGTAGTGATCCGAGCCGGGCGTCCGCCCGTTCGGCACGTACACCGAGTGCACCCGGATCCCGCCACAGGTCGCGGCCACCGCACGCGCCTCCGGGTGCGGGAAGCCCGGCGCGTCGGCCAGCCCGGTGACCACGTCCTCCAGCCCCACCCGGGACGCCAGCGCCACCCCGTTCCACTGCACCTCGCCGTGGAGCGCCAGCTCGTAGCCGCGGGCCTCGAACTCCTGGCCCAGCAACTCGGTGAAGGCGGCGTCGGCGAGCTTGGTCTCCTGCAGGCAGACCACGTCCGGCTGCCGCTCGTCGAGCCAGGGCAGCAGGCGCGGCACGCGTTGCTTGGCGGAGTTGACGTTCCACGTGGCGATACGCACGCGGTCCAGCCTAACCCGCGCCACCCTCCGGCTGCCGGTGCGCGCCCCAGAAGCCGCACCGGTGGGCGCGGCACAGGTCCACCGGGCCGATGCCGCGCGGGCCGGGCGCCAGCCGCAGCACGGCGTCCCGTCCCGGCTGGGCCGGACGCCAGGCGGGCGCGCCGGGGCCGTTGGGGTCGCCGTGCCGGGCGAACCGGCTCCAGTAGCCGATCATCGTGTCGGACAGCCGAGCCTGGTCGGGCGCGAGCGTCCGGCCGGTGAAGTAGCTCGCCTCGAAGAGATACTGCAGCTCGGAGGCGTGGAAGGCGCCGGTGGGGAAGCTGGGCGTCACCGGCGTGCTGCTCGCCCACGGAGCCCGCCGGTCGGCGAACTCGTAGGCGTAGGTCGGCACCCACGCGGCCAGCAGCCGGTTGGTCCGCACCGCCGGGGCGGCCCAGAGATGGTCGGTCAGCAGATCCCGCAGGGCGTGCCCGGCGCGGCTCGTCCCCGGCGCCCCGTACCGTTCCAGGGGGTAGCGGGCCAGCACCCCCGCCGCGCGCTCGCCGAAGGCGGCCCGCACGGTCCGCTCGTAGCCCTCGCCGGTCGCCGGCGGCGCTCCGTGCCCCCACCCGCCGCCGCCCCCGCCGTGCCGGGCGTCAACGCCAGCCCGGCCGCCACGGCGACCGCTCCCGCCAACTTGATCATGTGGTTCTCCCCGGTCCGCCCGCGCCGACGCGCGAGACCGGGTCCATCCTCACACCGCGGGGGCGCCGGTTCATTCCGGCCAGCCCCCCCAACCCGCCCTCCGGCCAGTCCTACCCCTCCTCCGCTACTTCTCGCAGAACACGAAGTCGCCGTCGGTGTACGCCGCCCCCTCCTCGCCCACGTAGCGCGTCCACGTCTCGGCCGGGATGACATCCGCCTCCGCCGTGGCCCGGCAGACCACGTCCAGCGGGTCGGGCTCCACCTGCGACAGGTCCCAGACCCTCGGCCCGGCCATCGGGCTGCCCAGCGCCGCCGTCCGCCCGTCCTCGCTCATGGCGACCGCCTCCGCGGACCGCCCACCGGTCCTCAGGGTGGCCAGCCGCACCGGATGGGAGGGCGTCGTGAGATCCCACAGGACCGCGCGCCCTCGGGCGTCGGCGATGAGCGCCAGCTCGCCGGCGCGGGCCAGGGCGACGGCGAACACGTCGCGGAACTCCCCGCCCAGCGACGCCAGCCGCACCGGCTTCGCGCGGTCGGTCAGGTCCCAGACGTCCGCGCCGCCGCCGGAGCCGATGCCCAGGAGGGCCCGCCGCCCGTCCGGGCTGAGCGCGACCGACTCCTCCCCGTGCCCCTCGGTCCGCAGCTCGCCGACCGCGACCGGCCGCGCCTGATCCGTGAGGTCCCAGACGACCGCCCCCGGTTCCCCGCCCCGGACCGCCACCGCCGTCCGCCCGTCGGCACTGAGCGCGAGGTCGTACAGGTGCGGGCCCCGGATCTTCAGCGTCGCCCGCCGGACCGGCTCGGACACGCTCCGCAGGTCCCACACCTCGACCGCCACGGCCTCGGGCTCGTCCAGCCCGTAGGAGACCAGCGCCGTCCTGCCGTCGCCGGACAGCACGAGCGGGCCGAAGTACTCCTCGACCGGCAGGAAGGCCGCCTTGACCGGCCGGGTCCGCTCGCCGAGCCGCCACACGCCGACGCCCTCGTAGGACTCGGCCGTCAAAACGATCTCCCCGTCCGCCGACATCGCCAGCTCGTCGACCGAGCCGCCGAAGTCGAGCGCGCCCGGCTCGCCCCGCCCGCGCGGCAGGTACCAGCGGCGCACCGTGCCGGAGCCAGACCTGCCCAGCAGGAAGGACCCGTCCGTCGTCATCGCCACGTCGTCCGAGCGGGAGGCCTCCACCAGATCGGTCAGCCCTTCGTTGGCCAGGGTGTCGGCCAGCGCCGTCCGCGTCTGATCGTCGTCGTGCAGGCTGACCGCCGCCGCGCCGAGCCGGCGGGCGGCCACAGCGTCGACCTCGCGCAACTCGGCGCCCTTGAGCGCCAGCGTCCGGGCCGCCGCCACCCGCTCCGCGTTCTGCCGCGCCTGCCCCTCGACCATGGAACCCAGCGCCGCCAGGGTCAGCACGACCACGAGCGCCCGGAACCACCGCGTCTGATCAGCGCGCTGCGACTGCACCGGTGCTCCCCTCGCGGGATGATCCACGCCGGGTCACATCATGGCGGCACCGTGGAAAAAGCGAAACCGCCGCGATGCGGCGGTTCGTCGTAAGTGAGAGGTGGAGCTATGGGGATTCGAACCCCAGACCTCTTCCATGCCATGGAAGCGCGCTACCAACTGCGCCATAGCCCCTCGCTTGCGGGAATAGTCTAGCGGATCCGGCGGGTGCCACGACCATGATCGTGGCACCCGCGGGGGCGGTGCTCAGGCGGCTCGGCGGACCGGGACGCCGGCCTGGGCGACCAGGGCGGCGAGGTCGACGCCGGCCGTACGAAGGGTGCGGGCGGCGCCGTTGCGGGCGTCGGCGAGCAGGCCCCACAGCAGGCGTTCGCCGGTGATCGGGCCGGGCTTCCACGCGGCGACCTCGACGACCTTGCGCAGGTGCAGGGTGAGCGGAAGGTCGCCGAGCGGGCCGCGGAGGGTGAGGCGGAGCAGGAGCCGGTCGAGGTGCCAGCGGGCCGGGTCGTCCACGCCGTGCCTGGTACGGCGGCGCACCTCGTCGAGGTCGATGCCGAGGGTGGCCAGCAGGTCGCGGCCCGGCGTGGCGGCCAGCGGGACGGCGTCCGGGGTCAGGGTGAAGGCGGGCACGGGGCCGGCGAACGGGCGCTGCTCGGCGAGGGCGAGCAGGAGCGCGTCGGTGCCGAAGCGGCCGCCCTCGGGCCGGGCGTCGTGGGCGAGGATGCCGGCGCGGACGAACGCCCTGCGGGCTTCGGGGGTGAACCTGTCGAGCACGGGACTACCTCCTGGCGTGTTTGCGGTGCGCGGTCTGCCGCCGGACGCCGAGCGCGGCGGCGATCTGCTCCCAGGACCAGCCCCGGTCGCGGGCGTTGGAGACGTGCACCGCCTCCAGCTCCTCCAGGAGGGAGCGCAGGGCGGCGCAGGCGGCCAGCCCGGTGCCCGGATCGGGGCCGGCGGCCGCTTCGGCGAGCTCGGTGACTCTCATGATGTCAGCATAAGCTGACACAGCCGGAAGTGTCAGCTCTTGCTGACACTTTTGCCGGCAGACCGCACACCAAGGAAGCGCGCTTTCCGAATGCAGCCCGCTACGAGGAGCCCGCGTAGGTGCGCATGGTCAGCTCCGACTCACCGGGCTCCAGCTCCACCCGCACCCCACCGAGCGCGGAGGTGCGGTGCACGTGCGTGCCGCCGCACGGGATCCACCCCTCCCCCTCGGGCAACGCGCAGTGCCAGGTACGCCGAGCGGTCAGCGTCCCGTCCGGCGCGTCGATCCACACCGGCGCGTCCGCGGCCACCCACCCGGCGAGGATCCCGTTGACCCGCCCCGCGACCTCGGCCCAGTCGAGCCCGTCGGCGGAGAAGCCCTTCTTGCGCAGCGACTTGCCCAGCCGGTACACGTCCACGCTGCCGTTCTCGACGATGGTCGAGGAGGTGATGGCGTGCTGGTCGAAGTTCGGCTGCCCGAGCGAGTCCGCCCCGGTCTCCTTGCGCCAGTGCCCGGCCAGGGCGGCGTTGAGCGCGAGGGCGGCCAGGTGGCAGGCGGTGTGCCCGGCCGACAGGGCCGCACGGTAGCCGGCGTCGGCCTCCAGCGTGACCTCCGCCCCGGCTTCGACGGCCGCCGCCGGCTCGACGAGGTGGACGACCAGCCACTGCCAGGCCGGGTCGCCCCGCCGTACCGGGATGTCGGCGCCGAGCAGGACCTGCCCGTCACCGGCGGTGGCCCCGGTGACGCAGCCGAGAAGGGGGTGCCCGGCCAGCAGGCCGCGGTCGGCGGGCTGGTCGGGCCAGGTGTGGTCGAGCGGATGGAAGGGCGTCTCGGCGACGATCACGCCGAGCGCGTCACCGGCCTGGACGGTTCCGACGACCTCGGAGCGGCCGGACACCTGCCCGTCAGGGAAGGTGACGATAGTGGACTTCATCCGGAAATCTTCGCAGGCTCATCCTCGAGGAAGCGGTTGCGACCCGCGTAAAGCCCGGTCAGGAGCTGCACGGCCAGCACGAAGAAGATCAGCGTGTACGGCAGCGCCCACCCCCCGGTCGCCTCGTGCAGCACGCCCACGACCAGCGGCCCGGCGCCCGCGATGAGGTACCCGGCGCTCTGCCCGAAGGCCGACAGCGCGGCGGTGTGGTCGGCGGTGCGGGTCCGCAGGGCCAGCATCATCAGCGCGAGCGGGAAGGAGCCCATGCCGACGCCGATGAAGACCGTCCAGACCCAGGACGGCGAGATCCACATGCCGGTGAACCCCACGACGTAGAAGGCGACCAGGGCGACGACCACGGGCCGCTGGTCGCGGAAGCGCGTGGCCAGCACCGGGATGATCAGCGAGATCGGGATGCTCAGCGCGGTGAACACGCCGAGGACCAGGCCGGCCTGGCTGGTGGTGTAACCGGCGTCGGTGAGGATCTTGGCGAGCCAGCCGAACATGATGTAGGCGATCATCGACTGCGTGCCGAAGTAGACCGCGACCGACCAGGCCAGCTTGCTGCGGACCAGGCGGCCGGGCCCGGCCTCGGTACGGCCGGTGTCGCGCTGCGGCTCACTGCGCAGCAGCGCCAGCCAAGGCAGCGCGGCGACGACCGCGAGCGCGGCCCAGACGCCGAGCGCCACGTGCCAGTCGCCGCCCGCGGCGCGCTCGATCGGCACGGTCGCGGCGGCGGCCATCATGGTGCCGACGGCCAGGGCGGTGGTGTAGACGGTGGTCATCACGCCCACGCGGCCCGGGAAGTGCCGCTTGATCAGGGTGGGGATGAGCACGTTGCCGATCGCGCCGCCGGACAGCGCCACGGCGCTGCTCAGCAGGAAGACGGGGGCGCTGTCGACCAGGGCCCGGGTGGCGAGGCCGACGCCGAGCAGGCCGAGCGCGACCAGCAGCAGCCGGTGCTCGCCGACCTTGCGCGCCATCGCGGGGGTGACCGCGCCGACGGTGGCGAAGGCCAGGACCGGCAGGGTGGTCAGCAGGCCGGTGCCGACGCTCGTCATCCCGAGGCCCGCGGAGAGCTGGTCGAGCAGCGGGCCGACGCTGGTCACCGCGGTGCGGAGGTTGAGCGCGGCCAGGACGATGCCCAGGACCAGCAGCCATACCAGCGAGCCGCTCTTGCTCCTGCTCTCGGTGAGCACGCTCATGCCGGCACAGCCTCCATTCGTGGAATCATGGGACGAATAATGCTAACAGGTCCGAAATGTTGGTTTATTCCTGACCATAGGAAGAGGCCCCCTTCCCGGAGAGGTGGGAAGAGGGCCTCGGCGTCCCGTCAGGTCAGATGACCGGGCGCATGGGCGGCGGCGGGTCCTCCGGCCGCAGCGGGCCGGGTCCGGGCGCCGGCAGGTCGGGCGAGGGCGGGTAAGGATCGCCGCCGATGGTGCCAGGAGGCATCGGCTGGTCGCCCGTGCCGTAGGTGGACCCGCTCTGGTGCGGGCCGGGCACGTCGCCGCGCCACTCGCCGGTCTCGCTCCCACGGGACTCGATGAAGCGCTTGAAACGCTCCATGTCGTTGCGGACGCGCATCCGGACCAGTTGCAGCCAGTCGCCCGCGGTCTCGATGAAGCCCTTGGGGTCGTACTCCATCTGCAGGGTGACCCGCGTGGTGGAGTCGTCGAGCCGGTGGAAGGTCACCACACCGGCCTGGTGCGGCTGCTCCACCGTGCGCCAGGCGACCCGCTCGTCCGGGTGCTGTTCGGTGATCTCCGCCTCGAACTCACGACGGACTCCCGCGATCTCGGCCACCCAAGCGGTGCGGGTGTCGGTGAGCTGCTTGACCGACTCCACGCCTTCCATGAACTCGGGGAAGCTCTCGAACTGCGTCCACTGGTTGTAGGCCGTCCGCACTGGGACATTGACATCTACGGAGTGCTCGATCGTGCTCATGTAACGCCCCCTGCCCGCTTCGCCGGAGCGCTAACGCCTCCGCCGCAACCAGAACAGGCCCACCAGCGGCAGGATCAGCGGGATGAACAGGTATCCCTTCCCATAAACCGACCAGACCGTCTCGTCGGGGAAGGCCGCCGGATCGATGACACTCGCCGTCCCGATGACCAGGACTCCGGCCAGTTCGATGCCCAGCGCCCACAACGCGAGCGTGCGCCGCCCGGTCGCCAGCGCGACCGCGAGCACCACGTAGACCGCCGCCGCGAAGGCGGACAGCGCGTAGGCCAGCGGCGCCTCGTCGAACCGGGTGGCGATCTGCACGGCCGCCCGCGCGCCGGCCGCCAGCGCGAACAGCCCGTAGAGCGCCAGCAGCGCGCGGCCCGGCCCGGTGCCGATCGGGGTGCTCACTGCCCGGCCCAGATCTGCAGCAGCCGCCCGGTCATCACCGCGACCGCGAACCCGGCCACGACCAGGATCGCCGCGCCCCACCGCGACCGTTCGGCCAGCGCCAGGAAGACGCCCGCGGGCGCGATCAGCGCCACGCCGGCCGTGTAGCCGTAGAGCGTCGCCTGCTCGGCCGGCCCCTCGCCGCCCACCGCCGCCGCGACGGTGATCCCGGCCTGGACCAGCACCGCGAGCTCCAGCACCGCGAAGCCGACGAGCAGGACGACCCCCATCGCCCGGTTGCGGATGGCGACGACGAGGCTGGCCACCGCCAGGACGAGCGCGCCCACGATGATGCCGGTGGCGAGGGTCTGGGACATGGCGAGAAGGCTACCGCTCCTACCATGGGGTCCATGGACCGGATCCTGGTGAGCGCCTGCCTGATGGGCCGCCGCGTGCGCTACGACGGCGGCGCCAAGACCAGCGCCTCGGCGATCCTGGCCGGCTGGCGGGAGGAGGGGCGGCTGGTGCCGTTCTGCCCGGAGGTCGAGGGCGGGCTGCCGATCCCCCGCGCCGCCGCCGAGATCGAGCCGGGCGGCTCGGGCGCCGACGTGCTGGCCGGCCGCGCCCGCGTCCTGGCCGCCGACGGGAGCGACGTCACCGCCGCCTTCCTGTCCGGCGCGCGGCAGGCGCTCGACCTGGCCCTCAGCTCCGGCGTACGGCTGGCCGTCCTGAAGGAGGGCAGCCCGTCCTGCGGTTCCCTCGCGGTCTACGACGGCACCTTCACCGGCGGCCGGGTCCCCGGGCCGGGCGTCACCACCGCGCTGCTGGAGCAGCACGGCATCCCGGTCTTCGGCGAGGACCGCCTGACCGAGGCCGACGCCTACCTGCGCGCCCGGTAGAGCTGCGCACCGAGCCCGGCGATCAGCACCGTCGCGACGGTGCCGTGATACCAGGTGTTGAGCACCGTCGCCTCGCCCCGGCCGAGCGCCAGCGCGAGGGTGCCGACCAAAACTCCCGCCAGCGCGACCGTGTAGCCCGCCCGCAGTCCCCGCCACGCCCACGCCCGGCCGCCCAGCGCGCCCCACGCCGCGGCCAGCAGCGCCAGCCCGCACACCGTCTCGGCGATGGTCGCCGGGACGATGACCGGCTCGCGCAGCGGCCCCAGCGGCACGCCGGTGTGCAGCAGCGCGCCGAGCACGAAGATGAGCGCGATGCCGGCCGCCACCGCGCCGAGCGCGATCCGGAGAGCTCTGTCGTCCATCCCCTCACCCTGGCACCGCCGGTGGGCCGGCGGATCCCCCGGCGGAAGGCGGCTCGGATACCGCCCGGGTCGTACCAACTTTTCGCCCGTGCCCTGAGTCTCATCCTGCGGGGCCCGGAGAACCACGACACCTCACGGGGAAAGGACTCGACACCATGCCTGTCGACCTCGCCAACGCACGACCCCTGGCCTGGGACTCGCCCACGCTCGACGCCGACACCAAGGAGATGCTCGCCAATCTCCAGCCCAACATCCTGCGCGCGCACGTCCGCGAGCACCTGACCGTGCTCTTCCTGCGCTTCAACGACGTCGCCGAGGGCCGCGCCTACCTGCGCCGCGTCGCCCGCACCAGGATGAAGTCGGCGCGGCAGCACCTGGAGGAGGTGCGGGAGTTCGCCAGGAGCGGCCGGGGCGGCTCGCCGTACGTGGGGCTGGGCATCAGCCGCGCCGGCTACCGCGACCTGGGGCACAGCGTCGCCGACATCCGCCGGTTCGGGGACGCCGCCTTCCGCGACGGCATGAAGAAGCGGATCACCGAGGTCAACGACCCGCCCGTGGCCGAGTGGGAGCGCGCCTACCAGCGGGAGATCCACGCCGTGCTGCTCATCGGGGACGCCGAGCCCGGCCCGGTCGAGGCGCTGCGCGAGGAGCTGGTGCGCGACCTGCCGGCCTCGGCGCGGGTGCTCGGCGAGGAGACCGGGCGCGGCCTGCGCAACCCGGCCGGGGACGGCATCGAGCATTTCGGGTACGTGGACGGCCGCAGCCAGCCGCTCTTCCTGGCCGACGAGGTCGAGCGCGAGCCGCGCGAGCACTGGGACCCGTTCTTCCCGCTCGGCAACGTGCTGGTCGCCGACCCGCTGGCGGCCGATCCGCGCCGGCACTTCGGCAGCTACTTCGTCTTCCGCAAGCTGGAGCAGAACGTGCGGGCCTTCCAGCAGATCGAGGAGGACCTGGCCGACGCGCTCGGCCTGGTCGGCGACGACCGGGCCCGCGCCGGAGCCATGCTGGTCGGCCGCTTCCGTGACGGCACGCCGCTGACCGGCAAGAGCAAGGCGGCCGGCGGTCCGGTCGGCAACGACTTCACCTTCGACCGCGACGGCGAGGGCAACCGCTGCCCGTTCAGCGGGCACGTGCGCAAGACCAACCCTCGCTCCTTCGGGCGCGAGGTGATCATGGCCAGGCGCGGCCAGACGTACGGCGAGCGCGCCGACCGGCCGTGGGACGAGCTCCCGCCCGAGGAGCGGCCCGGCGGGGGCGTCGGCCTGCTGTTCATGGCGTTCAACTCCCGGGTCGCCGACGGGCCCGAGGGCATCGGCCAGTTCGAGTTCACCCAGCGGAGCTGGGCCAACGAGCCGTCCTTCGAGCGGGAGGGCACTGGCCACGACCCCGTCATCGGCCAGGGCCCCCGCGAGCTCAAGGTCACCTTCCCCAAGGTCTGGGACCAGCCCGGCCGCACGGTCGCGGTCAAGCAGGTCGAGCAGACCGTGACCATGCTCGGCGGGGAGTACTTCTTCATGCCTTCCTTGGCATATTTGCGCGCTATGTGAAGAATCCGGCCGGTACGGCACGCCGTACCGGCCGCTCTTCGCGCGATATATTGGGAAAAGTCATGAGCGAAGAGCACGACCGCACGGTCCAGCGCCGGATCCCCACGCCCGGCCAGCCGGTCCAGCCGGTCCCCCCGCCCGAGCAGCCGCACCCGGAGACGGTGCGCCTGCCGTACACGCCGGACCTGTTTCCCGACGTGCCGGTGATCGAGGCGAAGCCGCCGCGCTCGGCCTGGTGGTGGGTGGTCGTGGCGAGCGCGGCGCTCCTGGTCGTGGCCGCCATCGCCTTCGGCATCGTGCTCTTCGCCACGCGCGCCTGAGCCTGGCGCCTCCGGCTAGGCGCGGGTGAAGTCCGCCACCCAGTTGACCTCCCACGTCTTGCCCTGATCGGTGGAGAAGGCCTGCTCCCAGGAGCAGTGGTCGGCGTCCTGGACGGTCCAGACGAAGCGGCAGATGATCGGCGTGCCCTCGTGGAACTCGTCGGCGTAGAACTCGCCGCGGTCGCCCTCGAACCGGCCCACCGCGGGCACGGTGTCGAGCACGCCGGTCTTGCTGCTGGCCCAGTAGATCGACCACAGCTCGGTCTCGGGGTTGTAGAGGCGCAGGGTCAACCCGGACGTGCCGCGCTCGGGGAAGTACACCTCGTCCACGCAGGCCGCGCCGCCGAAATGCCGGGTCGCGACCGTGGTGCCGGTGAACTCCTCCCATTCGTCACAGCCGGCGAGCCGCTTCTTGAGATAACGCTGCTTGGAGGTCCACTTGCCCTCCAGGAAGTCGAAGTCGTTCATGGCCGGACGGTAAACCGTCATCGCTGCCATCTATTGTCAGTGTCATGCGCGCTTCCCGGCTGCTGTCCATCCTCCTGCTGCTGCAGACGCGCGGCCGGATGACCGCCCGCGAGCTCGCCGAGCGGCTGGAGGTGTCGGTGCGCACGATCTACCGCGACGTCGAGTCCCTGCACGCCGCGGGCGTGCCGCTGTACGGCGACGCGGGGCCGTCGGGCGGCTACCAGTTGCTGGAGGGCTACCGCACCAGGCTCACCGGGCTGACCGCCGACGAGGCGGAGTCGATGTTCCTCGCCGGGCTGCCCGGCCCGGCCGCCGAGCTCGGGCTGGGCTCGGTGGTGGCCGCCGCGCAGCTCAAGCTCAAGGCCGCGCTCCCGGTCGAACTGCGCGACCGGGCCGAACGCGTCCAGGAGCGCTTCCACCTCGACGCGCCGAGCTGGTACCGCGAGCGCGACGAGCTGCCCTTCCTGCCCGCCGTGGCCGACGCGGTCTGGAACCAGCGCGTCATCGAGGTCCGCTACCGGCGCTGGGAGGCGCCGCATCTGGTCACGCGGCGGCTGGAGCCGTACGGGCTGGTGGTCAAGGCGGGGCGGTGGTACGTCGTGGCGGGCAGCGGCGGGCAGGTGCGCACCTACCGGGTCTGGATGATCCAGGACCTCCACCCGCTGGACGAGCACTTCACCCGCCCGGCGGACTTCGACCTGGCCGGCTACTGGCGCGGTTACCTCACCGCCTTCGCCGCCCGCCTGCACCAGGGCGAGGCGGTGGTACGGCTGTCGCCGCGCGGCCTGGAGCGGCTCGGCACGCTGATCACGCCCGGCATGGAGACGGCGGCCCGGGAGAGCGCGGGCGAGCCCGACGCCGACGGCTGGGTCACCGCGGTCGTGCCGATCGAGGGCGTCGACGTCGCCCTGGGCGAGTTCCTGCGGCTGGGCGGCGAGGTCGAGGTGGTGCGGCCGGTCGAGCTGCGCCGCCGGCTCGCCGAGGTGGCCGCCGCGCTGACCCGCTTCTACGGGGAGGAACGGGTCAGCGCGACGTCCAGCGCATCAGGTGGTAGGTCCGGGTGATCGAGAAGCCCGCGCCCAGGTAGAGCCGGGCGGCCGGGCTGTCCTCGCCGGTCCACAGGAACCAGGCCCCGTGCAGCCCCTCGGCCCGCATCCGGGCCAGCGTGCGGTGCAGCAGGATCTTGCCGAGCCCGGTCCCGCGTTCGGCCGGGTCCACCCCGAAGGGGCCGAACCGCTCGGCCGGGCCCTGGTAGGCGCCGTAGGCGGTGAACCCGGCGATCCGCCCGTCCTTGCGCACGACCAGCAGGCGCTCGTTGTCCGGGAACCTCCTGATCGCCTCGGCCCAGTCCGGGTTGAAGCCCGTCCCGGCGAAGCGCACCAGCTCCGGCAGCTCCCCGTCGGCCGGGCACCCCACCTCGTAGCCCTCCGCGAGCCGCTTGGCCGCCAGTTCCAGCACCTCGGACGGCGGCGCGTACCCCACCAGCGACCGGTCCATGGCCAGCGCGGTGGTCACCACCCGGAAGCCCAGCTTCTCCAGCAGCCCCCGGGCCTGCGGATAGAGCTCCAGATCCAGCCCCGGAGCCACGTAGTTCGGCGTGTACCCGGCCACGTCCACCCGGTTGCGCCCCTCCCGGGCGAGGAAGTCCAGCGCCTCGCCCACCAGCCGCCGCCCCACCCCGCTCCCCCGGATCCCCGGCTCGACGAAGAAGAACGGGATCCACCCGGCCTCCGTCTCCGTCCCGGCCGCGTACGGCGACAGCGGCACCAGCCGGCGCACGGCGTAGGCGCACCCCACGACCCGCCCGTCCAGGACGGCCACCCGCAACCCGGCCGGGTCGAAGTTGGGGTCCAGCAGCACCCGGTCCCGCACCCACCGCCGCGTGGTCGGATCGGCGGGCAGGCTGAGGTTCCACGCCTCGACCAGCCCGGCCTCGTCACCGGCCTGGAAGCCGCGGTAGCCGACCACACCGGCCGGAAAAGTCGCTGTCATCCCGTTCCTCCGTTGACACGTGAGACCCGCTCATCAACCATCCAGGGACAAGAGCCCCACCCCCGAGAGGATCCCACCCCCATGGGCCTTGCCGCCGTCGCCCTCCCCTTCGCCCTGGCCGTCATCATGTTCGGCCTCGGGCTCAGCCTCACGGTGAGCGACTTCCGCCGCGTCGCCGCCTACCCCAAGGCCGCGATCATCGCCTTGACCTGCCAGATCCTGCTCCTGCCCGCGCTCTGCCTGGGCCTGATCCTGCTGTTCGACCTGCCGCCGGTCCTGGCGGTCGGCATGATGCTGCTGGCCGCCTCGCCCGGCGGCACCTCGGCCAACCTCTACAGCCACCTGTTCGGCGGCGACGTCGCCCTCAACATCTCGCTGACCGCGATCAACTCGGTGATCTCCGTGGTCACCCTGCCGCTGATCGCCAACCTGTCCGTCGGCTTCTTCGGCGCGCAGGCGAGCGGCCTGGGCCTCCAGCTCGACAAGACCCTCCAGGTCGTCGCCATCGTCCTGGTGCCGGTCGTGCTCGGCATGCTGGTCAAGGCCCGCCGCAACGCCTTCGCCGAGCGGATGGGCAAGCCGGTCAAGATCGCCTCGGCGGTCATCCTGGTGCTGGTCATCCTCGGCGCCGTCTGGCAGGAGCGGGCCAACATCGGCACCTACCTCGCCGAGGTCGGCCTGATCACCCTGCTGTTCAGCGTGCTGAGCCTCACCGTCGGCTACTGGGCGCCCCGGCTGGCCGGGGTGGAGCGCGAGCAGGCCATCGCCTCCTGCATGGAGATCGGCATCCACAACTCCACCCTGGCCATCACCGTGGCCAGCTACGTGCTGGTCAACACGCAGATGGCCATCCCGGCGGCCACCTACGGCATCCTCATGTTCTTCACGGCCGCGGTGGCGGGGTTCCTGCTGCGCGCCCGCGCTCAGCGGCCCGCCTTGCGGTAACCGTCCAGGACGTCCTGCCGCAGCAGGTGCCCGAAGCCCGCCCGCTCCAGCCGCACGCCGAGCTCGGCCACGCCGCACCCCAGCGCCGTGGCCGTGGCGGCGAGGTTCCAGTCGTGCGCGGCCAGGCGGGTCAGCAGGTAGCCGCGCCGGCGCTGCGGCTCCGACAGCCGGAAGGTCTTGAGATAGGCCAGCCGGCCGTCGTCCGTGGTGATCGTCTCGCCGAGGTGGCTCTCGGTGTCGCGCTCGAAGGAGGGCAGGAAGCGGCGCAGCGTGAAGCGGCCCATCCGGTAGATCTCGTCCCAGTGCGAGGCGTGCAGGCCGCCGGCCATGACGGTGGCGTGGAAGGCGGCCCACTCCTCGGCTTGGCGCAGCGCCTCTGACCTCAGGTCGGCCACGGAGGCGATGCGGCTCTCGTCGAGGGTGACCGGGAAGTCGCGCACCGCCGGGTGGTACCACGCGTAGTCGTGGATCAGCTCGCCGTACAGGTCGCGGACGAGCGTCGGGTGCAGCGCGCGGTAGTCCTCCTGGTGCGGGACGACGAAGGCGGCGGCCAGGGCGTCGGAGACGTAGACCGCCACGCCGCACTGGCCGGGGTGGATCTCGAACACGCGCAGCGCGTCGTCCAGGCCCCGCACCTGCGCGCCGGTGTAGGCCTCCTCGCCGCGCGGCGACAGCCCGTGCCGCAGGGCGCGCTGCGACCACTCCGCCCATGCGATGGACGGGCCCTTGAAGTGCAGGGAGAGGAAGCCCTCCAGCGCCAGGTGCAGCGGGAGGAAGCGCAGCCGGTTCGGCTCGGTGCGCCGCGCCATCCCGCGCCGCTGCTGGACCGGGATGTGCTCGCGCGGCCCCGCCTCGCCGAGCTGCGTGCCGTACGCGGCGGCGGGGCTGCCGTCCTCGCTCCACGAGGCCACGAAGGCGTGCGGGACGTAGGCGACGTACGCGCTGCGATCCGGCAGCGCGACCACCGACAGCTCGTCGCCGTAGACCTTGGGGTGCAGGCGCAGGTCGACGATCGGCTCCGGCCGCACCAGCGGCACCAGCCGGACCCCGCCCCACGTCTGCGGGGCCTTCGCCACCAGCCCGGTGAACTCGATCATCGCCTCTCCAGATAGGCCAGCAGGTCGGCCACGTCGGTCCGCCCGGTCGCGAACTGCGCCAGCTCCACCAGCGCCGGCAGGTGCTCGGCGTCGCGGATGCCGACCGTCGGCACCAGCGGCGACAACGCGCGCACCTCGAACCGCTCGGCGTCGTAGACCGGGTTGACGTGCACGAGGCGCACCTCGCCGGCCCGGTCCAGCCGGTCGGACCACACGCGCAGCACCTCGGCGGCCAGGCCCGGCGGCGCGTTGTCCCAGCCGTCCGAGACGATCACCAGCCGCTCCGGCCGCTCCTCCAGCGCGTCGATCAGCCGCATGCCCAGCGGGCTCGGGCCGCTCGCGCGCACCAGCAGCGGATCGACCGTCCCGGACACCCAGTGCGCGCGGTACTGCCCGGCCAGCGCCGCCAGCAGGTGGTCGCAGGCCAGCGCCACGGCCAGCGGCCGGTTCCGCTTCACCGGCGAGCCGAAGGCCGAATAGCTGTCGTCCAGGACCGCCGCCACGCGGCCCCAGGTGCCGGCGCGCTTGCCCGCCACCCGCACCGCCGCCGCGCTCAGCGCGCCGGTCAGCTCCGCCCGGCGCGCCGCCCGCTCGGCGACCGGCAGCGACAACACGTAGGACGCCAGCCGGACCAGCGGCATGGCCGCCAGGTCGGCTCGCGTGTCCGTGCCCGCCCGGCCCGCCGACTCCAGCAGCCGCAACCGCTCCAGCCGGGTCAGCTTCGGGGCGATCCGCTCCAGGAAGACCTCCCGCTTGATCCCGCGCCGGGCCGCGAACCCCTCGGCCACCGTGTACGGCAGGCTGTACAGGGCCTCCTTGTCGAAGTGCGCGCGCCGCCAGGCCTCCAGGATGGGCGTCTCGTAGCGCTGGCGCGAGAACGGCGCGAACAGGAAGTCCGGCAGCTCGCCCTCCAGCTTCAGATGCGCGTGCCGCACCGCCGACTTCAGCCCGGCCCGGTACTTCACCGCGTCGAACGCCAGGTCCGGCCGCGCCCGCAGCCAGTCGCGCAGCACCGCGCGGGTCCGCCGGTTGTTCACCCCGGCGGCGCGCAGCTCCCGGAAGAGCGCGTACACCCGCGGCGGCGACATCCGCGCCAGCCGCTGGGACACCAGCTCGCCGCCGCCCGAGGTCGCCAGCAGGTGCCGGATCACCCGGGCCGCGTTGTGGTCGTTCAGCTCCAGCGCCAGAACCGCCGCGTACACCTCCGGGTAGTTGCCCCGGATGTACTCGTGCAGGAAGTCCAGGGACAACGTCTGGCTCGCCTGCCCGGAGTGGAACTCGCGCTGCCCCGTCGCCGCCGTCGCCGCGTTCACGAACAGCAGCAGGTCCTCGTACCCGACGTCCATGCGCCCTCCCCGTCGTCCTGGCCGGCCGGGGAGTGGAGGTCCGAGCAGCGAAGCATCACTTCTAAGGTGGGTTCCGGAAGTCGGCACCGAAGTCCCGCGACCGGCCAGGAACGTGACGTTAGCAGGGGATTCCGGCGATTCGCGACGCGGCTTCCTCGGCGCGACCAACCTCGCAAAAATGCGCTCTCCCGACATTCCCGGCATCCTTGACGGGTGCTCGAGTCGAGGGCGGTCAAGCCCCTGCTGATCGCGGCCCAGGTGGCCGGCGCCTGGGTGGTGGGCGCGGTCGCCATGCCGCTGGCCCTGCAGATCCTGCTGATCGCCGCCTTCGCCGGAGGCACCTCGTTGCTCGTGGTCGCCGTGGCGGTGAGTCTCGCCGTGGTCATGGCCTACCTGATCGTGCTGGTCAAGGCCACCCACCAGGCCTCACCGCTGGGCGCCACGGCCTGGCGGCGGGCGGCGTGGGCCGGCCTGGTCCTCGGGGCCGGTACGGCAGGCTGGGCCCTCGGCTGGGCGGCGACCGACGCCGCCGGGCTGGGCGTGAGCGGCGACGCCCAGGCCACCCTGCTGCTCGGCGGCCTGCCGTACGCGCTGGTCGCCGGGATGTTGCTGCGCCCCTGGCCGTTCAGCGCCGCCGCCCTGGCGCTGAGCGTGGCCCTGACCGGCGCCGGCGTCGTGGCGCTCCGCCGCGAACCGCCCGACGACCTGGAACGGCGGCTCGCGATCGCCCACCTGCCCCGCGAGACCGCCTACGCGGTGGCCATCCCCGGTTACGTCCCCGGCGACGACCGTGATTACGGCGGCGGGCTCGGCGGCGGCGGCTTCCGCCCGGCCGATCCCGCGGCGGTGCCCGGTCCTCGCTACCTCACCACGACGGTCCACGAGGGTCTCCGGGCGGGCGAGCGGATGTGCGGCCAGCCCACCGCGACGGACTCCCGGCTGAGCTGGGGTTCCTGCCGGGTCGAGGCGGACGGCCTGGTGTACCGGCACAACGCGAACGAGCACGGCTACCAGGTCTCCGTGGGCCGCCGCTTCGTCACCGTCATCGCGAGCCCCGCGGTCAGCCACGACCTGGTGCGCGCCGCCGCCCGGACCGTGCGCCCGGCCACGGCCGGCGAGCTCGGCGACGGCCACGAGCAGACCGGCGCGTACTACGCCGTCACCGTCCCCGGCTACCGCGGCCGGCCTTCCGGCACCCCGCCGGGCATGGTGTACGAGCCGCTCGACCACGCCGCGACCGGCCCGCACAGCGTCACGATCGCGCTCCACGTGACCTACGCCAACGACGACTCCCTCTGCTTCCTGGCCGTCGAGTGCACCAGGGACGCCGCCGGTCTCACCTACGCCCGCCACGACGACCGGCACAGCTTCACCGTCCGCCGCGGCGGCCTGGACGTCCGCGTCGAAGGCGGCCTCAAGGTCGCCGGAGCGCTGCTCCGGCGGGCCGCCCTCGACGCCCGCCCGGTCACCGACGCCGAGCTCCGCAGGATCTTGCCGCCGCTGAAGCCCGGCGACCACCTCGACCGCTTCCGGCGCTGGCTGCGCACCTTCTGAGCGCTTGCGGACGCGCTCAGCCGGGCCGGTTGCCGGTCGGGATCACGATCTTCGTCTGCGCGCCCCGGGTGAGGTAGTAGGTGGTCCACTTCTTGACCATCTCGTCCAGCAGCCAGGCCGCGCCCGGCACCAGCGGCAGCCCGATGACGCCCTCGCGGAACTTCACCAGCAGCGGCCAGGCGGTCCTGACCACCGGGTCCCAGAGCGGCTCGCGGGGTATGCCGTTCCAGTCGGCCACTTGGTTGCCGGTGAGGTAGCGGCAGAAGGCGTTGACCAGTGGCTTGTCGATGCCGCCCGGGCTGGTCAGCTCGGCGAGCATCTGCCGCAGGATGGCGTTGAGCTCCACGCCCTCCCGCGTCGGCCCCATGTTGCGCGGCAGCACGATGTCCGACTGCGTGTAGGAGGTCTCCCACGTGGCCGGGAGGAACTCGTCGCGGATACCGAGCATGTGCCCCATCACCTGCAGCGAGTGCAGGTACCCAGCCGACTCGGCGGAGGAGATGCGCACGTTCCAGTCGCGCAGGCCGCGCATGGAGTAGGTGGCCAGCGTGTGCCAGGTGACCAGCATGTCCTCCTGGCTGATCGGGATGGGCCCGGGCCAGTGCGGCGAGGACTTCAGCAGGTGCCGCACGGCCGCGTGCACCAGGCGGGTCTTCACCGCCTCGACCACCGCCGTGCCGCCGGCCGTCCAGGCGTTCCGCGGCCGGACCGCGTAGGCCAGGATGTTGGTCTTGGCGACCCGGTCCTTGAGGTCGGCGCCGCCCGCGGAGTAGTAGACCGCCTGCGCCTCCTTTGGGATGGCGGTGGCCAGCATGCCGGCGCCGACGATGGTCAGCACGACGATGTAGTTGCCCTTGAGCGCGTGGAAGCGGGCTCCGGCCTCCAGCTTGGCGTGGTCGACCCACGGCGGCAGCGCGCGCGCCTGCTCGATGAAGGCCCGCAGGTCATCGGGCAGCCCGGCGGGCAGCGGCTGGTCGTTGTGGTTCCAGTCGTACAGCAGCCGGTTGACCTCGGGGATGAGCCCGCGCTCGAACAGCGAGGCGAGGAGCGGGTCGGCCACCTCGTCCCACACCCAGCGGGGATCGGCGCCGCTGCCGGAACCGGCGATCGACCCGCTGGCCGGCCATTCCCAGCCGGCGGTGAGGGAGCTCGCCTGGGCCGGGGCGGTCATGCCCAGCGCGCCCAGCGCGCCCAGGGCGGTGCCCGAGATGAGTATCTCGCGCCTGCTCAGCTCTGCCATTGCTCTGCACTCCTTCGAGGTGGGGGGTCCCGCTCAGGACATGCCGTGGTGCCAGGGTGATACTGAGAAACAGATCATGAGTCCGTGTATCATCATCAGACCATAGTGTGACAGACATCACAAGGCCGCCCGTGCGGCAGAATCCTCTGCAGGAGGTGATCGTGGAATCTGTGCTCTCCGGCTTCCTGGCGCCGGCGGACTCCGAGTCGCTGCTCGAACGCGCCTACGTCGACGCCGTCGAAGGCGTCGGCGACCCCGACGAGCTGCGGACCCGCATCCTGGACGCGGCCTACGAGCAGTTCTGCCGGATGGGCATCAGGCGCTCCACGATGGAGGACGTCGCCCGGCTGGCCAAGGTCTCCCGCATCACCGTCTACCGCCGCTTCGACACCAAGGACACGCTGGTCGAGCACGTGGTCCGCCGCGAGTTCCGGCGCTACTTCGACCAGTTCCTGATCGACATCGAGCAGGCCGGCACCGCGGCCGACCGGGTCGTGCTGGGCTTCGTGTCCTCACTGCGGGCCATCCGCGGCAACCCGCTGATCGGCGGGCTCATCGCGGCCGGGCCCGACCTGCTGGTGCCGTCCATGACCGCCGACGGCGGCCAGACGCTCGCCATCGTGCGGCAGTTCGTCGCCGGCCAGCTCCGCCACGAGCAACGCGCCGGCCACGTCGCGGCCGATCTGGACGTCGACCTGGTGGCCGAGATGATGGTGCGGATCTCGACGTCGTTCCTGACCATCCCCAGCGAGGTCGTCGACCTCGACGACGACACGCAGCTCGCCGCGGTCGCACGGCGCTTCCTGGTGCCGATGCTGCACGCCCCGGAAAACGCGGAAACCGCCGCTGACTGAGGTCAACGGCGGCTTCGATCGGGGTGGAGCTATGGGGATTCGAACCCCAGACCTCTTCCATGCCATGGAAGCGCGCTACCAACTGCGCCATAGCCCCTGGTCACCGCTTCGGGTCCGCCCGTTGCGGCGCTCGGAGAGCATATCCGCTTCCCCGCGAATTCACCTAATCGTCGGTCGCGGCCGGGCTGTCGTCGCTGTTGACCGGCTCCGGAAGGGTGCCCGCGTTGTGCTCCAGCAGCCGCCAGCCCTGCCGGCCCTCCTCCAGGACCGACCAGGAGCAGTTGCCCAGCCCGCCCATGGAGTGCCACAGCTCCTGCGGCAGCCCGAGCAGCTTGCAGATGCCGAGCCGCAGCGCGGCGCCGTGCGAGGCGATGACGAGCAGGCCCGAGTCGTCGAGCTGGGCGGCCCAGCGGCGCATCGCCGTCGAGACCCGCTCGGCCACGTCGGCGACGTCCTCACCTTCGGGCGCCTCCCAGTTGACGTACTCCTCCGGCCAGCGGGAGGCGATCTCCCGGCGGGTGAGGCCCTCCCACAGGCCGCCGCCCCGCTCGCGGAAGTCCTTGTCCACCGCGACCGGCAGGCCGACCAGGCGGCCGAGCGCGAGCGCGGTGTCGTTGGCCCGCTGGAGGTCGGAGGAGACGATCAGCGACGGGCGCAACGAGGCGAGCAGCGAGGCGGCGCGGGCCGCCTGCGCGTGACCGGTCTCGTCGAGCGGGATGTCGGAGTGCCCCTGGAAGCGGTGCTCGACGTTCCACAGGGTCTGCCCATGGCGGAGGCAGACGATTCTCCGGCTCAAGGGCGGGCCCGCTGGATGTTGGTCTGCCGGACGCTCTCCGGCAGGCCGATGGCCGGGCAGTCCTTCCACAGCCGCTCCAGGGCGTAGAAGGTGCGGTCCTCCTCGTGCTGCACGTGCACGACGATGTCGAGGAAGTCGAGCAGGACCCAGCGGCCCTCGCGCTCGCCCTCCCGGCGCACCGGCTTGGCGTCGGCCTCGATGCGCAGGCGGTCCTCGATCTCGTCGACGATCGCGCGGACCTGCCGGTCGTTGCTGGCGGAGCACAGCAGGAAGGCGTCAGTGATCACGAGCTGCTCACTGACGTCGTAGGCGAGGATGTCGTCGGCCAGCTTGTCGGCCGCCGCCTCGGCGGCGATCTTGACGAGCTGGACGGCTCTGTCGGATGCGGTCACGATGCGGGTCAGTCCTCCACGGTAAGCACTACTGCTTCCAGGTTACCCTTCCACGGCTCCGAGCCACCCCGCACGTGGATTAAGGCCGGTACAGGCCTCGTTTGCCGATGTACTGCACGATGCCGTCCGGCACGAGGTACCAGATCGGCTCGCCGCCCTCGACCCGCTCGCGGCACTCCGACGAGGAGATCGACAGCGCCGGCACCTCGATCAGGCTGACCTTCCCCTTGGGCAGCCCCGGATCGCGCAGCGTGTGCCCCGGCCGGGTGCAGCCCACGAAGTGCGCCAGCTCGAACAGCTCGTCCACGTCCCGCCAGCTCAGGATCGCCGCGAGCGCGTCCGCGCCGGTGATGAAGTAGATCTCGGTGTCCGGCCCGTAGTGCGCGGCGATGTCGCGCAGGGTGTCGATGGTGAACGTCGGGCCCGGCCGGTCCACGTCCACCCGCGAGACCGAGAAGCGCGGGTTCGACGCCGTGGCGATCACGGTCATCAGGTACCGGTCCTCGGGCGCCGACACCTGCTGGTCGTCCTTCTGGTACGGCCGGCCGGTCGGCACGAACACGACCTCGTCGAGGTCGAAATGATGGGCCACCTCGCTGGCCGCGACGAGGTGACCATGGTGGATCGGGTCGAAAGTGCCGCCCATGACCCCCAGGCGGCGCTTCCCCTCCCCACGTGGCGCGTTCATCATGCTTGGGAAGATACGCGCAAGCCGTACGAAGCTTTACGGCACCCCCTTCCCAAGGAATCGCGCACCACACCAATCGCGGACGTAGCATGCCCGCATGACGACCACCCCGGATCGCAGCCGCGTCCAACTGCCCGGCATCTCGTCCCGTGCCTACGAACACCCCGCAGACCGGTCCGCGCTGGTCGCTCTGCGCAAGCTCAGCGGGTTCGACACGGTGCTCAAGCAGATGTCCGGCCTGATCAGCGAACGACGGCTCCGCCTCATGTACCTGGCTTCGGCCGTACGGGTGAGCGAGACCCAGTTCCGCTCGCTCTACGACATGGGCCGCGACGCGGCCTACACCCTCGACCTGCACCGCGTGCCTGAGATCTACGTCCAGCAGGACCCGCGCGTCCAGGCCATGGCCATCGGCTTCGACGACCCGTTCATCGTCGTGACGACGGGTCTGCTGAACCTCATGAACGAGGAGGAGCAGCGTTTCGTCATCGGCCACGAGACCGCGCACATCCTGTCGGGCCACGCGGTCTACCGCACGATGCTCGACATCCTCACCCGCCTCGCCACCCGCGTCGCCTGGATCCCGCTGGGCTACATCGGCCTGCGCGCGATCGTCGCGGGCCTGGAGGAGTGGTACCGCAAGTCCGAGCTCTCCTGCGACCGCGGCGGCCTGCTCACCGGGCAGAACCCCGAGGCGGCCAAGCGGGCGCTGATGAAGCTCGCCGGCGGCGACTACACGCACGAGATGAACATCGAGGCCTTCCTCGCCCAGTACCAGGAGTACGACACGGCGGGAGACCTGCGTGACGGCTTCCTCAAGGTGCTCAACCTGCTCGGCACCACCCACCCGTTCGCGGTGGTCCGCGTCGCCGAGCTGGACAAGTGGCACCGGGGCGGCGACTACGAGCGGATCCTGGCCGGCGACTACCCCCGCCGTGAGGACGACGCCAACGCCCGCGTCTCCGAGGAGGTCAAGGCCGCGGCCGAGTCCTACCGCCGGTCCTGGTCGGAGTCGCAGGACCCGTTCATCGGCGTGCTGCGCGACGTCGCCGAGGGCGCGGTCAACGCCGGCGAGCGGATCTTCAACCGCTTCGCCCGCCGCGACGGCGGAAGCACGAGCTGACCACCCTGCTCACCTGGTAAAAGGTCTGGAAGAAAGTCATCTTCCAGACCTTTTCCACGCCTGCCGGGAGCCCCTACTGTCACATCCGTGAAATTCGCCCTCCTCGCCGCGCTGTCCGTGCTCCCGCTCAGCGGCGCGGCCTACCCCGTCACGGATCCCGTGCTGACCAAGAACCCGCTCTACCGGGCGGGGCCGCTGCAGGACAGCACCTGCGCGGAGCAGGAGATCAGGCCGCGCAACCGCGCCGACGCCCGCGCCTACATCGACGCGGTCATCACCTGCCTGGAGCGCACCTGGCAGCAGCACCTCACCGCCGCCGGGCTGCCGTTCAAGCCGGTCAACGTCAAGTACCTGGCCAAGTTCCCGCGCAAGTGGTGCGACATGGAGATCGGCGAGGGCGACTCCCAGTCCTGGTACTGCGGCAAGACCTCGACCATCGCCGTCCAGCTCGGCAACGAGTGGCTCAACGAGCCGGGCGACCTGTGGCTGTTCTCCAACACCGCGACCATGTACGCCATGCACGTCCAGCAGCTCGTCGGCATCGGGGCGGCCTATGACGCCGCGCCGTACAGGAACAAGGCCGAGCTGAGCGAGCAGATCCGCCGCTACTCCCTGCAGAACGACTGCCTGGCCGGGGCGTTCATGAAGAGCGTGTGGCCGCTGCCGGGCCGTACCGACGACGACTGGGACTACCTGCTCTCGCTGTTCCAGGGCGACGAGGCGGGCCGGCCGCGCGAGTGGGGCAAGGCCTCGACCATCAAGGCCTGGACCAAGCGCGGCTTCGCCCAGGCCGACCCGGGCGCCTGCAACACCTGGACCGCCCCGCCGTCGAAGATCGGCTAGAGCAGCAGGGCGATCGCGCGCACCGCGGCCGCGCACAAGGCGACGAACCCGCCCAGCACGGCCAGGGCGCGCAACCCCTCGCGGCGCAGGTCGGGCAGGCGGGCGCCGATGCGCTCGATCTCGCGCCCGAGGATGCCGCCGCAGACCACCCCGAAGACCACGCCCGCCGCGGTCACCGGGGCCACCTGCTGCCACCAGTCGCCGCCGAGCTCGCCGCCGGCCACCGCCCACAACGTGAGCCCGGCCAGGGCGGCGGCCGGCACCCCCGGCCACACGGCGGCGGCCAGCGCCGCGCCCGCCGCGGCGAACGGGAAGCTCAGCACGCGCAGCGTGATGCGGATCCGGCGCGAGGTCCGGTTGCGCACCAGCCAGTGCCCGGCCCAGAGGGTCCGGGTGAGGATCACGAAGGCCGCGGTGATCCCGAAGGTCGCCACCGGCCAGATCACCGTCGCCACCACGCACGGCACGGCGAGGACGGCGAGCACCAGCAACGCCACGTTCCCGGCCGGCAGCGCGGTCGCCGGGGCCTCCGCCCCGGCCTCGGCCGTCCGGCGGGCCCGCCGCACCTTGGCCACCCCCGCGGTACGGCCGGCCACCCCGGGCCGCGCCTCGGCGGCCACCCGGGCGACGACTCCCCCACGGGCCTCGCCCCGGCCCCGCCCGGGCAGCCGTCCACGCACGCGCTCACCGGTGCCGGGCCCGTCGTCCGAGGCAGCCCGCCCCCGCAGGAGCCGGCCCGGCGACTCCTCCGACGCCCGTCCCCTGGCCTCCTCCGCCGCCCGCCCGCGAGACTCCTCCGCCGCCCGGCCCCGCACGGAACGCGCCGCCCCGTCCCCACGGGACGACCGTGCGGCGCCGTCATCGGCGGCGCGGCCCCGGGCAGCCCGCCCCGTTCCCTCGTCCATCACGCGGCTCCGGCCCGGGCGAGCCGTCCCGTCCTCCGCGGCACGGCCACGCCCGGGACGAGCCGCTCCGTCGTCGGTGGCGCGGCGACCGGTCCGGGTCGTCCCGTCCTCCTCCGGCGCCGGCCGGGCGGCCCGGCCGCGCTCGCCGGCGCCCTGCCCCTCCTCCACGATCGTGCGCCCCCGCACCCGCCCGTCCGCAGGCGTGCGAGGCTTGGGCGGCTCGGCGTCGGAGGCGGCCTTGACCAGCCGGGAAAGCCGGTCGGCCAGCATCGCGGCGGTCGGCCGCTTGGCCGGCTCCCGGTTCAGCGAGGCCCGCACCAGCGGCAGCAGCCCGGCGGGCACCCCCTTGAGGTCGGCCTGCCCGTTCAGCACGTTGTACATCTGCGCCTCGGCCGTGCCCCGCCCGAAGGTGGGCCGCCCGGTGGCCGCGAACGCGACCGTCGCCGCCCACGCGTAGACATCGGCCGGCTCGGCCACCTGCTCATCCGCGAACAGCTCGGGCGGCGCGTAGCCGGGCGTGCCGAGGAAGGTGCCGGTGAGCGTCAACCGGGTGGCGTCGCTGACCTGCGCGATGCCGAAGTCGATCAGCACCGGGCCGTCGTCGCTCATCAGGATGTTGGCCGGCTTCAGATCCCGGTGCACGATCCCGGCCGCGTGCACGATCGCCAGCGCGGTCGCGATGCCGCGGGCCAGTTCGAGCAGGTCGGCGCCGAGCAGCGGGCCGCTTCGCCGTACCCGGTGGAGCAGGGTGTCCCCGTCGATGTACTCCATGACCAGGTAGGGACGCGAGCACTCCAGGTCGGCGTCGAGCACGCGGGCGACATAGGGGCTCTCGACCCTGCGCAGCGCGCGCACCTCGCGATCCAGCCGGATCCTGGCGTTGTCATCGTTGACCAGGTCGCGAAGCACCTTGACGGCCACCTGATCGCCACGACGGCTGGTGGCGAGGTAGACCTCACCCATCCCGCCACGGCCCAGCCGTTCAAGAAGGGCGTAGGGCCCGACCTTGCCGAGCTTGCTCACCGTCCCTCCCCTGCGCCCATAAGGGCACAACTTTAACGCTGAAGGGCACGCCAATTACTCAAGGCGCGCCGTTACTTCCGAAGGAGCTTGTCGAGACCGGCCGCCGGCTGGTCGTTCAGCCGCTTGCGGCCCTTGCGGCGCCAGTTCACGTGGCCCTTGGCCTCGAGCCACAGCAGCAGCCGGTCGGCCCCGAACAGCACCGCCGCCGAGAAGGCGAGCGCGACGACGATCTCCATGCGCCCAGTCAAGCGTTTACCCACCGTCAGGGCACGATGACACGCCGCTCAATCCCGGACGTGACCCTCTCCGGTGTAGATCCACTTGGTGGAGGTGAGCTCCGGCAGCCCCATCGGGCCCCTGGAGTGCAGCTTCTGCGTCGAGATGCCGATCTCCGCGCCGAAGCCGAACTCGCCGCCGTCGGTGAAGCGGGTGGAGGCGTTGACCGCGACCGCCGCCGAGTCGACGAGCGAGACGAACCGGCGGGCGGCCTGCTGCGAGCGGGTGACGATCGCTTCGGTGTGCCCGGAACCGTAGGTGCGGATGTGCGCGACGGCCTCCTCCAGCGAGCCGACCACCTTGGCGGCCAGGTCGAGCGAGAGGTACTCGGTGAAGTAGTCCTCCTCCGTCGCCTCGACCGCGCCGTGCGCGACGAACGCGGCGTCGCCGTGGACCGTCACGCCCGCCGCCTGGAGCGCCGCCATGGCCAGCGGCACGAACTCCGCGGCCACCTCCTGGTGCACCAGCAGCGACTCGGCCGCGTTGCACACCGAGGTCCGCTGCGTCTTGGAGTTGAGCAGGATCTCCAGCGCCATGCCCAGGTCGGCCCCCGCGTCCACGTAGACGTGGCAGTTGCCCACGCCGGTCTCGATCACCGGCACCGTGGACTCCTCCACCACCGAGGTGATCAGCGACGCCCCGCCGCGCGGGATCAGCACGTCCACCAGCCCGCGAGCGCGCATCAGCTCCTTGACCGACTCGCGCGTCAGGCCGGGCACGAGCTGGACCGCGCCCGCCGGCACGTCGGTGCCGGCCAGTGCCTCCTGCATCACCCGCACCAGCGCGGTGTTGGACTCGTAGGCGCTGGAGGAGCCGCGCAGCAGCACCGCGTTGCCGCTCTTGAGGCAGAGCGCCGCGGCGTCGACGGTGACGTTGGGGCGGCCCTCGTAGATGATGCCGATCACGCCCAGCGGCACGCGCACCTGGCGCAGCTCCAGGCCGTTGGGCAGGGTGTTGCCGCGCACCACCTCGCCCACCGGGTCGGGCAGGTCGGCGATCTGGCGCACCGCCTCGGCGATGGCCGCCACGCGCCCGGCGTCGAGCCGCAGCCGGTCGATCATCGCCTCCGGCGTGCCCGCCTCCCGGGCCCGCTCCACGTCGCGGCCGTTGGCCTCGACGATCTGCGCGGTGGCCGCGACCAGGGCGTCGGCCAGCACGCGCAACGCCCGGTCCTTCGGCGCCCGCGGCAGCGGGGCCAGCTCGGCGGCGGCCGCTCGTGCCGCGTGGGCGACCTTCAGGAACTCCTCGGACATCGCGCTCTCCTAAGGCTGGTGGGATTCAAGTATGACGATGTCGTCGCGATGGATCAGCTCGCGTTCGTACTCCGGGCCGAGCGTGCTCGCCAGCTCCTTGGTCGAGCGCCCGAGCAGCCCCGGGATCTCCCCCGCGTCGAAGTTGACCAGCCCGCGCGCGACCACGCCGCCGCCGCGCCCCACCAGGTCCACCGGATCGCCGGCGGCGAAGTCGCCCTCGACCGAGAGCACGCCCGCGGGCAGCAGCGACTTGCGGCGCGTCACCACGGCCTCGACCGCGCCGTCGTCCAGCGTCAGCCGGCCGCGCCCGGTGGTGGCGTGCGCGAGCCAGAGCAGCCTGGTGCCCGGGTGGCGGCCGCCGGGGTGGAAGTAGGTGCCGACGTCGGCTCCGGCGAGCGCGTGGGCCGCGTGCGCGGCGCCGGTGAGCACCACCGGGATGCCCGCGCCGGTCGCGATCCGCGCCGCCTGGACCTTGGTGACCATGCCGCCGGTGCCGACCGCAGAACCGTTGCGGCCGATCTCGACCCCGGCCAGGTCCTCCGGCCCGCGCACCTCCGCCAGCCGGCGTGAACCGGCCCTGGACGGCGGCCCGTCGTAGAGCGCGTCCACGTCCGACAGCAGCACCAGCGCGTCGGCCCTGATCAGGTGGGCCACCAGCGCGGCCAGCCGGTCGTTGTCGCCGAAACGGATCTCATCCGTCGCGACGGTGTCGTTCTCGTTCACCACCGGCACGATGCCCAGGTCGAGCAGCCGGTCGAGGGTGCGCTGGGCGTTGGCGTGGTGGGCGCGGCGCATCATGTCGTCGGCGGTGAGCAGCACCTGGCCCACGCGCAGGCCGTACCGCGCGAAGCTGGAGGTGTAGCGGGCGACGAGCACCCCCTGGCCGACCGAGGCGGCGGCCTGCTGGGTGGCCAGGTCGCGCGGCCGGGCGCTGAGGCCGAGCGGGCCGAGCCCGGCGGCGATGGCGCCCGAGGAGACCAGGACGAGCTGCGTGCCCGTGCGGCGGCGCGCCGACAGCACGTCGACGAGGGCGTCGACGCGATCGACGTCGATCATGCCCTGTGGCGTGGTGAGGGAGGAGGAGCCGACCTTGACCACTACCCTCGACGCCGCGCTGATCTGTTCCCGCACGCGAAAACCCTATCTGAGACCGGTCACCCGGCCCGCCGCTGTTTCGCCATCCGAGACGGCGGCGGAGCCGGATGCCGAAGCGGCCCGGGCGAGTCGCCCAGGCCGCGTGAGCTCAAGTGCTGTACGGGGGTCAGCCCAGGCGGTTGTCGGTGCCGCGCGGGCCCTGGCGGACCGCCTCGGCGTTGAGGGTCGGCTGCCAGTCGAAGACGTAGCCGTTCTCCATCGAGCCGATGACCACCTCGGCCCCGGCGGTGGCGCCCGCCTTGGCCAGCTCGTCCTCGATGCCGAGCCGCTCCAGCCGGTCGGCCAGGTAGCCCACGGCCTCGTCGTTGGTGAAGTCGGTCTGCCTGATCCACCGCTCCGGCTTCTCACCGGTGACCTGGAAGGTGTTCTCGCCCACCTTGCGGACGGTGAAGCCCGCCTCGCCGAGCTGCCGAGGCCGGATGACCAGCCGCGTCGGCTCCTCGACCGGCTTGGCCGCGCGCGCCGCCGCGACCCACTCGCCCATCGCGAAGATGAACTCCTTCAGGCCCTCGTGCGTGGCCGCCGAGATGGTGAAGACCCGCATCCCGCGCGCCTCGAACTCCGGCGTGACGATCTCGGCCAGCTCGCGCCCGTCCGGCACGTCCGCCTTGTTCAGGACGACCATCCGCGGCCGGTCCTCGAGCTGCCCGTAGGCGTGCAGCTCCTTCTCGATGGCCTCGTAGTCGGAGATCGGGTCGCGCCCGGGCTCCATCGTCGCCATGTCGATCACGTGCACCAGCGCGTCGCAGCGCTCCACGTGCCGCAGGAACTCGTGGCCCAGGCCCTTGCCCTCGGAGGCCCCCGGGATCAGCCCCGGCACGTCCGCGACGGTGAACACCGTCTCCCCCGCCGTCACCACGCCCAGGTTGGGCACCAGCGTGGTGAACGGGTAGTCGGCGATCTTCGGCCGGGCCGCGCTGATCGCCGCGATCAGCGACGACTTGCCCGCGCTCGGGAAGCCGACCAGCGCCACGTCCGCGACGCTCTTCAGCTCAAGCACCACGTCCAGCCCGTCACCCGGCTCGCCCAGCAGCGCGAACCCGGGCGCCTTGCGCTTGGTCGAGGCCAGCGCCGCGTTGCCCAGCCCGCCCTGGCCGCCCTTCGCGATGACGTACCGCGTGCCCGCGCCGACCAGGTCGATCAGCACCTCGCCGGTCGAGGCGTCCTTCACCACCGTGCCGTTGGGCACCGGCAGGATCACGTCGCCGCCGTTGGCGCCGTCCCGGTTGGAGCCGTGGCCCTGCTTGCCGTTCTCCGCCTTGCGGTGCGGCCTGCGGTGGTAGTCCAGCAGGGTGGCCGTGTTGGGGTCCACCTCCAGGATCACGTCGCCGCCGCGCCCGCCGTTGCCTCCGTCGGGGCCGCCGAGCGGCTTGAACTTCTCCCGGTGGACCGAGGCGCAGCCGTGTCCCCCGTCGCCGGCGGTGATGTGCAGCACCACCTGATCGATAAAGTCCGGCATTTCCGCCTCCAAAGCCAAAAACCTAGATTCTGTACGGCTGGCGCCCGGTCAGGCCCAACCGCCGCACGTGGCCGGGCCCCCTCCAGGGAGACGGCCGACGAGACCCACGGGGCCGGCCCCGCTACGCCCGGCCCACTCGGGGCCACGGGTCAGCTACGCCGAGCCCGTCGGAGGCCTGGGCAGCCAGGGCCGGTCTTCCCGGCCGGTCCAGCCGGGCCGAGCCGCGCGGTTCCCCCCGCGACCGCCCCCTGGTCAACGGAACGCGTGCCGTACCCCATCCATGCCCCGGCAGCCGGCGAACCGACCCCCGAAAACACGAAACGAGGGGCGGACCTGTCGATCCACCCCTCGCATCAACGCTCGTCGGCGCGCGATTACTCCGCGGCCGGGACGATGCTGACGGCCTTGCGACCGCGCTTGAAGCCGAACTGCACGTGACCAGCGGTCAGCGCGAACAGCGTGTCGTCGCCACCACGGCCGACGTTGTCACCCGGGTGGAAGTGGGTGCCACGCTGACGGACGATGATCTCGCCCGCGTTGACGAGCTGGCCGCCGAAACGCTTGACGCCAAGGCGCTGGGCGTTGGAGTCACGGCCGTTCCGAGTGGACGATGCGCCCTTCTTGTGTGCCATTTCTCAAACTCCCAATCAGGCCTTGTCGATTCCGGTGACCTTCACCTGGGTGTACCGCTGGCGGTGACCCTGGCGCTTCTTGTAACCGGTCTTATTCTTGTACTTGAGGATGCGGATCTTCGGACCCTTGGTCTCGCCGAGGATCTCGGCCGACACCGTGAACTTGCCCGCCTCGGTGGTGACATCGCCATCGTTGACGACGAGCACCGTCGGCAGCGAGACCGAGGAACCGACCTCACCGGCGACCAGGTCGATCTCAAGGACGTCGCCGACGGACACCTTCTGCTGCCTGCCGCCGCTACGAACGATCGCGTACACCGCGGAACCCTTCTACTGTCTGCTGTGCGATGGGCGCCCGGGAGGACCGGTCACCAATCGCCGAATGCTGCGCCCGAGCACCCGTCTCCGTCAGGAAAACCGACGACCCAGGTGGGCGCGCAAAGAAGGCGCGCCACTGAGCGCACCGGTTTACTAGGTTACCGGATGAACGGCAACGTCGTCGAACCGGACGGATCGTCGGCCGTCCGCCGAATCAGTCGGCGGACTTGGCTCGGCGGGAGCGTCGCCGCCCCCTGCCAGAAGTCTGGTTTGCCTGGTCGTCCTCGTGAGGAACGTCCTCCAGCGCACCGGTCACAGTATCACGACTCGGAGCCCCGTTAGCTGCCGAGACCTTATCCGCGACCGCCTTCTCGACAGCCATCTTGCCCTGCGTGCCACGCGGCTCGGGCTTCGACTCGACCGGCTCGGTCGAGACGATGACCCCGCGGCCGTTGCAGCAGTCGCACGGCGTCGAGAAGGCCTCCAGGAGGCCTTGGCCGACCCGCTTACGCGTCATCTGCACCAGACCCAGGGAGGTGACCTCGGCGACCTGGTGCTTGGTCCGGTCGCGCGCCAGGCACTCCAGCAGCCGCCGGAGCACGAGGTCGCGGTTGGACTCCAGCACCATGTCGATGAAGTCGATCACGATGATGCCGCCGATGTCGCGCAGCCGGAGCTGGCGCACGATCTCCTCGGCGGCCTCCAGGTTGTTCCTGGTGACCGTCTCCTCCAGGTTGCCGCCCTGGCCGGTGAACTTGCCGGTGTTGACGTCGACCACGGTCATGGCCTCGGTCCGGTCGATCACCAGCGAGCCGCCGCTGGGCAGCCACACCTTGCGCTCCAGCGCCTTGCCGAGCTGCTCGTCGATGCGGTAGTGCGCGAAGACGTCGCCTTCGGCCCCGTCCCACTTCGACAGGCGGTCCTCCAGATGCGGCGCGACGTACTTCACGTACTCGTCGACCGTCTCCCAGGCGTCCTCGCCCTGCACGACCAGCGAGGTGAAGTCCTCGTTGAACACGTCGCGCACGACCCGGATGGTCAGGTCGGGCTCGGCCGACAGCAGCTCGGGCGGCGAGGCGGACTTGGCCTTCTTCTGGATGGCCTCCCACTGCGCCGACAGCCGCGCCACGTCGCGCGCCAGCTCGTCCTCGGAAGCGCCCTCGGCCGCGGTGCGCACGATGACGCCCGCGTTCTCCGGCATGACCTTCTTCAGGATGCTCTTGAGCCGCGTGCGTTCCTTGTCGGGCAGCTTGCGGCTGATGCCGGTCATCGACCCGTCCGGCACGTACACCAGGTAGCGGCCCGGCAGCGAGATCTGCGAGGTGAGCCGCGCGCCCTTGTGCCCGATCGGGTCCTTGGTGACCTGCACCAGCACCGACTGCCCCGACTTCAGGGCGGTCTCGATGCGCTTGGGCTGGCCCTCCAGCCCGGCGGTGTCGAAGTTGACCTCACCGGCGTACAGCACCGCGTTGCGGCCCTTGCCGACGTCGACGAAGGCCGCCTCCATCGAGGGCAGCACGTTCTGGACCTTGCCCAGGTAGACGTTGCCCACGTAGGACTGGCTGGCCTCGCGGTTGACGTAGTGCTCGACCAGGATGCCGTCCTCGAGCACCGCGATCTGCGTGCGGTCGCCGGTGCGGCGGACCACCATCATGCGGTCGACCGACTCGCGGCGCGCCAGGAACTCCGCCTCGGTGATGATCGGCGGACGGCGGCGGCCGAGCTCGCGGCCCTCGCGGCGGCGCTGCTTCTTGGCCTCCAGCCGGGTCGAGCCCCGCACGCTCTGCACGCCGTCGGCGGCCACGTCCAGCAGGGCCGCGCGGCCGGTGCGCGGCGCGCGGATGCGCACCACGGTGTTCGGCGGGTCGTCGGGGGTGGCGGCCGGCTCGTCGGAGTCGTCGCCGCGACGCCGGCGGCGACGCCGCCTGCGCGAGCCGGACGAGGACTCCTCGTCCTGCTCCTCCTCCTGCTCCGCGGCCTCCTCCTCGGCGCCTTCCTCCGCCTCGTCGGCGTCGTCGCGCTCGCGGGACTTGCCGCGGCCCCGGCCACCGCGCCGGCGGCGCCTGCGGCGGCCTCCGGCCTCCTCACGGTCGCCGTCGTCCTCGGTGTCCTCGCTCTCGTCGTCCTCCGCCTCGTCCAGCTCGGTGTCGTCGGTCTCGGTGACCGTCACCTGCGGTACGGCGGGCACGACCGGCTCCGGCCGGGCCGGGATCGCCTGGCTCGGGTCGGGCGCCTGGAACAGCGGCGTGAAGATGGCCGCGGGGCGCTGGAAGACCGGCTGGTCGTCGCGGCGCGCGGTGAACCCGAACGGGTCGGACAGCAGGCCGGGGCGGGTGATCGGCTCCTCGTCGAGGTCCTCACCTGCGGGCTCGTCGTCGAGCGGCTCGTCCTCGGGCAGCACTTCCAGGATGTCGGCGGCGACCTCGTCCACCACCGGCTCCGGCTCGGCCTTCTTCCGGGTGCGGGTCCGCTTGACCGCCTTGACCGGCTGCTCCGCCGAGCCTTCGCCCTGGACGGACGCCTCTACCGGCTGCGCGGCGGTCGCGGGCTGAGCGGTCGCGGCCTCGAGGCCCGACGGCTGAGCGGCGGACGGCTGGGCGACGGTCGGCTGGGCAGTCGTCGGCTGAGCCGTCGCGGGCTGAGCGGTCGCGGGCTGAGCGGTCGCGGGCTGAGCGGTCGCGGGCTGGGCAGCGGTCTCGGCGGCGCTGGGAGCGCTCTCCGCGGCCTTGGACCGGCGGGTGCGGCTCGTGGTGCCCCTGGTGGCCTTGACCGGCTGAGCGGCCGCCTCAGCGCTCTGGGCCCGCGGTCCGGCGCTCTCGTCCACCTCGGGCGGCGGACCGGCGGCGCGGGTGACCTTCTTGACCGGGCTCTCCCCAGCGACCGGCGCCACGACGACTTCGGAAGCCGACCCCGCAAGGCGGGTGACCGGCGCGCTCGGCGCCTCGTCCTCCACCTCGGGCGGCGGACCGGCGGCCCGCGTCACCTTCTTGACCGGCCCGGACTCCGCGACCGGCGCGGCCGGAGCCACGACCACCTCGGACGCCGACCCCGCCAGCCGGGTGACCGGCGCACTCGGCGCCTCGTCCTCCACCTCGGGCGGCGGACCGGCAGCCCGCGCGGCCTTCTTCACCGGCGCACGCCTGGCCCCGGCACCCGCCCCCGCCCCCGCTCCCGCGGAGGCGTCGGCCTGGCCAGCCGGAGCACCGGCGGCGTCGCTCACCGGGGCACCGCCCGCAGCGGTGGGGGTGGCGGGCGCAGTGGCGGCGGCCTCTTCGGCAGCGGCGGCCTCGGCGGCGGCCTTCTTGGTGGTCCGGCGAGCGCGCTTGGGCTTGGCGACGGCCTCCTCGACCACCGCACCCACCGCGGCCTCGACCGGGCTCCCGGCCTCAGCCGAGCCCGCGGCGCCGGCCGTACCTCCGGTCCCGGCCGAGCTCACGTTGCCGGCCGTACCTCCGGTCCCGGCGGAGCTCGCGCTGCCGGCCGTACCCCCGGTCCCGGCCGAGCCGCCGGCTTCGGCCGAGTCCTCCGGCTTTCCCGGGTTGACGACGATCACGCTCGGCGTGTCGTCCACGGGTGCGCCGGCGGGCCGGCTGGCCGACCTGCGCCGCTTGGCGGTGCTTCGTTCCTCGTTTGTGTCCCCGTCGGCGCCTGCGGCGCCGGCGTTGGGCTCGTTGTCGAGCATGCGGGCGTTCTCCCGTCAGCTCCCGGGCGCAGGGTCTGCGCCGCGCGGGAGCTCTCGTGTCTCGTTGTCCGCCCGCGTCCTCCGGAGAGGGCGCGGGCGCCAAGTCCTGTCAGGGGCGGCAACACCTGGTGGGGCGTTGCCTAACCGCCGCCGTGCTCGCCCGCCGGTCCCGTGTCGCCGCCGCGCGTCGTGTCGCGGTCAAGGTCGAGCGGGTCGGCAGGCTCACCGGTCGCATCGAGCGGCCCCTGCGCCAGCCTGATCACCTCGGGGGGAATCGGCGGCGCGAAGTCGGCCACATGACGCAAACCTGCGAGCACGTCGTCGGGTCGAACGGCAGGAGTCATGTGCCGAACAACCATGCGCAGTATGACACACGACTGCCCGGGCACCTGAGCTGCGGTTCTGTCTGTTTCCTCAAGGCTGAGCACAGCCTCGCGCGCGTCGAACCGGCGGATGCCCTTCTTGGTGAGGCGCTCCACCTCCACGGTCTCGGCCGCGAGGAACTTCTCCACCGCGCTCCGAGCCGACCCCGCGTCGGCTCCGGGCAGGCGCAACTCCCAGACCGAGGCCTCCAGCCGCTCGGCGAAGCCCGCCGTGCGCGCCTCGACGACGTCGAGCACGTCGAGGCCGGGGGGCAGCGAGGCGTCCAGATCGGCCAGCAGCCGGCCCGGGTCACACGGCTCGGTGACGCCGATCTCGAGGTATTCGGCCTCGCTGGCGACGCCGGTCGGCGCCGCTCCCGCGTAGGAGATCTTGGGGTGGGGTGAGAAACCCGCACTGAACGCGACCGGGATTCCGGCGCGGCGAACCGCCCGCTCCACCGCCCGCGAGATGTCGCGGTGGCTGGTGAATCGCAGGCGGCCACGCTTGGCGTAGCGCACGCGAAGGCGCTGCGCCGTCGGCGCGGGAGCCGGCCCTTCGGGAACAGATTTCAGAGCCTGTCTTTCCTTTCTCACGTCAAGGCGAGCCGTACCCGGCGGGTGGGCTGCCTCTCCATCCTGTTGGAAGTTCTTCCCCCTCAGGATAAGGCCGCGGGCAAGCCATCAACCCCCGCTGACCTCCACGATCTTGTCCGCTCCGGTCACGTCCCGGTCACGTGCCATCATCATGCGATGAAAAGCATGCTGGTCACCGGTGCGAGCGGATTCGTCGGCGGTGTCACGGCCGCGGCCGCCGCCGCGGCGGGCTTCGCCGTGCACGGCACCCGCCTGTCCGGAAGCGGACATTGGGAACGCCTCGACCTCACCCGGGACGACGCCACCCTCGCCCTCGTGACGCGGCTCGCGCCGGACGTCATCGTGCACACCGCCGCCAGGTACGGCGACGACCGGGTCATCGTCCAGGGCAGCGCCGCGGTCGCCGCGGCGGCGAGCCGTACCGGGGCCCGGCTGGTGCACGTCTCGACCGACGCCGTCTTCGGCGGCGACCGCGCTCCCTATGACGAGAGCGCCTCGCCCGCCCCGATCACCCCGTACGGCAGAGCCAAGGCGGCGGCCGAGGAGGCGGTCACCCGGCTGTGCCCCGACGCGGTGATCGTGCGCATCTCCCTGGTCATCGGCGACGGCGGGGCCAGCCCGCACGAGCGCCTGGTCCATGACGGGATCCCCTGCTTCGAGGACGTGCTCCGCACTCCCGTGCACGTGACCGACCTGGCCGCGGCCCTGGTGGAGTTGGCCGGCTCCGGTCTCACCGGCGTGGTGCACTTGGCCGGCGCCGACGACGTGAGCCGCCTGGAGCTGGGCCGGCTGATCGCCGCCCGCGACGGCCTCGACCCGGCGAGCGTGTGCTCCGCCCGGGCGGCGCAGCCGTACCCGCTGGACACCCGCCTGCGCAGCACCCGATGGCCCGCCCTGCGCGGCGCCCGCGAGTTCCTCAAACCGTAGGCAGCGTCAGCTCAGGCCCTAGAAGGAGGGCCACCGACAGGTCCGCAGCGTCAGACGACGGTGAGCGGGAGCAGCTTCCGGCCCGTGGGCCCGATCTGGATCTCGGTCCCCATCGTCGGGCAGACGCCGCAGTCGTAGCACGGCGTCCACCGGCAGTCCTCGACCTCGGCCCCGTTGACCGCGTCCTGCCAGTCCTGCCAGAGCCAGGAGCGGTCGAGCCCGGCGTCGAGGTGGTCCCACGGCAGGACCTCGTTCTCCTCGCGCTCGCGCGTGGTGTACCAGGCCACGTCGACTCCGGCCTGCTCGGCGCACTTGAGCCACCGCTGGTAGGAGAAGTGCTCGCTCCACCCGTCGAAGCGCCCGCCGTCCTCCCAGACTGCGCGGATGACCGCCCCGACCCGACGGTCGCCCCGCGAGAGCAGGCCCTCGACGATGGACGGCTTCCCGTCGTGGTAGCGGTAACCGATCGACCTGCCGTACTGCTTGTCGTTGCGCAGCGAGTCCTTGAGCGCCATGAGCCGCCGGTCGACGGTCTCGGCGTCGGCCTGCGCGGCCCACTGGAAGGGCGTGTGCGGCTTGGGCACGAAGCCGCCGATGGAGACGGTGCAGCGGATGTCGCGCGAGCCGGTGACCTCGCGGCCCGCGGCGATGACCTTCTTGGCCAGGTCGGCGATGCCGAGCACGTCCTCGTCGGTCTCGGTGGGCAGCCCGCACATGAAGTACAGCTTCACCTGCCGCCACCCCTGCGCGTAGGCGGTGGTCACCGTGCGGATGAGGTCTTCCTCGGTGACCATCTTGTTGATCACCTTGCGCATGCGCTCGGACCCGCCCTCGGGCGCGAAGGTGAGGCCGGAGCGCCGGCCGTTGCGGGAGAACTCGTTGGCCAGGTCGATGTTGAAGGCGTCGACCCGGGTCGAGGGCAGCGACAGCGAGGTGTTGGTGCCCTCGTAGCGGTCGGCCAGCCCCTTGGCGACCTCGCCGATCTCGGAGTGGTCGGCGCTGGACAGCGACAGCAGGCCGACCTCGTTGAAGCCCGACTCGCGGATGCCGTTCTCCACCATGTCGCCGATCGTGGTGATCGACCGCTCGCGCACCGGCCGGGTGATCATCCCGGCCTGGCAGAAGCGGCAGCCGCGGGTGCAGCCGCGGAAGATCTCGACGCTGAACCGCTCGTGCACGGTCTCGGCCAGCGGCACCAGCGGCTTCTTCGGGTAGGGCCACTCGTCGAGGTCCATCACCGTGTGCTTGTGCACGCGCCACGGCACGCCGGAGCGGTTGGGCGCCACCCGGGCGATGCGCCCGTCGGGGTGGTAGGTCACGTCGTAGAACTTCGGCACGTACACGCCGCCGGATTCGGCCAGCCGCATCAGCAGCTCGTCGCGCCCGCCGGGCCGTCCCTCGGCCTTCCACTCGCGGACGACCTCGCTGATCGCGATGGAGATCTGCTCCCCGTCGCCCAGCACGGCCGCGTCCAGGAAGTCGGCGATCGGCTCGGGGTTGAACGCCGCGTGCCCGCCGGCCACCACGATCGGGTCGTCCTCGCCACGCTCGGCGGCGACCAGCGGGATGCCCGCCAGGTCGAGCGCGTTGAGCATGTTGGTGTATCCCAGCTCGGTGGAGAAGGAGACGCCGAAGACGTCGAAGGCGCGCACCGGCCGGTGACCGTCCACGGTGAACTGCGGGACGCCGTGCTCGCGCATCAGCTTCTCGAGGTCGGGCCAGACCGCGTAGGTGCGCTCGGCCAGCGTGCCGGGCAGCTCGTTGAGGATCTCGTAGAGAATCGCCACGCCCTGGTTGGGCAGGCCCACCTCGTAGGCGTCGGGGTACATCAACGCCCAGCGGACCTCGGCCTCGTCCCAGTCCTTGACGGTCGAGTTGAGCTCACCCCCCACATACTGGATCGGCTTCTGCACCGCGGGCAGGAGCGCCTCCAGGCGCGGGAAAATCGACTCGACAGACATACCCCAAGACTATCGGGACGCCGGGCATGGCCGGGCCTGCCTAGGTGAAGGCCTGGTCACGCATCCGGATGGCCTGCAACAGGCCGACCGCGATGAGGTTGGCGAAGGTGGCGGTCCCGCCGTAGGACACGAACGGCAGCGGCAGGCCGGTGATCGGCATGATGCCGACGGTCATCCCGATGTTCTCGAAGATCTGGAAGGCGAACCAGCACACGATCCCCCCGGCGACCAGCGTCCCGAAGCGGTCGTCGCACAGCCGCGCGATGTTCAGCCCCCGCACCAGCACCACGCCGAGCAGCGCCACCACGGTCACCGAGCCCAGGAAGCCGAACTCCTCACCGGCCACGGTGAAGACGAAGTCGGTGTGCTGCTCGGGCACGAACCGCCCGGTGGTCTGCCCGCCGTCGAACAGGCCCTTGCCGAACAGCCCGCCCGAGCCGATGGCGATCATCGACTGCGTGCTGTTGTAGCCGACGCCGCGCGGGTCGGTGCTCGGGTCGATGAAGGCGGTCAGCCGCGCGAGCTGGTACGGCTCCAGCAGCTCGAAGTAGAAGACCGCCGCCGCCCCGCCCACCGCCGCCAGCGCCAGGCCGATCAGCAGCCGCTTGCGCACCCCGCCGATGGCCAGCGCGCCGACGAAGATGACGCCCATCACCAGCGTGGTGCCCAGGTCGGGCTGGAGCATGACCAGCCCCATCGCCAGCGCCGCCGCCAGCGCGCCCAGGAACACGTCCAGCCAGCGCGGCCGGTCGGTGCCCTCCTTGGGCCGGGCCAGCAGCATGGCCAGCAACAGCACCAGCCCCAGCTTGGCGAACTCCGACGGCTGGATGGCGAAGCCGCCGCCCAGCATGATCCAGGAGTGCGAGCCGTTCACCTCGGTGCCGAGCGGCGTCAGCACCAGCACCAGTCCGATCACGGTGACCGCGTAGATCACCGGCGCGTAGGCCCGCAGCAGCCGGTAGTCCAGCATCGCCACCGCGCTGCTCAGCGCCAGCCCGATCGCCACGTTGAGCAGGTGCTTCTTCACCAGTCCCGTCGAGCCGGGCGCCCAGGTGCGGGTCGAGGACCACACCAGCAGCGTGCCGATGACGCACAACGCCACCACCGCGACCAGCAGCACCCCGTCCAGCTTCCAGACCGCCGCCCGCGCCCCCGCCCGGGTGAAGGGCCGCCTCCTGGCGAGCAACGTGCGTTCGGTCATCGCTGCACCGTCCCGTCCGGGGCGATCGTCGGCAGCTTGGTGACCGGCTTGACGGGCTCGGTGCCCTTGATGCCGTAGATGCCCTCGTAGATCTCCCGTACGGCAGGCGCCGCGGTCTGGCCGCCCATGCCGCCCTGCGAGACCATCACCACGACCACGTACTTCGGGTTCTGCGTCGGCGCGAAGGAGGCGAACCAGGAGGTGTCCGCCTTGCCGTACACCTCGGCGGTTCCGGTCTTGCCGCCGATCTTCACCAGGTCCATCGGGAAGCCGGAGAAGGCCCCGGCCGCGGTGCCGTCGGAGGCGACCTGGCTGAGCGCGTTCTTGATGTAGGCCCGCTCGGCGGGGCTGACCGGCAGCTTCCCGACCACCGGCACCTCGATCTTCTTGACCAGCGTGCCGTCCGGCCGCACCAGCGCCCAGCCGATGCGCGGGCTGCGCAGCTTGCCGTCGCTCACCAGCGCCGCGTACGCCCGCGCGAGCTGCAGCGGCGTGGACAGCACGTCGCCCTGGCCGATGGAGAAGTTGGCCGCGTCACCCGGACGCAGCAGGTAGCCCTCGACGCAGTTCTCGTGGGCCAGCCGCTTGAGGAAGGCCTGCCGCGACGCGCTCTTCACCTCGGGGTAGCCGGTGCGGGAGCGCTTGCACGTCTCCGCGCTGGTCTGCGCCCACAGGTTCTTCTTCCACGCCCGGTCCGGGATGCGCCCGGCCGACTCGCCCGGGATGTCGATCCCGGTCGGCGAGCCGAAGCCGAAGGCCCGCGCGGTCGCGGCGAACCGCTCCTTGGCCTTGGGGCCGGCGTGCAGCCCGCCGTCGCGGATCCACTCCTCGTAGGCGGCCTTGTAGAAGATGGTGTCGCACGACTTCACCAGGGCGGTGTGCATGGTCAGCGTGCCCAGCCCGATGCCGCGGAAGTTGTGGAAGGGCCGGTCGCCCACCATGAACGCGCCCGGGCACCCGTACGTGCCCTTGATCGGGTAGCCGGAGCGCAACATCGCCGCCACCGAGGAGACCTTGAAGGTCGAACCCGGCGCGAACTCGCCCTTGATCGCCCGCGACACCAGCGGCTTGCCCGCCTTCTCCGACAGCAGCCGCTGGTACTCCGCTTCGGAGATGCCGCCGGCCCACACCGCCGGGTCATAGCCCGGCGCGCTGGCCAGCGCGATCACCCGGCCGGTCTTGGCGTCCAGCACGACGCCCGCCGCGCCGTCGGCCCGCGGGGCCTTCTTCATCGCCCCGTGCACCGCCTTCTCCACGAAGCCCTGGATCCGCGCGTCGATGCTGGTCACCAGCGTGTCCCCGGGGATCGGCGCGACCTGCTGCTCGACCCCGATCGGCTTGCCCAGCCGGTCGACCTGCACCTTGCGCAGGCCCGGCTTGCCGCGCAGCTCCTCGTCGTAGGTCGCCTCCAGCCCGTCGCGGCCGACCAGGTCGACGCCGGAGAAGCCGGCCTTCAGGCCGTCGCGCCGCTCCAGCTCCTCCTCGGTGACGGGCTGCAGGTAGCCGAGCATCTGGGCGCCCGCCCGGCCGCCGGGGTACTCGCGGACCGCCTGCACCTCCGCGGTCACGCCGGGGAACTCCTCCTGGCGCTCCAGGATGGTCAGCGCCTCCCGGGTGCTGACCCGGTCGTCGATCGGGATCGGCTGGTACGGCGAGCCGGTCCAGCACGGCCGGGTCACGCCGGGACCGCACGGCCTGATGCGCTTCTCCAGCGTCTTGACCGGCCGGTCGAGCACCTCCGCCAGCCGCTGCAGCACCTTCGGGTTCCTGGTCGCCTGCTGGCGGTCCACCGACACCACCAGCGCCGTGCGGTTGCGCACCAGCGGCCGTCCCGACGAGTCGAGGATCTGTCCCCGCACCGCGGGCACCACCACGTTGCGGTTGCGGGTCTCGGCGGCGGCCGACACGAACTCGTGCCCCTGGACCACCTGCACCTGCCACAGCCGCACCGCCAGCACGGCCAGCAGCGTCAGCACCAGCACGTGCAGCACGACCAGCCGAGTCCGCATCCGGGTCACGTCGCCAGCCTCCCCCTGCCGCTCCACGAGATCGTCCAGACCACGACCGGCGCCAGGATCAGCGTGTACACCATGGTCACCGGCACCATCTCGGTCAGCGTCGCCATCGTCACCCGCGAGTCGCCGATCAGCCCGCCCACCGCCGCGGCCAGCACCGGCGCCAGCACCACGCAGAGCACGACGGTCGTCACCGGCCCGCCGACGCCGCGCCCGGCCAGGAAGCCGATCAGCGCGTAGACGAAGGCGTACTGCCCCACCAGGTGCGCCGCCGGCGGCATCAGGTCGGCCAGCAGCCCGGCGCAGAAGCCCATGACCGCCCCCGCCACCGGCCCGCGCGTCGAGGCCAGCCCGATCACGGTCAGCAGCACCAGGTCGGGCACCCCACCTGCCGGCAGGTGCAGCCGGTTCACCAGCGTCATCTGGACCAGCAGCGCGGCGACCAGCGCCAGCGCGGCGATCACCGCGACTCCTTGGCCGCCGGCGGCAGCACCGCGTCCCGCGGCTGCCGCGTCGGCGCCCGCACCACCACGCCCACCACGTCCAGAGCGCTCAAGTTCGCGTACGGCCGGGCGTAGGCGCTCCTCGTCAGCTCGCCCGGCGTGGCCTCGACCTGCTCGATCACCCCGATCGGCACCCCCGGCACGTACGGCGTGCCCTTCTCCGACCCGAAGCTCACCAGCCGCAGCCCCCGCGCGAGCGGCGCGGTCGAGTCGAGCAGCCGGAAGCGCACAAGCCGCCCGCTGTTGCCGACGCCGCTCACCACGCCCAGCTCGTTGCCGCCCTCCACCCGCGCGCCCGCCGAGGAGGCGGGATCGCTCAGCAGGACCACGGTCGCCGTGCTGCCGCTGGCCGCGACCACCCGCCCGACCAGGCCGTCGCCGTTGAGCACCGTCATGTCCGGGCGGACCCCGTCGGCGGTGCCGGCGTCGATCTCGATCGCGTCCTCGAACCCGGGGTGCCCGCGCCGGGCGATGACGGTGGCCGGGAGCACCGTGTACCCGCCCGTGCCGGCCAGCCCCAGCATCCGCTGCAGCTCGGCCGACCGGGACTTGTCCAGCGCGGCCGTCGCCAGCCCCGAGCGCAGCCGGGCGTTCTCCGCCTCCAGCCGTTTGATGCGCTCCTGCGCCGAGGGCGCGTCGACCAGCGCGCTGAAGAACGACCCGATCGGGCGGGTCACCGAGGAGCCGACCTGCTGCGCCGTACCGAACACCGAAGCGCCGATCCCGCGCAGCGGGCCCAGCGGCGAGCCGTCCCCCGCGCGATGGTCGACGGTCAGGATCACGAGCGCCGCGGTCAGCAGCAGTCCGAGGATCAGCCGGGCGCGGCGCGTGTCCCTCATGAGTGCCGTGCCTCCGGAACCAGAACCTGCTGCAGTTCCTCGAACTCCTCCACGCACCGGCCGGAGCCGAGCGCCACCGAGTCGAGCGCGTTGTCGACCAGGTGGACGGGCATCCCTGTCTCATGCCGGATGCGGTCGTCCATTCCCTTGAGCAACGCCCCGCCGCCGGTCAGCGCGATGCCGCGGTCCATGATGTCGCCCGACAGCTCGGGCGGGCACTTGTCCAGGGTCGTGCGCACCGCGTCGACGATCGCGTTGACCTGCTCCTCGGTGGCCTTCCTGATCTCCTCGCCGCTGATCACGACGGTCTTCGGCAGCCCGCTCACCAGGTCGCGCCCGCGGATCTCGGCATGGCACTCGTCGCCCGTCTCGCAGGCCGAGCCGATCGCCATCTTGATCTCCTCGGCGGTGCGCTCGCCGAGCATGAGGCTGAACTCCTTCTTGGCGAAACTGATCACCGCCTGGTCCAGCTCGTCGCCGCCGACCCGGATCGACTGGCTGGTCACCACGCCGCCCATCGAGATGATCGCCACCTCGGTGGTGCCGCCGCCGATGTCGACGACCATGTTCCCGGTCGGCTCGTGCACCGGCAGCCCCGCGCCGATCGCGGCGGCCATCGGCTCCTCGATGATGTAGACCTTGCGGGCCCCGGCCTGGTAGCCGGCCTCCTTCACCGCGCGCTGCTCCACGCCGGTGATGCCGCTCGGCACCGCGATGATGATGCGCGGCTTGGCGAAATGGCGTCGCCGATGCACGCGTTGGATGAAATAGCGCAACATGCGCTCGGTCACGTCGAAGTCGGCGATCACGCCGTCCTTCAGCGGCCGCACGGCGACGATGTTGCCGGGCGTCCGGCCGATCATGCGCTTGGCCTCGATGCCAACCGCCACGATCTTTCCGGTCGCGGTGTTGATGGCGACGACCGAGGGCTCGTTCAGGACGATGCCGCGGCCGCGCACGTAGACCAGCGTGTTTGCGGTGCCGAGGTCGACCGCCATGTCGCGGCCGAGAAAGGCGAGCTTGCTGCCCATGGGGAAAGTGGCCTTCCGTCACGTCGTACGCGGATGACTACGGATCGCACCCGAATCGTAACGTGACGTACCCACCCTGTGGCGCAATGAGCGCTTCCGCACCAGAAAAATCTTTCCTCGCTAGCCGACCCTCCTTTTACACCGGCTCGCCCTTTTCCACCGTCCCTGAACAGCAGAAACGCCGGACCCCCGTGGGATCCGGCGTTTCCGGCAGACCTTAGAAGCGGTCCGGGAAGAAGATCTTGATCTCGCGAGCGGCGGACTCGGGCGAGTCGGAGCCGTGCACGACGTTCTCGCCGATCTCCAGGGCGTGGTCGCCGCGGATCGTGCCGGGAGCGGACTTCACCGGGTCGGTGAGGCCGGCCAGGGCGCGGAAGGCCTCGACCGCGCGCGGGCCCTCGACGACCAGCGCGACCAGCGGAGCGGAGGTGATGAACTCCACCAGCTCGCCGAAGAACGGACGCTCGGAGTGCTCGGCGTAGTGCGCCTTGGCGACCTCGGCGTCGAGCTGACGCAGCTCCATGGCGACGATCTTGAGGCCCTTGCGCTCAATGCGGGCGATCACGTCACCGATGAGGCCACGCTTCACCCCGTCGGGCTTGATCAGGACAAGAGTGCGCTCGGACACGGGAGGTTCTCCTTTGAACAGATCTTGGTCGCGACAGATGCGCGTGACGTCGCACAGCTTACCGTTACGCGCACCCCCGCCCTCTCGGTTACAGCCGGTCCCCGTCCTCTGGTGACTGGGCCGGGGGTGGCACGACCGGGAGCTGGGCGCTGGTGACCACCCTCGGCACCTCCCCGGTCGGCGCGTCGTCGGCCTCGTCCTCCGCCACCACCGCGCTCTCGGCACTCTCCGCACTCTCGGGGCTTCCGGTGGTTTCGGTGCCTTCGGCGCGGGTCTCGGCCTCCTCGGCCTCCGCCTGATCCGGCCCCTTCTCCGGCTCAGCAGGCGTCTTCCGTCGCCCCGCCTCGCCCGCCGGCGCCTTCGCCGCCGCGTTCGCGCCCCCCGTGTCCCCCTGCGCCGACACGGTGACCATCTCCCGCTCCTCGGCGGGCTTCTTGGTCGCGTACGGCTTGGCGAACACCGGCGGCGACACCTCGGGAGCCGCGACGACGGCCTCCTCCGACGGAGGAGCGTCACCCTCGGCCTCGGTCTCCGCCCCCGGCCCGCGAGCCAGGAACGAGGCCAGCAGAATGACCACGACGACCAGGAACCCACCCACCAGCGCCCACCCGTGCAGCGCGCCGACGAAGTTGTCCACCAGTTGCTGCCGCGTCCGCGACCCGGCGACCCGCATCACCTGCACCCCGGTACCGAGCAGGTATCCGGCCAGCACCCCGGGAAAGCACAACGTCAACGCGAACAACGCCGACCCCACCCCGGCCTGCCGCAACGCCCCCACGAGCGCGACCCCCGCCCCGACCGCGAGCAGCGCGAACGGCACGGCCAGCCAGATCCCCTCGGACGTCGGCACCATGAGGCGGATCCCGCACAGCCCCATCACCATGCTGAGCAGCCCGGCCGAGACCAGCCACCGGCGCATGGCTCCGCCGTACACGCCTGCCCAGAACGCGGCCGCAACGGTCAGCACGGCCGCGATCAGGAACGGCGCCCACAGCCCCTTCAGCCCCGGACCGCCCATACCGCCCATCTCGACCATGGTGGTCTGCGCGGCGGTCGGCAGCACGACCGTGCCGACCGCGACCACCGCGTAGGCCAGCGTGCGGCCCTCCCGGTTGCCGATCGACGCCAGCGCCAGCAGCGCGCCGACCGAGAGCGCGGCCGCGGCCAGCACCAGGAAGGCGCCCCAGTCGCTGTAGGTCGTGCCGATCGCCAGCACCGCGATGCCCGCGGCGGGCACGGCCGACAGCGACAACCGGCTGTGCTCGACGCCCTGCGGCGCGGGCGTCGCGTTCTCGCCGCGCAGCACCCACAGCACGAAGTATCCGGCCGCCAGCGCCAGCGCCACCCCGGTCAGCAGCGGGTACGGCTGCAGCGTGATCTTCCAGCTCGTGACCCCGTCGAGCGGCCACAACGCCAGCGCCTGCGCGCAGAGCAGGCTCGCGGCCAGCAGTCCCGCCCAGACCGCGCGCAGCGCAGGCCCGCGGTCCCAGGCGGCGACCAGCGTCGCGGGGATGAGCAACCCGGCGCCCACGCCGTGCAGGACGCGCAGCACGCCGACCATGAAGGTCGAGCCGGCGAACCCGCCGAGCACGTCCGCCACCGCCAGCAGGGCGAGCCCGCCGACCAGCAGATGCGCGACCTTCACCTTGCGCAGCACGATCGCCGCCAAGGGCACGGTCAGCATCGTCGCCGGCACGGACAACCCGTGCGCGCGCATCAGCCCGACGCGGTCCATCTCCTGCGGCAGCAGATCGCCCACGACCGAGACGGTGTTGGGGATGGCGACGATCGCGAGCGGCAGCGCGACCAGCAGCAGCGCCCCGAGCACGACGTCGAAGAGGAGGGGTGAGGTGTACCAGCCTGCGCTGGTGCCCGGTCCCGCGGCAGCCGCCTGCTGGGACCGCTGAATTGGGGGGACGGCCATGTAGGCCGACTTTAGCGCGAAGTCACGCCCTCGACACGGCGAGCGACGATAATCGCCGTGATCCACAGCACGGCGAAGAGTCCGCCAAGAAAGAACATGGTCGGCACCAGGAAACCGGTGGCGATCGCCAGCACCTGCACCACCGTGCCCGCCGCGTACGCCCACGGCCGCTTGAGCATCCCGGCCACCAGCACGCACAACACCGCCAGGCCCACGCCCGCGGTCACCGCCAGCGCGGGGGCCACGTCGTTCAGCTTGATCGCCACCGGCGTGACCAGCCCGACGACGATCGCCTCCATGCCCAGCACCGTGGCGCACAGGCGGCGCAGTCCCGGTGTCACGACGAATTTCACGTCTCGTCTCCAGCCTCTCGCCGCGCCGGCTCCAGCTCCGCGCGGCTCACTCCTCGTCCCCGGCCTTCATCAGATGCCGTGCGTCCCCCGCGGTCACCACGGACCCGGTGATCAGCACGCCCGTGCCGCTGAACTCGCCCTGCGCGTCGGCGATCCCGATGCCGCGGTCGATCGCGTCGTCCAGCCGCTCGACCACGTGCACCCGGTCCGCCCCGAAATAGCCTTCGGCCAGCACGCCCAGCTCCGCGGCCGGCATCGCCCGCGGCGAGGAGTTCGTCGTCACCACGACCTCCTCCAGCACCGGCTCCAGCAGTTCGAGGATGCCCGACACGTCCTTGTCGCGCATCACCGCGACGACACCGATCACCTTGGCGAAGTCGAACGACTCCTCCACGGCCTCGATGGTCGCCTGCATGCCGCCCGGGTTGTGCGCCGCGTCCACGACCACCGTCGGGCCCCGCCGCACGACCTCCAGCCGGCCCGGCGACGTCACCTGCGCGAACGCCTGCCGGACCAGGTCGGTGGCCAGCGGCTCGTCGCCCCCGGTCATCGCCTCGACCGCCGCCAGCGCGCACACCGCGTTGCTCGCCTGGTGGGCGCCGTACAGCGGCAGGTACACCTCGTCGTAGGCGCCCTTCAGCCCGCGCAGCGTGAGCAGTTGCCCGCCCATCGCCACCTCGCGGGCCAGCACCCCGAACTCCAGACCCTCCCGCGCCACCACCACGCCGGTCTCGGCGGCCTGGCGCATCAGCACCTCGGCCGCCTCCAGCTCCTGCTGCGCGAGGATGACCGTCGCGCCGGGCTTGATGATCCCGGCCTTCACCCCGGCGATGGTCGCGATGTCCTCGCCCAGCCGGTCGGTGTGGTCCAGCGAGATCGGCGTGATGACGGCCACGTCCCCGTCGGCGGCGTTCGTGGCATCCCACGTGCCGCCCATCCCGGTCTCGATCACCGCCACGTCCACCGGCGTGTCCGCGAACGCGGCGAACGCCATCGCGGTCAGCACCTCGAAGAACTGCACCCGCCGCCCGCCGTCGCGCTCCAGCAGATCGACGTAGGGCAGCACCTCCTCGAACACCTCGACGAACCGCTCCTCGCTCAGCGGCTTGCCGTCCACCACGATCCGCTCGCGCATCGTCACCAGGTGCGGGCTGGTGAACCGCCCCACCCGCAGGTTGCGCTCGCGCAGCAGCGTCTCCGTCATCCGCGCCGTGCTCGTCTTGCCGTTCGTCCCCGCGATGTGCACGATCGGGTACGCCTTCTGCGGCTCCCCGAGCAACTCCAGCAGCGCGGTCACCCGCCCCAGCGTCGGCTCGAAGTCCCACTCGACACCGCGCTCCATGATGGCGCGCTCCACTGCTCTGTACTCCACACCCTCAACCCTACTGATCTGCGGGTACGGCTCGCGCCCCGGGCCAAACCCGATCATGTGTTTCCCTGGCTTGGACATGGGCCGGCCTCCGCGAGAAGCCTCAGTAAACGCAAAAAGGCCCGCCCGGACACCCGGACGGGCCTAACCCTCGTGCAACGCAGTAGAGCCCGCCGGGAAACCCACGGCGGGCCCTACTGACCAATATTTGTGCGGCGGCGACCTACTCTCCCACACCCTGGCGAGTGCAGTACCATCGGCGCAGAGAAGCTTAACTTCCGGGTTCGGAATGTAA